>NC_003450.3:2400000-3000000 GCF_000011325.1 Corynebacterium glutamicum ATCC 13032
TCTGAAGGATCAGACCAGCCGACCCAACCAGACAGCAGGCGGGCGTATTCAGACTGCAGCGTCTTATCGCGAATATCCGCCACGATGGGGACTGCCCGACGAAGCGCAGCCAGACGGCCTTCCACGGTGTCGAGGGTGTATTCGCTGATGATCGATTGGATGACGAACTCAAACATCGGGATGCGTCGTGCCACAAGATCACGCACCGCCGCATCGCCACGCTCAAGGCGCAGATCACACGGATCCATGCCGTTGGGTGCCACAGACACAAATGATTGTCCTGTGAACTTCTGATCGCCCTCAAAGGCACGCATGGCGGCCTTCTGGCCGGCCTCATCACCATCGAAGGTGTAAATCAGTTCACCGCGGAAGTAGTTATCATCCAGCATGAGTCGACGAAGCATCTGCAAGTGTTCTTCACCAAACGCAGTGCCACACGATGCCACGGCTGTATCAATGCCCGCGGCATGCATGGCCATCACATCGGTGTAGCCTTCCACCACTACTGCTTGGTGGCCAGCTGCAATGGCCTTCTTTGCAGAATCTAGACCAAAGAGCACCTTGGACTTTTTGTACAACAACGTCTCAGGCGTATTCATGTACTTGCCCATTTTGTCGTCATCGAAAAGCTTGCGGGCGCCAAAACCAATGACATCACCAGACAGGTTCTTGATCGGCCACAGCAACCTGCGCTGGAACTGATCAATCGGACCGCGCTTACCCATCTTGCTTAGACCGGCAGCTTCTAATTCCTTGAACTCAAAGCCCTTCTTCAGCAAATGCTTGGTCAAGGTATCCCAGCCGGCAGGCGCATAGCCACATTCGAAATGATAAATGTGCTGCTGTCCGAATCCACGCTGCAGCAAAAACTCCCTGCCAGGTTGTGCTTCGGGGGTTTCTAATTGCTCGCGATAAAACTGGTGCGCAGCCTTATTAGCCAAAATAAGGCGCTGGCGAGTTCCAGGTTCCTCACGGCGCCCCGGGCCACCACCTTGGTAATTGATCTGATAACCAATTTTCTCCGCACACACTTCCACAGCCTCAGGGAAAGAGATGTGTTCCATCTCCATGAGGAAGGAGAACACATCTCCACCTTTGCCGGTGGAGAAACAGTGGTAGTAACCACGGTTGGGGCGCACATGGAACGATGGTGTTTTTTCATCTTTAAAGGGAGAAAGCCCCTTGAGCGAATCAGCACCTGCCGATTTCAGCTGCACATAATCACCCACGATCTCCTCGATCGGGGTGCGCTCGCGGATTGCCTGAATGTCACTTTCCGGAATACGTCCCTTTGCCATGACCATCACTTTAGCCCGTCCCTTTAGTGTGCCTATATTGGTTGTATGCAAAACAGCAAGAAGACCCTCGGCGGAGTGCTCGGAGTCATCGTTGTCCTCGCTGCTGCATGGTTTGGAATTGATCTGTCCACTTCAGGTGAAGCCACCAGCCAAGCATCAAGCTCAGCAACTACTACCACTATTACTAGCTCTAACACTCCAACATCTGAGTCCATCTCCAGCAACAGCGACTTAGACGGTGACAGCTGCTCCATGAGTGAGCTGCCACAAGAAGCTGATGAGGTGGTCGACGATATCCTCGCCGGTGGTCCTTTTGATTACCCAGACAATGACGGCGTGCGCTTTGGAAACTACGAAGGCGTACTACCGAAAGAGTCCAGCAACTACTACCGCGAATACACCGTGGAAACCCCAGGACTTAGCCACCGCGGTCCACTGCGCATTGTCACCGGTGGATCAAACCCAACTGATCCAGAGGTGTGGTACTACACCTCAGATCACTATGAAACTTTCTGTGCCATCACCGATGCGGAGAACTAAATGAATATCGTCTTGCAGGGATCGTTTAGCACTCGACAGGAGTTCTTTGATCTCCTCGGTGCCGCTGCCTGGGGTGTGGAACGACCAGCGCCAACCAATCTGGACGGCATGGTCGATCTGATCCGGGAAACTGGACTGGACACAATCACCGTCAAAGGTCACTGGCTTGTACCGGCAGAGGAAACAGAACGGATTGAAGAAGTCTGCGATGATCTAGGCGTTGATCTGCGCTTCAACCGTCGCTAAAAACACCACAAGTGCCGCCCCTTGGGGCGGCACTTGGCGTCGAGAAGCGAAATCTTTTTATTCGACGGTGACAGACTTTGCCAGGTTACGAGGCTGATCCACGTTGTAGCCCTTTGCGGTTGCCACAGCGCACGCAAAGATCTGCAGAGGCACGGTGGACAGCAGAGGCTGCATCAGGGTTGGGGCCTGAGGAATGCGGATGATGAAGTTGGCGTAATCGTTGACAGCCTCATCGCCTTCCTCTGCAATCACGATGGTGACAGCGCCACGTGCACGGATCTCCTGAATGTTGGAGACAACCTTGGAGTGCAGGGAATCGCGACCACGAGGTGAAGGCACGATAACGAAGATCGGCTGGCCTTCCTCAACCAAAGCAATTGGGCCGTGCTTGAGCTCGCCTGCAGCGAAACCTTCAGCGTGCAGGTATGCGATCTCCTTGAGCTTCAACGCACCCTCAAGCGCAACTGGGAAACCAACGTGGCGGCCCAGGAACAGCACAGACTTAGCATCTGCCATATCTTGGCCAAGCTTCTTGATCTGCTCTTCTGCATCGATGACCTGCTGAATCTTCTCAGGCATCTCACGCAGGCTGTCCAGAATGGAAGAAACCTCATCAGCGAACTTGTTGCCGCGCAGCTGAGCCAAGTACAGGCCAAGCAAGTAAGAAGCAGTGATCTGAGCCAAGAACGCCTTGGTGGACGCCACAGCGATCTCAGGGCCAGCGTAGGTGTACAGGGACGCATCTGCTTCACGTGGAAGAGTGGATCCAACAGTGTTACAAATAGCAACAACCTTGGCACCCTGCTCACGTGCGTGGCGAACAGCCATGAGGGTATCCATGGTCTCGCCGGACTGGGACAATGCCACAACAAGGGTCTTCTCGTTGAGGATTGGGTCGCGGTAACGGAACTCGTGAGCCAGCTCCACCTCGGTTGGGATGCGGCACCAGTGCTCAATGGCGTAACGAGCAACCTGGCCTGCATAAGCTGCAGTACCACAAGCAACAATGACGATCTTGTCGACACTACGCAGAATAGCTTCATCGATGCGCAGCTCATCAAGAACGAGCTTGCCATCTTCATCAAGACGGCCCATCAGGGTATCGCGAACAGCTGCTGGCTGATCGTGGATTTCCTTCTCCATGAAGGAACCGAAGCCACCCTTTTCAGCAGCTGCAGCGTCCCACTCCACGTCGAAAGGCTTGCCAACTGCTTCTGATCCATCAAAGTTGGTGATGGCGTAATCATCAGCGGTGATGGTAACAACCTGGTCATTAGCCAGCTCTACAGCCTTGCGGGTGTAATCAATAAAGCCAGAAACGTCAGATCCGAGGAAGTTCTCGCCCTCGCCGACGCCGATAACCAAAGGAGAGTTACGACGAGCTGCAACGATGCGGTCATCGTGATCAGCATGAATAGCTAGCAGGGTGAAAGCACCCTCAAGGCGCTGACCGGTCAGCTGCATAGCAAGGGTGAGGTCACCGTTTGCCTGAGTATTGTAAATTTCAGCAAGCAAAGAAGCAGCAACTTCGGTATCGGTATCGGATACAAAGTTGTAGCCCTTAGCGGAAAGCTCAGAGCGCAGTTCCGCAAAGTTTTCGATGATGCCGTTGTGTACTACGGCAAGCTTGCCATTGGAAACAACGTGGGGGTGAGCGTTGACATCGGTTGGGCCACCATGAGTTGCCCAACGGGTGTGTCCAATTCCCAAAATAGAATCTGGAAGAGGTGCTTTAGCGATTTCTGCATCTAGTGCAGCAACCTTTCCGGCCTTCTTTCGGTAGCTAATCTCACCATTGGCGTGAATAGCAATACCTGCGGAGTCATATCCGCGGTATTCCAGGCGACGTAGTCCTTCAACAACTACATCTAGAGCAAAGTAATCACGGGAGTCGCCCGCTTGGCCAATATATCCAACAATTCCACACATGCGCATGACTTTACAACAACTTTTTCTCGATCACTTAATGGACGAGAATAAACAATCCACACAGCACACTGAGCTGGGAGGACCATAATTAAGTTGCAGCACGCAATGTGTTCAGGAACGAAAAACGCACTCCTCTAGTAGTGCGATTTTACGGTAGTTGGCAGCTTTTTTACGAAATCTTGAGAAGCTTAGGATTGAGCGGAAACTTCAGACAAGCACTGACCAACGGATGATTAGCAGTGACACCAGTCAGCTCAGAAACTAGAGCATCCGATGCTTCAGGGTTCCCCCGTGCTTGGGAAAGACGCGCTTGCAGATCAACAGCCTCTGCATCACCTTCCACATCAAACGCTAATGCTGCTGCAAACGGCAGACCTCAGATTATTTGGGTTATGTCCGTGTTCTGCCAGCTCTGCAGCGGGGCCAATGAATCGCTCGTTGGCAGAAATCTCACGGATTGGTACGTCCCACACGATTGACCGTGTCAGGCAATGAGGGGCTCGTGAGACGATGCAGGATCTTTTCTACATAAGCCTTTCGAACCTCCGGTTCAAATCGGAAACCGTGGCCGAAGATTTGAGACCCACAAAATTTATAAAATTTTATTTACTTGGCAGAAACCGACTGATCCGACAAATCACTTTTCTAAACCCTCGATATGTAAGCAATAAGCTAAATGGGTTTGACCCGCTTCTGGGGAATTGTGACTTTTGGGGTTTCGACCCAGAACGAACGCCCGATCACACCAGGGTGCATAACGTGCTGATACTTTACAGCGGTAAACGACTCAGACACCCACAAACCTTAAAGGCGAAATTTTTGGGCAGCGTGATTTGATCCCTGTTTAGTCCCCGAGCACGAATTCATGTTCGCTAGCCTTAAGGCCACTACTTCACCCCCATCTGACACGACACAGGTTTAAGCCAGAACATTTTATTAGCCTCACTGAAACTTACTGCTGCTCTAACCAATTATCCCAAAAATCCTGAGATGTCAGCAGCATTCCGGGCAAGGCGTTCCAGACGAGACTCCGTCATCGACGCAATCTGATCAACAATCACACGGATCTGTTCCGATTCTGAATCCGCTTCAATAAACCACTGGCGATACATCGGATCCAACGATCCCGGAGCCCCCAGCACCAGGTAGTCAAAAACCCGGAAGATACGATCCCGTTGCCTGTTTTGGCGCGCAAGGTGCCCTGGGTCATCCATCACGTAGAGAACCGCTAACGTTTTGAGCAGTTTTACTTCACTGGCCGCTGTTTCTGGAATGATCAAATCGCCGTGCATGCGTCCCACATCAATGCCAGCGTGTGTTTTCTTTGTTGACTCGATGGTAGAGCCAACGTATCTTCCCACTAGTTCTGAAGTCATCGCCTTCAGCGCAGCGTAGGAACGCAGTGAGAAATCAAAATCCGCAGCGGCAGCCACCACCGGAAGTTCCCGCAACGATGCTGCACCCTCGATGAGCTCTGCAGGCGAACCTCCGAAAGCAGCTGCTCCTTTGTCTGCCAAAGCTGCTAATTCAACCAGGTCCCACAGCACTTTTAAGTCGATACGCCCGGATACAATACCGTCTTCCACATCGTGCACCGAGTAGGCAATGTCATCAGAAAAGTCCATGACCTGCGCTTCGATCGGTGGGCGAAGATCCTCATGGCCTTGTCTAATCCAAGCGAGGATTTCTGCGTCCTCGTCATAAGCACTGTATTTCTTATTGACACTGCCATCCGCATTTGTTTTAGCCCACGGATACTTACATGCAGCATCAAGAGCAGCCCGCGACAAGTTCAGCCCAAAGCTCTCCCCCTCATCAGAGACAATTTTTGGCTCCAGACGCGTGAGAATACGCAAGGTTTGGGCGTTGCCCTCAAATCCTCCACAGGCCGCAGCAACTTCATTCAACGCGTTTTCACCGTTGTGTCCATACGGCGGATGCCCAATGTCATGGCACAGCCCTGCCAGATCGCACAGATCAGGATCCAAATCCAGTCCAGCTCCGATTCCCCGTGCAATTTGAGCTACTTCCAAAGAGTGCGTCAGCCGGGTGCGCGGAGTATCACCATCATTGGGGCCAACCACTTGGGTTTTATCCGCGAGGCGTCGAAGAGCAGCAGAATGCAGCACGCGAGCCCGGTCGCGGGCGAACGCGCTGCGGGTGTCTACGGCGCTGGTACGCAGTTGGCTGGACTTGGCGCGCTCAGGCTGGCGTCGAAAAGCGTCTGCGTCGGAATAGGGGTACATCTACTTTTTCAGCCTCCGAAGTTGCTCATGGCGTGCACGCCGCGAAGGGCGCAGCAGACCTTGGATTGCGCGCAAAGATGCTTCCACCTTATCGGCCACCCGTTCACCCAAGAGCCGCGACACGTCCTGTACTACTACCCCGCCCCACTCATGGGACAAGGTCAGAAAATAAACTATCGACGGAAACTTCGCGGGACTATAGGTTGTCGGGGAAGGTTTCGCGTCAAAGCCCATGCGTCGCGCGATGCGCACCGCCCGATACGAATGGTTCGGATCAGTAACAATCAGCACCCGACCAAGCTTTTCCGGATCAAGCGCCTCATAGGAGGAGACAGTGTCATTGCCAACTGCAGAGACAAAAATCAGATCCGGATCCACGCCCTCTTTGATCAAATACTCCCGCGCGACTTCTGCTTCGGTGAAACGATCGCCAGGAAGTTTTCCGCCGACAGTATATACATGCTGGATTTCATGAAGACGCCACAGCTTCGCGGCATGCCTCAAACGAGCAGCAAACTGCCTCGATGGAACTCCATCATATTGAGCTGTGCCCAACACCAAAATTGAATCAATTTTGTGCCGATTATTAGGCGTTCTGAGCATCGAATACGCCACCACCCTCAGGGCTGGCTGCACTACTGCGGTTAAGAGTAAACTCTTGGCTAAAAATCTTCTCACGTTAACTAGTGTGCCAGCTGGACTCGTCTAAGGTGGGGACCATGAACTTTAGTTTGGTGCATCTTCGGGAAAACGTCCGCCGTGTATCGGTCACTGTGGCAATTGGAGCTGGCGCGCTCCTTATCAGTGGACCATTTTTTACTGCTCACACTGCAGAAGCCACAGAAACATATGTCTTGGCTGAATCACCAGAATTTTACCAAGACAATGTCACTGACTACACCGGCCAGATTTCCTCGTCCGATATCACCAACATTCAGGCTGCCATCGATGATGTAAAGGCATCTGAACAAAAGGTTATTTTCGTTGTTTTCCTAAGCTCTTTCGACGGAGTTGACCCTGAAACGTGGACGCAGCAAGCACTCCAAGCCAACGGCGGCGGAAACGTCTTGATTTATGCACTCGCTCCCGAGGAACGGCAGTACGGCATCCAAGGTGGTACTCAATGGACCGACGCTGAACTCGACGCCGCCAACAACGCTGCTTTCCAGGCACTTTCCCAAGAAGATTGGGCAGGCTCTGCACTAGCGCTGGCAGAATCAGTTGGTTCTAGTTCTTCCAGCTCTTCGGGCTCGTCCAGCTCTTCCGATTTTTCCGGCGCTTGGTTGGCTGCTGCGGGCGTTGGCACAGTGGCCGCTGGTGGCGGAATTTGGGCCTATTCCCGCAGCCGCAAGAAGAAAACAAGTGCTGCAACCTTGGAAGATGCACGCGAAATCGACCCGCGCGATACCAACCGCCTCATGCAGCTTCCCATGGAAACTCTCGAACACCTTGCCCAAGAAGAGCTCACCTCCACTGATGACTCCATCCGTCGCGGAAAAGAAGAGCTCGCTATCGCTACCTCCGAGTTCGGACCAGAGCGCACCCGCAGCTTCAACCGCGCCATGAACCACTCCACCGGCACCCTGCAAAAAGCCTTTGAGATTCAGCAGCGCCTCAACGATTCTATCCCAGAATCCGAAGCCGAACGTCAATCCATGCTGGTAGAAATCATTTCATCCTGTGGCCAAGCCGACGATGCCCTCGACGCCGAAGCCCAAAACTTTGCCGATATGCGCAACCTGCTGATCAACGCGGGCAGCAAATTGGATGCTCTCACCCAAAAATCCGTCGACCTGCGCACCCGCCTCCCCAAGGCCCAAGAAACACTCGCTGGCCTGCGCACTCGCTACTCAGCAGAGGTCCTTGAAAGCATCGACGACAACGTCGACCTCGCCAGCGCTTCGCTCGACGAAGCAGAAGAAGTCCTGCCACAGGCGTACGAGATAGAGTCCATGCCCGCAGGCGAGCAGGGCGGGCTTATCGACGCGATCCGTCACATCGAGCACGCCATCACTACCGCAGACAAACTCCTCGCGGGCGTCGAGCATGCCGATGAAAACATCTCCACAGCCAAAGCAAACGTTGCCGATCTGATCCAAGAAATCTCAGACGAAATCAACGAAGCCGGCCAACTCAAACAAAGCGCAGGAGCCGACGGTGCCCGTGCCGACTGGGCCTCCCTCGACGATGCTGTCCGCGCAGCCAGCGCAGCACTAATCACCGCATCAGCAGACGCCGAAAAGGATCCGCTCGGAACCTACACAGAACTTGTCGATGTCGACTCCGCCCTCGACACTCAACTTGACACACTTCGCGCCACCGCAGCTGATCAAGCCCGCCAGCTACGCGTATTCGACCAACAGCTGCAATCTGCAAGAAGCCAAATCCAAAAGGCCGAAGACCTCATCTCCACCCGCGGTCGCATCGTAAAATCCGAAGCCCGCACCCACCTGGCCAACGCACAAAAGCTGTACGCCATGGCACAACAAAACCGCACCCGCGACACCCGTGCAGGAATTGATTACGGACGTCAAGCAGCAGTCGCAGCCCAACGCGCCAGCAAGTCAGCACAAAACGACATCACCACCTACAACAATCGCCACAATTCCGGTGGCGGAACCACCGGTGCGATTGTCACCGGCATGGTGATCAACTCGATTCTCAACAGCGGCCGCGGTGGCGGTTTCGGTGGAGGCGGAGGCTTTGGTGGAGGCGGTGGCGGCTTCAGCGGTGGTGGCGGTGGCGGAGGAGGGTTCCGCGGAGGCCGCTTCTAGCCTGAAACGAGCAAAACCAAGTGACCGAAGAGACCTCGCATAGGACATTTTCGGTCACCTGGGATGGCAGCAAACTTGAACTTGGCTCAAATTAGTGCCGAAGGCGAGTCAACGACCCTAATCCTCCACTTCTTTAAATGAGATAGAGGTCTTTACGGAACTCTTTCCTTCACACCGAGGGCAACTTAGTGCGGAAAACCTATGATTCACCAGCCCAAACATCCTGGTCAGGGCGCCAATGTGATCTTCCACAACACAAAATGAGCAAAGTCATTACACGGCGGTTTAAGCGGTTGGGATCGTGGAACGGGTATTTGCGTCGGTTAGTGGGTGGGAGGCTCTTAAACGCGATTCTGAGAGGGCACTTTCTGGGCCTCCCAATGGGAGTTTACGGCCGAAGTTGGAGGGGGCTGCATTTTGAGGCCAAACGCCGGTTGGGGAATGGGGATCTTGGTTTGATATTGCAGTATCGGCGCCGGAAAGTGTTCATTTAAGGCCAAACGCGGGGTCGGCATAAGCAGTTTTGGTTCGAAACGAACGTGGCCTAGCTGACTTGGCTCAAATTAGTGCCGAAAGCGAGTCCACGACCCTAATCCTCCACTTCTACAGATGAGATAGAGGTCTTTACGGAACGATTTCTTTCACACCGAAGGAAACTAAGTGCGGAGATTGGATCCTTCAAAGGAAATGATCCCCCGGCTACAAAAAACAGGTGGAGGGGTGCGTCGATAAGCAAAAAGCTTTTAAATTTTCGGCCGGCGCACGGCCGAATCCACCAGGACGCACGCCCAGCTCAAAAATACTGCGTCGACGAACGGCAACGCCTCGCTGCCCGCGGTGCCCACAATGAATTCGACTTTACCGCTGGTCATCGGGCGAAGCCGCGCCACTTCCACCCCATTGTTGGTGATCAGGCGTTCTTTACGCCACGGCGACACCCTTTTTAGTGAATACGTCCGGCGCCCGCACACCGCAGTGAGATCCCCCACAGTGAAAGAATTCTGAGTCATCGTATAGACCTCACCCCCGGACAGTGTTGCGCGGCAACGAAAACGCATGGTGCCGGGGGTGGATTCGATGAGTAGTCGTTCGCGATCCACGTAGAGGACGTCGGAGCGAACGTCGGCGATGACCTCGCCGGACTCGTCGAAAAGTTCATTACCGAGCCACACCCATGTTTCTTCTGTGTGGCTACCGAAGATGCCTGCTTTGGGGCGCTGAGCGTCTACCATTGCATGGTCCTTTTAGCTGAAAGTGAGGAAAATAATGATTGGCGTCAAAATGATCAAAAACAGAGTCAGTCCCCAACTGGAGCCCAACATGCGGGATTCCAGAGTTTTCCGAGCAACCCACGACAAGAAAATTTCCTGCTCCTGGGTGACTTCTACGTCAGGCTCAAACTCCACAATCGCGCGACGCACACCGTTGTTCATACCGGTAAACTGAGCGACTTTATTCTCTTCAGAATCGTCGATAATCCAATTGTTTTTATCTTCATTAACAGCAGCCATCGCGGTGCCGTCCATGTCGATTTCAATCCGCTTGGACTTGGTAAAGGTCTTCTCACCTGCATTCGCGCTGAACACACGACCATCAGGAAGCTTGGCAGTTGCCGTTCCATCAATACTGAAGGACAGTTCCCACTGCTGCTCATCAACCGTTGCGGTGGTTTCAAATGATTTGCTGGGAACTTCACCGAAAGTGGCTAAAACCTTTTCATCAGCACTATCAGTGGTGCTGCGAAGTAGGTTAATAAAAAGCTTCCCGTCATTCTTGAAACGCTTGCCCCAAGACGTATAGGAGGTCACAATCAGATCCTTCGAAGTCATGCGAACAGAATAGCACCGGCCTGTTAAGCCGGTGCTATATGTTGCTGCGATTACATTCGCCTTAGCGAATTATCGCTCTATTGGTTGCCGTTTAGCAGCCGATGAGGCGCTGAGCCAAGTAACCCTGCAGCTCATCAAGTGGAACACGAACCTGCTCCATGGTGTCGCGCTCACGCACGGTCACAGCGTTGTCCTCGAGAGAATCAAAGTCAACGGTGACGCAGAATGGAGTACCGATCTCGTCCTGACGACGGTAACGGCGACCAATCGCACCTGAAGTGTCGTAATCAACGTTCCAGAATTCACGCAGCTCTGCTGCGAGCTTTTCCGCCAAAGGCGTCAAAGTGTCCTTCTTTGACAGCGGCAAGACCGCAACCTTAACCGGCGCAAGGCGACGGTCAAGCTTCAGAACAACACGCTTATCGACGCCACCCTTTGAGTTTGGTGCTTCGTCCTCGTGATAAGCATCCATCAGGAACATCATCATTGCGCGACCAAGACCTGCAGCAGGCTCGATTACGAAAGGAATCCAACGCTCATTGGTCTCCTGATCGAAGAATGACAGGTCCTCACCAGAGCCCTCAGAGTGCACGCGAAGATCGTAATCAGTACGGTTCGCGATCCCCTCCAACTCGCCCCACTTGGTGTTAGCAAAGTTGAATGCGTACTCAATATCAACAGTGCGCTTGGAGTAGTGAGACAGCTTCTCCTGAGGGTGCTCGTACAGACGCAGGTTCTCAGGCTTAATGCCCAGGTTGATGTACCACTGCAGGCGAGTATCAATCCAGTGCTGGTGCCACTCTTCGTCCTCACCAGGCTTGACGAAGAACTCCATCTCCATCTGCTCGAACTCACGAGTACGGAAAATGAAGTTACCTGGGGTGATCTCGTTACGGAAAGACTTACCGATGTTCGCGATACCGAAAGGTGGCTTCATACGTGAAGTGTTCATCACGTTCTTGAAGTTCACGAAGATACCCTGAGCAGTTTCAGGGCGCAGGTAGTGCAGACCCTCTTCGTCGTCCACAGGTCCCAAGAAAGTCTTCAGAAGACCAGAGAACGCCTTAGGCTCAGTCCAGTTACCTGGCTGGCCGGTCTCTGGATCGTTGATGTCAGCCAAGCCGTTTACAGGTGGGTGACCATGCTTCTCTTCGTACTGCTCCAGCAGGTGGTCCGCACGGTAACGCTTGTGGGTGTTCAAAGACTCAACCAGTGGGTCAGTGAAGACCTCAACGTGGCCGGAAGTTACCCACACCTGGCGAGGAAGGATGACAGAAGTATCAACACCCACAACATCTGGGCGGGAAGTAACCATAGAACGCCACCACTGGCGCTTGATGTTTTCCTTCAGCTCCACACCCAGCGGGCCGTAGTCCCACGCAGAGCGGGTACCGCCGTAGATCTCACCACAGGGGTACACCAGTCCACGTCGTTTACACAGGTTAACCACGGTGTCGATGATCGATTGCTGAGCCACGTCGGATGCTCTCCTCCACGTCGAATGAAAAAATAACCGTCCCTTTTAGGACATACCCAACCAATCCTAGCCCAACTAACGATGTTGCTTCCGCTGACCCCGTCATTTTGCGGTCTTCGCGATGTAAACTAGTTCTAATAACTATTTTTTCATTTCCCTCATAAAAGGTTTATATAGAAGGTAAAATAGCAAGCGTGCTAGATCCATTCCAGACCTAGCCTAAGGACGGAAGGACTTCCCCGTGGCTCAACACTCAAATCGGAATTTCGTCACCCCTGCAGAAGAGTCCGAATCCACAGCATCAGCTGAGCTTCAGAAACTTGCAACAGCAAAAAACATCAAAGCGATCAGCCTGCTGATTAGGGCACTAGATTCCCCCTTAAGAATCGAAATCATCCTCGCCCTCAATGAAAGGCCCCACTACGTCCACGAATTGGTCAAGCTAGTAAAAAGTTCGCAACCACTAGTGAGCCAGCACCTCAAAGTCCTTAAAACTGCAGGTATCGTCGACGCAGAACGTCAAGGCCGGCAAATGACTTATTCACTTGCCGAACCACTCGTCCTCGACATACTTCTCCTGGCACTAAACGCAGGGGTTGACACATCTGGGTAGACTATCGAAGTACATTTTGTGTCATTGAGGAGGATCAACGGTGGGTATCAATCGCATCAGCCAAGGCTCTGCCCCGAAGCTGGGAGTGCGAAGCACCAGACAGCGAAAAGCCGTAATTGACGTTCTTGAGGAAATCGATAACTTCGCTTCCGCCAAAGAAATCCATCACGAGCTATCCACCAGGGAACACAACGTCGGCCTCACAACCGTCTACCGAACCCTCCAATCCCTCGCCGACATCGGAGCAGTCGACGTACTTACCGTCACGGGTGGAGAAACTCTGTACCGCCAATGCCACGACGAGGGACACCACCATCACCTGGTCTGCACCAATTGCGGTCGCACAGTCGAAATCGATGGCGGTCCAGTAGAGACATGGGCACAGGAAATTGCCACTAAAAACGGCTTTGCTCTCAGTAGTCACGAGGCTGAAATCTTTGGACTTTGCGCTGATTGTAAGGAAAAAGTTACGTAGTTCAAGGACATATGAAGCTGTCGAACATGTGAGTGCTCGACAGCTTTTCTATTTCGAAAAATAGCCTTGTATTCGAAAATTTGATCGGGTATGGTGGTTGGTATTAGCACAGGGAACTAAACGGGAAAGGGGGAAGACACCATGAGCATCACCACACACGTCCAAGCACTCACCACAGCACTCAACGCCATCGACAACCATTTGGCCAGCATGCTTGACCATGGTGTCACCCCAGACCAATACAAGGCCATCGAGCCCGACCTCATCGCCCTAGAACACACCATCAACCACCACGCCACCATCGCCGCCCAAACCACCGCCCTCGCCGAACGCACCAATGCTGCGCAGTCGATTGGCTCCACCCACCTCATCGACTACCTCACCACCACCTTCGGCCTATCTAAAGCACGCGCCCACCACCGCATCAATCTCGCCCACTCCCTCTACCCCATACCGAAGCCAAACTCTGGATCTGGCAACGGCGGTAATGGTGGCAATCCCGATGGCGGTCCTGATGGTGGCGACTCGGGTGATGACGACTCCGGCGATGATGACCCCGACCCCGAACCGGACAAGCCTGAAGACGGCAAACCTGATAGTGATAAGCCCCGTAGGCCACGGATCAGCGCGGAAAAACACGCCATCATCACCGACGAACTCGCCCGCCTCAACCCGAATACCACACCCAGCGCCGAGGAACTACGCACCCAAGCCCTGAGTCAAGCGATCTGGCGCACCCCAGAAGACCTCCGCACGTGGCTACGCCACCAGGTCACCACCGCGAACAAAAACAACCCCAACCCCATCACCGCCATGAAAAGGCGCTACCTCTCAGTAGGTAAACCCGATGCCGACAACATGGTCCGCATCAGCGGCCTCGTGCCCGCAGCCACCGCAGCACTGATCACCGCGAACACCGCACCGTTAACCAAACGTGGCAACCTCGTGGATCTACCAGCAGCAGAAGATATGCGCACCCGCGGGCAACGCCATGCGGATGCGTTGCATCACATCATGGAGATCTACAACCACGGTATTGTCACCCCAGCTCGTGGTGGAACAGCCAGCATCATCATCTCCATGACCACCGATGATCTTGACGAGATCAACCACGGTGATCATGGCGATGGCAGTCTACTTAACAACCTGTACCCCACGAACACGGGTTACTCATTGAACTTGGCGGAGATCATGAACCTCATCGCTGCGAAATACGACTTCGCTGTGCTCCTCGATGGTGAGACGGGGCAGCCGTTGAACGTCAATAGGATGCAGCGCTCAGCGAACCTGACTCAACGCATCGCGTTGTTTGCTTCTGAGTTGGTGTGCTCGGCACCCAATTGTGACAGGCCGCAGTTAGAGTGCGAGGTTCATCATTTAGATCCCTGGATGAGAGGTGGGCTGACCAACCTGGTCAATCTCACGCATCAGTGCTTTAATCACCACCCACGCAACGATGATTCCAGGAGTGGGGTCAATGGTAAAGGGTTTATGGACCGCGATCCTGCTACTGGAAGAGTGGGGCACTACCCAGTGGGTGGTGAGGGGCCGGTGTTTAACCGGTCGGCTGCTGCTGATAGTTCGGGTGGTGCGTGGGCCAGACGTAAACATCATGGCCCACCACCCGAACCGCCGAGCCCGCCGGATCCACCTGGTCCTGAGCCGGATCCTGGTGATGAGGGCAGATTGTTCTAGCCCTTGTTATTGCTGAGTTGTTGTCATGTTGTTGTGCCTGTTGTCAGTCGCCCCAGTGTGTCTGATACCGGACACACCCATGCCTTGCATCAACATACCGACAAGCCAGCACACCCCGAACTGGCCAGCCGGGCCCGGGCCGCCTGCAACCTGACGTCGAGAAGCAAGAGCTTTTAAAGGATCATGCCGAACAGGAGGCCGAGCACGTAGGTGACCAGCGCCGCGCCGTAGCCGATCGACAGCTGACGCACCGCGCGGATTCCCGGTGGCTTTCCCGATAGCAGGCCGGTGGTCGCGCCCGTTGCCATCAGTGATAGTCCGACGAGGACTAGGGACACCACTGCCCCGGCGAGGCCTTCCATGCCGAAGACGTATGGGACGATCGGGAGGAATGCGCCGATGGCAAAGGACAGGAAGCTGAATGTGGCGGCCGAACGAGCGGAGCCGGCGCTTTGGATTTCGGTGCTGCCGAGGACGTTGTCGCTGATGCGTTTTTGGTCGCTGATTCTTTGGAAAACTTGTGACGCTTTTGCCCGCGCTTCGTCTTCGCTCATTCCGCGGGCTCGGTAGACGAGTTCCAGTTCGTTGGATTCGACGTCGAGGGCGTGGAGGGCTTCGCGGGCTTTGGGGTCTGGGAGGGAGGCGTCGAGAAGCTCTGTTTGGGAGCGCACTGAGATGTATTCGCCGGCGGCCATGGATAGCGCGCCGGAGAGCAGACCGGAAATGCCGGTGATGAGAACAATTTGGGCGGGCACGCCGGTGGCCATGACACCCATGACGAGGGCGACGTTGGAGACCAGGCCGTCGTTGATTCCGAATACGGCGGCACGGAAGTTGCCGCTCATGCGTTCTCTGCCGCGGCTGGCTAGGCCTCGAACGACTTCGGCGTGGATGCGTTCGTCGGCGCTGATTTGGCGGGAGGCGTCGGCATCGTCGTCGTAGGGGCTGCGCGTTTCGGCGGACTGCATGAGTGCCAGGGTGAACACGGAGCCGAATCGGCGTGCTAGAAAACCGAGCAGGCGGGTTTTGACGTCGGCTTTTGGTGGGTTTTCGGCATCAGGGCCGAGCTTTTCCACCCAGTAAGCGGCGTGTCGGTGTTCAGCGTCGGCGAGCGCTAGGAGGATGTCTCGCTCTTCGCCTTCGCGTCGTTTGGCCAGGTCGCGGTAGGCTGCGGCCTCTGCTTGCTCATTGGCCAGGTATCCGCGCCAGCGTTTGATTTGGGCTGGCGTCGGCTGGTTGGTGGGCATTATGCGCTTCCGAATCTGCGATCCCGCTTGGCGTATTCCAGGACCGCGTCGTACAGATCTTGCTGCGTGAAATCAGGGAACAGCTTGTCTTGGTAGACCATTTCCGCGTAGGCAGACTGCCACAGCAGGAAGTTTGACGTGCGCTTCTCACCGGATGGGCGCAGGAACAGGTCGACGTCTGGCATGTCAGGTTCGTCGAGGAAGTTCGGGAAGGTCTTCTCAGTGATTTGTTCCGGGCGCAGTTTGCCTTCAGCTGCAAGGCGGGCGATGTCGCGGGCTGCGTCGATGATTTCGGCGCGTCCACCATAGTTCACACACATGGCCAAGGTCATGGTGGTGTTGTCTTTGGTTAGCTCTTCCGCAGTTTCCAGCTCACGGATAACCGAACGCCACAGGCGGGGACGACGGCCAACCCAACGCACACGAACGCCCTTTTCATGTAGGTCATCGCGTTGTCGTCGCAGCACATCTCGGTTGAATCCCATGAGGAAACGGACCTCATCGGTGGAACGACGCCAGTTTTCAGTAGAGAAGGCATAAGCAGAAAGGTACGGAACACCAAGTTCAATGCATGCATCAACAACATCAAGCAGGACTGCCTCGCCACGCTTATGGCCTTCGGTGCGCTTCATGCCACGCTCGGTAGCCCAGCGTCCATTTCCATCCATGACAAGCGCAATATGCTTGGGTAGGAATTGGGCAGGGATTTCGGGTACTTGGAATTCACTCACCTAAGCTATTCTGCCATGCAAACTATTTGTGTTTGCCATTTAGCCTGATCTCAGGGTCTGGAGGGGCTGCAGTTCAGCCAGGCACCTCGGCCTTAAAGCCGGACGCCTAAGCCTAAGCACTAGGCCTGATCCAGCACCGCCAGCGTGGGCAGCTTTCTTTCAATATGCCACTGCAGATGCGCGGTTGTCAGTTGGTGAATGGTGGTTTGCTGCTCTGGGTGTTCCCGGGGAATGCGGGCTGCTTGGCCGTTGGCGACCAACCACATCATGTGTAGTGCTTCTGGTGGGACTTCGGCGCTTCCCGGCGGTCGGCAGTACAGGCACACTGCCCCGCCGACGCCTGGGTGGAATGCGTTGTGAGGTCCTGGTCGGCCGCAGGCTGCGCAGTCGAAAAGGCTTGGTGCCCAGCCGGCGTGGTTCATGGCGCGGAGCATGAACTCGTCTAGGTTGAGGATGGGTTCTGGGGAGTCCTGAATGTTTTTCAACGCCCGGGTGGTTTCTTCAAACAGGTGCGGATCGTTTTCCAGTCCTGCGATGTGGGTGGCGATTTCCAGGATGGCGGACGCACAGGAATACCGAGTGAAGTCCTCGATGATGCCTGATGCGTAGTAGCCGACGGTGTCCGCGCCAGAGATGGTGGACAGTTTTCTACCTGGGTAGAGCTGCACGTCGAGTTCCACAAAAAGCTGCAGCCTTGACCCAAACCGGGATTTGGATCGGCGTACTCCTTTGGCAACTCCGCGCACGATGCCGTGGTCTCGGGTGAGCAGCACAATAATGCGGTCGGCTTCGCCAAAATCATAAGTTTTGACTACTAGCGCGCGGTCCCGAAAACTGTCCCTACGCATGAACTCACCCCCTTAAAGCTAGAAGCCCAGGCGGTTCAAAGCCTTTGGATCGGATTGCCAGTTCTTCAGCACCTTGATGCGCAGGTCAAGGAATACGTTTTGGCCGAGGATCTTGATGATGTCTTGGCGTGAGGTGTGGATGATGCGCCCCAGGCGCTGTCCCTTGTGTCCGACGATGATGTCTTTCTGACCAACACGCTCGACGTAGATGATGGCGTGCACAGCCAGGACACCGTTGCGTTCTGGGTCTGGCAGGATTTCATCAACCTCAACTGCGACGGAGTGCGGCAGTTCGTTCTTCAAGCCAGACAGTGCTGCTTCGCGGATGGCTTCCGCGATGCGGGTGTTGGTGTCCTCATCGGTGATGTGATCATCCGGGTAGAACTTGGGGCCTTCAGGCAGCAGGTCGGTCATGACCTTAATAAGCGTTTCGACGTTTTCCCCCGAGGTGGAAGACACTGGGACTACCTCGCTGTTTCCGCCGAGCAGCTCATGGACAGCCATCAGTTGGGCCGCAACCAAGTCACGTGAGACGCTGTCTGCTTTGGTGATGATGCCGAGGATAGGAGTTTTAGGCGATACCTTGCGGACTGCTTCAAGGATCCAGCGGTCGCCAGGACCAATCTTCTCGTTTGCTGGAACGGTGAAACCGATCAGGTCGACGTCAGCGTAGGTGTCTTTAACTGCTTCGTTGAGGCGCTCACCCAGCAAGGTGCGTGGGCGGTGCAGGCCTGGGGTGTCCACGACGATGATCTGTGCGTTGTCGCGGTGGACCAAGCCACGGATTGGGTGGCGGGTGGTTTCTGGCTGGTTTGCGGTGATGGCGATTTTCTCGCCGACCAGCGCGTTGGTCAGGGTGGACTTGCCGGTGTTGGGACGTCCCACGAAGCTGACGAAGCCGGAGCGGAAGCCATCAGGGGTATCGGTAAAGCTCATAAATCCTCTTTGAAAGTTTGGGATGATCGAACCAGCCACTTCTTGGCAAAAAAGGGCCGGTTTCCTTGGACGTCCCAGCATAGTCCCCTACTGCTGTAAAAAACTAACCTTCGTTGTCCTCGCTGGGCTCGCCAACTTCTACGACTGCTGAATGCATGCGCAAACGACCCCGGCGGTTCTTGGCTCCCTCGGCGGTGAGCTTTAGTCCGCAGGTTTCCACAGTGGCACCCGGCAGAGGCACTCGGCCAAGTTCAAAGGCAATAAGGCCACCGACAGTGTCGACCTGATCTTCAATTTCATCACCGAATTCGATTTCTAGGTCGAGTTCTTCTTCGATGTGGTCTTTGAGATCTTCCAGCGAGAGTCGGGAGACCACGCGGTAGGTGCGGTCGCCGATTTTCTCGATGGGGGCTACTTCGCGGGCGTCATATTCATCAGCGATTTCACCGACGATTTCTTCCAAAATATCCTCAATGGAAATAAGACCTGCCACGCCGCCGTATTCATCAACCAGGATTGCGATGTGTTTGTGGTCTTCCTGCATTTCCTGCAGCAGCGCATCAAGGGACTTGGAGTCTGGCACGAAGGTAGCTTCGCGCATGACCTCGTCTACAAGCACAGACTTTCCGCCATCAGTGGCGTAGTAGGTTTTTTGGACCAAGTCTTTGAGGTAGACGATGCCGATGATGTCGTCGACGTTTTCACCGATGACTGGGATGCGCGAATGACCAGAGCGCACGCACAGCGCGGTTGCTTGCCCGGCTGTTTTTCCAGATTCAATCCAGATCATTTCAGGACGTGGCACCATCACCTGGCGAACCGTCGTGGATGCCAGGTCGAACACCGACTGGATCATGCGGCGCTCTTCAATTTCCACGATGCCGTGTTCTTGGGCGATATCGACCATCTCACGCAGTTCCACTTCAGTGGCGTAAGGGCCATTGCGGAAACCTGGGCCGGGCGCGATGATGTTGCCGATCCAGATGAGGCCACGTGCAATGGGGCCAAGGATTTTAGCTAAACCGCTCAGCACGACTGCGGAGCGAAGCATCACTGAATATGGGTTTTTGCGGCCAACGGTGCGGCCAAACACGCCCACTACTGCGAAGGTCAGGAGGGAAACCACCACGATGGCCAGGACGATGCCCCACGCCCAGCTGTCCATCACATTGACTGCGATTGCCCCGGCGAAGACTGCTGCGGAGGCATCCAGCAAGGTGCGCAACATGATGAGCATGTTGATGTGGAGTGCGCGTTCGTCGATGACTCGCAGCAAGGACGCGGACCCGGAGGCTTCATCCTTGAGCATTTGTTCAACGCGGGCGCGGGAAACAGAAGAAAGCGCAGATTCAACCGCACCTAATAAACCGGAGAAGAGCAACGCAACGACTGTGGCGATGCTCAACCATATAACTGAGGATTCCACCTAGGACTCAACGCCTCCAAAGCCAGAGTCATCCGCTTCCATCTTTTCGTCCAATTCCAGACGATCAGCAGCGGTGGGGAATGCACCGGCGCCGGATGGTTTTGGCTGGTAGGTGACGCCACGGGCTTCGACGTTGTCGTACCAATCGGCAAGCAGCTCGTTTTGAAGGGCGAACATTTCACGCTCTTCGGCTGGATCGACGTGGTCGTAGCCAAGCAGGTGCAGGCTGCCGTGCACGGTCAGCAAAGCTAGCTCGTGGGCTAAGTCGTGGCCTGCTTTGGTCGCTTGCTTTGCCGCGAACTCTGGGCACAGCACAATGTCGCCCAGCATGGCGGGGCCGGGGGTGGCGCCGTCGGGGCGGGAGTAGCCGGGGGTGAGCTCATCCATCGGGAAGCTCATCACGTCGGTTGGGCCTTCAAGATCAAGCCATTTCACGTGGAGATCGGCGATGGTGTCGACGTCGACGATGTGGATGGATGCTTCGGCGTCGGGGTGGATGTCCATTTCCCCGAGTGCGAAGGAGAGGACATCAATGAGCATTTCTTCATTGACGCCGTCGTATCCTGATTCGTTGAATACCTCAATGCTCATGGCCGTGTCTCCTGGCGTTTGCGTTTCAATTCGCGGGCCTCGCGTTCTTCATAGTCTTCGTATGCATCCACAATGTGTCCAACCAGTTGGTGGCGGACCACGTCGGATGAGGTGAGCTCGGAGAAGTGCACATCGTCTACTCCGCGCAGGATGTGGCGAACCAGGCGCAGGCCGGACTTTTGGCCTCCTGGGAGGTCCACCTGGGTGATGTCACCTGTGACTACCATTTTGGAACCGAATCCCAGGCGGGTGAGGAACATCTTCATCTGTGCTGGGGTGGTGTTCTGGGCTTCATCCAGGATCACGAATGCATCGTTGAGGGTGCGTCCGCGCATGTAGGCAAGTGGGGCGACTTCTACGATGCCGGCTTCCATGAGTTTTGGAATGACTTCTGGTTCGACCATGTCGCGCAGCGCGTCGTGAAGCGGGCGCAGGTAGGGGTCGATCTTTTCGTTCAGGGTGCCGGGCAAGAAGCCGAGTTTCTCGCCGGCTTCCACTGCGGGGCGGGTCAAGATGATGCGGCTGACCTGCTTTGATTGCAGCGCTTGGACGGCTTTTGCCATGGCCAGATAGGTTTTACCGGAACCGGCTGGGCCCAGACCGAACACAATCGTGTTGGTATCAATCGCGTCCACGTAGTGCTTTTGGCCAAGCGTCTTAGGGCGGATCACTTTGCCACGGCGAGCAAGGATATCGCCGGTCAAGATTTCAGAGACGGTTTGCGGCGTCTCCACGTTAATCATGCTGATGACATTTTTTACTGTCTCAGGGCTAATCACATGTCCTCGACGGGCAATCGCCTGCAGTTCCTCAAATATTTTCGAGGCGCGGGAGACTTCGTGGGCTGGCCCGGTGAGTTCCACGTGGGTGCCACGCACGTGAATATCGCAATCAATTTGATTGTCCAACACACGCAGGTTTTCGTCGTTGATTCCTAAAACGGTTTGCGCGAGCGTGCGTTCTAGATTGAGGACAGTGGTGATTACTTCTGTGCGGGTTTTTCGCGGGGCAGTCACAGTGCTAGTTCGGCCTGCTTTCGGAATGTTCAAGAAAGGTTATGTCAGAGAAATGTTACCAGCGGTCAGACAGCACGCCGATAGCTGCGAGCGCCACCATGCCTGCGGAGGCAGTGCGCAACACCTCAGGGCCTAGTTTCACGGTGTGTGCGCCAGCGTCGACGAAGCGTGAAATTTCCGATGGCGCGACGCCACCTTCGGGTCCGATGATCACCACGACGTTGCCGGAAAATTCCAGTTCACGGATCGCGGCGGTTGCTTCTTCGTGCAGGATGATGGCCAGGTCGGATTCGTCGATAAGCTTTTCGACGCCCTCCTCCCCCACTACGCCAAGAATTTCAGGGATCGTTGCGCGCCGCGATTGCTTGGCGGCTGCTTCCGCAGCCACCTGCCATTTAGCCAGTGATTTTGCTTCCTTGCCGCCCCATTTTGCTACGCAGCGCGATGCTTGCCACGCAACAATCCGATCGGCGCCAGCTTGGGTGAGCAGGTCGATGGTCAGCTCGGAACGCTCTGATTTGGGGATAGCCTGCACGATGGTGACCTGTGGGTTCGGTGCGGGGATTTCCTCGACCAAATCCACCACAGCGTTCAGGCGGTCTTTGCCCTGCAAGGCGGTGACCGTGCAGGTGCGCGCTGTACCCCGGCCGTCGATAAGCGAAATCTTTTCGCCTACCTGGATCCGTTTGACGGTGACGGCGTGCCGGCCTTCCGGACCGGCGAGCTCAATGGTTTCGCCTGGTCCGGCTGCGGAATCAGAGATAAATACTGGCAGTGACATTATTTGCGGAACTTGTTTCGGAGCTTGTCAAAGAAACCGGATTCTTCTCCGCCTTCGCGATGCACGGAAGCGTTGTCGCTGCGATGGTTGCGGATTTCTTCAAGCAATTCGCGGGTGCGGTCATCCAAATCGGTTGGCACAAATAGATCGACATGCGCCATGAGGTTGCCGTGGCCTTCTGCGCGCAGCTTCGGCATGCCTTCACCATCCAAGGTGATCACATCGTTGGGCTGAGTACCTGCAGGGATGGTAATTTTCACCTCTTCGCCGGTGAGGGATTCCACGTCCAATTCGGTGCCAAGCGCTGCATCGAACATTGGAACCTTGATGCTGGCGTGCAGATCGTCGCCATCGCGGGTGAAGATGGCGTGCGGGCGCACCATGACTTCAATGTAGAGGTCACCCGCAGGACCGCCACCAGCGCCAACCTCACCTTGGCCTGCCATGCGGATGCGCATGCCGGACTGGATGCCAGCTGGGATGTTGGCCACGATGTCGCGGCGAGCACGCACACGACCATCTCCTGCACACTCAGTGCAAGGATCTGGGATGATCTCACCGGTGCCATCGCAGGTGTGGCATGGGCGGGACGTCATGACGTTGCCCAGGAAGCTGCGCTGCACTTCCTGAATTTCACCAGCGCCATTACAGGTGCCACAGGTAACAGGCTTCTTGTCGGATGCAGATCCAGAACCATGACACTTGGTACACAGCACTGCGGTGTCAAGGGTGAGATCTTTCTTAGCGCCCTTGTAAGCCTCTTCCAAGGTGATGGAGGTGCGCCACAAGGTGTCACTGCCTGGCTGCACGCGGGAACGTGGTCCACGGGAACCGCCCGCGCCACCGCCGAAGAAGGCATCGAAGATATCGCCCAGTCCACCGCTGCCGCCGAAGCCTCCACCGAAGCCACCAGCGCCAGCTCCGCCGCCTTGCTCCATTGGGTCACCGCCCATATCAACAATGCGGCGCTTATCCGGATCAGTGAGTACCTCATGCGCAACAGAAGCCTCGCGGAATTTCTCCGCTGCTTCCTCACCTGGGTTTACGTCCGGGTGGTATTTGCGGGCAAGCTTTCGGTATGCCTTTTTGATCTCTGATTCGGTTGCATTGCGATCGACGCCGAGAATGCCGTAATAGTCACGTGCCACGGTGGGTGATACTTCCTTTAGCTTCTAAACAGATTAATCAAAACAAATGGCCAACTATACCCGCAGCTATTCGCCAGCGAGCACACGACCAACATACTTAGCAACGGCGGACACCTTAGAAATTGTTCCCGAGTAGTCCATATAGGTGGGGCCAACCACCCCCAATCCGCCCAGTGCGCTGCCCTGGGAGCCGTAACCGGTGGTAATCACCGTTGCGCTGCGCAGCTCAATGTCTTCATTTTCGCCGCCAATATGCACGCGCACTTGGTCAAGATCAGTGACATTGGACAGCAGTTTCAACATGACCACCTGCTCTTCCAAGGCTTCTAAAACCATGGGCAGGCTCGCGGAGGTTTCCCGGCTTAAGCGGGTGAGGTTTGAGGTGCCGGCGAGGATCAGGCGGTCAGAGGGTTGATCGACAAGCGTGTTCACCAGCACATCGCAGCAGCGGCGCATGGCATCACGAATATCGGTTGGGGCTTGCTGAGCCAACTCTTCCAGCGCATCTGATGCAGCCGTCAGCGTTTTCTCCCCTAGCGCGCCGTTGAGCAGATCGCGCAGCACATTAACTTCTTCCGCCGCCAGCGGTTCCTCAAGTTCCACGTTGCGCTGATCTACACGGCCAGTATCGGTAATGAGCACCAGCAGCAAGCGCATCGGCGACAGCGGCACCACCTCGCAGTGCTTCACGCGCGCTGTTTTCAGGGTGGGCAGCTGCACCACGGCAGCCTGATGGGTGAGCTGAGACAACAGCTGCACAGATCTGCGCAGCACGTCCTCTAAGTCCACTCCCCCTTCAAGGAAGCCCAAAATAGCGCGCCGTTCCGCCAGCGACAGCGGTTTGATGTCATGGATGGAATCAACAAAAAGGCGGTAACCCCTTTCGGTTGGTACCCGGCCAGAACTTGCATGCTCCTGGACGATAAAGCCATCGGATTCCAGCACCGACATATCGTTGCGGATCGTCGCAGAACTCACGTTGAGCTTATGGCGCTCGAGGAGTGACTTCGATCCGACAGGTTCCTGAGACGCAATGTAATCAGCGACGATGGCCCGCAACACTTCGTATCTACGTTTCTCTGTTGCACTCACCATGTCTGTAACCCTACTAAATATTTAGTCTTCTTCACTAAGCAAAATGTCGGCGATGATGCCGTCGGCAAGCAAACGTCCCGCATCGGTCACCGCCAGGTTGCCCAGCGCATTGACGTGCAGCAGGCCCCCTGCGATATGACGGTCGATGACCGGGCGCGCTGCGGGTGCGAAAAGGTTCAGCGGCACGCCTTGTTTCAGGCGCAAACCAAGCATGACGCGCTCGGTGTGGTGATCTTCCGCCGTCAGCCGCTCTGTTTCCTTAATGGGCAGCTCGCCGGCCGCAATCTGCGCGGAGTAACGCGCTGGGTGCTTGATGTTGTAGAAGCGGCGGTCGCCGATGTGCGAGTGCGCGCCCGGGCCCGCGCCCCACCAGTCGCCGTCGACCCAATAGCCCATGTTGTGCTTGCATTCTCCGCCGGGTTTCGCCCAGTTGGACACCTCGTACCAATCGAAACCAGCTGAGCGCAGGCGAGCGTCGATAAGCTCAAAACGATCAGCGTAGACATCCTCGTCCGGCGCTGGCAGCTCGCCCTTGCGCACCTTGCGCGCCATCGCCGTGCCATCTTCCACGATCAAGGAATAGGCAGACACGTGATCCACGTTCGCTTCGAGCACCGCATCCAGCGTCTTGCGGACATCATCATCGGTCTCTGTCGGCGTGCCATAAATCATGTCCAAATTGACATGCTCAAACCCCGCCTCACGTGCCTCCTTGGCCGCCGCCACCGGGCGCCCTGGGGTGTGCGTGCGGTCCAGCACCTTCAAAACGCTTGACGACGCCGACTGCATCCCTAACGAAATCCTGTTGTAGCCCGCCTCACGCAGGCCATCGAAAAACTCAGGCGAGGTAGACTCCGGATTGGACTCCGTGGTGACTTCCGCACCATCCGCAATGCCAAAAGTATTGCGCACAGCCCCCAAAACCCTGGCCAAACCGTCCGCACCAATCAACGACGGGGTACCCCCGCCAATAAAGATAGTTTCCGCCTGCCGAGGATTATCCAGCGAAGCCACAGCCATCTCCAACTCAACTTCCAACGAGTCAAGATAGGTGTCCGGGCCTGCAGTACTACCTAATTCCCCAGCAGTATAGGTGTTGAAATCGCAATAACCGCACCGAGTTGAACAAAACGGCACATGAATATACACACCAAAAACTGACATGCCCCAAGCCTAGTGCCTGCCCCCTATACATGATTAATTGATGTTAAACATAGCGAATTCCTAAGAACAGGGTAGAGTGCAGGGTATGAAACGGAAGATGGTCGCAGCGGCGCTGGCAACAGCGCTTCTTTTTGGGGCTGCACCTGCGCACGCTTCCGAATTGGTAGAGCCCACCACAGTTGCAGAGTCAGTGGCACTCGATCCCAACAAAGCAATCAATATTCTCACCCCAGATCTCTGGGAAGACATTGAGGCAAAACCAGGCGATATCGTCCACATCCCCTACCAGGGCACCCGAAACTACGAGGACCTCACCGTAGAAGTCGCGAAACCTTTCGAAGATTTCCAAATCCTCGTCGGACTCGACAACAGCATCGTCATCGCAGTGCCAAAGAACTTAAGTGGCGCAGCATCAGTCGCCCCAGTTTTCACTGTCTCTGACAAAAACGGTGAGATCGACTCTTTCACCATCAAAGTAAGCGTCGAGCCACGCCGCCAAAGCGACGAAGAAAAGCGCTCCGCACTATTTGATGTCATCTCTGAGCTTGCCTACCGCATGCCTCATCTGCCATTCGTGTCAGAGTTGCTGAAGTACTAGAACAGTAACGAGAAAACCCCGGGAGTCGCGTTGAGCGCCCGGGGTTTTAGTTTTTGCTGCACCGAGATTTCTAGGAAACAGCGTTGCGCTTTTGCGCAAGCTTGTCTGCAACCCGGGCCACGACAGCGTCGATACGCGCACGCTCAAGCAGGAAACGTGGCGGGTTGCTGCCTCGCATGGTGCGCACATACGCCGGATTGGCGGTGCCCACTGCGTTGATCCATGCGCTGGTGGCGCTTTCGATCACCGCTGCAACGCGGCCATAAAGCAGTGGCAGAGACAGGGAATCCAGATCGTTGGCCACCTTGTCAGTTTCCGCCAGCACCCACTCCACAGTGGCCTCCAGGCGCTTAACCACAGCGTCTGTGCGCGCATTGAGCGCGGTCGACAGATCGCGTACATCAACGAGGCCGGCATCAATATCGAAGTCGCGCTCCAGCTCGGAGGCGGTCAGGCGTTCCGGCTTATCGACGTCCACCTCCACCGTGGCTCTAGCGCTCACGGTGCCCTGACGGATACCAGTGGTTAGTGCGTGACGCAGGCCTGAAAGTTCAGCCACAACAGTGCGGGAGTCATCGCGGGCTTCAGTGATGATCTCATCGAATTCAGCGAGGCAATCTTCCACGAGCTCCAGATCCCAGTCGGAGACTGCTTCCATGATGTGCTCAATGTATTCAGCGACCTCGTCGCCGATGTTGTAGATCTCCTGGGTCAGCTCTCGGTGGCGTAGCTGTGCGGTTGTACTGCTCATCGCGTTCCAACACACCTTCCTTTTCTTGCCTCGTAGCTAAAGTTCTAGCCGGTCTTGATCCGGTTTGCTAGCCGTCCTCTAGCCAATTTCTCAGCTATTTTCCAGCTAACATTCGCACCAAACACGACAGGAGTCACACGGTTAACAACCATGTTTTTCAAGCTCTTTAGTGCATTTTCACACCTTGAGACCCTCAAGTAACACTTGAGAGTTTCCCTTAACGGGTTCTGACTTTATGTGAAACAGCTTGGAATGTCGTGACGGCGCGCCGGTGTGTCGGAAATTTGAGGTCGTGAGATGAAGCAAGAGCTGACAGCGATTGCGGTTACCTCACTAAAGCCCGAGAAAAATCACCACGGCAATGCCGGCAACTCCATCGCCGAGACCAATTCATTGAGAATCCGCGTGGGTTCGCCACGTGACTCCTCATCAGATAGTCGCGACAAATATTTATCTACAACCTTCAGGGCTGCCGGCTCGGTTCCCTGCTGGCCAATGCACTCCACCACATACTGCGGATTATCCTGAGCGAAAAGCCACTCGGGATCACCAAACGTCAGACCCGGATTTGAGCCCAAAGTAAAGAACTCTTCATCCCCGTCCGTGCCAGTGGCTGCAATGTAGGCGAAATCCTCCATCACGCCCACAGCGAAGCGTGTTGGTGCTTCGCCGACTTCGGTGCGGGTCCATGTCGATCCATCCCAATCAAATTGGGTCTCTGTGTTACTCATCGGTTGTAGATGTGGTCGATGGCGTCTGCGTAACGGCGAACAACAACGTTGCGCTTGACCTTCAGCGTTGGGGTCAGCTCGTCGGCTTCCTCGGTCAGGTCGCGATCAAGGATGTAGAACCGCTTGATCGCCTCTGAATGAGACACCGTGGCATTAGCGTTGTTGACTGCATCCTGGATTTCCGCACGCAGTGCAGGATCAGTAGCAATCTCAGAAACCGTGCGGGATTCCGCAATGTTGTGGTTCAGCTTCCACCGCTTCAACATATCTGGATCCAAGGTCACCAGCAGGCCAACGAATGGTTTACCATCGCCCACCACCATGGCCTGGCTGACCAGTGGGTGTGCGCGGATGATGTCTTCCATGGGTCCTGGGGAAACGTTCTTGCCGCCCGCGGTCACGATCAGATCTTTCTTACGTCCGGTGATCACCAGGTGTCCAGACTCCAACAGCTCACCCAGATCGCCGGTGTTGAACCAACCGTCGTGGAGGGCTTCTGCTGTGGCTTCTGGGTTGTTCCAATATCCCTGGAACAACATCTCGCCTTTTAGCATGATTTCGCCATCTTCATTGATCTTGATGGTCATGCCACCCATCGGCTTACCCACAGTGCCGATCTTTTGATCAGTGAAGTCCACCGCTGCAGCAGCCGCAGATTCCGTCAGACCATAACCTTCGTAGATGGTCATGCCCACACCGCGGAAGAAGTGCAGCAGCTCCTGCCCCATCGCTGAACCACCGGTGATGGCGTACTGCACATCGCCACCGACAGCTGCACGGATCTTGGAGTACACCAGCTTGTCAAACGCTTTATGTGCCATAACCTGGGACTTGCTTGGGCCTTCTGCAGTATCAAGAGCCATGGAGTATTCAATGGCCGCCTTTTCGGCACGCTCAAACATGATGCGCTTGATTGCGCCACCGTCAGCAGCATTAGCAGCAGCGGCGTTGCGGACCTTTTCAAACACGCGTGGAACACCCAAAATCAGGTTCGGGCGGGAACGCTGCAGTTCCAAAGTAAGGGTGCTGAAATCAGACCAGTGGGACTGGGTTGCACCGGTGACAGCGAAGGCCAAGTGCACTGCGCGAGCAAGAACGTGCGCCAAAGGAAGGAAGGTGAGCAACCTTGAACCTGGCATCGCGATCGCTCCGATGTCATTGGTGATCAGCGCTCGGACCTCAGCCAACCAGTGGTAGTGGGACAACTCGCAGCCCTTCGGCCTACCAGTTGTGCCAGAGGTGTACACCAAAGACGCCAGGTCAGCGGCCTTGGTTGCATGAATGCGTTCCCACACCAGCTCATCAGAAAGCTCGCGGCCCTCAAACTTCAAGGTCTCCAACGCCGAAGAGTTGATCTCTAGAATGCGGCGCAGCTTGGAAGGTGAACCCTTAATCGCTGGAGTTCCGTCTTCACCGATGACCAGGTTCTTCATCAAGTCGGTATGATCAGGGGTTTCGGTAATGGCCAAAACAGCGCCGGAATCCTCAATGATCCACTCAATTTGGGACAGTGAAGAGGAGCTGTAGATAGGCACGCTCACTGCGCCAGCGGCCCAGATAGCGAAATCAAGCACAGCCCACTCATAGCGAGTATTGGACAGCAGCGCGACACGGTCTCCCTGCTCTACGCCGACTGAAATAATTCCTTTTGCAACCGCAAAAACCTCGTCCTGAAATTCTTTGGCAGTTACATTCACCCACTCATAGTTGGCAGGCTTGCTGAACAAAACTCCGTAAGGTCGAGTCTTAATCTGATCTAGAAGGGCGGTCAGGCAGGTTTCAGATTCTCCGATGGTGTACTTGGCAGGTTCAGTGTATTCCTGCAGGGTATTAGGTGAAGTCATGGTCAAATTCAACCTTTCCTTTAATTTGGCTGTACTTGTGTCGTCACGTCTTTAGTCACGTTTTTGGTCAGATCTTTAGGCATATCTTTAACCACATGGAATTTTTCTCTATGTATTCAGTGTGTCAATAACTTCTTATATCTGCACCAATCAGGGTGTATAAAAGCCACCCCAAAGCCCAATCCAAAAGATGTATTTTCTAACAAACTTACCCTCACGCTACAAATATGCTGTGCCCACACGCTATTAGTGGCATAATGTTGTGTTGTGACTGCTCGCAGATTTTTGAATGAACTCGCCGATCTCTACGGCGTAGCAACTTCCTACACTGATTACAAAGGTGCCCATATTGAGGTCAGCGATGACACATTAGTGAAAATCCTGCGTGCTCTGGGTGTGAATTTAGATACAAGCAACCTCCCCAACGATGACGCTATCCAACGCCAAATTGCCCTCTTCCATGATCGAGAGTTCACTCGCCCACTGCCTCCATCGGTGGTTGCAGTTGAAGGTGATGAACTAGTTTTCCCGGTGCATGTGCACGACGGTTCCCCTGCAGATGTCCACATCGAATTGGAAGACGGCACGCAGCGGGATGTTTCTCAGGTGGAAAACTGGACAGCGCCACGGGAAATTGATGGGATTAGGTGGGGCGAGGCATCGTTTAAGATTCCTGGTGATCTCCCCTTGGGTTGGCACAAGCTTCACCTTAAATCCAATGAACGCTCAGCTGAGTGCGGTTTGATCATCACCCCGGCTCGTCTGTCTACTGCTGATAAGTATCTTGATTCCCCTCGCAGTGGTGTCATGGCGCAGATCTACTCTGTGCGTTCCACGTTGTCGTGGGGCATGGGTGATTTCAATGATTTAGGAAACTTGGCAAGTGTGGTTGCCCAGGATGGAGCAGACTTCCTGCTCATCAACCCCATGCACGCTGCAGAGCCGCTGCCTCCTACTGAGGACTCTCCTTATCTGCCCACAACCAGGCGCTTTATCAACCCGATCTACATTCGGGTAGAAGATATTCCGGAGTTTAATCAGCTTGAGATTGATCTACGCGATGATATCGCAGAGATGGCTGCGGAATTCCGCGAACGCAATCTGACCTCAGACATCATTGAGCGCAATGACGTCTACGCTGCAAAGCTTCAAGTGCTGCGCGCCATTTTTGAAATGCCTCGTTCCAGCGAACGTGAAGCCAACTTTGTCTCCTTCGTGCAACGGGAAGGCCAAGGTCTTATTGATTTCGCCACCTGGTGCGCGGACCGCGAAACTGCACAGTCTGAATCTGTCCACGGAACTGAGCCAGACCGCGATGAGCTGACCATGTTCTACATGTGGTTGCAGTGGCTATGTGATGAGCAGCTGGCGGCAGCTCAAAAGCGCGCTGTCGATGCCGGAATGTCGATCGGCATCATGGCAGACCTGGCAGTTGGTGTGCATCCAGGTGGTGCTGATGCCCAGAACCTCAGCCACGTACTTGCTCCGGATGCGTCAGTGGGCGCCCCACCAGATGGATACAACCAGCAGGGCCAAGACTGGTCCCAGCCACCATGGCATCCAGTGCGTCTTGCAGAGGAAGGCTACATTCCGTGGCGTAATCTGCTGCGCACTGTGCTGCGTCACTCCGGCGGAATCCGCGTGGACCACGTTCTTGGTTTGTTCAGGCTCTTTGTCATGCCACGCATGCAATCCCCTGCTACGGGCACCTATATCCGCTTCGACCATAATGCGTTGGTAGGCATTCTAGCCCTAGAAGCAGAACTCGCAGGCGCCGTTGTCATTGGTGAAGATCTGGGAACGTTTGAGCCTTGGGTACAAGATGCATTGGCTCAGCGTGGCATCATGGGCACCTCGATCCTATGGTTCGAGCATTCCCCAAGCCAGCCGGGTCCTCGCCGCCAGGAAGAGTATCGTCCGCTGGCCTTGACCACTGTGACCACTCATGATCTCCCTCCGACTGCTGGTTATTTGGAGGGCGAGCACATTGCTCTTCGTGAGCGATTGGGGGTGCTCAACACTGATCCTGCTGCAGAACTCGCTGAGGATCTGCAGTGGCAAGCGGAGATCCTTGATGTCGCAGCATCTGCCAACGCATTGCCAGCCCGGGAATACGTGGGACTCGAACGCGATCAGCGCGGTGAGTTGGCTGAGCTGTTGGAAGGCCTGCACACTTTCGTTGCGAAAACCCCTTCAGCACTGACCTGTGTCTGCTTGGTAGACATGGTCGGTGAAAAGCGGGCACAGAATCAGCCGGGCACAACGAGGGATATGTATCCCAACTGGTGTATCCCACTGTGTGACAGCGAAGGCAACTCCGTGCTCATTGAATCGCTGCGTGAAAATGAGCTGTATCACCGTGTGGCAAAGGCAAGCAAGCGAGATTAGGTCCGCTTCAGTTGTGGTGGCTCCGAATCTGATGAACAATGATCATTCCTAATTCATTTACATCTTTATCAAAGAGAGCCACCACCTACTAATGCGACTTCTTGGTCGAATTTTAAAAACCACGTCTGCGCTTTGGCCCTACTATCTCGGAATTATCGTCGTATCCATTGTGATCGCGGCGTTGTCGCTGCTGTCGCCGTTTATTCTCCGCGAAGCAACAGATTCCATTGTTTCTGCAGTAACCGGATCTAACACCGTCGATGCAGTTACTCGCACTATTATTTTCTTAGCTTTAGCCCTGTTTGTCGCAAGCTTCCTCAATACGGTGATGACCAACATCGGTGGCTACATCGGTGATGTCATGGCATCTCGTATGCGCCAGATTCTGGCCACGCGCTATTACGCAAAGCTGTTGGCGCTGCCTCAGAAGTATTTTGATAATCAGGTCACCGGCACCATCATCGCCCGCCTTGATCGATCAATCAACGGCATCACGCAGTTCATGCAGAGCTTCTCCAACAACTTCTTCCCCATGCTCATCACCATGGTGGCAGTGCTGATTATTTCCGCGATTTTCTACTGGCCTCTGGCAATTCTGCTGGCCATGTTGTTCCCGATTTACATGTGGCTGACGGCGTTGACATCGAAACGCTGGCAGAAATATGAGGGCGAGAAAAACCATGAAATCGACGTGGCTAACGGCCGCTTCGCTGAGGTTGTCGGCCAGGTCAAGGTTGTTAAATCATTCGTCGCAGAGACCCGCGAGCTGGCTGATTTCGGTGGGCGTTACGGCAAAACAGTAGCGATTACCCGGCCGCAATCCGGTTGGTGGCACCGCATGGATACTCTCCGTGGCGCGGCACTAAATATCATCTTCCTGGCCATTCACCTGCTGATTTTCTACCGCACCTTGCACGGCCATTTCACCATCGGCGACATGGTCATGCTCATCCAGCTTGTCACCATGGCGCAGCAACCGGTGTACATGATGAGCTACATCGTCGACTCCGCGCAGCGCGCCATCGCCGGCTCCCGCGACTACTTCGAGGTCATGGCGCAGCAGGTCGAGCCCACCGCCAATAAGGAGCTTGTCGACGCCACCCTCGCCTCAGACACTCCACGCATCAGTGTGGGCACGCCCGCCGCGCTGCCCGCTGGAGAACCAGCGATGGAATTCAAAAACGTCACCTTCGCCTACGAAGAAGGCAAGCCGGTTATTTCCGACGTGTCCATTACCGCCCGCCACGGCGAGCGCATCGCGTTGGTCGGTGAATCCGGCGGCGGTAAATCCACCCTGGTCAACCTTCTGTTAGGTCTGTACAAACCAAACAGCGGCAGCCTTGCAGTATGTGGCGTGGATGTTAAAGATCTGACTTCCGAGGAACTTCGCGCATCCGTGGGTGTGGTCTTCCAGGACGCCAGCTTGTTCTCTGGATCTATTGCAGAAAACATCGCCTACGGTCGCCCAGGTGCCACCCGCGAAGAGATCATCGAAGTGGCTAAGAAAGCCAACGCACATGAGTTCATTTCCGCCTTCCCTGAAGGATATGAAACCGTCGTCGGTGAACGCGGACTCAAACTTTCTGGTGGCCAGAAGCAGCGCGTCTCTGTGGCACGGGCCATGCTTAAAGATGCCCCACTTCTTGTTCTCGATGAAGCCACCTCTGCACTGGATACCAAGTCTGAGCAGGCAGTCCAAGCCGGTTTGGAACAGCTGATGGAAAACCGCACCACCTTAATGATCGCCCACCGCCTGTCCACCATCGCAGGCGTCGATACCATCGTGACCATCCAAAACGGACGGGTTGAAGAGGTCGGATCTCCTACCGAGCTCGCAGTCTCAGGCGGTATCTATTCCGAACTGCTGCGCCTGACCAACTCCACAGCAGAAGCCGACCGGGAGCGTCTGCGCGCCTTTGGTTTCACTGGCGATGCACCAGCTGAAGAAGAGGACTAGCCCCGCGAAAGAACAATCCCCCAGTGCCCAAAGGTACCAGGGGATTTTTCTTAATTCCATGCTCTAGATCAAGGAAACAAGCCACGCAATAACAACGATGACCAGCAACACCACGAGCGCTTGGGTAACGCGTGACTGTGGGTACTTGCGCTTACGCTTCGGGAGTTCTTGGTCTCTCTTGCGGAGCTCTTCTGGGTTAGCCATGGTGTGGTTCTTGTCCCTTTCCGGAGGATTGTGGTGTTCCAATTCGCTGCACCCAGGCGCCGAGGATGTCGACTACGCGGAGCAGAAGTACTGCTAGCAACGCGCAGACCACTACTGATCCTAGGATGACGATCGGTGACTGGATCCACAGCGGTGATGTTGTAAGCAGCTGTGAGATCCGGTCGAGGAATGCAGTCATGGGTTATTAGCCTACACCGGGTTGTTTAGATTGCCCCAGCCAGACCTCGGCGGCGCAGAAGTGGGCCGAGGTCTTTGGAACGGCCACGGAGTTCTTCGAAGGCGTTGCTGTAGTCGGAGGCTGCGCCGCGGGATAAGACCAGGTCACGGAATTTCTGGCCGGCGGTGCGGGCTGCGTCGAGGGAAGCCACGGATCCGGCTGCGCCTTCTTCGCGAAACCAGTCGAAGCCGTCGGCGTCGAGTGCTTCCGCCCACAGGTAGGAGTAGTAGCCGGCTGAGTAGCCGCCAGCAAAGATGTGGTTGAAGTAGGTGGATCGGTAGCGCGGTGCAATGTTGTCCACGTCGAGGCCTGCTGCGGCTAGTGCGTCGGCTTCGAATTGGTCAATGTCATTGACTGCTGCGGCTTCCGCTGTGGACAGGGAGTGCCAGGCCAGGTCGATAATCGATGCTGCCAAGTATTCGGAGGTGGCAAAACCTTGTCCGAATTGGCGGGATGCTTCCACTGCCTCAAGCAGGGAGTCTGGAATGATGTCGCCGGTGTCCACGTGGCGGGCGTAGTTGCGGACTACTGCAGGGTCGAATGCCCAGTTTTCGTTGATCTGGGAGGGGAATTCTACGTAGTCGCGGGGCACGGAGGTTCCGGAGAAGCTTGGGTAGCGCACCTTGGACAGCAAGCCGTGCAGGCCGTGGCCGAATTCGTGGAAGATGGTGGTTACTTCATCGAGGCTGAGTAGTGCTTCGCCGGTGGTTGGTTTGGTAATACCCATAACGTTGACCACGACTGGCTTGGTGCCTAGCAGCTCGGATTGGTCGACAAAGCTGGACATCCAAGCGCCGCCCCGCTTGGATGGTCGGCCGTAGTAGTCGGTAAGGATCAGGCCGATGCCGGAGCCGTCAGAATCGAGGACTTCCCAGACGTCCACGCCCTCGGCGTAACCGCGCAGGTCAGGGCGTGGTTCCACGGTGATTCCGTAGAGGCGGTTAGCAGCGAAGAAGACGCCGTCACGGAGTACTTGGTTCAATGGGAAGTAGTTGCGCAGTTCGGTTTCGTCCAGGGCGTAGTCGCGGGCGCGGACTTTGGCTTCCCAGAAGCTCCAGTCAGCTGCGCCGACTTTTTGGCCGTGTTCTTCTGCTTCTTCTGCGGAGAGTTTGTATTCGGCTTTCGCATTGGCAGAGGCGGCTGGGGCGAGATCATAAAGCAAGGCGCGCACGGCTGCGACGTCATCGGCGGTTTCTTCTTCGATGACGTAATCGGCGTGGGTGTCGTAGCCTAAAAGTGTGGCGCGTTCAGCACGCAGACGCACGGTTTCGAGCAGCACGTCCTTGTTCAGGCTGGCGCCACGCTTCTGGGAGGCTTCATAAAGCTTTGCACGCGAGGCGGATTCGGTTAATACTGCCTGCTCTGACTGCACGGTGGGCAGTTCCAGTGGAACCACGTAGCCTTCGGTGCCAACTGCTGCTGCGTAGTCAGCGGCGGCGGATATGCGGGCTTCGCTAAAACCGGCAAGTTCAGATTCTTCAAAGTTGACCGCCAGATCGCGGGTGTCCTGAAGCAGGTTGCGGCCGAACTGTTCGGACAGTGCCGATAGGCGCTGGTTGATGGTGCTCAGTCGGGCCTTGCCGTCGGCGTTGAGTGCTGCACCGCGACGTCGAAAAGCGCGCTTGGTGTGGGACAACAGGCGTTGCGATTCCTCGTCGGCCGGTGCTTCTACGGCCTCAATGCGCGCGAAAAGCGCAGCATTGTGGAAAATCGCATCCGAATGCGCGGAGAGTTTCGGCGCGATAGTGGCTGCGATTTCATCCATTTCAGGGGAGGAATCGGTGCCCTGCAAGTTGAAGAATACGGCGGCGACGCGGTTGAGGGACAGGCCTGCGCGTTCCAGGGCCTCAATGGTGTTCTCCCAGGTAGGAGCGTCCTCATTGGTAGCGATCGCTGTAATTTCAGCATCGTGTTCAGCTAATGCGAGTTCGAAGGCGGGCGGGAAATCAGCCACCTTGATCGCTGCGAAATCGGGCAGCTGGTAGGGCAAGGTGCTGGGCTTGAGCAGGTGTTCAACAGTCATAGTGACCGATACTAGTTGCTAGAGTTTTCATCATGTCTGCCACCTCTTCCGTCACCGTTGAATGCCCGGCGGGAACCATCACCGGCGAGCCCCATTATTTCCGCTCGATTCCCTACGCAAAGGCGCGCCCGTTTGCTGATGCCGAAAAGCTAGAACCCCTGCGCATTGATGCGACCGGCAAGCACGAGGGTCTCTATTTAACGTTGGCAACCCCGGAGGCACGGTTCGGCGCGGATGCCCCGGTGATCGTTTATATCCACGGCGGAGGATATGACGGTGGCACGCGTTTCGATGCCCGCACCGAGCCCACTTTCTTCCGTGAGCAGGGCTTTGTGGTGGTCTCCATCGATTACCGCGTCGGCCTGGAGGGCTTTGCGCGCTTCCACGACGACGAGGCCAATCGTTACCGCGGCATCGATGATTGCGTGCTCGCGCTGGAGTGGGTGCAGAAAAACATCGAGCATTTCGGCGGCGATCCCACCAACGTCACCCTCATCGGGCAGTCCGCGGGCGCCGGCATCGCGCTCTGGCTCACGCGCCTAGACCACTATAAAGGTGCTTTTCGACGCCTGGTTGCGCTCTCCCCCAGCTTCCCGCGCCAGCCATTCGCTGCCCGAAAAGGTGCTTTACGACGCGCCCTGGGCAAACCCGTCACCCGCGCCTCGCTGGCGGGCATCAAGCCCGCACGCTTGGACAAAGGCTACCGTCGCTTTGCTCGCCGCTACTTCACCGACCTGGCACTCGGCCCTACCCCATACGACCCGAATGAGCTGGCCGACATCGATTTGATCATCTCCTCCACCCGCGATGAAATGTACGGACACCGCGCAGGCTTATGGTTCGACCAGCGTGGCTTCGGCGCAAAACTGGCCGCGCGACTTTTTGGCCTGGAGAATTCGGATACCTATATTAAGGAAGCCCGCAAGATCGACAACCGCGTTGTAGGCCGCATGATTGGTGATGCCGTGATCCGCCGCTACGTCGCGCAAACCGAAAAAGGTTGGTGGATGGAATTTCCCGGCAAGCACTGCGATGACCTGTCCTTGGTCTTCTTGGAAGATTCCGAAGCACATCACCACATCGCCTCCTTCGCCCGCGGGGCTACGCCATCGTGGCCTCAATATTCCGAAGAAAACCGCGCAGCTCTCTCACTAGTCTCAGGTGAGGCGAAAGTGGTGAAAGACCCGCTACGCATGGTGCGCCTGGCTTTTTAGAATGTGCTGCAAACCTCCTGGCATTTCTCTATCCTGGCAGGCATGACTGATACCTCTCCGTTGAATTCTCAGCCGAGTGCAGATCACCACCCTGATCACGCGGCTCGCCCAGTTCTTGATGCCCACGGCTTGATCGTTGAGCACGAATCGGAAGAGTTTCCAGTCCCCGCACCCGCTCCCGGTGAACAGCCCTGGGAGAAGAAAAACCGCGAGTGGTACAAAGACGCCGTTTTCTACGAAGTGCTGGTTCGTGCCTTCTACGATCCAGAAGGCAACGGAGTCGGATCGTTGAAAGGCCTGACCGAAAAACTGGATTACATCCAGTGGCTCGGCGTGGATTGCATTTGGATCCCACCGTTTTATGATTCCCCACTGCGCGACGGCGGTTACGATATCCGCAACTTCCGTGAAATCCTGCCCGAATTCGGCACCGTCGATGACTTCGTGGAACTCGTTGACCACGCCCACCGCCGTGGCCTGCGTGTTATCACCGACTTGGTCATGAATCACACCTCCGACCAGCACGCATGGTTCCAAGAATCCCGGCGCGACCCAACCGGCCCCTACGGAGATTTCTATGTGTGGAGCGATGATCCCACCCTGTACAACGAAGCCCGCATCATCTTTGTAGATACAGAAGAATCCAACTGGACCTATGATCCGGTGCGTGGCCAGTACTTCTGGCACCGCTTCTTCTCCCACCAACCAGACCTCAACTACGACAACCCCGCAGTCCAAGAGGCCATGCTAGATGTCTTGCGTTTCTGGCTGGACCTGGGACTTGATGGTTTCCGACTAGATGCCGTTCCTTATCTTTTTGAACGCGAAGGCACCAACGGCGAAAACCTCAAAGAAACCCACGATTTCCTCAAACTGTGTCGCTCTGTCATTGAGAAGGAATACCCCGGCCGAATCCTGCTCGCAGAAGCCAACCAATGGCCCCAAGATGTGGTCGAATACTTCGGTGAAAAAGACAAAGGCGATGAATGCCACATGGCCTTCCACTTCCCTTTGATGCCGCGCATCTTCATGGGAGTTCGCCAAGGTTCACGCACCCCGATCAGTGAGATCCTGGCCAACACCCCGGAGATTCCCAAGACTGCCCAATGGGGTATTTTCCTGCGTAATCATGATGAGCTCACCCTTGAAATGGTCTCCGATGAGGAACGCAGCTACATGTACTCCCAATTCGCCTCCGAACCTCGCATGCGCGCCAACGTAGGAATCCGCAGGCGCCTTTCCCCACTGCTTGAAGGCGACCGCAACCAGCTGGAACTCCTTCACGGTTTGTTGCTGTCTCTACCTGGCTCACCCGTGTTGTATTACGGTGATGAAATTGGCATGGGCGACAATATCTGGCTCCACGACCGCGACGGAGTGCGCACCCCCATGCAGTGGTCCAACGACCGCAACGGTGGTTTCTCCAAAGCTGATCCTGAACGCCTGTACCTTCCAGCGATCCAAAATGATCAATACGGCTACGCCCAAGTAAACGTGGAAAGCCAACTCAACCGCGAAAACTCCCTGCTGCGCTGGCTCCGAAACCAAATCCTTATCCGCAAGCAGTACCGCGCATTTGGTGCCGGAACCTACCGTGAAGTGTCCTCCACCAATGAGTCAGTGTTGACATTTTTACGAGAACACAAGGGCCAAACCATTTTGTGTGTCAACAACATGAGCAAATATCCTCAGGCAGTCTCGCTTGATTTGCGTGAATTTGCAGGACACACCCCTCGAGAGATGTCGGGCGGGCAGCTGTTCCCTACCATTGCTGAACGGGAGTGGATTGTCACTTTAGCCCCTCACGGATTCTTCTGGTTTGATCTCACCGCCGATGAAAAGGACGATATGGAATGAGCATTGGCCAACACATCATCACCGAGCGTTTCTACGGCGCCAAGTCCCACACCATCGACAACGTAGATATTGTGTTGTCCCGCGAATGTGGCGAGAACACTTTGGCTGTAGTGCGCATCAACAATGCGCTGTATCAGTTGTTGGTCAATGATGATGGCAAAGATGTTCTCAACGACCACGTAGAAGAGGTCGGTGCGAGTTTCGGAGCATGGACTGGCAGCTCTGCTTTTCCCATTGGCCCTTTCACTCCACTCGGCACAGAACAATCCAATAGCTCTTTCATCACCGCCGACAATAAAGCGATCGTGAAATACTTCCGCAAATTAGAATCCGGGCAAAACCCCGATGTGGAGCTAATTTCTAAAATTTCCTCCTGCCCCAACATCGCGCCCATCCTGGGTTTTTCCTCCGCTGAGATCTCCGGGGCTAACTACACCCTGGTCATGGCGCAGCAGTACGTTCCAGGTTTGGATGGCTGGTCACACGCGCTGACTACTACCTCTGGCAGCTTTGCAGAGGATGCAGAAAAGATCGGCGAAGCCACCCGCAATGTTCACACTGCTCTTGCATCGGCCTTCCCTACTCGGGTAGTTCCCGTAGAAGCACTCGCCGATGCGCTCACTACCCGCCTTAATGAACTAATCTCCCAAGCACCCGAAATCGCCCGCTTCAAAGAAGCAGCCATCGACCTCTACCAATCGTTGGAAGGCGAAGCCCACATCCAACGCATCCACGGTGACCTCCACTTGGGGCAGCTCATCAAAACCCCCGAACGCTACATCCTCATCGATTTCGAAGGCGAACCTGCCCGCCCACTTAATCAACGACGCCTCCCCGACTCTCCCCTGAAAGATCTCGCCGGCATCATCAGATCCATCGACTACGCAGCCTACTTCGACGGCGAACACACCCAATGGGCCAACGAAGCCACCGCGCTATTCCTCGACGGCTACGGATCAATTGAAGACCAAGAACTCCTCAATGCCTACATTCTGGACAAGGCGTTGTACGAGGTTGCCTATGAAATAAACAACCGCCCCGACTGGGTGAAAATCCCACTCGAGGCGGTCGAAAGGCTTCTAGACTAGTTAGTTACTCTGCGTCAAACGCTTCCAGGATGGCTTGGCGCAGCTCAGGGGCGCTAAGCTGATCCACTAGCCATGGAGAAAACACAAATGGTGTGGCATCAACAGCGTCGAAAAGCTTCTGCGGTTCCGCCCACTCGAACTCCTCCACCTCATCATCCAGTGGCTCCACAAATTCCCCCACCGCTAAACGCACGAGGTGGACCGGGCACAACTCCCACTCCACAATGCCGGACGCGTCGACAGCACGGTACTGGTAATCAGGCAGAATCTCTTGAATATCCAAGAAAGAATCTACCTCCAGCCCCAACTCATCGACACCCCTGCGACGAATCGCATCCGCGTTTGTCTCATCCGGACCAGGGTGCCCACACATAGAGTTCGTCCACACACCAGGCCATGTCTTCTTCGACAATGCACGACGCGTCACCAACAGCTCCCCACGCGGGTTCAAAATATAGGTGGAAAACGCGAAATGCAGAGGCGTGTCCTTAGTGTGCACCGTAGCTTTCGGCGCAGTACCAATAGGATTGCCCTCGGAATCAGCTAAAACAACCAGTTCAACCTCAGTAGTCATGCCCCTAAGCTTAGACACATTGTTGCGTTAGCCCCTCACCCAGTCACCAATCACACCCGGAACAACCGGCCCCCGATCACCCAGCAGCGCCGCCAAATTGCGGTCTTCCTCCACCGCAGACGTCACCGTTTTCACCTTGCCGGTATTCTTCTGCCCACCGCCGGCGCCTCCCATGGGCATCATGGGCATCATCGGCATCATGCCGCGCCCAAAATTGCTTATCGACGGCTTCCCACTCCCTGATCCCACCATCCCCAGGCCAGAACCCGACTGCGAACTAGATCCAACCGACGATCCAGTCTGGCGCGCATACTTGCTCTGAGAACCAGTACCACCTGCACCAACGACGCCACCAGACATTCCGCCAGCACCACCCATCATCGGAGCGACAGCTCCCGCGGAAGAAGCACCATGAGTTCGAGCTCCCATCAACGAATCCGAGGTAATCCCCGGCGCGCCAGGACCACCAGTCATTCCCGGTACCGAACCACCTGCGGATCCGGCCGCTCGACTACTGATCGCTCCAGGTGCCGAAGATCCAATCGAGCCACCCTGTGCGCCCAACCCTGCACCGCTGCCAAACGCACCAAGCGGCGATGCCGCAGACATCGAGGAAGGAATCGCACCGGACGCCGAATTAGGCGTAGAAGTAGGCATCGCCAAACCATTCGCAAGGCTCTGCCCAGCTGAGGCAGCAGAGGTCAACATATCCCCAATATTGATGCCATCCAACTGATCAGTGACAGTGCCAAAACTTCCAACCCCACTCTGCCCCGCAGCACCTTGAACCGCTGCATCCGGCGCGATACTGCCCGCATTGGCGACACCACCCTGCGCAGCCCCCGACGGAGTCAACCCCGCCGCAGACCATGCCTGCCCACTGCCAGCAATCTCATCCATCCCCAGAGCAATTTCCCCCGCAGAACCATTCGCCCCCTTCATCTGCATCAAATTGCTCACAGGAGGCATACCCGTCAACACATCCGCCTGAAAAGTAGCCTGAAACGACGCCAAAAACGCCCTCTCCGCAGCAAGCCTCTGCACCGGATCCAAAATCGCCTTAATCGACGTCGCAGCCATAAACACCTGCATGCGATGCCCCATATAAATCCGATTCAGCGTCCCCACCGACGCCCCCATCATTTTCGCATTCGCAGCAAACGTCGCCCCCGCAGCCGCCACCTCATTAATCCGAGCAGCAGCCTGCTCAAACGTTTCGCCTGAGTTCTCCGCCAAAATCTCACCAGCAATCGACGACAACGAAGCCGACACATTGCTAATAGCCGACGCCATAGAGCCCCAAGACCCCTGCGCCTCCAAAACCGCCCCCGAGTTGGTTCCGGAAAACTGACTACACAACGCATCCAACGACAACGAAGGACTAACAGCTGGTGGATTAAAAACGAAAGACTCAAACCGAGGTGCCGGCCGCGCCGGGAACATTACTGACTCTTCTACAACCCTGCCACCGGTATCCGCTACATCCATACCCCTAGCGAATAATTCATCCTGGCCAGTCAAAGCCGCACCAGAAGCCTGCAAAGCCGCAGACAACCACTCGATTTGTTCGGCATAGGAATTCAGCACAGAGTTTGCTGCGCCTGCCCCACCATTAATCACATTCCCGTGACCGGAACCCAATTGATCGAGTCCAGAGACGGGCGAAAACGCGGATAGAATTGTTGATTTCATTCCCACTTGAGATGCAGTAATAGCTTGATGCTGAAGCTCATTCAAGCGAGACACAGCACTACTGATGGACGAGGGATCAATTTTCAATGTCATGGAATTCCCCTTAGTTCCTTGATGAGATTTTCTAAAATTTCAACAGCATCAGAGCACAAAATTTCTGGCTCCCAGCCCTCACCTAATTCGAGATAGTCAACCGTAAGCCGGCCCCAGTCATAGTCAACTGCTGCCTCACATTGACGACCCGTCTCGGACATTTGATGCACATACAGATCTGGATTGTCATTGGATCCCCAATCCAATGTCTCTAGATCTTGGTTTTCAACAAATTGTCGGTTTGCTTGGTCAGTTGAAATGAGCCACGTACCTGAAAAATCCTCTCTGTCTGCTTTCCCGAAACTGCAACCTAAACCTGTCGAGCCGAGGTAAGCGTCTTCAACAATCAAGACTCCCAATCCGACTTCTTCGAACTGTTCCTGCGTGAGTACTTCACACGGATGAAATTGGCTGGCAAGTATGTCGTTGGTCGGCTCCGTGGATGCAGCCTCCTCCGACGTTGGCGTTGCGGTTACCGTGACGGTTGTGGGAGTGGTGGATCCACTCGTGCAGCCGGCGACAGTCAATGCGATGCCGCATACGAGCAGCCAGATTCGTCGCATAAAATACCCCGATCTTTGTAGTCGTAACGAGGGCCGTGAAAAGGCACTCATAAGCGTTAGACTGCAAAAGTTCGGGGTAGGTTCCCTAAAATTCAAATTATTTTTTGAACTTACGCCAAGCTGTTCAAATTGCCTGAGTAGATGACGTTTCCGATCTGGAATTTAGCATTCGACAATGAGCCGTTTGAGGTGTTGAACGCGTATTGCAGGTTCGTTGTCGCGCCGGCACCCAGTGGTAGGTCGAGTGGGATGTTGTCGTCGCCGGAGAGGGTTTCGATGTTGGTTTTGTTGCCGTTGTAGTCTTCGATGTCCAGGGTGGGTGGATCGATGGCGTCGGCTGGCAGGGCTACGTCGTTTAGGTTTTTCACCGCGATGTGAATAATTGAGCCACCGTTGGTGCCGTAGCGGGTGCCTCGGAAGATAAATTCAACATTGAGACCTGGGTCTTCAACCCTGATATCGCCGCTTGGGACTGTGATTGGGCTTACCTCTTTGGCTTCGAACACCGGGGTTGAGGTAGTGGTTACTTCCATGGTTTCCTCAGCGGAAACGGCTTGGCTATCAGCACTTTCACCCGAACAGCCTGCAAGAAGTGCGACGGCTAACAGGGCTGGGATTGTCCTCAACTTCACTTCGGGCTCCTTCTTAGTAATAGGTTCGTAGAAAAGTTTACTAGCCTAGAGAGTATGCGATTTCCTGAACTCGAAGAATTGAAGAATCGCCGGACCTTGAAATGGACCCGGTTTCCAGAAGACGTGCTTCCTTTGTGGGTTGCGGAAAGTGATTTTGGCACCTGCCCGCAGTTGAAGGAAGCTATGGCAGATGCCGTTGAGCGCGAGGTCTTCGGATACCCACCAGATGCTACTGGGTTGAATGATGCGTTGACTGGATTCTACGAGCGTCGCTATGGGTTTGGCCCAAATCCGGAAAGTGTTTTCGCCATTCCGGATGTGGTTCGTGGCCTGAAGCTTGCCATTGAGCATTTCACTAAGCCTGGTTCGGCGATCATTGTGCCGTTGCCTGCATACCCTCCTTTCATTGAGTTGCCTAAGGTGACTGGTCGTCAGGCGATCTACATTGATGCGCATGAGTACGATTTGAAGGAAATTGAGAAGGCCTTCGCTGACGGTGCGGGATCACTGTTGTTCTGCAATCCACACAACCCACTGGGCACGGTCTTTTCTGAAGAGTACATCCGCGAGCTCACCGATATTGCGGCGAAGTACGATGCCCGCATCATCGTCGATGAGATCCACGCGCCACTGGTTTATGAAGGCACCCATGTGGTTGCTGCTGGTGTTTCTGAGAACGCTGCAAACACTTGCATCACCATCACCGCAACTTCTAAGGCGTGGAACACTGCTGGTTTGAAGTGTGCTCAGATCTTCTTCAGTAATGAAGCCGATGTGAAGGCCTGGAAGAATTTGTCGGATATTACCCGTGACGGTGTGTCCATCCTTGGATTGATCGCTGCGGAGACAGTGTACAACGAGGGCGAAGAATTCCTTGATGAGTCAATTCAGATTCTCAAGGACAACCGTGACTTTGCGGCTGCTGAACTGGAAAAGCTTGGCGTGAAGGTCTACGCACCGGACTCCACTTATTTGATGTGGTTGGACTTCGCTGGCACCAAGATCGAAGAGGCGCCTTCTAAAATTCTTCGTGAGGAGGGTAAGGTCATGCTGAATGATGGCGCAGCTTTTGGTGGTTTCACCACCTGCGCTCGTCTTAATTTTGCGTGTTCCAGAGAGACCCTTGAGGAGGGGCTGCGCCGTATCGCCAGCGTGTTGTAAATAATGAGTAAAAAGTCTGTCCTGATTACTTCTTTGATGCTGTTTTCCATGTTCTTCGGAGCTGGAAACCTCATCTTCCCGCCGATGCTTGGATTGTCGGCAGGAACCAACTATCTACCAGCTATCTTAGGATTTCTAGCAACGAGTGTTCTGCTCCCGGTGCTGGCGATTATCGCGGTGGTGTTGTCGGGAGAAAATGTCAAGGACATGGCTTCTCGTGGCGGTAAGATCTTTGGCCTGGTGTTTCCTATTGCTGCCTATTTGTCTATCGGCGCGTTTTACGCGCTGCCGAGGACTGGGGCGGTGAGCTATTCGACGGCGGTTGGCGTCGATAATGCGCTTTATTCGGGCTTGTTTAACTTTGTGTTTTTTGCGGTGGCACTGGCGTTGTCGTGGAATCCGAATGGCATTGCAGACAAGTTGGGTAAGTGGCTCACGCCAGCGTTGCTCACGTTGATTGTGGTGCTGGTGGTGTTGTCGGTAGCCAAGTTGGATGGCACGCCAGGTGAGCCAAGTAGTGCGTATGCGCAGCAGCCTGCGGGGGCGGGTTTGCTTGAGGGCTACATGACGATGGATGCGATTGCTGCGTTGGCGTTTGGCATCGTGGTGATTTCTGCGTTCAAGTACCAAAAGGTTAACAAGGTCCGCACGGCAACTGTCGTGTCGGCGTTCATTGCCGGAATTTTGTTGGCGCTGGTTTATCTTGGTTTGGGCTCAATCGGTCAAGTAGTAAACGGTGAGTTCGCTGATGGCACCGCAATTTTGAACTACGCTGCACTGTCCACGATGGGTCAGGCTGGTCGCATCATGTTCGTGGCTATTTTGATCCTTGCATGTATGACCACCGCAGTTGGTCTGATCAGTGCGACGTCTGAGTTTTTCAATTCGCTGCTGCCAGGTGTCAAGTACCACGTCTGGGCCACTGTTTTCGCGCTGATTTCCTTTGGCGTTGCCACCATGGGTTTGGATACGGTGTTGGCCGTTGCGGCTCCAGTGATTAGTTTCATTTACCCATCGGCCATCACCTTGGTGTTCTTGTCGCTCATCGAGCCCCTGCTGTTCCGTCTCAAGTGGACCTACCTATTCGGCATTTGGACTGCAGTTGTGTGGGCGCTGTTCATGTCTATCCCTGCGCTGAATCCATTCATCGAATGGGCGCCGCTGCACAGCATGTCTTTGGGTTGGGTTGTCCCAGTTCTCGTGGCCTCTGCCATCGGTTTGGCTATTGATTGGAACAAGAAAGGTGCCCAGTCTGTTGCAAAGAAGGAATCCATTTCCGTCTAATCGCTAATTGCGAGGAGTCTTTGCATGTCTATCCCACTTTCACTGATTGATTTTGCCACCATTTTTGAGGGCGAAAGGCCTGGTGACAGCTTCAAACGATCAGTGGCATTGGCGCAAAAAGCTGAAGGTTTAGGCTTCAAGCGCATTTGGTACGCAGAGCATCACAACATGGAGAGCATTTCTTCAGCTGCTCCTGCAGTGCTTATTTCTCACATCGGTGCGAACACCAAGACTATTCGTCTGGGTGCCGGCGGCGTCATGCTGCCCAACCACTCCCCATATGTCATCGCTGAGCAGTTCGGCACCTTGGCGGAGTTGTACCCAGACCGCATCGACCTCGGCCTGGGCCGTGCCCCTGGCACGGACATGAATACCTTGCGCGCTTTACGACGCGACCCTCAGTCCGCCGAGAACTTCCCGTCCGACGTTGTCGAGCTGAACTCTTACCTCACCGGCCGTTCCCGTCTCCCAGGGGTTAACGCAATTCCAGGCAAGGGCACCAACGTACCGCTGTACATCTTGGGTTCATCCCTCTTTGGTGCACAATTGGCAGCACAGTTGGGTATGCCTTATTCCTTCGCATCCCACTTCGCACCAACTCACCTTGAGCACGCGGTGCAAACCTACCGGGATAACTACCAGCCTTCAGAGCAGCATCCTGAGCCTTATGTCATTGCGGCCGTCAATGTCACCGCATCTGATTCCACTGAACAAGCCCACGATGATTTCTACAAGGTAGCGCGTGCACGCGTGAAGAACATGGCATTGCGTGGCCGACAAGTTACTGATGAGCAACTTGATGAACTCATGGATTCACCAGCTGCTCGCCAAATTGTCGACATGCTTCACTACACCGCTATAGGCACTGGATCCGAAGTTAAAGAATACCTAGACGGTTTTGTAAAGACGGCACAGGCTGATGAACTGATGATCTCCCTGCAATCCCCCAACACTGAAGCAACCACGCGCAATATGGAAATTCTTGCGGATGCGTGGATTAATTAGTACCGATGGGCCGGTAGACAACCCGGGGGTCTGCTATTTAAATTTTCTCCGCTCGTCCTGTCATGATTGTTCGGTTATCTTTTAAAATCAAACAGGCGTGTCAAAGATTCCATTTTTAGGAATTCTTGGCACGCCTGCAAGGTTTACCGAACGTGTGGCTTTAAGCCCTCCTCGCAATATCCCTGTAAAATCGCCCAGCAGCGCTTCTAGAAGGTGTGACGTTCAGGTTTTCCACAAGGCTGGGTTTTTACCAACGATTCTCTGCCGTCCCACCCCACGCGGGATACTTAAACAGGGTGGGAGGTGCGTCGAAAAGCAATCGTTTAAATATCGTATTCGTCCCTGGACTGGGGCCGAGTTTGCTCGACGATCTTAAAACGAGACCCCATCTCTTGGGCTTCCTCAGGATCGTCGACCACATCACCAACTACCCCAAGATCACCTTCAATGACTACGTTGCCTGGGATAACAATGTTACCGTCCTCATCATGTTCGAGGGCAGGCATTGGCAAGGGGTTGCCCTCGTCATCATAGCCCGGGGCTGGTTGGGACGAATGCTCTTCAAGTTTTTCTGGTGTATCAGTCTTTTCCCACTGACGAGTCTGCACACGACGAACCGCAGCAGCATCTTCACTCATGCCTTTAAGCAAAGAAAACATCATGACAAATTGCACGAGGAAGAATGGGAAAGCCACGATGATAACCACTTCTTGCAGCGTGGCAATACCAGAGGATGGGGAAATGATCAGCAAGGAACCTGCGACCGCCCCAATGGTGCAGGCCCACATCACGCGGTAACTAGTCGGTGTTTGATTTTCTGCACCGGTAGCGAACATATCGTTAACTAGCGCTGCGGAATCGATGGAGGTGATAAAGAAAATCACAATAATTACAAGTGCAAACGCGGAGACAATTCCAGTCAGCGGATACTCTTGCAGCACATTAAAAAGCGCTGCTGGCACGTCACCTTCAACAACAGTTGGCTGGGTCAAGAAACCTGGGTTACTCAGTTCCACTTCGATGCCTGCACGACCAAAGATAGAGAACCAAACTACGCCAAAGATCGCTGGCAGAGCTAGAACCCCACCGATAAATTCACGGACGGTACGTCCACGCGAAATACGCGCCACGAACATGCCGACATATGGCGACCAACAAATAGTCCATGCCCAATAGAACACCGTCCATTTGCCCTGCCAGCCTGGGTTATCTTGGAAAGAGTCAGTCCAAAACATCAGATTAGGCATCCAGGATGCATAGATTCCGAAGGATTCTACGAGAAAGCGCAGCAATGTGAGGGTTGGACCAGTGAACAAGATGAAGAACATCAACGCAACGGCCATTGCAATATTAATGTTGGACAGTAACTTAATGCCCTTATCCAAACCGGAAGCAACGGAAATACATGCAACCGCGGTGATGATCAAGATGATCAAAAGCTGAACCCACGATACTTGCGGGGTGCTCCATAGTTTGTTCATACCTGCATTGATTTGCAGCACACCAAGACCTACTGACACAGCAATACCAAACGTGGTGCCTACGATGGCCAGTACATCGATGAGCTTGCCGGGTGTGGAATAAATGTGCTTACCCAAGATCGGAGAAAACACAGAGGATAGACGGGGAGGTAGCTTACGTTTGTAAATAAAGTATCCCAATGATAATCCTGGGAGTGCCATGATTACCCACATGTGAATACCGAAGTGATAGAAAGTATAAGCAAAAGCCTGCACAATTGCGGCTTCACTCATGGATTCTTCATTAGCCATTGGCACGTTGAACGCGTGGTTAATCGGTTCGGCAACACCCCAAAACATTAAGACTGCACCGACACCGCCAGCAAAAAGCATACAGAACCACACGATTAGGGTGTGCTCGGGGTCATCATCGTCATCACCAAGTTTTACCCGGCCATACCGGGACGCAAAGATACCCATGAGGAAAATGAAAACCAAGGAGACACCCCCGATATACATCCACCCTAAATTTTCTAAGAGCCAGCCGGCAATCGCGGAAAAGGTTGTTCGAGCTTTCTCGCCTAGCGCAATTGTGGCGATGACAAACACCACGATAAAACCGACAGAAATGGAAAAAATGAACGGGTCTGATTTGAGACCCTTTTTATTTTTCCCTTCAGGCTCGGTCGTGATAGCTATATTTGAGCTCATCTCATTCTTCCAATCAGTGGATAACTACGAATCTGAAAGAGTACCGAGAAATTCCCAGATTCTCACCTTCATGAAGAATTTTAACCAGAACTTGTCTAAAGTCTTACCCTGGAATATTTGGGAGCATGATCAGTTATCACAGTGAAATCAAAGTCGCCCCAAGCGATCCAAATTTAACTCAGGTTTTTCACTTAACAAAATCTCCGCCAACTCAAACGGCTGTGGTTGTGCACCGGACGGAAAATTAACAATATATGGTTGTACCGAATGTACACCTGTCACATTTGCACGTTCCTTGATGTGGTGAGGCAGTAGCGCCATATACGAACCTGATTTCAGGTCTGACCATAATTGCACTGTATCTAATTCTTCTATAGCAAAGCTTATGCCACTGCCGGGGATCCGCACCTGATCATCAACGATTAATACTGCTTGTCGACGCCGCCCCCACACCACGCACATAGACCCGATGGCGGCCACAATGCCGCAGCCCGGCAGCGTAGCTGCCACCAAATAAAGGGTATGCATGGTTCCTTCAGCGCTTTGGAGAGCGATGAGGAAAAACAGCAGAAAAGGCGCGCACATGAGCACAAAAAGGATGCACGTAAACATCGCTTTAGATCTCATCAGCGCCGGCACACCGGTGCGCACTTTGACTGCATTCATGACCACTAATGCTAACCCTAAGATCCAAAGATAATGGAGACCGCCACCAATACGGGGAAGGAAATGAGTGTGGTGACCACCCCTGTGTCTCTCGCCATCGATTCAGCTGTTCTAAATCGCAACGCGTAGGTGTAGACATTCTGCGCTGTTGGCAGTGCACCGAGAATCACCGCCGACAACAAGGCAGTACCTTCCATACCAAAGGCTAAGGCTAAAAGTCCCGCAACAATTGGGTGCAGAACATTCTTGAACAGTGCCGCCGTAAACACATCGCGCCTGGATACCTGCCCCTTTTCCAGGATCTTGCTCTTGGACAAGGACAGTCCGAACACCACCAAAGCCAGTGGCACTGAAGCATTCGCCAACATTTCCACTGGCTGAGCAATCACCACGGGCACGCTCATCGAAGTCAAAGACACAGCAATACCGGCAATCGCTGCGAGCACCATGGTGTTGGTTAGTGGCGTGACCAGGAGGTTGCGCACCAAGTTGGTGGATTTCTTGTTGGTCAGCATCTCCATGATGGTCATGGTGATCGGTGCGTAGAACGCCACCTGGAACAAAATCACGGGAATCACCACGGTGAAATCATCCAAAATATAGGCTGCCAAAGGGATACCCAGGTTACCGGCGTTGGCGTAGGACGCAGCTAGCATGCCGATCACCGATACTGCGGCAGTTCTTTTGATCACGAACCGCATGAGTAGGAAAAACAGGAAACCTACGATCAACGCAGAGAGTGCAATGACCACGAAGTTCAGAGAGAAAATCGTCGAGGTATCTGACTTGGTGACCCGATCAAACAACAACGCTGGGGTGGCCACGTAATAGACAAACAGGCTCAAAGGTTTCTGGGCATGTGTGCCCAAGGTGTCTCTTCTACCGAGAATCCAACCTATTCCGATGACGATGAACACCACCGTGAAACCCATGAGCACCTGTTGCATGATCGTTATTGTGCCATGTTGTTTTGCTCCAAGATGCTTAAGACCACCTCTGCAAGGTGCGTTGCTTGTTTTCCGGTGCCTTGTTCGATCTGGGTGCGGCAGGAGAAACCGTCAGCAATCACATGTCCTTCTGCTTTTCTGACCTTGGGGAACAGCTCTCGTTCACCAAGTGCGAAGGACATTTCAGCGTGGTCTTTTTCAAAGCCCCAGTTTCCGGCAAGCCCGCAACAACCAGTGGCAATTTGTTCATCTTTTACACCCAAAGCTTCAAGAACGAGTGCCGATTGTTGTGGGTCGCCTAGCGAACGCTCGTGGCAGTGCACCTGGGTAAGCGCAGTTGATTCTGTTAGCTGGAGGCTTCCAGACTCGACTAGCTCGGTGATCTTTGGTGCGATGACCTCAGCGAATGGTTTGGTCAGTGCTGCAAGGCGTGCCAGATCAGGGTTATCGGAGAGTTCTGTTGCCTCATCTTGAAGCATGACGGTGCACGAAGGTTCCAAACCAACGACTGTTAGACCTTGGTCCAGGTAGGGTTTCATCACTTTCGCCGTTTGTTCTAGGACTTTCTTTGTCATGCTCAATTGGCCGGTGGAATGCCAGGTGAGTCCACAGCAGACGAAGCCATCTGGGATGACCACGTTGTAACCGAGGGCTTCAAGAGTTTTGATCGCTGCGTGAGCTGGTCCGGTGTCGAGGTTGGTGTTGAAGGAATCGGGCCACAGCACCACCGTTTCACCTGAGTTTTTCTTCGGCTTGTACTTGCGCAGCGAGCGGTGGGCGAAGGAAATCAACGGGCGATCAGCGAGCCCGCCGACCTTGCGCACCACTGGGGCGGTGAGTGCTGACTGCATGGTGGCGTCGATAAGCGTAGGAAGAAGCGGTATTTTATGGGCAACGTGTCCCAGAAGCGGCAGCCAGCCCATGACGTAATGGGCCATGGGGCGAAGTCGGCCGGCGTAGTGTTTGTCCAGGAATTCGGCTTTGTAGGTGGACATGTCGACGTTGACTGGACATTCCGATGCGCATGCTTTGCAGGAAAGGCACAGGTCAAGGGCTTCATTGACTTCTTCGCTGCGGTAGCCGTCGGCGATGGATTCACCGCGGAACATCTCAGAGAGCAAGCGGGCGCGGCCTCTGGTGGAATGTACTTCGTCGCCGGTGATTTGGAAGGACGGGCACATCGCGTCGGATTCTGAGCGGCATGCGGATACACCCACGCAGCGATTCACCGCGTTGATCATGGAACCTTTGTCTTTAGAGAATTTGTGTACGGGCGTGATGTCGAGGGCGCGCTGGCCCGGGTCCATGCGAAGTCCTTGCATGACAGGATCTGCCCAGACCAACACTCCCGGATTGAAGATGCGCTGGGGATCGAAAATCAGCTTGAATTCTTCGAAGAGTGCACGCATTTCTGCTGAATACATGCGGTCAAGGAAGGATGAGCGGGCGCGACCGTCTCCATGCTCGCCCGAGAGGCTGCCACCATAAGACGCCACCAAGGTGGAGGCTTCATTCATGAACGCCTCGAATTTCTTCAGGCCTTCCTTGGTAGAGAAATCAAAACTGATGCGAACGTGGACGCAGCCTTCTCCAAAGTGTCCAAATGGAATACCCTGGTAATCGAACTTATCCATCAGCGCATAAAGATCGCGGAGATAATCAGCTAAATTCTCTGGAGGCACCGCCGAGTCTTCCCAATTCGGCCACGCTTCCCCACCATCAGCTAAGCGCGTGACAATGCCCGCCGAGGATTCACGGATGCGCCACAATTCCCGCATTTCAGAAGGCTCAGACACGACCACGTAATCAATGGTGTCAACGGCGGTTGCGACTTCCTCGGCGGCTTGTACCGCGGCCTGCAGGGTGTCACTTCCTGTCTCGCAGTACAACCATCCGCCGGCTTCAATGCCGATGCGGTTTCCTGGAAGATTCTGCCCAGCTTCTGATTGTCCCTGTTTACTGCGCAGCGCAGCGAGGAGATCTCCGCCCATGCCTTCAATGGTTGCTACCCCAGGCAGTCGCAATTTGGCGGCTGCTCGGGCGGCGTCAAAAACCGTGTCGAAAGCCAGGACAGCAAGCGCTTTCACTTTGGGTGTTGGAACCAACTTCACCGTCAACCGAGTAATGATTCCAATGGTTCCCTCGGTGCCCGCCATTGCTTTGGCCATGTCGTGGGCAAGATAATGCAAACCGTAGCCCGACACTTGGCGAGGGAAACGACCCAGTTCTTTACTAATAAGGTCCTGATTCTTGGACGCTAAGTCGGTGAGCTTCTGATTGATCTCAGCATCATCGCAGCCATCTTTTGTCACAGTGACTTCTCGGCCATCGCTGAGCATGAGCGTGACATCCACGAGATTTTCCGCAGCTGTACCGAATGCAACCGAGTGTGAACCACACGCATTGTTGGCAACCATGCCACCGATCGTGCACCGGGAATGCGTGGAAGGATCCGGGCCGTAAGTTAATCCGAATTCTGCGGCTGCATCGCGCAAGGCATCACACACCACACCGGGTTCCACAACTGCAGTTTGTGCAACTGGATCAATATCTAAAATGCGGTTGAAATAGCGTGACGTATCGATGATCAAACCTTCACCGATCGCATTTCCAGCAACCGAGCTTCCTCCACCGCGCCCAACAACAGACCACCCTCGTGCCACCGCAACAGCAATGGCATCACGAATTTGTTCCACATTTTCTGGTTCAGCTACAGCTGCAGGGACGCGTCTAAAAATTCCTGCATCAGAAGAATATGCTGCACGGGTTGTCATATCCGTGCGCAGCTTCGCGCGAGAATGCTGGCTAAATACTTCTGGGTCGAGTCTGTTGAATTTGATGGTGTGAGTCATGGTGGGTCCTTTTGTGAAATTCGATCCAAGCGGGCTTTGAGTAACATGTTACCGGTTACTGTGGTGAATTGTGCGATAATGTCAGACATGCCAACAAAAAGGGTTGCCCCCGCACGCTCACTCACCGACCAAGTCATGGATTTCGTCCGCGAATCCACCCTTGATAAAACAATGGTCACCGGAGAGTGGTACAGCGTTTACCAGGTCAGCGACCAATTAGGCATTTCCCGCTCCCCCGTCAGAGACGCGCTGCTCCGCCTGGAAGAAGCAGGGCTCATCCGCTTCACCAGGAACCGCGGATTCCAAATTGTCGAAACCAAACCCTCTGATGTCGCCGAAATTTTTGCCCTTCGTCTAGGCATTGAACCCGCCGCAGCATACCGGGCAGCACAGCTACGCACCGAAGAACAGCTCCACGAAGCAGATGACATCATTGCACTCATGGCGCAAGCCGAGGCCGACAATGACGAAGAAGCATTTTTCACCCATGACCGGCAGTTTCACCGACAAATTATGACCATGGGACACTCCCAACGCGGGGCTGACCTGGTAGAAAAACTACGCGCACACACCCGTATCCTCGGTGCTTCTACTGCCGGGAACAAACGCACCCTTGGCGATATTTTGGAAGAACACGAACCAATCTTGGATGCCATCAAACGACAATCAGCAGAAATGGCACGAGCCACCATGCGGGAGCATATCCAAGTCACCGGAAAGCTACTACTAGAACAAGCAGTGGAAAAATCCGGCGAAGGAGCTGCTCAGAAGATTTGGGATCAGTACACGGCGGGAGTTTAGGCATATTTACCTAATCAATTTCATGCTGAACAGTATCGGAGCCAGTTGGACGGCCGGGCCGGTACCTCAACACAAATGCGCACACTGCACAAAGTGTCGCGGAGCCAAACGCCCACGGAGCAATATTCCGAGTGGCACCAGTAACTAGGTCTTCACTCAGCAAGATCACTCCCACTGTTTGAACACCGACAATAAGGGTGCCACCAATGAGGAAAGCCACTAGAAATACGGCAAACAGAACACTAAATAGTTTGAAAATTGAGTTCATTTTTACCCCTTTAACCCGTAGGAACAATCACTGGTAAGAATCCCATTCCAACTAGCCAAGCAAGCAGAATCATGGGGACAACAAAGTACGTAATCAGTGGTACGAACATTTTCGTTGGGTTTGCATCGGCGATCGCAGCAGAAAGGTAAATCGGCGCGCCCACCGGCGGGGATGCACCTTCAGTGGAAGTGCACAGCAAGATCACTACGATCGCCACAGTTGGATCAATACCTACCGCAGCCAACGCAGCGACAGCGGGAGCACCAATCGCAGCCGCGGTTGCTGTTGACGACAGTGGCGTTGCCACCACAATGCACATGATGCAGACAATGATCACCATGACAGACTTAGGTAGGTCCATGGAATCAAGCCAGTTAGACAACTGCGGGCCAACACCCAGTTCTTCCATGATGTTCGCTGCTGCAAGCGCAGAAAACAACGAAATTCCTACGGTGGCAAATTGTGGCAAGTCCTTGGAGATCTGAACCCTAAAGTGTGCCATGTTGTTAGCAATTCGTTTACGCCCTTCAATCAGAGCAATTGCCGTAATCAGAATTGGCACCCACACGATGATCGACATCGATTTAACACCAGACTCCCCAACTCCATGTGTCTTTAACCATTCAGACAATGGGCCGATTGTGAGGATTACGGGGATCAAAATTCCAAGGAAGATCAACGGTGAACGCCATCCAGTCTTCATTGCCTCACCGAATGACACCCGTTGATCATCAGGGGTGGCAGGAATTTTATCTTTACGTGTCCAGTAAAAGACGACCGCTAAGCGGTAGAGCACTGCATACGCACCACCACAAGCCAAAGCAATGTACACCTGAGAGGCCGAAGAAGCTGCTGCAGCTGGCAATGCCAAAATGATGAACATTGTTGAATTGGGAGGCAACGCAACACCAAGGCCAGAGTTGCCCGCGACTAACGTTGCGGACCTTTCAGCAGTCCATCCCGTCTTTTTCATCCAAGGGATCGTCACTGAGCCAACCGTCGCGGAGTTTCCAGCCGTTGATCCAGCGATGAGTCCAATGAGCGCAGATCCAAGAGTGGAAACATAACCTGCGCCACCTCGAAGCCGACCAAAAATCGAGTTAAGGATTGCGATTAATCGATCAATCAATCCAGTTGATTGCACAACGATGCCCATGAAAACAAAGGCCATACCTGCGAAAGTAACTTCCGACTGAGCAGCATCCACTACAGCATCAATCAGTAATGTCGGTGCATTTACACCGCCGACAAGCGCAGTTCCTACTAATCCAACTAGCAATGCTTCTGAAATATCTCGTTTCAAAAACACATTCAATATCACGGCAATTGCGATAAAAACGAGCAGAGCAATGATTCCCATAAGCGCCTCCTTTAAGTGACCGAAAAAACCGTAGCATGTTACATGTGATTGAATTGACTTAAAGCGGCATTAACTTCGTGGAATTTTCACCCAAAAAGTGGCCCCTTATCCCAAAATCCCACGTCAGTGGATTACGTCACACCTTTAAAAACGGTGAGACGTACCTCTATATGGGGGTGATAGAACCGTTTAAGGCCCTCACTCCAAAGAGTCAGGCACCTCTAGGCAGAAATGGAGAGAAGGAGGGAAACGTCGAAAAGCGAGAGCCTAATTGCTCAAGCCCGCAGCCCTCTCGCGGACCTTGCGCGCGACTTGGCGGTTGTTGATGAACATGGGGATCCAGCCCAGAAAGCACAGACCTGCGATGATGAAAAGAATGAGCGAGACAGTCATTTCGAAGCCGACGGAAGTCGCGGACGTGTAGCCGTCGGCAATCGCAGCCTGCACGCCGGAGCGAAATGCCCAGGCAGTCACCGCGATGAATAGTGCGGGAGCGATCAAACCTATGGCCCACGCGCCAAATACGCAGGCGGCGAGGGTACTCATGAAGGCGGCCGGCATGAACAGGGATACCAAATCGTTGGTGGCGCAGCTGCCTCCCCCGCAGTCCCAGGAGACGGTGTCGGCGAGGTGCCCAAAAGGAATATGCACACCACCCTCCGAGAGCCGCCACTGCAGCAGAGATGAGGGCAACGAGGATTTTCCATTGGCGGAGGTTCATGCGGCGGGTATCCATTGCCTTCCATTTTAGTTTTCCATTTAGTTTCCCGGATCACACCGACTAATCTCAGAAGCCATGAAGATCACGCGCGGACTCCTGCCATCATTGCTGTTGGCAAGCACAATCGTGGTGTCGTCATGCTCTGCTGGATCGACTGCGTATCAGCAGCCCCCTGCTGTTGATCAATCATCCATTGTCATTGCTACCACGGCTGCTGCGGCGTCACTTGATTTCACCAATGCTGCGGGCGCTGCTATTCCGCAGGCGATGATGTCCAATATTTACGAGGGGCTTGTGCGCATCGATGCGGAGGGTGAGATTCAGCCGCTGCTTGCCACGTCGTGGGATATTTCAGACGATCGCACCGAGTACATTTTCCATTTGCGGGAGGGTGTGCTGTTTTCCAACGGCGATCCCTTCAATGCTGATTCTGCGAAGTTTTCCATTGATCGGGTAAAAACTGACTGGACCAATGGTTTGAAAAGTGGCATGGATGTGGTGGAGTCCACCGAGGTGATTGACGATCACACGCTGAAAGTTTCGCTGGTCAGGCCGTCCAACCAATGGTTGTGGAGCATGGGTACCGCGATCGGTGCCATGATGACGGAGGGGGGCGTCGATAAGCTGGCAACTGATCCCGTTGGCACCGGCCCGTACACGGTGACGCACTGGGCGCCGGGCCGCGCAATTGGGTTCGGCGCGCGGGCCGATTATTGGGGGCAGAAGCCGCTTAACGACGCCGCAACCATCCGCTACTTCAGCGATGCGACGGCCTCGACCAATGCGCTGCAAAGCGGTGACGTGGACGTGATTTGGGCGATGCAAGCGCCCGAACAGCTGGCTACGCTGCAGGAATACACCGTGGAAGTGGGCACAACCAATGGTGAGATGTTGCTGTCGATGAATAATCAGCGTGCACCTTTTGATGATGTGCGTGTGCGCCAGGCGGTGATGTTTGCGATTGATCGCCAAGCCGTCATTGATACCGCGTTGGAAGGTTACGGCACCGACACTGGTGGCGTGCCTGTTCCGCCGACTGATCCGTGGTACGAGAAATCCACGATGTACCCCTACGATCCGGACCGCGCACGGGCATTGTTAGAGGAGGCCGGCGCCGAGGGAACGCGGATCACCATGTCCATTCCTTCGTTGCCGTACGCTCAGGCAGCCTCTGAAATCCTGTACTCGCAACTGCGAGATGTTGGTTTTGATCCTGTGATTGAATCAACCGAGTTCCCAGCCGTCTGGTTGGCACAGGTCATGGGGCAAAAAGACTACGACATGTCACTAATCGCGCATGTGGAACCCCGCGACATCCCCACGCTGTTTAGCCCCAACTACTATTTGGGCTTTGACGACACCGAAACCCAAGCCCTCCTCGCAGAGGCAGACAGTTCAGCAAACGAAGTGGAATTGATGCAACAAGCTGTCGATCGAATCATGGAACAAGCCGTCGCCGACAACCTCATGAACGTGGCCAACATCGTGGTGATGTCACCAGAGATCACCGGCATTGATCCCAACGTGGTGTCCGGGGCGTTGGAATTGTCGTTGATTGGTCGGAAAGAATCCGGGGTAGCGCAGTGAGTAAAACAATCGCTTGGACTGTGCTGCGGTACACCCTGACTTTTGTGATCGCCAGCATCATCATTTTTGTGCTGATTCGAGTCATCCCCGGTGACCCCGCCGCTGTTGCCCTGGGAATTACCGCGACACCAGAAGCAATCGCTGCGTTGCAATCACAATTAGGTACTGATCAACCGCTTTTCCAACAGTACTTTTCCTGGATAGGTGGAATGCTCACTGGCGATTTCGGCACCTCGCTGAGCTCTGGCCAAGACCTTTCCCCCATCATTTTTGACCGCTTACAAGTGAGCCTCATTTTGGTGGGATGCTCCATTGTGTTGTCGTTGCTCATTGCCATTCCACTTGGTGTGCTTTCGGCCCGGCGCGGTGGCGTGATCATTTCCGGCATCAGCCAGATTGGCATTGCGATCCCTAGTTTCCTCGCCGGTATTTTGTTGGTCGCTGTCTTCGCCGTTGGTTTGGGGTGGCTGCCCGCCAATGGCTGGATTCCGCCGTCGGAAAACTTTGGAGGTTTCTTAGCCAGGCTGATCCTCCCGGTTCTGGCTCTTACTGCTGTTCAAGCAGCAATTTTGACCCGCTATGTCCGCTCTGCAGTAATGGATGTAATGGGGCAAGATTTCATGCGCACCGCGAGGTCGAAAGGTATGAGCTTCAACCGCGCGTTGATCATCCACGGTCTTCGGAATGCTGCTCTTCCTGTCCTTACCGTCACTGGTTTGCAGCTAACAACCTTGGTTATCGGCGCCGTGGTGATTGAACAAGTCTTTGTCATCCCCGGAATCGGTTCGATGCTGCTGGAGTCCGTGTCCAACCGTGATCTCATCGCTGTGCAATCTATTGTCATGCTGCTGGTGGCGTTCACGTTGCTGGTTAATTTGGTGGTTGATCTGCTGTATCAGGTGGTTGATCCAAGAGTCGGTGCTGTTGGGGTTGCTAGCACTAAGGTTCCAGGGAGCGTGGCTTAAGTGACAACGATCAAAAACATGCCCCTTTCAGGGAAAATCGGCGGCTTCATCGTTGCCGTTGTATTTGTTCTTGCTGCGCTGTCTTTCATTTGGACTCCGTTTGATCCAGTTCAAGCTTTCCCACAGGAGCGCCTTGAGGGAAGTTCTTTGAGGCACCTGTTGGGAACGGATCGTTATGGTCGCGATGTTTTATCCCAGATCATGGTTGGTTCCCGCGTCACGTTGTTGGTGGGCATCATTGCGGTGGCGATCGCAGCATTAATCGGCACGCCACTGGGTATTGCTGCGGGAATGCGCCGTGGCATGGTGGAAACCTTTGTCATGCGTGGTGCCGATTTAATGTTGGCGTTCCCAGCACTGTTGTTGGCGATTATTTCCGGCGCCGTTTTCGGCGCCTCCACGTGGTCCGCGATGGTCGCGATCGGCATCGCAGGCATCCCTAGTTTTGCCCGCGTGGCTCGTGCAGGCACATTGCAGGTGACCAGTCAGGATTTCATCGCAGCTGCTCGGCTATCAAAAGTAAGTTCCGCCCGGATCGCGCTTCGCCATATTTTGCCCAACATCACCAGCATGTTGATCGTTCAGGCATCAGTAGCTTTTGCCCTGGCGATCCTGGCGGAAGCCGCATTGAGTTTCCTCGGTTTGGGCACCACTCCCCCGGATCCCAGCTGGGGTCGCATGTTGCAAACCGCTCAAGCATCCATCGGCGTCACCCCCATGTTGGCGGTGTGGCCCGGTGCTGCGATCGCTTTGACGGTCCTTGGTTTTAATCTTTTCGGTGATGGTTTACGCGATGCCATCGATCCAAAGCGGGAGGTCGGCCGTGCTTAAAGTTTCTGATTTAACGGTTGGCAACAATTTTGTCCACAACGTCTCCTTCGAGGTCAACCCCGGCGAACGCGTCGGCATCATCGGCGAGTCCGGCTCAGGCAAATCACTCACCGCGCTATCCATCATGGGTTTAACTGACCTGCCGACCACCGGCCAGATCACCTTCAACGGCAAACCCTCCGCTACATTCCGTGGCACCCGCATCGCCATGGTTTTCCAAGAACCAATGAGCGCACTCAACCCGCTCATGCGCATCGGCCGCCAAATCGAAGAAATGATGACCCTGCACGGGGCAAGCAAAAAAGACGCGCGGGCGCGCTTAAAAAGCTTGCTTATCGACGTCTCCCTCCCCGAACGCACCGCTTCGGCCTACCCACACGAACTTTCAGGCGGGCAACGCCAACGCGCACTAATCGCAATGGCGCTGGCCAATGATCCTGACCTGTTGATCTGCGATGAACCCACCACGGCTTTGGATGTGGTTGTGCAAAAACAAATCGTCGATCTGCTGCTGCGTCTCACCAAAGAACGTGGCACCGCTTTATTGTTCATCACCCACGATCTTGGACTCATCGCGCGCACCTGCGAACGCTTATTGGTGATGAAATCCGGCGAAACCGTAGAACGCGGCGACACCGAGGCAATTCTTCGCTCCCCCGCCCATTCGTATACCCAACAGCTCCTTGATGCTTCAATCCTTGACCAGCCAGAAATCGCCTCAGATTCTGGCGCGCCGGTAGTGATTGATGTGGAGGAGGCGTCGAAAAGCTTTAAAGAAACCACCGCCCTCCACAAGGTTTCATTGGCGGTGCGCAAAGGTGACCTGCTTGGAATAGTCGGCGGATCAGGTTCCGGCAAAACGACTCTGCTGAAGCTCATCGCCGGTTTGGATAAGCCCACAACCGGTACCGTTGCGGTAACCGGTGGTGTGCAGATGGTGTTTCAGGATCCCCAATCAAGCCTCAACCCACGGATGAAAATCAAAGACATTGTCGCCGAACCACTGCTTGGTTGGAACGCGGCGGAGAAAACCACACGGGTTGCGGAAGTCATCACCCAAGTGGGACTGAGCCCCGATGTCTTAGATCGCTACCCCCACGAATTCTCCGGAGGACAGCGCCAACGAATCTCCATCGCCAGAGCCCTCGCCATCAAACCAGCGATCCTGCTTGCCGACGAACCTGTCTCCGCCCTCGATGTGTCCGTACGTAAACAAGTACTGGATCTTCTCCAACAACTCGTCGAAGAATACGGCATCACCTTGGTGTTCGTCTCCCACGATCTGGCAGTGGTGAGACACCTGTGCACAACCGTGTGGGTGATGGAACAGGGACGAGTCCTTGAGCAAGGGCCCATCGATTCGGTTTATGATCACCCACAGACCGAATACACCAAGGAGCTGCTTGATGCCGTTCCGCGGTTGAGCCTTTAAACCAGCGCAGATGACAACGCAATGGTGGCCACGGTTGTATACAGTGGCCCACCGCTTCTGCCTTTTCCAGGTTCAGAAGACACCAGTTCAATCTCATCGACTGGCCATTCGGGGCCTTCGTATATAGAGAGAGCGTGGACCAGATCGGGGATGACAGGATCCCAATCGCGGCTGCGCTGTCGCTGCGTTGGTTTCGCCACGGTCAGGTGTGCACGCTGGCGTCGGCGTTCCTCAGGATCAATCAGACAATCAGCCATCAGTCGCCGCAGATCTTTGGTGTCACCACCAACACCCATCCACAAATTCTTCCGATTAAATGAGCCTGCGCCTTTGATTCTGATGGTGAATTCTTCATTGATTCGGGCTGCACTTGTCAGATGCTCAATGAGATCTTCGACTGCCCCATCAGGTAATTCTCCATAGAACGCCAACGTGATGTGCCAATTGTCTGGATCAGACCACCGCAGATCATCCTTGTAGGGACGAAGCGCGTTGATCAGATGCTCGGTGACTTCAATCGGCGGAGTGATAGACGCGAACAGTCTCATGAAGCCATAATAACCACCTTCTACAAAGATCGACGTAGAATGGAATAACCCCTTATGAAAACGTTTGCATAACTCCGCTAAGGATGTTCCATGAATAATCGAATTGTCGTAGTCGGCTCCATCAACGCTGATCTTAATGTTCTCGTTGACCGCCACCCAGCACCTGGCGAAACACTGTTGGGCAGTGGTGGACACATCACTGCAGGAGGCAAAGGCGCCAACCAGGCAGTAGCTGCCGCTCTTCAAGGTGCAGACGTCGCCTTTGTCGGCGCTGTGGGCAAGGATCCTTACGCTGCCCCAGCCTTAGAATTCCTTCGTTCGTCAGGCGTCGACCTTACGGCAGTATCCGAAGTAGATGACACCACCGGGCTTGCAGTTATCACCGTTGCCAAAGACGGCGAGAACAATATCGTTGTCATCCCCGGCGCGAATTCCCTGGTCAATTGTGATTATGTAAGCAGCCAATCCGCTCTTTTAGCTGAAGCTGGAATCCTGTTGCTGCAAGGTGAGATCCCTGCGGATGGCTTCAAAGAGGCCATTCACCACACCATGGGTCGCGTCGTGGTGAATCTAGCGCCCGTCATCGAGGTAGAGAAGTCCGCGTTACTTGAGGCTGATCCGATCATCGCCAATGAGCACGAGGCCGGCCTGATTCTGGATCAATTCGGGGCAGGCATCGATTCCATGGATCCCCACGAGCTCGCGCAAGCTCTCCTCGACGCCGGTTTCGCCTCTGTTGTTTTAACGCTTGGATCCGCAGGCGCGTTGGTCGCCGATGCCACCGGTATCACGGACATCGCCACACCAACGGTGCAGGCAGTTGACACCACGGGAGCCGGTGACGCTTTTGCCGGAGCCTTCTGCGCACGACTAATTAAAGGCGATTCGCTTATCGACGCCGCCACCCACGCAGCACGCGTCGGCGCTTACTCGGTGCAAACCGCCGGAGCGCAAGCGTCCTATCCGGACGCGAGCGTTTCACTTCCCTCTGTTTAAAAAAACTATTTAAGAAGAGGTGATGTGTAACAAGATGTCATCGTGGAGGATTCGCTCCTCCGACACTTCGAAAATCTGGTTCAGGTATTCCACCTGAGCATCAAAATCATGTGCATTCATCATTGCTGATCATCATAGACCTGTTGGCAAATGAATTCACCAATTCTTTAAAGCTCTCACCCTCTTTAGGGAACTGAATGCGGTCTGTACTCGACTACTGGATCATGACTCTTGCACCTTCCACCAATGCGGTTTCGCAGCAAACAAGAAGGAACCCTTCCCAAGCGCCGCGACTTCTTCATCGACTTCACTTCTTTGCCGGCATTATCTGCGCACCGTTGATTTTCATCGCTGCGCTCACCGGACTGGTGTATGCGTTCTCCCCCACCATTGAAAGCATCTCTAATCAGGAAATGCTCACGGTCTCCAAGTCGGCTAGCGACACAGCTCTTCCGGTGCGTGAACAAGTGAGCATCGCCCAAGAACTCCACCCCGATTTAGATCTCTCAGGTGTCCGGCTTGGCGATGATTCCTCCACCACCCGCGTCCTCTTCGCCGACGAGACGCTTGCTGAATCCACAGTCCGCGCCGTGTTTGTTGATCCCTACACCGGCGAGATCACCGGTGATACCACCCAATACGGAAGCTCAGCTGCACTGCCGTTTCGGCAATGGGTCTCGCAAGGTCACCGCATGTTGTGGCTTGGTGAACCTGGACGTATTTATTCCGAACTTGCGGCAAGTTGGCTCGGAGTTTTAGCCGTAGGCGGTTTCGCATTATTGTGGTTGCGCAACAAAAAGCCCGGCCGCTTGAGAAAGATGGTGCGAACTGGTGGCCGTGGTCGAGTGAAAACGTATCGCCGACATGCAGCATTGGGCACCGTAGCGGGCTTGGGTTTTGTGTTCCTCACCTTTACTGGCCTGACCTGGTCAACTTATGCGGGATCCAACATCACGGATTTACGCACCCAACTCAATTGGACGCAGCCTTCCGTTAACGCTTCTCTAACAGCTGCCCCACAAGTGGACATGCATGATGAACACGCAGGTCATCACATGCATATGGAGTCGGCAACCTCAGGCTCAGGTTCTATAGATCTGGTAGCGGCCACGGCTATCTCCGAATTACGCACTCCCCTCACCATTACTCCCCCAGCACAAGATGGCCTCGCGTGGACTGCCACAGAAAACCGCGACGCCTACCGATTCACCACTGACACCATCGCTGTTGATGGCGACACCGGAATGCTGACCAACCGTTTGAATTCCACTGATTGGCCATTAGCTGCTCAAGCGAGTGCATGGCTCATCCAGCTTCACATGGGCACCCTGTTTGGCCTTCCCAACCAGGTTGTACTTGGGCTGTTGGCTGCCTCAATAATCGTGATGATCGGCCTTGGGTATTGGATGCTGTGGCAGCATCGGCCACGGGAAGGTTGGCCTAGCGCTCCCAAGCGTGCAGGATTTGAAAAACCCACCTGGGGAACTATCGCGTTGGGTGTTGTGGTGATCGCGTATGGGCTTCTCGCGCCACTTTTTGCAGTTTCACTGCTCGTGTTTATTGGATTAAGCCTTGGAGTGCGGTTTATTTCTCGTATGTCCGGGCGCGCGGACACGTCCAACTAAGAACACCAAACCACACCGCCCACGAATCCTGGAAATGGGATCCGTGGGCATCTGTGACTGGTTTTAAGACCTCAAAACCGGTCAGAAATGCCCACGAAACTGAAAAACAGTTTTCGTGGGCAGCGTGGTTTGGTCTGGCTCAAAAACTAGATAAGAACTCGAAAAAGTCGACTCTCTGTATAGCCGTTAGAAGCTCCAACATGAGCTCATCCAAGGGCACGCCCGTGTCAAAAACTCAGCGCCTCTAACGGGCAGCAAATAAGTTAGCTGGAAACCGCGACGGATTCCTTCTTCCTTGATGCCTTAGTCAAAGGCCTGTTTCGTACCAGCCCAACATAAACTGCGCCGGTGATGTTGTGGACCAAGGCAGCGACAGCACCTGGAAGGGCTGCTTCTGGGGTGAAGAATCGTCCTGCCATTCCCGATGCGAGGCCTGCGGATTGGGTTCCGATTTCAATCGCCATGGTGCGGTTTGCTGCTTCTGGGAATTTGAATACACGGCCGGTGAGGTATCCCACAACGTATCCAAGTACGTTGTGCACGATAACTGCAACGAACACGATGAGTCCGACAGACACGAGTCGTTCCGCGTTGGCTGCGACTGCGCCGAACACCACGCCACCGATACCGAGGATGGAGAGATAAGGAAGGATCGGCAAAATCTTGTCGATCCACTTGTTCAAGAAGACACGCAGAACTAGGCCGATGATCACAGGCAGCAGCACTGTTTGTACCAAAGTCCACGCCATGCCTCCACCATCGACGGCGGTTTCAGTACCTGCCAGCATGAGCATGAGGAAAGGCGTCATGATTGGGGAAACAATGGTGGACACAGAGGTCATGGTGACCGATAGCGCGACATCTCCTCGGGCGAGAAACGCAATCACATTGGAGGAGGTGCCACCCGGAACGGATCCCAGCATGAGAAGGCCAACGGCGAGTGCTGGGTTGAGGTTGAACATTTTCGCAACCACGATCGCCAGGAATGGCATGATGACAAACTGCGCTACTACACCGATCAAGATAGGCAGTGGACGTTTAAGCACCATCTGAAAATCGGGCACCGTCAAGGTCAAACCCATGGTGAACATGATGATCGTGAGGAAGATATTAATGTAGTTTGTCAGCGGAATGAATGGTTCCGGGAAGATAAACGCAATGATCGCGCCCAGCAGAATGAAAGTTGGAAACGCGTAAATAATTATGGCCGCTGAACGGCCTTCTTCTGTTTTGGACACTAGAAAACTCCAAGAAAGTTAAAACTGAAATGGTCGTGCTAGTGGTGGGCACAGAATTAAATCGCTGGTGTGCGAACTTTCATACCTTAACGCAGTAGTGATGCTTAAGGCACAACGTGGGGGCAATTCCGGCCTATACTTTGGAAGTATGACTACTTTTATTACCTCCGGTGGCTTGGAAATCTCCCCCGCTGGCGCTCATATTGTTCACGCCGAATCACCTGAAGGTGAGCTGTTGTTTGTTAGCTCCGCTTCCCAATATGGGGAGGGAAATGCAATTAGGGGTGGTGTGCCCATCATTGCTCCATGGTTTGGTGGACTGCTTGGTTTGGACCCTGCACATGGTTGGGCGAAGCGTTCCGCGTGGGACGTGACTGAACATGACGGCCAAATTCACGCTGAATATGGCCGCGATGGTTTACTGCTGGATATTCGTGCGAACAGCACTAAGAATGGTTTTGAGATCACCCTGCGCGCTTACAACGACACCGATGAGGCACGCACTGTGCAGTTGGCCTTCCACCCTTATTTCAAGGTGGATGATGTAGAAAAGATCGAGGTCCGTGGCCTTGATGGGGTGGACATTCTCAATCGCCTGAACAATGAGGTGGAGACCCAAGATGGTCCCGTTACTTTTGATGGCGAGTTCGATCGCATTGCGCTAGGGACTCCGGTTGTGAGGATTTTTGATACCGATCGCATCATCACCATTGAGGGCGATGGTCATGATTCCACTGTGGTGTGGAATCCAGGCGAAAGTCGCGCCTCCACCGTGGCCGATATTGGCGAAGGTGAATGGCGCGACTTTGTGTGTGTTGAACCGGCGCTTTTGGGTGCTGACCAAAAAGGAGTGAGGGTGGCTCCGGGGCAGTCAGTCACCGTTGGGATGCAGGTAAGCGTCGAAAAGCGTGCTTAGTTTTTTGCTTTGAACTCGCGGCGGCGTGCGTGCAAGATGGGCTCGGTGTAGCCCGATGGGGACTTGGTGCCTTCGAAAATCAAGTCCTTAGCCGCCTGGAAGGCGAGGGAGGCGTCGTAGTTCGGCGCCATATCGCGGTAGGCCTCGTCGCCCGCATTTTGCTTGTCGACGACCACTGCCATTCGTTCCAGTGACTCCAAGACCTGCTCCTTCGAGACAACATCATGGCGGATCCAGTTGGCCAGCATCTGCGAGGAAATACGCAGCGTTGCGCGGTCTTCCATGAGGTCGATGTCATGGATGTCTGGAACCTTGGAGCAACCAACACCGTGCTCAACCCAGCGCACAACGTATCCGAGGATGGACTGGCAGTTGTTGTCCATCTCTTCCTTCTTCTCTTCCTCAGACCAATTGGTGTTTGGTGCGGTTGGAATGGTGAGAATGTTGCGCAGGCTGTCGCGGCGGCCGGCAGCACGCAGTTCGTCTTGAACCTTGAACACATCAACCAAGTGGTAGTGCGTTGCGTGCAGCGTCGCACCAGTTGGTGAAGGAACCCATGCAGTGTTGGCGCCTTCGCGTGGCTGGCCGATCTTCTTCTCCAGCATTTCTGCCATGAGTTCAGTCATCGCCCACATGCCCTTACCGATCTGAGCCTTGCCAGGAAGACCACGCTGAATACCTGCATCAACGTTGTTGTTCTCGTAGGCCTGCTTCCACGGTGCGGTCTGCATATCAGCCTTGCGCACCATGGCGCCTGCTTCCATGGAGGTGTGGATTTCATCGCCGGTGCGGTCCAGGAAGCCAGTGTTGATGAATGCCAAGCGGTCAGCAACTTCCATGATGCTGGCATCCAGGTTCACGGACGTGCGACGCTCCTCATCCATAACACCAACCTTCAAGGTGTGGCGTGGCAGATCAAGCAGATCCTCAACGCGGCCGAAGAGCTCGTTGGTGAACGCGACTTCTTCAGGGCCGTGCTGCTTAGGCTTCACGATGTAGATGGAGCCCTTGCGGGAATTGCGCATCTTGTTCTGCGGAGCAATTCCTGGGATGGCACAAACAGTGGTCAAGACAGCATCCATGATGCCTTCGAAGATCTCCTCGCCATCAATCAAGATGGATGGGTTTTGCATGAGGTGACCAACGTTGCGGACGAACAGCAGGGAACGACCGTGCAGAACCAGCTCGGTACCATTGCGGCCAATGTAGACGCGGTCCTTGTTGAGCTCACGGGTGAAGATGCGTCCGTTCTTGGACATCTCTTCTTTCAGTTCGCCGGTGTTGAGTCCGAACCAGTTAGAGTAACCTAAGGTCTTGTCTTCAGCATCAACAGCTGCAACGGAGTCTTCGAAGTCCATGATCGTGGTGATCGCAGATTCCAAAACGATGTCTTTGAGACCAGTCTTGTCTGCCTTGCCGATTGGGTGGACAGGATCGATCTGCAGCTCGATGTGCAGGCCGTTGGTTTCCAGCAGGATTGCTTCTGGATCAAGGAAGTTGCCGGTGAAGCCACGGTAGGATTCACGGTTTTTCAGTCGGTAGACGCTATCTCCAATGTGGGCTGCAAGCTTTCCATCGGTGATGTTGTACTTCTCAACATCGGCATGCGAAGCACCGTCCAGTGGGACAACGCTGTCGAGGAATTCACGACCCCACTCGATGACCTTCTGGCCGCGGACCGGGTTGTACTCCTTGCCCTTTTCAGCGCCATCAGTTTCTGGGATGGCGTTGGTGCCGTACAACGCATCGTAGAGGGAACCCCAGCGAGCATTGGCAGCGTTCAGCGCGAAGCGTGCGTTCAGAATTGGAACAACCAGCTGAGGTCCTGCGGTGCTGGAGATTTCCGTATCGACGTTTTGGGTACGGATTTCTGCAGCTTCTGGCTCCTCAACCAAGTATCCGATTTCTTTGAGGAAATCCTCGTACGCCTCTTGGTCGATGGTGCCGGAGTTGTTGCGGTGGTAGTCGTCGATAAGCATCTGCAGTTCATCGCGGCGAGCAAGCAGCTCGCGGTTGCGTGGGGTGAGGTCCCGGGCGATGGCGGCGAATCCGGACCAGAACTTTTCCGCATCCACACCCACGCGAGGGAGTACCGCTTCGGTTACAAAGTCGTAGAGAACTTTTGCAACCTGCATTCCGCCCGCGTCAACGCGTTCGGTGCTGTCAGTTCCAGCGTTGTCGGCAGTCTGAGCAGACAACAGTTCCTGTTCAGTCATTGAAGGCTCCTTTTAAAGCATGGGTTTTAGATGACCTGTGCCTAAACCAGAAGAATGCGAATCCTTCTTGTTTGGCTACGCCGTTAACGGTTGTGAAAACTCTTTTAAGAAAAGCACTCTGACTACCTCTGGAATCTAGGTGCCACTCTTCTTTCGATTTCAACCCTTATCGTGTTTGGCGATGTGATCAGACTAAGTGATCACCGTCACCAGCAAAAGGGGTTTGCGAACTTTACTAAGTCATTACCCCCGCCTAACCCCGACTTTTATCTAGGTCACACCTTCGAAACCTACGGAACGTTGCGGTGCCTGCATTTTCCCATTTCAGAGCATTTGCCCAGTACATCCGTACTAGCAACTCCCCCGCCCACTTTTTCTGCGAAGCCAGAACTTTGCAAACTTCACAACAGGGGTGACCACCCCCGCACAAAACTTAAAAACCCAAACCGATTGACGCACCAATGCCCGATGGAGCAATGTGTGAACCACGCCACCACGCAAACCGATGCACATCACGTCGAAACAGTGACAGTGCATTAGCTCATACTTTGTGGTCGGCACCGCCCATTGCGAATCAGCACTTAAGGAAGTGACTTTGATGTCAAACGTTGGAAAGCCACGTACCGCACAGGAAATCCAGCAGGATTGGGACACCAACCCTCGTTGGAACGGCATCACCCGCGACTACACCGCAGACCAGGTAGCTGATCTGCAGGGTTCCGTCATCGAGGAGCACACTCTTGCTCGCCGCGGCTCAGAGATCCTCTGGGACGCAGTCACCCAGGAAGGTGACGGATACATCAACGCGCTTGGCGCACTCACCGGTAACCAGGCTGTTCAGCAGGTTCGTGCAGGCCTGAAGGCTGTCTACCTGTCCGGTTGGCAGGTCGCAGGTGACGCCAACCTCTCCGGCCACACCTACCCTGACCAGTCCCTCTACCCAGCGAACTCCGTTCCAAGCGTCGTTCGTCGCATCAACAACGCACTGCTGCGTTCCGATGAAATCGCACGCACCGAAGGCGACACCTCCGTTGACAACTGGGTTGTCCCAATCGTCGCGGACGGCGAAGCTGGCTTCGGTGGAGCACTCAACGTCTACGAACTCCAGAAGGCAATGATCGCAGCTGGCGCTGCAGGCACCCACTGGGAAGACCAGCTCGCTTCTGAAAAGAAGTGTGGCCACCTCGGCGGCAAGGTTCTGATCCCAACCCAGCAGCACATCCGCACCCTGAACTCTGCCCGCCTTGCAGCAGACGTTGCAAACACCCCAACTGTTGTTATCGCACGTACCGACGCTGAGGCAGCAACCCTGATCACCTCTGACGTTGATGAGCGCGACCAACCATTCATCACCGGTGAGCGCACCGCAGAAGGCTACTACCACGTCAAGAATGGTCTCGAGCCATGTATCGCACGTGCAAAGTCCTACGCACCATACGCAGATATGATCTGGATGGAGACCGGCACCCCTGACCTGGAGCTCGCTAAGAAGTTCGCTGAAGGCGTTCGCTCTGAGTTCCCAGACCAGCTGCTGTCCTACAACTGCTCCCCATCCTTCAACTGGTCTGCACACCTCGAGGCAGATGAGATCGCTAAGTTCCAGAAGGAACTCGGCGCAATGGGCTTCAAGTTCCAGTTCATCACCCTCGCAGGCTTCCACTCCCTCAACTACGGCATGTTCGACCTGGCTTACGGATACGCTCGCGAAGGCATGACCTCCTTCGTTGACCTGCAGAACCGTGAGTTCAAGGCAGCTGAAGAGCGTGGCTTCACCGCTGTTAAGCACCAGCGTGAGGTTGGCGCAGGCTACTTCGACCAGATCGCAACCACCGTTGACCCGAACTCTTCTACCACCGCTTTGAAGGGTTCCACTGAAGAAGGCCAGTTCCACAACTAGGACCTACAGGTTCTGACAATTTAAATCTCCCTACATCTGTACAACGGATGTAGGGAGTTTTTCCTTATATATGCCCTCCACAAATCCCCTATCGTGTGAGATGTGTTTCATAGGTGCCCCCAACGTTGCCTGTTGACTGCAAATTTTCCGAAAGAATCCATAAACTACTTCTTTAAGTCGCCAGATTAAAGTCGTCAATGAAAGGACATACATGTCTATTTCCCGCACCGTCTTCGGCATCGCAGCCACCGCAGCCCTGTCTGCAGCTCTCGTTGCGTGTTCTCCACCTCACCAGCAGGATTCCCCAGTCCAGCGCACCAATGAGATCTTGACTACTTCTCAGAACCCAACTTCTGCGAGCAGCACCTCAACCTCTTCCGCAACGACTACTTCCTCAGCTCCTGTGGAAGAGGACGTAGAGATCGTTGTTTCACCAGCAGCGTTGGTGGACGGTGAGCAGGTTACCTTCGAAATCTCTGGACTTGATCCAGAGGGCGGCTACTACGCAGCGATCTGCGATTCCGTAGCGAACCCTGGTAACCCAGTTCCTTCTTGCACCGGCGAAATGGCTGATTTCACGTCCCAGGCATGGTTGAGCAACTCCCAGCCCGGCGCGACTGTAGAGATCGCAGAAGACGGCACCGCAACTGTGGAGCTTGAAGCTACCGCAACCGGCACTGGCTTGGACTGCACCACTCAGGCTTGTGTAGCGAAGGTCTTCGGCGATCATACCGAAGGTTTCCGCGATGTTGCTGAAGTCCCAGTTACTTTCGCAGCCGCTTAAGTTTTCTTAAAACGCACTCAAGGCGCATCGTCAAGGTTGATTCCTTAGGATGCGCCTTCTTTGTCTTTTAAATCTTCTCGCTCAGCGATTCCCACAGCTTGAGCTGCACTAATTCACGAGGTGCCGGCTTCAAACCCCACGCCTCTACCCCAACATCAACCTGCCCCGGCCCCGTCATGGGGAACTGGGAATGCAAATGCCCATGAATCAGCAAAGGCACACGCAGGCGGAGATCATCAAACCGCGATTCCATCCCCGGATGATCTTGGCCCGGCCGAGGGAAATGCGACAAGTAGACATCCTCGTCGTCCCATTTCATCCGCTGAAACGCCTGAACCGAATCAAAAACCTCCAAAAACCGCCGCTGTCGCTTGTACGCATGCCGGTACATCGGGTGGCAAGAATCGTGGTTTCCAGGAACAAGATGCTTGACGACGCCGCCCAGCCGCTCAGCAATTAAGCCCAGCGCGCGCTCTTCAGCGCGATGGGCACCAGAGGAAAGATCTCCCAGAATCCACAGCACATCATCTGGGCCGATCGTGTTCTCAAAATTGCTCAGTATTACTTCATCGTGTTCATCTGGATCGTCGAAACCCCGCATCGATGCCACGAATTTGTGACCTAAATGAAGGTCAGAGCTAAACCACATGTCAGTCATAGACGCCAGTCTAGCTTTTGCGATTGACTCCCCATCCGTGAATACTAGGGAGTCCAATTGCTTATAATACAAAAACAGGAATATTTAACTCGACTTCTTAAAAAAGCTCTATACGTAAATATCTTGCCCATCCAGCACCACCTCATTGTGGTGCACAATGGAGAGGACACACATGTCCACCAACTCTGGCAATAACTTGCCTGAATCCCAAGAGTCACCCGAGGAACCTCATTATCCTCACGACACCCACCCAGGCCTAGTTCCTGGCATTTCGGTCGATGCTCAACGCAACAAGTTCGGACTCGACAAAACCGTTTTCGGCGTCACCGCAGCATTAATTCTGGCGTTCATCGCCTGGGGCATTTCCAGCCCTGATTCGGTTTCTTCAGTATCGTCCACGATGTTCAGTTGGGCTATGACGAATACTGGTTGGCTCCTCAACTTTGTCATGCTGATCGGCATTGGCACCATGCTCTACATCGCTTTTTCGCGCTACGGCCGCATCAAGCTGGGCACGGACGAAGACGAACCAGAATTCTCTCGCTTTTCCTGGATTGCGATGATGTTCGGCGCCGGCATCGGTGTCGGTATCTTCTTCTTCGGTCCTTCCGAACCGCTGTGGCATTATCTCAGTCCCCCACCTCACACCGTGGAAGGATCTACACCTGAGTCCTTGCACCAAGCACTTGCGCAGTCCCACTTCCACTGGGGCTTATCCGCCTGGGGGCTGTATGCCTTGGTCGGCGGCGCGTTGGCGTACTCCAGTTACCGACGCGGCCGCGTAACCTTGATCAGCTCCACCTTCCGGTCACTTTTCGGTGAGAAAACCGAAGGTATCGCGGGTCGCCTCATCGACATGATGGCGATCATCGCCACGCTGTTTGGAACGGCTGCAACCTTGGGCCTTTCAGCAATTCAGGTTGGTCAGGGCGTGCAGATTATTTCTGGCGCTTCGGAAATCACCAACAACATCTTGATCGCCATCATCGCGATCTTGACCATTGGCTTCATCATCTCCTCAGTATCTGGCGTGTCCAAGGGCATTCGTTATCTTTCCAACCTCAATATTTCCTTGACGCTTGGATTGGTCCTGTTTGTGTTCATCACCGGCCCCACCTTGTTCCTGCTCAACTTGATCCCATCGAGTGTGTTGGAATATGGCAGTGAGTTCTTGTCAATGGCTGGCAAGTCTTTGTCGTGGGGTGAGGAAACCATTGAATTCCAAGCTGGTTGGACGGCGTTCTACTGGGCATGGTGGATCGCATGGACTCCATTCGTGGGTATGTTCATCGCGCGTATTTCTCGCGGCCGCACCTTGCGTGAATTCGCGCTCATCACCATGGCTATCCCCTCCTTCATTTTGATCCTGGCGTTCACCATTTTCGGTGGAACTGCCATCACGATGAACCGCGAGAACGTAGATGGTTTTGACGGCAGTTCATCCAAGGAACAGGTGCTGTTTGATATGTTCAGCAACCTTCCGCTGTACTCGATCACACCGTTCATTTTGATCTTTGTGCTGGCAGTATTCTTTGTTACCTCTGCCGATTCCGCCTCCGTGGTGATGGGAACGATGAGCTCCCAAGGTAACCCTGCACCAAACAAATTAATCGTGGTGTTCTGGGGACTGTGCATGATGGGCATCGCGGTGGTCATGCTGCTTACTGGTGGCGAATCCGCGCTGACTGGTCTGCAGAACCTCACCATTTTGATCGCCATTCCGTTTGCGCTGGTGTTGATCGTGATGGCTATTGCCTTTATTAAGGACTTATCCACAGACCCAGCCGCTATTCGACAACGCTATGCAAAGGCAGCCATCTCTAACGCGGTGGTTCGTGGCTTGGAAGAACACGGCGACGACTTCGAGCTCTCCATCGAACCTGCAGAGGAAGGTCGTGGAGCGGGTGCTACCTTCGATTCCACCGCTGATCACATCACCGACTGGTATCAGCGCACCGACGAAGAAGGCAATGATGTTGATTATGACTTCACCACCGGCAAATGGGCCGATGGTTGGACACCGGAATCGACCGAAGAAGGCGAAGTGGACGCGAAAAAGGATTAAAAAATAACGACTGGCTGGGATTCACACCATGTGAATCCCAGCTATTTTGTTTGCTCAGTGCCCTCGTGACCGTCCTATGTGACCGATGAGGTGAGTTTCGGGGAGTCTTCGGCTGCCTAGTTTGGTGTCCAAGGCGTAATAGCCAAACTAGGTGGCTAAGAAACAATCCGAATAGGCTTTATTGGCCGCTTGGTCTGTATCTGGAAACTCTGAGCACAAGACTAAAAACTAAAGGCCGGGATTCACATCGAGTGAATCCCGGCCTTTAGTTAATTTATGGGCAGCTAAAACTTATGCTGCCATGCCACGGTTGAGGGCAATGAAGTCAAGCAGGTCTGCGTTAACGTTGCCAGCAATCTGCTGAAGTGCAGCGGTTGCCTCGCGAGCGATGAAAATCTTGCTGAAGACGGTGATCTTGGCTTCGCGGTTAGATGCGACATGGTCCAAAATTGCGTCTACCTGGACAGGATCGACCAGGCCATCGAAGCGAGCGTGAAGATCCTCACGTACGCTCCAAAGAGCATCTTGCTGTGCTGGACGGATCGTGGAGATCTTGGAAGCTGTGGTAGCCATTGTCGTGTTCCTTTCTGTTTCCGAGGGAGTTAATACTTGAACCCCCGGCTGTTAACCTGATGTTTACTTTAGTTTACTTTCTATCAACCTACAAGCACTCCAGGCGAAAAGTAGTGGGATCGGGCCAACTAATTTCAATCCACCCCCACAAAATCCTTAAATCGGCACAATTTATACCAGACCGCAAAAAACATAACAGCAGGTCAGGGCTACTTAAGCTACCTAAAAAGCAACTCAGGACACCTTAGCTAAACTTAGTGACTAGAATCACCCCCAGGGTGTGAATAAAACTTGTTTCCTGGTCATTTCCCCTACTGAACTGCGCTTATGCCTATGCTTAGAAACCAGAGACAAGCTTAAGAAGGACAGGGGCCGGCCATGAATGATTTCGAAACAACCATCGATCGGATCTCTAAAGAACAAGATCCCGCAGCCCGAAGCCGCGTGGAACAGTTCATTGTGGAAACAGTACGTGCACTACCCAACTTGACCACCAAACAAGGTGCATCGTTGGCTATCCAACTTCTTGATGCGGTACAGCTCGCGGATGCGGCGGGAACCAAGGGGGGTGCGTCGACAAGCAATGCTTCATCGCTGCCTGACACCTTTGACGCGCTGACCAGCCTGATTGGCAAGCTCGATGTGCGCAGCGATTCTGAATGGCGCTCGTTTGGGTTCCAGCCTTCTGAAACTGCGCACCCGCTAATGATCGCTATCCCTGAGATTGAGATTTTTTATCAGCACACCGATGTGGAGCCGGGAAGCGATGACGCCGTGGCGCCGGACTTTCAGGAAAATCAGGATATGTGGCGCAGGCGTCTCGGATCTGTCACCGAACCAAACCTTATATATAAAGAGTTTTCCGGACCCGGCAAAGCGCAGCGTGCCGTAGAAATGCTGGGCAATCTGTGGAAGATCGGCGTGGTGGTGAGTAGGAATACGGAAAGTCGCCTTGGGTTAACTCGTGTGGAATACACCCCCACCCCTGGCGAAGTACCCGTGCCGCTGATGTCGGAGAAGAACTGTTGGTACAGCATTCGGGTGTCTGAAACCATTGGTGAGAACCAGGTTCCGGAAATTGTGCGCTGCTTAGGCGAGATTTTCTGTGGCTATCTTCCCCAGATGTGGCTCAAAGAACCAGTAAAGGCCGGCAAGTTGCGAATCCAAGAATCGGAAGCAGCAGCGTATATCGCGATGGCGCGACTAGATCTTTCCCCACGCACCGGCAACACCACTTGGACCAACAGCTATATTTCCACGCGTCCTCTCTCCCCCGCTTTTAGGTGGGACGTGGTGCTGGAGGCTTCCCACCAATTGGAGAACCTGCTGCGTGGAGACACAGGGCCGGTCACTGCCACACAATCGGCAGCTGGTTAACCAAAAGTTCACGTGGAGATCACTCATCGATCACCAACTTCCCATAGGTTTTCTGTGTCCAATGAATGCGTTCAATAAATGCCCTCTTTAAGCATATTCTCTGAGTGCATTCATTACAGGCGTTAATTAAATGCGTTCATAGAAGAACTTGAAAGTGGTTGAAGTGAAGAAGCGTAATCTCCTCGTAGCTCCCCTCACTGCTTCCCTGGTGTTCTGTAACTTGGCTGTTGCAGCAAACGCCGTTGAAGTTGAGGCCGAATCACCAGTTGTCATCAATGAAGTTGAATCCAACAGCGACCCAGTTGGTGACTGGGTGGAGTTGGCTAACACCGACAACAACAACTCCATCGACATTTCCGGTTGGTCCTTAGTCGATGACAAGGAAGACCTGGAAAATGCCCTCGTCCTTCCTGAAGGCACTGAGATTGAGTCCGGTGGATACTTTGTTATCTACACCGACTCTGCTGATTACGTGCCTACCAACAACACCTTTGGTGGCCAGGAATACTTCGGCCTCGGCAAAGATGACACTGTTACTCTGCGCAACGCTGAAGGCGAAGTAGTTGCTACCTATTCCTGGAAGGATCTGGGCGAGCACGCAGAAAACACCTATGGTCGCATCCCAGATATGACTGGTGATTTCGCAAACACCGGCGTTCCAACCCCAGGTGCAAAGAATGTTGCTGCTGAAGGCTCCGGCGAAGAAGAAGGCGTTGTTGCAAACGCCCAGCTTCCATTCCACAACGTTGAAATCACCCCAATTCACCTCGGTGGAGATTTCACCGGTGAAGATATGTCCGGCGTTGATTTCGATGCAAACAGCACCGCATGGATCGCCAACAATGACATTGGAAAGATCTACTCCCTCGCCCACGACATAGCTAACAACACCTACAAGCTGACTGGCGAATGGGAAACCGGCTACCCAGAAGGCGGCGGAGAGCCAGACGCTGAAGGCATCGTCGCAGCTACCAACGGTGACATCTACCTGTCCACCGAGCGCAACAACGCTGACAAGAACGTCTCTCGCCCATCCATCCTGCGTTTTGCTACCCCAACTGGCAAGACTGGCGTACAAAACGCAGTTCAGGAATGGGACCTGTCTGAGTTCGTCGGCGACATTCAGCCCAATGGTGGTCTTGAGGCAATCGCGCAGCTCGAGGACAACATCTTCGTTGTCGGTGTCGAAGAGACAGGTGATGTCATCGTTGTTGATCTTTCCGCTGACCAGCCAGTTCTGGTTCAAAGGTACGAATCTTCCTTCGACGGTGTCATGTCGCTTGATTACAACGCAGCAACCAAGCAGCTCAGCGTTGTGTGCGACGAAGCATGTGACGGCTTGTCTGAAATCCTCGAATGGGATGGCGAGAAGCTGTACAAGTCCGACGACAAGATCTACGAGCGTCCAGCAAACCTGGGCAACTGGGCTAACGAAGGCTTCGGCACCTACACCTCAGAGCTTAAATGCGAGAACGGCAACACCGTTTCTGTCACCAGCTACCTCTGGGCTGACGATGCAGCAACCAACGAAGGCACCTCCCTCAACTCCGCACAGGTCATCAACGGAGATTGCGGCGACGTCAACATCCCTGGAGAGTCCTCTTCCGACAATTCCTCTTCTGACTTTGCAACCGGCAGCATCGCAGGCGCCTTTGCAACCGCAGTGCTCGCAGTCGTAGGCATTGCGGGCGCACTGGGTGGATTCTTCCAGCAGATCCTCGCAGCGTTCCCAGCATTGCAGCAGGTCATCCGTTTCTAAACCCACTGCTTGAAACACTTAAAGCACCGGCAGCCTTCATGGTTACCGGTGCTTTTCTGCTCTTTTACAAAGCCCCCACCTATGATTGGGGAGATCCCCTCCCCTGCACTGAAAGCTAAACCCCGTGCCACCTTCATTTTTCCCACGCCGCCGCAAATCAGAACCCGACCTTCTGGCACTCCCCGCTCAAATCCGGGACGTCCATGCCGACGTTTTAGACATCTTCATGGCGGAATCTTTAGTGATTATCAACATCGACGAGAAAAGCGCCAAGCTGCTTATCGACGCCGCCCGCCACCACATCCCCACCCGCTTCACCGGGCCCAACGCCCGGCCGCTCAGCGTCATCCCCATCGAGGATCCCCGCTCACGCCCGACGCTCCACCCAGATCATGGTTGGATGATGCCGCTAAGCCCACCAGTGGTGGATGAACTGCTTGGCGGTGGCTTGAAAATTGGAGAAACAGAACTAGAAAGCACCAACATTGCGTTCATTGTTGATGCTTCCTAAAAATCCTGTGCCGTGAGGTTTTGTGAAGTAAAGCCATGTTGGCATTCCTTTCGTGCAAAAAGAAAACCGCCATCGCTCCCCTCTCGTCGAGGTACAGCGGTGGCGGTTTCTTAGCTGATGGCTGGAGGTTTAGCCTCCCATCAATCCCATTGTTGTGGGCAGCCAGATAGAGATCTGCGGTACGAAAACAACCACGAACAGCGCAACAATAATGGCAATGAGATACGGCCACAGTCGTCTGATCACAGTTTCCACACGCAGCCCTGCCACTTGCGAACCAACGAACAACACGTTGCCTACTGGTGGGGTAATCACGCCCACGGACAGGTTCATTACCACCATCGCACCGAAGTGGACTGGGTCCACACCAAGTTCGGTAACCACTGGAAGGAAGATCGGGACGAAGATCAAAATTGCTGGTGTTGGGTCCATTACGGTACCGATGAGTAACAGGATGAACATCATGATCAACAAGATGACAACCTTGGAATCGGATACCGAAAGAAGCGCATCAGAGATCATCTGAGGGATCTTGGCAAAGGCCATCACCCACGACAGTGCTGCAGAAACTGCAATGAGCAACATGACAATTGATGTGGTGCGAGTTGCCTTGAGCAAAATATCTGCCAGATCTCCCACCTTGATTGTGCGGTAAATAAAGCCCAAGACCAGGCAGTACACTACAGCAATAGCAGCGGATTCAGTTGGAGTGAACCAGCCCAGCAAGATACCTCCAACAACAATGACGATCATGAGCAGTGAAGGCAGCGCCCTCCACAGCACAACGAGCGACTGCTTGAATGTTGGATGAATCTGCTCGCGCTTGTAGTTTTCCTTTCGCGCTAACCAAGTTCCCACGATGACACAGGCCAGAATCCAGAGCAGACCGGGTCCAACACCGGCCATAAATAGTGCTGCAATTGATGTCGAGGACACCAAGGAATACACAATAAAAGTGTTTGATGGCGGGATCAGCATGCCCGCAGGTGCTGAAGCCACGTTGACGGCCGCTGCGTAAGCGCGCGAGTAGCCCTCTTCCTTCATTTTTGGTGTCATGACGGTTCCCACGGCAGAAGCTGATGCTACCGCTGCCCCTGAAACTGCTCCGAAGAGACCATTTGCTGCGATATTCGTATTGGCCATGGAGGCAGGCATGCGGCCGACAAGCACCTTCGCGGCGTCGATAAGCCGCGTGGCAATACCACCCGAGTTCATCAGCAAACCCGCCAACACGAAGAACGGAATGGCAAGGAGTGTAAAGGAGTTTGTGCCGGTAAACATGCGCTGCGCGACGGCCTGCGCGGCGTTTTCTGGGCCAAGCACGGCCATCGCGGCAAAAAGTGATGGCAAACCGATGGCAATGGCAACGGGCACTGATGCGATGATGAGCACCACAATGCCGATGACAAGAATTAAAGCTGCTACAGCTGCTGGCGACAACATATTAGTTCCTACCTTCCGCTGAACTTGCAGAATCTATAGCGCTTTGGGCCTCTAGCTCGTCCAAATCTCGAGGTTCTTCTGATTCATCAACAAGGGGGTAAGGCTCTTCCTTGCCTGTGGCCACTTCGATGAGATCGATGATCGCGAACAACGCGATGAACACACCCGCGATCGGGATGACAACATACACCCATCCCAAGGTAAGTGGCAGCGCAGTGAGCTGCTGATTCCACGCGATTGATGCAGCCAAGTAGCCACCCCAGATCATGCCGAGGATCGCAAAAACAACAATCAACAACTGAACAATGACCTGCAGGACCCGCTGCGCAGAAACAGGCAGTTTGCGCGCGATGAAATCAACCGCAATATGTCCACGCTCTCCAAAGAGGAACGCACTACCTGCGAAAGATAGCCACACGAACAACAGCTTGGATAGTTCTTCAGACCACGTTGATGGGCTGTGCAGCACCTGGCGGCTAAACACCTGCCAGGCAGTGACGCACACGATGGACTTAAAATTCATCATGATGCCGCACCTCCTGAAGTATCAGCGGCGCGCACTGCTTCGTAGAGTTCACGCTGGAATTCTGAGGTCAAGAATTCGTCTTTGATGGGAGCCAGTGCATCGGTAAATGCTTGCGCATCCACCTCAACGAACTCCGCTCCCCCAGCTTTCGCCTTTTCAATAACGGCATCAGTTTCTGTGTTCCACAGATCCGTGTGCTCAGTCATCGCGGCGTCCCATTCTTCCAGGAACAATTCACGGTCTGGCTCGCTCATGGCGTCAAGCAGATCGTGTCGCATGACCATGTAATCCAAACCGACAAGGTGATTGGTGTTGCTGTTGTAGCGAGCAACCTCGAAGTGGTTTTGGGTAACGTAACTGATCTCGTTATTTTCCGCGCCATCCAGCACACCAGACTGCATCGCGGTATATACCTCGCCGTAAGTCAACGGGGTTGCCGAGCCACCCATGAGTTCAATCATGCGGATGTGCATGGCGGATTCCTGGACGCGAATCTTCTTTCCAGCCAGGTCAGCGGGTCTTTTCACCGGCGCATCAGTGGTGTACAGATTTCGGGTGCCTTGGGTAAATCCACCAATGACAGAAATATTGTCCGATTCCGCAAGACTTTGGAACAGTGGCTCCATCAGATCCTGATCCCGGATCACGCTCATTTGGTGCTCGATGCTGCCAATAACCCCCACTTCGGGGGTAGTAAACCAATCAAACGACCTTAGATACTTTCGCTTTTCGACGCTCCCCCACACCGAAGCACGACAACGCCCCGCTGAGCTTCAAGCTCAGCGGGGCGCTAAAAGAGGCTAAAGTTTTTTATGCCTCGTCGGTAGACAGTGCTGCTACGAATGCTTCCTGAGGAACCTCGACCGAACCGATGTTCTTCATGCGCTTCTTACCAGCCTTCTGCTTTTCCAGAAGCTTGCGCTTACGGGAAATATCGCCACCGTAACACTTCGCCAACACGTCCTTGCGCAGTGCACGAATGTTTTCACGAGCGATAACCTTGGAACCAATGGCTGCCTGCACAGGAACTTCGAACTGCTGGCGAGGGATCAGTTCCTTCAGCTTCACAGTCATCTTGTTTCCGTACCACTGCGCATTATCGCGGTGCACGATCGCAGAGAATGCATCCACAGGTTCACCTTGGAGCAAGATATCTACCTTGACCAGGTCGGCAGTCTGCTCGCCAGCTTCCTCGTAGTTCAGCGAAGCGTAACCCTTGGTGCGAGACTTCAACATATCGAAGAAGTCAAAGATGATCTCACCCAAAGGCATGGTGTAGCGCAGCTCCACGCGGTCCTCCGAAAGGTAGTCCATGCCACCCATCTGACCACGCTTAGTCTGGCACAGCTCCATTGTCGGTCCCACAAATTCGCTAGGAACAATGATGGTGACCTTCACGATGGGCTCGTAAACTTCACTGAGCTTTCCGCCAGGCCAGTCAGATGGGTTGTGGACGCGGAATTCCTTGCCCGCCTCATCAATAACGCGGTAGTTAACAGATGGCGCGGTAGAAATCAGATCAAGGCCAAACTCACGTTCGAGTCGGTCACGGGTGATTTCCATGTGCAGCAGTCCGAGGAAGCCACATCGGAAACCAAAGCCCAGTGCTACGGACGTTTCGGGTTCGTACGTGAGGGAGGCGTCGTTAAGCTGCAGCTTTTCAAGCGCATCGCGCAAGTCGGGGAAATCCGCTTGGGAAATCGGGAACAAGCCCGAGTAAACCATCGGTGTTGGTTCCTGGTAACCGCGCAGTGGCTGCTCAGCTCCATGAATTGCCCACGTGACGGTATCGCCCACCTTAGATTGGCGCACGTCCTTCACACCGGTGATCAGGTAACCAACCTCGCCAGGTCCAAGACCCACACACTTTTTAGGGGTGGGGCTCACGATGCCGATTTCCAGCAACTCGTGGGTGGCGCCGGTGGACATCATCTTGATCTTTTGGCGAGGTGTCAGCTTGCCGTCCATCATGCGGATGTAGGTAACCACGCCGCGGTAGGTGTCATAGACAGAGTCGAAAATCATCGCACGAGCTGGGGCGTCTTCCTCAAATTCAGAGGTAGGTGCTGGGATAAGTTCAACGACCTTATCCAGAAGCTCAGGGACACCCATGCCAGTTTTACCGGACACGCGCAACACATCTTCAGGTTCACAACCCACAATGTTGGCGATCTCCAACGCGTACTTGTCTGGATCCGCCGCTGGAAGGTCAATCTTGTTCAGCACAGGGATGATCTCAAGATCGTTTTCCATAGCCAAGTACAAGTTTGCCAAGGTCTGGGCTTCAATGCCCTGCGCTGCATCAACAAGCAAAATCGCGCCTTCACACGCTTCAAGCGCCCGAGACACTTCATAGGTGAAGTCCACGTGGCCTGGCGTATCGATCATCTGCATGACGATCTGCTGGCCCTCGTACTCACCACTGCGAGGAATCCATGGCAGGCGAACGTTCTGAGCCTTAATGGTAATGCCACGTTCACGTTCGATGTCCATGTTGTCCAGGTACTGATCACGCATATCGCGGGCATCCACAACGTTAGACAGCTGCAGGATACGGTCAGCGAGCGTAGATTTACCGTGGTCAATGTGGGCAATGATGCAGAAGTTACGAATCCTGGCTGGATCCGTAAATGTTGTTTCTGCAAATTTCTCTGCCATATGCGTCAGGGGTCCCTTCAATTAAATAACGGTGTCCTACTCTACCTGAGCAAACCCAAACAGTTAAACAGCCCTGAACTGCCAAACCATCAGCAGTTTTCCACTGGTTCTCTAACCCCCTAAACTACCCCCTTTTGATGTAACACATAACTCAGTCTTGCGATATTAGATAATGAGTCAGAAAATGAAGGTAGCACTACTTGCTGGATTAATTTTCAAGGTTTTCTTTCAGAAATTAATCCATAGCCGATATTTAAGGTGAGAACACATGAGCTCCACGCTCGCACGAAAAGCTTCAGGCGACGGTTCCGAAAAGAAGAAGCCTGGCTTGTTTAGACGTGCGCTTCGTTTCCTCACCCACCCACCTCACAAACAGGTAGACAACAGCCTTGCGGATATCCGTGAAGGATTAGGCCTCGGGGTGGACGATTCCCACGAAGGATCCAAACCCAGCAACGATCATTCTTTGCTGCATGAAAAGCCTGAAATTTCCGTCATGCCGACCGAATCAATGGCACGGCTGATCTTTTATGCGCCTGATATGGATGGGCAAACAGACCCCGGTGAAGTAGTGTGGATTTGGGCACCAGCCGATGGCCCCCAGCAACCACCCCGTAAACGTGCCATCGTTGTTGTTGGAAGAAACCGAAACGCCATTTTAGGTCTGCTCATTTCCTGCAACCCCGAGCACCGCACTGATGAAGACTGGATCGACATTGGATCTGGCAGCTGGGACCCTCGAGGTCGCCAAAGTTGGGTACGACTCGACCGCGTTCTGGAGGTACCCGAATTGGGTATCCGGCGCCAAGGAACAGTCGTCCCCCCGGGGCGCTTTGAGCGTATCGCCAACCGCCTCCGCAACGATTTCAACTGGGTCTAACATTTATTTGGTAATTGGGCAACATCACTGATACTCTTGAACGCTGTTGTCCATCTTTGATGTGAGCATTCCAGTGACATGCGGACAGGACCTTGGGTTCGTTGCACTTTATGCCAAGCAGTTTATTTAAAACTGCGGGAGAAACACTCCTCGATGGGTTTGTACACAACTTTAACTAGAAAGTTCAAGAGGTATTTGCGATGGCAAACATCAAGTCTCAGATCAAGCGTAACAAGACCAACGAGAAGGCTCGTCTGCGTAACCAGGCAGTTCGCTCCGCAGTCCGCACCGAGATCCGCAAGTTCAACGCTGCGATTGAAGCAGGCGACAAGGATGCAGCTCAGGCTCAGCTCCGTACCGCTTCCCGCGCACTGGACAAGGCAGTAACCAAGGGTGTCTTCCACATCAACAACGCTGCTAACAAGAAGTCCAACATGGCTACCGCTTTCAACAAGCTTGGCTAATTTTTGGCTCTTTTGAAAATGGCTTCCTATCAGTTTTGATTGGAAGCCATTTTTTATGCCTTTACCCGAGTAAACCGGTCAGGCCTTCATACAGCAGAGTCACACCCACAACGAGGAAGACAACGCCAGCAAGCAGGTCAAACCAGGGACCTGCACGCAGCATTGCTTTGCGCACACGCTCCGTAGAGACAATGAGGCACACAGCAGAGAAGGTAACAAAGGTCTGCACTAAAATCGCCACGATGATAGAGAACGCCAGCACCGGTGATGGGTGCGCTGGCATCAACGGAGCCAGAATTGCCGCGAAGTACATGACAACTTTAGGGTTTGACAGGTTGGTGGCCAAACCTTGTCGATATACCTGAGTGCGGGTTCCCAGTGCTTCTACCGCATCCGGGATAGGTCGGGCATCGGCGTTGAAACGGAACTGGCGGGCGTCGATAAGCTCTCTCGACGCCGAGCGCAGCAACTTGTACCCAATGAAGCTTAGGTACGTGCCGCCGACGAGCTGGATGATTCCGAGAATCGACGGATAAGTGGTGAGCAGCGCCGCTGCTCCCACGACCGTCAGCGTCACCCACACCGTGAGTCCGGTGACGATGCCGGCGACGCCAGCGATCGCGTGCGCTCTGGAGCGGGTGGCTAAGCGGAGGAGGAAAAAGGTATCAGGCCCCGGGGATAAACTGCCCACCAAATTGAGCAGAATCAGGGTGCCAAAAGCGGTCCACTCCACCGGCCTATGACTCGAAGCGAGCTACGAGATCCTCGCGGCCAAACATCTTGGCGGTATCAACAGCAGTTGGAGTTCCAGCGTATGGGTCAGCACCACCAGCAAGCAGTGCCTCAATGACGGCTTCTTCCTTCTTAAAGATCGCGCCCGCCAGCGGCGTCTGATTGCGGTTGTTCACGCGATCCACATCGGCGCCACGCTCAATCAACGCCTGCACGACATCAGCATGTCCTGCATATGCTGCGAGCATGAGCAAAGTGTTGCCATCTTGGTTGGACAGGTTAACGTCAACGCCGTTGTCGACATATGCACCGAGGGTTGCTGCGGATTCTGCTCCCCCATCACGTGCCAGTCCAAAGATCTTAGTGACCAATTCCTGAACATCATCGGGTAAATCTGATTGTGTCATGCTCAAATATCTTACCCGCCGCCGTTCAGCGTTACCGCCTCGCCAGCTCTGCAACTCTTCTCACGGCAGATTCGATGGCAAATTCAGGATCGCCACTTTGTCCTTTTACAGCGGCATCCAGATCGGCCATCAAAATCACGGCCTCGCTGACCGCATCTCCCGACCAGTTTCGGGCCACTTTCGCAGTCTTCTCCACCACGAACGGCGGCATGCCCAATTCTTTGGCCAGCTCAAAACCGTTGATGCGTCCCCTGGTGGAATACAGCCTGGCGATCTGGCCAACTTTCATACTCAACGCAGCTGCCAATGCAACCGGGCTGGTACCCAATTGAAGGGCACGTCTGGTGCTGGCCACGGCCTTTGACATTTGACCGGCGCATGCAGAATCGGCGATGTCGAAACCCGATACCTCAGCAACACCCACGTAATAGGCACGGACTTTTTCCACCGTCACGTTGCCTTGGGTGTCCTCAACCAATTGGGATACGGCGGACGCCAGCTCTCTAAGATCTGAACCCACGCCCTCTAAAAGAGCATGAATGACATCTGGGGTGACCTGGACTTTGTGGTTTTTGAACTCTTGTTTTACCCAACCTGGACGATCCCGGTCTTTCAGCTTTGCGGCATCGTGCACCACCGCGACTTTTTCCAGCTTCTTCACCATCGACTTAGAGCGTCCACCGCCAGAGTGCATGACGATCAAGTAGGTACCAGGGCTGGGATCAACTGCTGCGGATAAGGCTAGATCTACAGCATCTTGGCCTGCTTGATCCATGTTGGTAAGCACCACCACACGGTCTTCAGCAAACAAGGATGGGCTTAACGCATCCAACAATTCACCCTGAGTAATTTCGCTGGCCTTCAAGGTGGTGACCTGAAGCGAATCGGGGCTAGCCATCGATGAACGGATGTCATGCACGATGTTGATACGCGCGCGTTCGGCAAGGAACTCATCCTCGCCGAGAACAAGATGGACCGCTGGTTGAACTGAAATAGGTGCTGAAGCCACGTGACCATCGTGCCACAAGTGTCGTTAAAATCTCCCGTCCGCTGCATGCTGGGTGCCATCAATATGAAGGCTGACCTCCCCATCGCGGTATGGATACAGCACAGGGATTCCTTCTCTGGTGACGATGGGGCGATCGGACATGCTGCCGTGGGGGTCTTCCACGATGATCAATTCTGCATGTTCGGGCACATCAGTGAGCTCAGAATCATCGGCGATGATGACAAACCGCAGCTCTGTCGGATCTATTTGGGCTGGCAGTCTGTTATTCCACGCGCCGAAAAGAAAGAAGCAGACACAACACACTGCAAGGGTGCGCACATATCCTTTGTAGATAATCACCACCACCCACACCGCTGCCATACACGCCCAGGCAATCCCTGCCCAACCAGCACTTATTTCCAGCGTCGAATTGGGTAATTGTTGGCACCACTTGGCCACGTGATGAATCCACCAGGTGAAGGGCTCAATGATTTTCAAGAGTGGGTATTCCACTGGCCAGGGAAGAAGGCTTGCCAGCACGGCAATCAACCCAAGCAACGTGATGGGTGGAACAGCTAATTCAACCAACACGTTGGCCAGCACTGCCACGAGGGATATTTGGCGAGCCATCAGAGCGATAATCGGGATGGTCACCAGATCAGCGGCAATGGACACCGCGAAAGCGCGCACCACGATGTCTGGTACTTTCCACACCGCCAGTGGTGGACCGATGGCACGGTACAGCAGTGGTTGAAGCATCACAATGCCAGCAGTTGCTGCACACGAGAGTAAGAATCCGTAATGCACCGCCAGGTTGGAATCATAAAACAGTAAGCAAATCACCGAAAGACTCAACCCATGCATCGGCTCCATCCGAGAAGAGTTGATGATTGCCAGAAGCCCCACGATGCCTGTGACCGAAGCACGAAGCACACTTGGTTCAAACCCCACGAGGGAGACAAAAATAACTAAGGACAGCAATGACGCCACCACCCTGATGCGTGGCCCAGCGGTGAGAAAATACGACAACACCACCACAGAGGACACCACAATGGCTACATTGCTTCCACTAACAGCTGACAGGTGAGACAACCCCGTATCAATATAGGTTTGGGCTTCAATTGACCCCTGCAACCGCGTATCCCCCAACACCATGCCTGGAATCAGTCCACGGGAAGACTCCCCCACGGTTTCTTCCACGGCTTGGGAAAACCCGTCACGCACCTGGTTCACCCATGCGCTATAACCAGTGGTCGGTTCCAACTGATCAATGTCTTCAGTGGAAATGGTCAGATCACCCACCCCAGGGAAACTATCTGGTTTAATCCGACCGGACACTGCAATGAGAGAGGCTTTCTCAATGGTGTCGCTACCAGAGTAAAACACTGGAATCGGCGCTGGATAGCCTTCTACTCTCAAACCGATTAGTTGATCACCGCTGTCTAAAAACTTGATGGTTTCTGCGGTACCCACCCAGGTTTGCGGTGCTTCAAATGCCTTCGCGCTGCTGATTCTCAACGCAGCCATCACTACGGCACCAACGCCCAGTGCAGCTATCACCACAGCTTGACCCCAGTGTTTAAACACACAAGCAGCAATGATCGCGATGCCAACAATCCCCACCGACAACACCCACGAACCACTGATAATCAACGCAGCGACAGCCATCCACATCACAGCCGCCACCGGAACCAAACGCACCTCAATCATGGGGACACCAATCCAGAGATCTGCTCAAACTTTGAGGGCCCAATCCCCTTGACCTGCAGTAAATCCTCCACGGTGCTAAACCCACCGTTGCTCTCCCGAAAGTCAATGATCGCCTGCGCTGTCTTCTCCCCCACCCCAGGCAGCGTCACCAAATCAGCAACAGTGGCGGTATTCAAGGAAATCAACCCAGAAGCAGAAGTCGCAGCAGCATCAACCGAAATAGGTTGTACCTCGCCGATAGCTAAAACATGGATCTGGGTGCCGTCGACAAGCAATTGCGCCAAGTTGAGCGCCGTCAGATCGGCGTCTGGCAAGGCACCTGCAATGGCCAGGGCATCAGCCACCCGCGAGCCCTCAGCGAGCGTGACCAGGCCGGGTTTAGCCACGTGCCCCACCACAGACACCACCACCTGCGAACTCGGCGCCGGTGTTTGATAGGTTTCCGCCAACGCCGCCATGGTGGGTGGATTCACGGGTTTCTCACGGGTGAAAAACCAACCGACAAAAGCCACAACGAGAACGATGCACACGATCAACGCATGCTTGATGGAAATCTGAAACCGAGGCGTGGGATAGTTCACGCGCATGAGGTCTTCTGTACCCGTGGGCTGGGTAAGACCTTTAAGGCGTGCTGCAATATCCGGCTTCATGCAGCACAGACTAAATGCAGTGGCGCCCTTAATCTAGCAAGGCGTCAGCACGGCTGTGGATAACTATTTCGCGCCGGCTTTACCTGTGGACAACTCCGGGGCCTGGTTGGCAAACACCGCAGAAACTGATACCGCGCCGGGGCCGGAATGCACGGCAAGAGTGGGATCGATGTCCACGCTCATGAAGCTGGAGCCTTCAGGCAGTGCGTTTCGCAGCAATTCTTCCAACTGCTTTGCTGCTTCGCGGGCCTCGTTTTGGCCAATCGCAATGAATACGGGTTCACCATCTGCCCTGATCTGGGCTAATTCCACCAATTTGGCAAACGCTTTAGATTGGGTGCGGGTCTTAGCGGCGATCTCCATGCGACCACCGTTGAAACGCATGATGGGGCGGGTTGCCAGAGCCGTTGACACCATGGCGGTTGCAGTGGAAATCCGTCCCGACTTCCAGATTTCATCAATGCGGTGCAGGTAGATCCAGGTTTCTGAACGCTTCAAGGTATCCACCGCGATGTCGTAGCATTCCTGCAAAGACGCGCCATCTTTAGCCATGCGGGCAGCAGCCATCGCGGCAGCACCCACAGCCATACCGAGCGAACTGGTATCCACCACGCGCACAGAATCATCATCAAACACAGCGGCTGCTGTCACCGCTGCGGACCACGTGGACGAGAGCTCTTTAGAAATATGCAGCGCAAGCACACCGTCATCGCCACCGCGTTCAAGCTGGCGGGCGTAACTTGCTGCAAGTTCCAACGACGACAACCCGGATGTACTGCGTTCTTCACCGTTATTCATCACGTGCAAGTTAATCACCGTGATGTCGAGGTCCTCGGCCACATGCGTTGGCAAGCATGCGGAGGAATCAACAATTACCCGAACTGGCATCGCCTTTACTCCTCCACATTTTTATTGCCATCTTCTTTACTGCGTAACACCCATGTTCCAGCCGTCAAGATACCACTGGGCGTTTTCCACATTGTTGCCCTCAAAATGAGGGCTGTTGGAAACCGCCGAAGAAATCTTGAGGTCATCTTCTGGGTTCTCACTACCTGCATAATAGCGAGGTCGGGCGGTCAATTGTGCCCAACAGGTATTTCCAAGTCCAGAGAACATGGGGTACTGATCATACGCCAGGTCCAAAAGATTCGAGGTCAGCGCATTAATCGTGCCACCGTGAGCCACGATGAGCACGGTGCCTTCATCCCAATCATCAAGCGACACCATCAACTCGTCGACAACTTGGCGTGCCCGGCGCGCAACATCCACGCGCGATTCGCCGCCGGGTGGTGCCCACTGCGGATCGTGGCGCCATTGAGCGCGCGCACCTGGATATTCGGAATCCACCTCAGTGTGGGTTTTGGCCTGCCACTCACCCAAATGCGTTTCCCGAAGACGCTTATCGACGCGCACCTCCGCGTCAATCAGCGCCGCAACCGCGCTTGCGGTGTTGAAGGCGCGGGAAAGATCCGAGCTGAACACATGGGTGATGTTTTTTTGAACCAGCACTGAGGCTGCGCTGGCCGCCTGTTGAAAGCCCAGGTCAGACAGCTCTGTGTCCAATTGTCCCTGCATTCGGGACGTGGCGTTGTATTCAGTCTGCCCGTGTCGGAGCAGAATCAGGCGACGAGTCACAGGACTACCTCTTAATCGTCCTCGTAGCCAGGCTCGTATTCAGCTGGCAAAGGTGGGAGTTCATCAATGCTGTCGATGTTGCGGATATCCGCCTCATCAGACCAGGAGGATTCACGCTTGAAGGTTTCAAGTCCTTCAATTTCAATGAGTGGGCAGTCGCGGTACAGACGATCCAGTCCGTAGAACTCGCGCTCTGCCTGTCGCTGAACGTGGATAACAACCAATCCGTAGTCAAGGAGAACCCAACGGTTTTCGCGGTTGCCTTCACGGCGCTTAGGCTCGAAACCAGCCTTGGTCATCTCATCTTCGATCTCCTCAACAATGGCGCCCACCTGGCGCTCATTGTCAGCAGATGCAACAACAAAGCAATCGGTGATTGCGATCATGTCAGAGACATCGATGACAGCGATGTCATCGGCCTTCTTTTCATCCGCTGCTTTCGCCGCGATGGTCGCGATGCGGATCGACTCTTCAAGTGCAGACACAAAATTCCTTAAAACAGCTCATGTGGTTCCTCACCCTTTTTTAGGGTCCGAACCGACGCTGCGGAGAGATTCCGCAACGTCAACCCTTCCCAGTTTTCCACGAAGCAGGGTGATTCACCTACTTTTGGCAAGAAGTTGAAACTTTTGACTAGATTTATGCTTGGTTTTGGCCCTTGGGATCCATATCCTTATCGGATCCTTCAGGTCGATAGAGTTGGCGTTTGGCAATGTATTGCACCACGCCATCAGGGACAAGATACCAAACAGGGCGTTCTTCGCTGGAGCGTTCTCTGCAGTCCGTGGAGGAAATAGCCATGGCGGGGATATCCACCAATGAGACTCGATCTTGGTGCATTTCCGGAATGATGTTTCCATCCAATTCATAACCGGGTCGAGTCACTCCAACGAAGTGGGCAAGTTCGAAGGTTTTCTCCCAATCGCGCCACGTCACGATCTGTGCCAGTGCATCGGCACCGGTGATGAAGTACAGCTGGGCGTCCGGGTATTGCTTGCTCAAATCTTGCAGGGTATCGATCGTGTAAGTATCCCCTCCCCGATCAATATCAACCCGCGATACCATAAACCGTGGATTAGAGGCAGTGGCGATCACCGTCATCAGGTAACGATCTTCCGCTGGGCTGACTTTCTTGTTCGCCTTTTGCCATGGCTGTCCGGTGGGAACGTACACCACCAGATCAAGATCGAATCGATCCGCTACCTCTGAGCCCGCCACAAGGTGACCATTATGAATGGGGTCAAATGTGCCACCCATGATGCCAATGCGAGCGCGGCGTTTCACCGTTGTAGTCATGAGTGGACAGTATAGTGTTCGCACACCACCTTGCTGAGCATGCGTCCTCGCGAGTTTTTAGGCAGCTTCAATCCACGATGCGACTTCGTCAAAAATCTGCTCATCCCACGGTTGGGTGGTAACGAAGTATTGCACGTGTACTCGACCTGGACGGATATTTCCGGTGCTCAATTGCGCAGCTGCTATAGAGGATCCCGCAGCAGAGAACTGTTCAAAAGAACGATCGCACACGATGTCTCCAGGCAGGCAGTAGCTCACCTTGAAAGGATTGTCCTCGACGGGCTCCACGGAACTAGCCAAGCCTCCCGTGGTTACTTCATGCCCAACAAGTGTTGGATCATCAACTTGTTGCGCTGGATTCGCGATGTGCAGGGTGCCGAGGTACTGATCCCTCGCAATCAACTCCTCTTCATAGCCATCAACGATGAGGACACCTTGAGAATAACCCGCCAACAGGTACTTCGGCGTGCACCCTGTCGCTGATTCAAAGCGATCAATCGCGCTGATGACATTGTCGCGACCACTAGAAATGGAAGTGCCCAATTCAATGGCGCTGCTTCCCTCCGAAGACAGTGGCAAAGAAGCAGGGTATTCGATATTATTCAGACCCATCACGTAGACGTCTTTCATCAACGACTCGCCAGTCGATTCACGGTAGTGTTTTTCCATTCGGCCAAAGAAACTACGAAAGTTTTTTTCCTCAAATCCATTGGATGTCCATGGAGATTCCTCGCTGTATCGCGCGGGTCGGATTTGAAGGTTTTGTTCACTGCCTCGTGCGACCACAGCAACAACGGCTGGGCATTCACCAATTTGCGGTGGATCAAACACCTCTTCATACAGGTCTGGGGTGAGGTCAGGGTGAATAGATATATGGCTGTCATCCAAAGGATCAAGAAGCCGCTCGATAAAAGACTCATGGGATTCTGGAAAAAGTAAATCCCACAGCCCGCTAGATCCCGCTGAAGAACCAGAGGATCCAGAAGAGCCACTGCTTTGTGCCTGAGCTGTTGGAGTCGCAGCAACACACGCCGCGATGACCGCTATGCCAGCAAGAAACCGACGGAAGTTTGTGACAGACATGAAAGCTCCCCTGCTGACAAGTTGGTATGAAATCTTTTATTAACTAAATAAAAGACTACAACGAGTCCTCACAGGGGAGCTTGATTACTTCTTCAAACTTAAGGCCTAATTTGTCCTGTGCCCTGCAGAATCCACTTGGTGGAGGTCAGCTCTGGCAGGGCCATTGGTCCACGTGCATGCAGTTTCTGGGTGGAAATGCCGATCTCCGCGCCCATGCCGTACTGCTCCCCATCGGTGTAGGCGGTGGATGCGTTTATCATCACCGCTGCTGCATCGACGCGATCTGCAAAGCGCTGAGCGGTTTCAATGTTTTGGGTGGCGATCGCTTCGGTGTGCTTGGTGCTGTACTTAGCGATGTGTGCCAGAGCTCCATCCACACCGTCAACCACAGCGACAGCGATATCGAAGGACAGGTACTCAGAATCCCAGTCAGTTTCAGTTGCTTCCACCACGTCGGTTGCACCGAATGCTTCCAATTCGGCCACCCGTCCATGAATTGTGACTCCTGCTTCCTGGAGCGCCTGGACGACTGCAAGCTTGTCTGAGTCGCTGAGGGCGGCGTCGAGAAGCGCGGTTTCAGTAGCGTTGCACACGCTGCAGCGGCGGGTCTTGCCGTTGATGACCATGGCGATTGCCTGATCAAGCTTGGCTTCGGCATCGATGTAGAAGTGGCAGTTGCCGGTGCCGGTTTCAATGGTGGGCACGGTCGCACCGGTGACCACTGCGTTGATTAGTCCTGCGCCGCCGCGTGGGATGACCACGTCAACGAGGCCGCGTGCGGTGATCAAATCTTGGACGGATCCGCGGGTTTGGCAAGGCAGCAACTGCACGGTTTCGCGTGGCAGCTCGAAACGCTCGAGGACGTCCTGCAGGATTTCCACGAGCTTGGTGTTGGAATGCACAGCTGTGGAGGAACCGCGCAGCAAAGCTACGTTTCCGGACTTGAGTGCCAGGCCGAAGGCGTCGACGGTGACGTTAGGGCGGGCTTCATAGACCATGCCCATCACGCCCAAAGGCACACGGACCTGCTTCATCTGAATGCCGTTTTCCATGACATGTCCGCGCAGTACTTCACCCACTGGGTCGGTCAGGCCAGCAACCTGGCGCAAACCGCCAGCGATGCCCTCAATGCGAGATTCATCAAGGGCAAGGCGATCAATCATGGATTCTTCCATGCCGTTTGCGCGACCCGCTTCGATATCGGAAGCGTTGGCTTCGATGATTTCTGCGCTGCGTGCAACGAGTTCATCTGCCGCCGCACGCAGGATTGCGTTCTTCGGTCCGGTGCCCAACACTGCAATATCCGGGACGATGTTCTTAGCTGCAGTTGCTTTAGCTAGAACTTCGGTCCGCTCATTGTCGCGAATTTGGTCATCAGTTAGGGTCGTTGAACTCATGGTTGCCCACTATACAGACCCTTAAGAAGCAACAGTGTCGGATCACACCATAAAAGGCCTAGTAGCCAGCCACCACATCGACCTCGGTGGCCATCTGCTCGCCTGCCTCAAACAACTCAATGTTGCGCAAGGTGAGTTCGCCGGTCAAAGCACGAATCCTCTCATTCGTGTTTGCAGTATGAGGAGTGATAACCACATTGTCCATCTCCCACAGCGGGTGGCTGTCAGGAAGTGGCTCAGGATCGGTAACGTCCAGCGCAGCACCCGCAATGGTGCCGTTGTTCAATGCATCCACCAGATCATCGGTGTTGATCAGCGGGCCACGCCCCACATTGACCACCACGGCAGAAGGCTTCATCTTGCCCAAAGTTTCTGCATTGACGATCTGATAAGTGGCATCAGTCAGCGGCAGGATGAGCACAAACACATCAGCCTCAGCCCACACGTGCTCAGCCTTATCCATGGCGAAGGTTTCATCTGCACCTTCCACCGGACGACCAGAGTTATTAACCGCAATGGTCTTCACGTTGAACGGCTTGAGCATTTCCAGCAGACGCACGCCAATGCCACCGGCGCCCAAAATAGCGACAGTTTTATTGTCATGCAGCCATGACTTGTTGTTTTCCACCTCAGGCCGCACGCTCCACGACTTAGCCAAACGAGTCGTCGCATGCATGTGCATCTGCGCCAGAATTAAACCAATGGTGGACTCAGCAACGGTGTCAGCGTACAGGCCAGCCGCGTTTGCCCAACGTGCCTTCTCATTGACGACACCACGCTTGACCAGCGCATCAATACCCGCCATGGAGGCCTGCACGAACTTGATGTTCTCCGGCAAATCCGGGAACTCCGGCGCTGAACCATTAAAGAAAATGAAGTCTGCATCTTTAATATCCTCAACCCGCTCATGTCCGCCACCCTCAATGACAGCGGTCGTGGACTCCCACAAATGCGGATACATAACAAACTTCATCGTCTTAAACTCCTTTAAAAATGCTTTTCGACGCCACCCGCCACCAGCAGGCCCGCGCTTTACGCGCGGCTGGCGTAGTTGGACAGATAATCTGCATGCACTACCGGGCGCTGCATGCCATCTGGAAGGTCCTGCGTTTGCATACCAACCATTGATTGCAAGGTATCAGAATCGTAGGACACCTCGCCTCGCCCGATGATTTGGCCGGCAGGTCCCAAGATCTCCACGATCTCACCCTGCTGGAAATCACCAATGATTTCAGTAATGCCCACAGCCAGCAAAGATTTACCACCGGAGGTCACTGCTTCCACCGCGCCGTCATCGAGTCGGATCTTTCCTGCAGTATCTGCGGCATACAAAGCCCAGAACTTCCACGCGGAGAGGCGGTTGTCCTTGGGGTGGAATACAGTGCCCACCTGGGCGTCTTCCAGTGCTGGGCCAATGTTTGCCGCAGAGGTCAACAGCACAGGCACGCCACTTCGGGAAGCCAAACGTGCAGCAGACACCTTTGATGCCATGCCACCGGTGCCCACTTTTCCGCCGTCGCCGGCAATGACACCTTTCAAATCATTGCCGTCACGAACCTCGGAAATAAACTTCGCGGTGGGATCAGTAGGGTTTTTATCAAAAAGTCCATCCACGTCACTGAGCAGCACCAAAGCATCAGCCGACACCAGGTGCGCCACAATTGCAGCAAGTCGGTCGTTGTCACCAAAATTCACACCGGTGGTTGCCACGGTGTCATTTTCATTGACGATAGGAACCGCGCCCAAAATGCGCAGCTTGTCGATGGTACGCTGCGCATTCCTCGCACGATCACGCTTTCCTGCATCAGCTGCGGTAAGAAGCACCTGGCCGATGGGGCGACCATACCGGGCAAAAGAACGTCCCCACTGGTGCATGAGGTGAACTTGCCCCACTGCTGCTGCAGCCTGCTTGACTGCCAATTCCGTGGGCCGGGTGCTCAATCCAAGCGGGGCCATTCCCGCGGCCACTGCGCCAGAGGACACAACGATGAGGTCCGAGCCAGCTTCCATGCGTGCTTGCAAGGCATTGACAATAGTGTTGATGCGGTTGGGATCGACGGTGTGTCCGTCCTCATCGTTAGTCAATGAGGACGAACCAATTTTCACCACCACTCGCTTAGCGTTGGAGATGCGCTCACGCATTCCGGATTCATGTCCGTATGCGGCGCTGTCTTTGGTGTCCGGATCCACTGCCGGGAAGCTCGCACCGATGCTTGCTTCCTGGCTGTAGGGGGTGACAGGAAGCCCTGTCACCGGCGCCATTTGGGTTGGCGTTGGGAGATTATCCCGTAATCGAACGCTTTCAGGTGTGTTCTGCGTATCATTCATAGCGTTACCATCGTATACACGTAGACCTGAAAAGTGCTCGGTTTTATCCTTCCCAGCGTTCGCGGGAAGCCTCTTGGTCCTCGCCATAATCCAACTCATCGATGAGGCCACGACGTACCTGAGATGCGCGTTTACGCTCTGCAGCAGAGATACGAGAGGTCTGTTCAAGGCGCACATCGGTGCCACGTCCGGTAAGGACTGGATCGTCGCCAGCGGTGGTCATTGGCTCCCACTCGAAGGAAATGCCTCCGATGGTGACGTTTGCACCCACATGTGCTCCTGCCTTACGAAGCCCGTCCTCAATGCCCAACTTGGCCAGACGGTCAGCCAGGTAGCCAACTGCTTCGTCGTTTTCAAAGTCGGTCTGCAAAATCCAGCGCTCTGGCTTTTCGCCGGTGATGATGAATCCGCCCTGAACCTCTGGGTCAGGCTTGATCTGGAACTGCCCCTTAGTGCGGTGATCAACAGCCTTAGGCTTAATGATGACAGACTCAGCCTTCTCCTTTGGACGCTTCTTTCGGGCATCCTGGACGATTTCCAGCAGCTTGTACTTCAAAGGATCCAAGCCCTTGCGTGCCACTGCGGAGATAATGAACACGGGCCATCCGAATTGCTTCTCAATATCTTCTTTGAGGAACTCAGCAAGCTCTTCAGCCTCAGGGACATCAGCCTTGTTCAACACAACAAGGCGAGGGCGCTGGCTCAAGTCACCAAGTCCGGTGTCTTCATCCAAAGCCGACTGGTAGGCGGCAAGTTCTGCTTCCAAAGCCTCAATATCAGAGATCGGATCGCGGCCTGGATCCATCGTTGCGGTATCGACAACGTGAACCAGCACGGAGGTGCGCTCAATGTGGCGCAAGAAATCCAGACCCAAGCCCTTGCCCTCAGAAGCACCAGGGATCAAACCAGGCACGTCTGCCATGGTGAAAGTCTCATGACCAACGTTAACTACGCCGAGGTTTGGCTGCAGGGTGGTGAATGGGTAATCACCGATCTTTGGCTTTGCTGCAGACATCACAGAAATCAGTGATGATTTGCCGGCTGATGGGAAGCCCACCAATCCCACATCTGCCATGGATTTGAGTTCAAGAATCAAGTCGTGGGCCTCGCCTGGCTCACCGATCAGGGCGAAGCCTGGGGCCTTACGAGCCTTGGAGGCAAGCGCTGCGTTACCCAAACCGCCGTTACCGCCAGCAGCAGCGATGAACTTCATGCCCACGCTGGTCAGGTCTGCCAGAGTCTCGCCCTTTTCATTAAGCACGACAGTTCCTGGTGGAACTTCCAAGACAAGGTCCTTGCCTCGGGCACCGTTGCGATGATCGCCAGCGCCGTTAGCGCCGCGCTCGGCCTTCACGTGTGGGTGGAAGTGGAAGTCAAGCAGGGTGTGGACCTGTGCGGTGACTTCCAAGATGATGTCTCCACCGTGGCCGCCGTTGCCGCCGTCTGGTCCACCAAGTGGCTTGAATTTTTCGCGGTGCACCGAGACACAACCATTGCCGCCGTCACCTGCGGCGAGGTGTAGCACAACGCGGTCAATAAATCGGTTCATAAAACGGTGTCACTCCTGATCGGGATAAAACGGGCGCCGACGTATAAGTAGAAAAATAAAGGGGGATGTGTGGGCGCCAAGGTTCTTCGATCCTACCAGTGTCAACGCCTATGTGAATAACTGAAAACTAACGATCCTATCTGATTATTTTGTGCGGTGTAGGAAAAAGTGGACAATACTGATGGATAAATTTCATATCGAGGACGAAGGGACAACCCCGAACGCCGTGACAACATCAACCACAACCCGGGTGAAACATCCGGTAGACCAGGTGCCACCCGCACCCAAACTTGCAGCCCTAGGGCTCCAACACGTTCTTGCTTTCTACGCAGGAGCCGTCATTGTTCCGCTGCTGATTGCACAGTCGCTGAACTTGGACACTGCGACCACCATTCACCTGATTAACGCTGACTTGTTGACATGTGGCATCGCCACGTTGATTCAGTCTGTGGGCATTGGTCGCCACATTGGTGTGCGCCTACCGATCGTTCAAGGTGTCACCACTACTGCTGTTGCTCCCATCATCGCCATTGGTTTGGGCGTTACTGATGGTCAAGGTGGCGTTGCGTCGCTGCCTGCCATTTACGGTGCAGTCATTGTCTCCGGCATTTTCACGTTCTTTGCAGCGCCGGTGTTTGCGCGTTTCCTCAAGTTCTTCCCACCAGTTGTCACCGGTACTGTGCTGTTGGTTATGGGTGCTTCCCTGCTGTCGGTATCTGCAAATGACTTTGTGAACTACGCCGATGGGGTGCCTGCTGCCCGCGATCTTGCTTACGGTTTTGGCACCTTGGCGGTGATCATTTTGGCGCAGCGCTTCTTCCGTGGATTCATGGGCACCTTGGCTGTGTTGATCGGCCTGGTTGGTGGCACCGCAGTTGCTCTGATCTTGGGCGATGCCAACTTGGATGAGGTGGGAAATGCTGAAGCGTTCGACATCACCACTCCGTTTTATTTTGGTGTTCCAGAATTTAACGCTGTTGCCATTTTCTCCATGATTATCGTCATGATCATCACCATGGTGGAGACCACCGGTGATGTGTTTGCAACGGGGGAAATCGTCGGCAAGCGAACTCGCCGCAGTGATGTCACCCGCGCACTGCGCGCTGACGGCCTGTCCACCCTGATGGGTGGCGTCATGAACTCCTTCCCGTACACGTGCTTCGCGCAAAACGTTGGCCTGGTGCGCATCACGGGCGTGAAATCTCGCTGGGTTGCGGCAGCTGCTGCCGGCTTCATGATCATCCTCGGTGTGCTGCCCAAGGCTGGCGCGATCGTCGCTTCCATCCCTTCCCCAGTCCTCGGTGGCGCATCCTTGGCACTGTTCGCCAACGTTGCATGGGTGGGCATCCAGACCATCGCCAAGTCTGACCTCGCTGATAGCCGCAACTCCGTCATCGTGACCTCCGCACTTGGCCTAGCCATGCTGGTGTCCTTCCGCCCCGATGTTGCTCAGGCGTTCCCTGAGTGGGCGCGTATCTTCGTCTCCTCCGGCATGTCCGTCGGCGCGATCACCGCGATCCTGCTTAACCTGCTGTTCTTCCACGTCGGACGCCAATCCGGTGGACAAGTCGCTACCTCAAAATCCGGTGAGCGCATCAATTTGGATGCGGTCAACAAGATGGATCGCACCGACTTCGTAGAAACCTTCGCACCGCTGTTCAACAGCAAGACCTGGCCTTTGGAAACCGCATGGGAATCCCAGCCATTCGCCAACGTCACGGAACTGCGCGAAGCCATCCAAGTCGCTGTGCTCACCGCACCGTTGTCCGACCGCGAAGAGCTCATCCACGACTACCCCGACATGGCACAGCTCATTTTGGCCACCGAAGAGGAAGCCGCCACCATCTCTCAAGACCGTGGTTCGATCGGTCTTGATGATCTCGATGACGTGGATCAAGAAAAGCTCATCACCGTCACCGAGCAGTACCGCGAACGGTTCAACATGCCGTATGTTGCGTACTTCGACACCATGGATTCTGTGGATACCGTCGTAGCCGCCGGCTTGCGCCGCCTCGACAACTCCGACGAGCAGGAGCACCGCCAAGCGCTATCGGAAATCATTGAGATTGCCAATGACCGCTTCGATATATTGCTTGCCGACGCTAACCCAGCCCGTTCAGCTTTCGATCGCAAGTTTACCGAGACTGACTTCCTCGGCTAAAACACCAAAAACAAATTAAGGCCCTGCACTTATGTGGAGTGCAGGGCCTTACCTTATTTCTAGTTCAGATCATTCGGGTGTGAACCACCACGATCATTGCGCTCAAGAGCAGTGATCGCAGCCATCTCCTCATCACTGAGTTCGAAATCAAACACGTCGATGTTTTCCACCATGCGGCTCTTAGTCACAGTCTTGGGGAACACAACGAAACCGTTCTGCAGGTGCCAACGGATAACAACCTGAGCTGGGGTCTTTCCATGGTTCTTCGCTGCAGCTGCGATTGGTTCCTCAGCGCCAAGATCAAAACGCCCCTGTCCCAGAGGACCCCACGACTCCACAGTGATGCCTGCTGCAAGAGATGCCTCAACAGCATCGCGCTGCTGCAAAGCTGGGTGCAGCTCAATCTGGTTAATGGCAGGCACAGTGGTTGCCTCTGCCAGCAGCTTTTCTAGGTGCTCTGGCAGGAAGTTGCACACACCGATGGAACGAGCACGGTCACCGAGCTTTTCCAAGCCCTTCCATGCAGCAACATAATTATCGTTCTTCGGTGCCGGCCAGTGCACCAAGTACAGATCTACATAATCCAAGCCCAGCTTCTGCAGAGACTCCTCAAAAGCAGCTTCTACATCCAGGTGGCGATCGTTCCACAACTTGGTAGTAATAAACAGCTCTTCACGAGGAATGCCGGACTTAGCAATAGCTCGGCCGACACCTTCCTCATTGCCGTAAATCGCAGCAGTATCGATGTGGCGGTAACCTACCTCAAGTGCTTCGGTAACTACGCGCTCTGCTTCATCGGGATCTACCTTGAACACACCAAAACCAAGCTGAGGAATGGTTTTTCCATCATTCAAGGTGACCAATGGGATACCTTCAGACTTCGAAAGCTTATTCTTCTGATCCATCAAAGATTGCATCAACTTATCCCGCTCTTCCTCCGGGGATCCAAAGAATAGGCCGGTACCCACAACAGACATATTTTCTCCTTGATGCGCACCAAAATGCGCCTTAGGTTGAGATGAATTGGATAGCCCACCGTACGCCTATCTACACTGAATTACCATGAGCTATGACTTTGTCCTCTTTGAAACCGATGGCGACCCAGGTAGCGCCCGTATTTCCAAAACCCCACTGACCGAACGCATCGATTTCGCCACGCCATCTACAACCCCTGTGTTGGAATCTCTTTCGGCAGGGCTTGCCGAAACGGTGCCAGACACCGTCAAGCTTGAAGAAGACGCCATCCACTTATCCGGTGATCGTTGCCTTTACGTTGTGACCAACTACAACTCCGCCGAAGAAGCAGCCGAATGGCTCACCGCCATCGCTTTCGATTACGGACTGGGCCTTGCCGACATGAACGCGGACACCATCCTGCTTTTCGGCGATGAAGATTCCGACGCTGTCGTCCAAATCGATGACTGGTTCTCCCCCGCTTTCTCTGCGTACGGCCTTCCCCACCTCCTGGTGGAAGTCATGCGCCTGAAGGATTCCAAAACCCCTTATCTTCGAGTCACACTTGCTGCAGATGACTCGAAATTTATCCAAACCCTTTACGAAACCGACAACAAACAATGGTTGGTGGAAACCTCTTCCTCCACAGGCACGGACGAAACCCACGTGAAGACCATTAATGATGTGCTGGAACGCATCGAGACATGGTTCAACCAGGAGACTGCTGTCTAAACCTTTTGTCGTGTTCTGGGGTTAACCACCCTTCGGCCACCTGGGATGGTTTCAAGCCTTTCCAGGTGGCCGAAGAACTAAAAGGGCATAATCACTGTATGGGTTAAGTAGAAAGTGTCATTTTCTGACTGCTCTGAACCCCAACAAACACTCAGCACCGTTATTTAAGGAGAAAACATGGCTTTAGGCGGCGCAGAACTGTTAATTCTTTTTATCCTGTTTATTCTGTTCATGGGCGGGATCGCAGCGATTGTCATCGTTATCGTTAAGTTGACCCAGCGGTCTAACAGTCGTGGTGCCTCAACTACGTCCACAATTAACATTGATCCGAGTATTCATGCTGCATTGACAGAGATCGCAGCTAGGGACGGGGTACCGGCGTCTAGCGTGGTTAACGGTCTTCTGAACGATTACATCAATAAGCGCAGGTACTGGCCTCCTACGCAATAACACCCCATCTAAAAGGGGCTCTCTGGCAGATATGCTCTCCGGCAGAAGAGCCTCTTAATCCTTGTTGTACATTACACAGAGCCCCCAAAAGAACCCCAAAAACAAAAAACTGCCCCTCACCTTCCCAAAAGGAAAGCAAGGAGCAGTTTTAAACTCGTTGAGTGAGTGTGACTTAAGCGTCAACAGCCTCGGTCTCGACGATGTTCACCAAGCGACGGTTGCGCTTGGTGGAAAACTGGACAGCGCCAGTCTTCAGTGCGAAGAGAGTGTCGTCGCCACCGCGACCAACATTCTCACCTGGGTGGAACTTGGTGCCGCGCTGACGAACAAGGATCTCGCCTGCGGAAACCTGCTGACCACCGAAACGCTTGACGCCAAGGCGCTTAGCCTCGGAATCACGACCGTTGCTGGAGCTAGATGCACCCTTCTTGTGTGCCATGTGGTAATTCCCTCCTTCTAAAGGAAAAACTCATAGAAAGCCCGAGGGCTTACTTGATTCCGGTTACCTTCAGAACGGTCAGGGGCTGACGGTGTCCCTGGCGCTTCTTGTATCCGGTCTTGTTCTTGTACTTCAGGATCTTGATCTTCGGGCCCTTGGTGTGCTCGACGATCTCGGTGTTGACGCTCACAGAAGCGAGCTTGTCAGCGGCGGTGGTTACATCGGCGCCATCGACGAGCAGAACCGGGGTGAGAGCCACGGATGCACCCGGCTCACCCTCGATCTTCTCGACCTTAACGAGGTCACCTTCGGCAACCTTGTACTGCTTTCCGCCGGTCTTGACGATCGCGTACATAGAGGGCTACCCCTTATCTGATTCTCGGCTCAGGTACTCGGATGATGAGTCCCTGATTGGACTTACGTTTTACAATTGCGTTTTAGACATGCGGAGCCAAAATGACCTCACGTCATTCACACATTCGCCGTGAAATGGGCAAATGGGCATTACTGACATTGCCTAAAACAGCGACTGTCCAAGGTTACCCCTAAAGGCGGCTTCAACACAAACCGCCCTTATACCCTAGCTTCGTGGGCCTCGTCGGGTAGCCCGCCTACGGCGGCCTGGGTTGGTGGTGCTCGCCGCCTGAGGTTCCTTCTTCGGCGCCCGCGCATTGCTTGTCGACGCCACCTTCTTCTCCACCGGCGCCGCTGTCACGCGCACAGCACGACGACGCTTTCGGCGGTTGTCTGGCTGGTCGAATTCAACCTGAGGCTCTGCAACCTGTTCTGGTGCTGCTTCAGGTGCTATCTCAACGACGGTCTCAGGAGCTTCCACCAGTTGACGGCGCACTGCGCGGCGACGGTTCCTGGTCGATGGTGCAGAGGACGGCGCACCGGAACTGAGCTCACTTGGACGGTTACGGCGTGGAGCCTTCCGCGCAGGTGTCTTCACTGGAGTCTCAGCAACCTCTTCAACTACAGGTGCGAAATCCTCTGGCTTTGGAGCATGATCCGAACGTGAATTGCCACGAGTCTTGCGGCGCCTGCGTGGGCTTGCCTCAAATTCGGCACGTGCCTTTTCATAATCAGCGGTTGGCTCAGCCACAGGTTCAGCAGCCTTCTCAACTACAGGTGCAATAGGCTCTGCCTCAAAGTCAGACACATACGACGATCCCGAAGGCTCATCAGGGTCTTCTTCAGAAGCAATGTCCACGGCAGCAGCTGCAATCGCGGCAATATCATCCGCAGCAGATTCCTGACGTTGACGGCGGGCCCTCCTGCGTGGTCCTTCCTCTGGTTCCACGGTGGATTCAGCAAGAATGCGCTCAGGCTCGTCGAGCTTGTCGTTGACCACATCATCTAGATCGGAGTCATCGAGGACGATCACTGATGCAGCGAGTTCCTCAAATTCTTGATCCAGATCGTGTTCATCGCTTTCCACGAGATCACGCATGGCAACAACCATCGGGTGCTCCGCAGCTGCCTTGTTAGTGCTATTGGAACGCTGGTGACGACGGCTACGCTCTTCCGCTTTCGCCTCAACGCGCTCGTCAACGGTGTCTACTGGATCAACATGAACGATGATGCCTCGGCCTTCACAGTGCTCACACGGTGAAGAGAAGGTTTCCAGCAGGCCCGCGCCGATGCGTTTGCGGGTCATCTGAACAAGTCCCAGTGAGGTTACCTCAGAGACTTGGTGGCGGGTGCGATCGTTTTCTAGCGCTTCATTGAGTCGGCGCAGGACCAATTCTTGGTTTTCTGGCAGCACCATATCGATGAAGTCGACAACGATCATGCCACCGAGATCCCGCAGGCGCATTTGGCGCACGATTTCTTCGGCAGCTTCAATGTTGTTGAGCGTGACGGTTTCTTCCAAGTTGCCACCACCCTTGCCGGTGTAGCGTCCGGTGTTCACATCGATCACCGTCATGGCTTCGGTGCGGTCGATGATCAGCGATCCACCCGATGGCAGGTTCACCTTTCGGGACAGCGCTTCCTCAAGCTGGGTGTTCAGGTCGAATGCTTCGAAAGCATCCTTGCCGTCAAAGTCTGCGCGATTGAAGTGTTCCACGCGGGACACCAAATCAGGAGCGACTGATTGGATGTAGGCACGCACGGTGTTCCAGGCACGGTCGCCGTCAACGATCAGTGAGGTGAAATCTTCATTGAAGAGGTCACGGATCACCTTCACCAGCATGTCTGGCTCTTCATACATGGTGATCGGCTTAGAACCGCGGGACTTCTTTTCCTCCGCAGTGCGTTCCTTGATCTGCTCCCACAGGGTGTGCAGACGGTTCACGTCAGCTGCGATGTTTTCTTCCGACACACCTTCAGCAGCAGTTCGGATGATGGTTCCACCCTGCGCTGGGACAACGCGGCCAAGGATTTCCTTCAGACGCTTGCGCTCAGGTCCAGGCAGTTTGCGGGAAATGCCAGCGCTGCGACCACCTGGAACGTACACCAGGTAACGTCCCGCCAGGGAAATTTGGGTGGTCAAACGCGCACCCTTATGGCCCAATGGATCCTTGGAGACCTGGACGAGAACCTGGTCGCCGGCTTTCAGCGCCTGCTCAATGCGACGTCCACGTCCGCCAAGTCCAGCAGCTTTCCAGTCGACTTCGCCGGCATACAACACACCGTTGCGACCTTTTCCAATGTCAATGAAGGCAGCTTCCATGCTTGGCAGCACATTTTGAACGCGCCCCAGATAAATATTGCCCACCATAGACATCTGCGCATCAGAGGTAACAAACTGCTCAACCAGCTGATCGTCTTCCAGCACACCAACCTGAGTGACCAGACCTGGGTGATCGTGGCGTTGGCGCTCGCGCACAATCATGCGACGTTCCATCGATTCACGGCGTTCCATGAACTCCTGGGTGCTGACCACATGGCGGCGTTTTTTGTTTTCTTCGCGCATTTCCGTGCGACGGCGGCGTTGCGCCTCCAAGCGAGTGGAGCCCTTAATTCCGATTGGCTCGTTTACCTCTTCTACTTCGCTTGTCGACGCCTCCTCACTCACTTCGGTGACGGTTTCAGCTTCAGCTCCACGTCCGCGGCCGGTGCCACGACGCCCACGGCGCTTCCGCGCCGTGCGTTCGCGGACCTGTTCATCGTCGGTGTCTTGGACGTTTTCAGTAGGTACAACTGCAGGTGCCACAAAGATCGGCGTGTACACAGATGCTTCCACCGGCGCCGGGGTGATCTCTGGGACGATATCTTCCAGCAGTTCTGCAGTGGCTTCTTCGCGGGCTGCCGCCTCGAAGTCAGTAGGTTGCGCGACTGCCGCGAGTTCGCGCTCTACTTTTTCTTCGATTTGGTGGATTTCATTTTCCACATTCTTCTCAACGCGTCGACGAATCTTCTCCACCGGTTCAACGTCGGGGACGGCAGCTGGGGCAGCGTTGAGTACGGGCTGAGACAGGGCGTCGAGAAGCTTTTCTACTTCTTCTTTGCTCAGGTTTGACTGCGCAACCTTGACCAGGCCGATGCCATCGAGCGCAACAACGACGTCCTTGGAAACCATTCCAAGTCGTTTGGCCAGTTGATGTACGCGGGTTTTTTCGCTCAATGAATCTCGATCAAATTCCGCGGCCAGCACAGCCGAGGGAGAGATTTCTGCTTCTACTGCCTTGTTATTTGGCACAGCGACACTCCTATTTTCTTATCTCCACGATTGAGCAATGCACCCGGGCGCTGGTAGGGACAAGATCTCCTACCGCCGCCGCGCAGGTACATGCGCCAATCTAAAACTGTATGGTCTAAATTTTCCGACCCGCAAATATATTCGCCAGGCCTGCTGCCATTCTTCCATAAGTCTTAGGTCAAGCTTGCATTTATTGGCTAGTGTCGGAAATCATGGGAGATTTAGCAAAGCACATGGGCAGTGAACCACCAGCATGGTGGAAGTTTTTACCGATGATTGTCCTCGCTGGAGCCACTCGAGTTACCTATGAAGTAGAACCTTGGCTGGCGATCCCATTATTCATTTTGGCTTTTGCATCGATATTGATCCCATTCCCGATCTCTAAGACAAAAGGACTCCGTGATATCGATGCCTGGAAAATCCACACCACGCAAGGCGATAAAAAGCGTGCCATCCGCCAACTGATCATTCCGGCTACGGCTTTGGCCATCGACATCATTGGGCTGCCGACATTATTTAATGCCCCTCCCCTTGCTTCCGCTGCACTTTTTGGCGGTGTTTACGGCGCTTCCCTAGCTTGGGCTGCGTACAGAGCTGATCAGCTTCCACGCATTCGAACGAAGGAACGCCTCGCAGAACTTTCACAAAATGCATCTCTGGATGATGTGCGCTCAGATGACTTAGATGTTCTAGAGCAGCCGGAATCCCGTGAATTAGTGCGCTGTCTGCTTGCCCACGGTGCGATGGATGGCACTCGGGTGATGGCCAGACAGGTCGCGCGAGTACTGGATACCGAGGTAGACGAAGTACATCAGGTAGCACGCTCACTAGAACAGCATGGTTTGGTTAGTCGCTCCACCATCATGCCGGGTGGGGATCCAGGAAAAGTATTCATCGAAGTTTCCCTGAAAGGGATCTCAGCCATCAAGGCACTTGAATCCGGACGCTAAGTTGTTGATACATCAACTTATTTCTTGGCTATACTTGAGGTCACGTTTCCTCAGCTCAGGAGAAGTTCGGAGAAGTCCATGTCAAACGCAGAAATTAATCCCGTTGAATATGAAATCAACAACCACGCCCCTGGTACCGCGCTAAACCCACAGTGCGAAGACGGCGCCAACGTAGAAATCATCACCTCCCGTGAAGTCCCCCTCGGCGGACCACGCGCCATGACCGTGCACCGCACACTCCCCCAACGCCAGCGCTCCCTCATCGGTGCCTGGTGTTTTGTGGATCATTACGGCCCCGATGATGTCTCACTAACCGGTGGCATGGATATGGCCTCCCACCCGCACACCGGATTGCAAACAGTCACGTGGCTTTTTGAAGGCGAAGTCACCCACCATGATTCCGGCGGAAATCACGCAGTCGTGCTTCCTGGCGAAGTCAACCTCATGACCGCCGGCGCAGGCATCTGTCACACCGAAGTTTCCGCCACCTCCACCACGATTCTGCATGGTCTGCAGTTGTGGACAGTTCTTCCCGACAAAGACCGCGAAGGACCACGCCGCTTTGATCACTACGCTCCAGAAGAAATCACACTCGAAGGCGGAAGTGCACGCGTTTTCCTAGGTTCGCTATTTGGTCAAACCTCCCCTGTTCATACGTTTACTGGCTCTTCCTGTTTTAGAGTGCATTGATCTTATGGACCAACTGCCCTGAATGGATAAGGCACCGCAGAATGTAGTGGTTCAAATTACGGAAACCTAGAGCAATCCCACGCAAATGTTCCAACCGTCCGTTGATCGCTTCGACCGGACCGTTGGAGACACCAACATCGAAATACGCCAACACATCACCAAGTCGTTTAAACAAACTACGACCCAACTGCGCGAGTTCCTTATTCGGCCCCTTCAACACCCGAAGCTGATCAATAATGGTCCGCATTTTCTTCTTCGCTTCACGCTTATTACCCATCTGATAACAATCAATAATCGCCTGATACGCAAGCCACGCAAGCTTTAACGCCCCGTAGTCTTTGTCATACGCCCACAACTGCTCCAAGCTTTCTTGCTGACGAGGACTCAACCACTTGTGCGTGGTCAACAAGGTCTTCCGGTTTTTATACAACGGATCCTGGCTTAAACCACGACGCTGGTATTTCTCCCGCTGGAGGCGTTGCCGGCAGGCGGTGAGCTTGTCACCAGCAAGCCGCACAACATGGAATGGATCCATCACGCGACGAGCAGAAGGAATGAGTTCTTTACTTGCTGTGGCGTAGCCTTGGAATCCATCCATGGACACGATCCGTATCTGATTGCGGAACTGTTCACCGCGGGAGCCAAGCCAGGACCGTAAAGCATCAGCACTACGACCTGGGACGACATCTAATAACCGGGCAGGACACCGTGAGTCATACCGATGCCCGGTCATATCGACAATCACGGTGACAAACCCATCACCATGCTTAGCCCTATTATGTGACCACTTATGCTCATCCACCCCAATGACATACACTCCATCAAGATGGTGAGGATCGTTATAGACCAGCTCACGGCACATATCGAGGGCTAGTTGGCAGGTTAAATCCCACCCTAGCCCAAGTGCTTTCGCGGTTGCGTGAACACTCATCCGGTCAATAGCAAGGCGTTGTAAAATCCAGCGGGTGACCCGGTGGGTGACCTTTTTACCGTGGTCAGCGCAGCTTAGTTCTGCTTGGAAATACTTTTGCTTACATGTGGGGTTGGTGCAGCGGTAGCGAGGTAGACGGATAAACAGTTTGGTGGGAAACCCGACGATGGGTAAATCAATGAGCATCCGGTGGGTGTGATGACGAAACACCCCAGGTTGGGAGCATTCTGGGCAGGTGGAGGTGTAGTTGAGTGCGTCTGCTTCGATCAGGGTGTAATCACCTGCATCGGAAGCGCCGGTGATGGTGAGTCCTAGTTCCGCAGTGCGGCAGATGGTGTCAGCGATGATGTTGCCGGTAGACTTCATGGGTAGAGCCTTTTGTTGGTGTTTGGTTAGCTTAGATACCTAAACCTTAACCCTGACAAAAGGCTCGTTTATTTTCGGGTCTACACCGCTAGCCCAGGTTCTGTGATGTACCCCAAAACCGGAAGGGCCCGTTTACTCCCCTACTTGGCGCAGAAATCCACATCAATCCAGGTGAAGCAGTCATCTTTGATGTTGATCCCACGTTTGAACACGGCTTGCTTGTCGATTCCGGCGACGTCCAACTAGAAGGCGTCACCGTCGAGCCCACCCAGCTGGCCTACACCGGCATCAATGAAACCCAACTCCGAATCCGTAACATCGGCACCACACCGGCGCGTACTGTACTGCTAGGTGGCGAACCATTTACCGAAGACATCGTGATGTGGTGGAACTTCATTGGCCGCAGCCATGAAGAAATTGCCGAGTACCGTAAACAGTGGCAGGCCGAAGCTGATCGTTTTGGTATCACCCACGGATATATCAGCCACCACAAAGATGGGCTCACCAGGCTTCCAGCACCCGAGCTTCCCAACGCTGCTATCAAGGCACGTAAAAACCCAGCACCAACTGCACGACCAGAAACGAGAATTGATTAAATGCGCTCCGCTCACGGCCCATACATTGATAAGTTCTTCCCCGAGCCATACAAGAACATGCTCGAGCTCACCAAGACTCTGCGAAAGATCTACCCGGACGTTGATCTGCCTACCTCATTGATTGAGCTGGTCAATGTCCGCGTTTCTCAAATCAACGGATGTGGCACCTGCTTAAGTTTACATGTTCCCGCTGCTCGCCGTGCCGGCGTTCCAGAGAAGAAACTCGATGCTCTGGCAGCGTGGCAAATGGTGGATGAATTCACCGTGGAGGAAAAGGCAGCACTACAGCTAGCAGAATCCTTAACCTTGCTGGAATCCCGCGAAGGTCACCTGGCTGCACGCACAGCCTGCAGTGTGTTTGCCGAAGAGCAGGTAGCTGCCCTGGAATGGGCTATCATTGCGATCAATGCTTTCAACCGCATTTCTATTGCCAGTGGGCACCCACTGCTCTAGTAATCAGGCAGCAAAAAACTCCCGGCCGAAAATGGTCGGGAGTTAATTTTTTTCTAACCGTAAAAATTACAGGTTAGGGAACCAGATGGAGATCTCGCGCTCAGCGGACTCTGGGGAATCAGAACCGTGAACAACGTTCTCTCCAACAGTCAGTGCGAAATCGCCGCGGATGGTGCCTGGGGTTGCCTTAGCAACTGGGTCGGTGCCACCAGCAAGCTGACGCCATGCATCGATTGCACGCTCGCCTTCGACGATGCCTGCGATCAGAGGTGCAGAGGTGATGAATTCAACGAGCTCACCGAAGAATGGCTTGTCAGCGTGCTCTTCGTAGTGCTTTTCAGCGGTCTCGCGGTCTGCAACACGCAGATCCAGAGCAGCGAGCTTCAGGCCCTTGCGCTCAATACGTGCGATGATTTCGCCGACGTGTCCGTTGGTAACACCGTCTGGCTTGATAAGGATGAGAGTACGTTCAGTCATGTTGGGTGATTCTACCTAATGGTGGTCTGCTTCGCGCACTTAAGTCGACTTAGAGCTTCCTCACAGCCTCTGCGACCGCTTCGCTGGACGATCCCCTACTCCACAGCTGCGCCTGACGGATCGCTGCCGCCTCCTGGTCGCGGGATTTCAACTCTTTCAATTGATCAATTTGTTCCTGGGTGAACACCACTGGCTGATCAACAAGCTTTGTTCCCACACGACTGTTCAGACCCACAAAAAGTGCGATCGCAGCCACGATGATCGCCACAATAGCGATAAATGATGGGGAACCTGCAATACGAGTGATTACCGCGACGACACAAAATAGTGCAGCTGCGGAAAAGGCCAGGCCAGACTTAGAGTTTCGCATAGTTCTCAACGCTACGACTACTTTGATAACACCGCCACCCAAGCCAAGCCGGAGTGATCTCCGTATCCTTTAAGGCATGACTTTAAAAGATAAGTACGACACTGAAGTAGCTGTTTCTAATAATCAGGACAAGCACCAATTTGAGGTCAGTTACCCTGAAGATGCCGTGACTGCTGGCTTTGCTGCATACCTTGATAAAGGTGATTCGCGGATCTTCTATCACACCGTTGTTGGCGATGAATTCGGTGGCAAGGGACTTGCGTCAATTCTTGTTTCAGAGGCGTTAAAAGCCACAAAAGAAGCTGGTCTTACCGTGGTTCCGGTATGTCCCTTTGTTAAAGGATTCGTGGAAAAGAACGCATTCGAGGGTTACCGCAAACCAAACCATGAGGATATGGAGCTGGTGAAGAGCCAGATGTAGAAACTACTCAACTTCCAGAATGCGCTGAATGGCAACCAGTGTTTCTGGAATTCCGGTTATAGCTGCCAAGCGTCGCTTTTCAATTTCTTCAATTGATTTGTCGCCGAATTTGTCGTGGAAGAATCGTTGACCTTTGGGGGTAAATTCCCATGATTCAGTCAATACTGTGCCTTCTTCTAACGGTTCCATGGAATAAATCCACTTGACGTTTCCATCAGTCACGCTCCAACCAAAGCAACGATTTGGCTCTGCGACGATAACCTCGCTCCGTGTCTCCCAGGTGCGCTCAGGTGTGACGTTTCGGCCAGTAAAGTGCGCACCCACGACGGGGCCTTCGTCTTCATCCCACCAGCATTTCTCACACACGGGCGACCATTCTCCAGTTCGAGTGATGTCAGAAACTAGTGCGTAGACCTGATTGATGGGCGCTGCGATGTTAATGCTGTCTTCAAAGGTCAGAGATTTAGGCATGAACGACAGAATACGCCTCCGAAGGAGGTAGGCGTCGAAAAGCAAAAAAGGCCCCGGAGGGCCTTAAAGCTTAGCTGTGCTGCGTGGTAAGCAGCCCGCGTTTCATGCGATCAATCAGATTAGAGCGCAGGTAGAACAGGTACGCCCACGCGATGATGAAGATGATGGCGGCGAAGCCCATCGCGGGGTGAACAAAGAAACCGGCAAGTGCAAGAACCTGCAGCACGATGTTCATCGGGATGGACCAACTAAACCTTTGCAGAAATGCAGCAACAAAGTGTGCGATCGCGACTGCTGATACATAGACCCAGTTGAAGGTGGTCCAGTAGATGCCGTCGTCCACGCGCAGAATCACGGTGAGAACAAGACCTAAGGTGATTGCTTCCATCACTAAGGTGCCGGCCATGACACCTCGGATACCCTTCATGGGATCCTTTAATGGATCGTGGCCTTTGCCTAATGGTCCGTACTCAATTGATTCTTCACGCTTGCTCATGCAGGTTCCTTTCCAAACAGCGTGCGCGCATCGCCGGCGGTCACGATTGAACCGGTGATCACAACACCTGATCCGGACTGTACATCGGTGTCTTCTGCTAGTTCAATAGCGAGTTCTACCGCGCCAGCAAGATCTTCTTGGACGTGCACACGCTCATCGCCGTAGATCTCTCGAGCATATTCAGCTAAATCGTATGCGTCCAATGCGCGCTCTGAGGCAGTCTGGGTGCACACAATTTCATGCAGGTATGGCTCAAGTGATTCCAAGATGCCGCGGGCATCCTTGTCGCAGAGCACTCCGATGACACCGATGAGGCGACGGAACTCAAAGTCACGGTCTAGTGCTGCACCAAGTGCTGCGGCACCGTGTGGGTTGTGAGCTGCGTCGATGAACACGGTTGGTGCAGAGCGCAGGCGCTCGAGGCGACCTGGGGACTGAACTTGTGCGAAGCCTTCGCGCACCGTGTCGATATCCAATGGGCGTCCGGCGGATGCACCGAAAAATGCTTCCACTGCTGCGAGAGCAACCGCGGCATTATCTGCTTGGTGCGCGCCAGACAGTGGGAGGAAGATGTCGGTGTATTCGCCGCCCAAACCCTTCAGGGTGAGCTGCTGTCCACCAACGGCAATGGCGGATTCCACCACGCCGAATTCCATGTTCAAACGAGCAACAGCTGCGTCCACGTCCACGGCTTGCTGCAGAATCACGTTCATTGCTTCTGGCTCCTGCTTGCCCACGATGACAACGTTGCCCTCAGGCTCGGTGCCATCCTCAGATGCAGGACGAGCCTTGATGATGCCGGCCTTTTCACCAGCGATTTCACCAATGGTGTTGCCCAGGCGATCCACGTGGTCCATGCCCACCGGGGTGATCACGGAAACAGCTGCGTTGATCACGTTAGTGGCATCCCAGCGTCCGCCAAGACCAACCTCAACGACGGCGACGTCAACAGGAGCGTCGGCAAAACCTGCGTAAGCGAGGGCCACGAGTGCCTCAAACTTGCTCATCTTCGGTCCGCCCTCGGCCTCTGACCAGGCGTCGGTCATCTCCATGTAGGGCTTAATCTCTTCGTAGATCCGCACGAAATCACGCGGGTGGATGGGCTTGCCATCAATCGCGATGCGTTCGGTTACCAGCTGCAGGTGCGGGCTGGTGGTCCGGCCGGTGCGGCGGTGGAATGCGCGCAGCAACGACTCGATCATGCGGGTGGTGGAGGTCTTACCGTTGGTGCCAGCCACGTGAATTGCTGGGAAGGAATTCTGTGGTTGGCCCATGAGATCCATCATGTAGCTCATGCGTCGGAAAGTGGGATCAATTTTGGTTTCCAACCAACGTTGATCCAACTCTGCTTCCACCTGGGCAAGGCGCAGCAAATCTTCTTGGGTGATCTCCTCGGAGGCAGGTGCTTCTACCTCACCGGCGAGATCGATGGGCAAAGACAGTCCAGTCTCGCCCAACGTGACATCGCCTACGGTGATGTCATCATTTTCGGAATCAAAGATTCCGTCGTTGTTAGCCACTAGGCCAATTCCTCCAGACGCTTGTTAATGCGCTCAACTTCTTCTTGGGCAATCTGCGCACGGCCACGGATCTTGTCTACCACTGCATCAGGTGCCTTGGACAGGAAAGCCTCATTACCCAGCTTCTTTGCGGTGGTTTCCAATTCCTTCTGTGCGTTAGCCAGGTCCTTTTCCAGGCGCTTGCGCTCTGCTGCAACGTCAACAGTTCCAGAGGTGTCAAGCTCCACCGTGATGGTTGCTTGGCTCAGGCGGATCTCCAGGCTGGCAGAAGCTGCGAAATCATCTTCTGGTTGCTCGATGCGAACCAGGGAGCGCACGGAATCTTCCAGATCCTGCAGGTCACATGCCACGAAATCAAGGCGTGCTGGAACCTTCTGGGAAGGCTTCACACCCTGGTCAGCGCGGAAACGACGAACCTCAGTAACAAGCTTCTCGACGTCGCCAATGCGCCTAGCTGCATCAGCGTCCACGGCGACTCCGCCGTTGGTGTCAGCTGCGGTTGGCCAGGAGGCCACCACGATGGAGGTGCGATCAGTAAGTGCCTGCCACAGAACTTCGGTGACGAAAGGCATAGCTGGGTGCAGCAGACGAAGCAGTGCATCCAAGACATGGCCAAGCACCTTTTGGGTGTTTTCACCCTGAGCGGAGGTGCCTTCGCGTGGGATCTGAACCTTCGCGATTTCCAGGTACCAGTCACAGAACTCGTTCCACGCGAAGTGGTAGAGCTCCTCGTTGGCCTTCGCGAACTGGTAGTTGTCCAGGTAAGCATCAACGTCGAGGCGAACCTGCTCAAGGAGGTCCACGATCCAGCGGTCAGCGTCGGTGAGTTCTTCACGTGCTGGCAGGCCTTCGGACACTGCACCGTTCATCAGCGCAAACTTGGTTGCGTTGAACAGCTTGGTGGCAAAGTTACGGGAGCTCTGTGCAGAGTCTTCACCGACAGGCAGGTCGACGCCTGGGTTAGCGCCACGGGCAAGGGTGAAGCGCAGCGCATCCGCGCCGTAGTTCTCCACCCAATCCATCGGATCGATGCCGTTGCCCAAAGACTTGGACATCTTGCGGCCGTGCTCATCGCGAACCAGGCCGTGCAGGAAGAGGTCGGTGAATGGAACCTGTGGGCGTCCATCCTTGCCTTCGCCCAGAAGTTCTGGGGTTTCCTTGGCTGCAAAGGTGCCGAACATCATCATGCGGGCAACCCAGAAGAACAGGATGTCGTAGGCGGTGACCAGCACGGAGGTTGGGTAGAACTTCTCCAGCTCAGGGGTCTTTTCTGGCCAACCCATTGTAGAAAATGGCCACAGCGCAGAAGAGAACCAGGTATCTAGAACATCTGGGTCTTGGACGTAGCCCTCAGGTGCCTGCTCATCAGGCCCAACGCAGATGATTTCATCGTTTGGTCCATACCAAATTGGGATGCGGTGTCCCCACCACAGCTGACGGGAAATGGTCCAGTCATGCATGTTGTCAACCCAGTCAAAGTAGCGAGGCTCCAGGGACTTCGGGTGGATGGTGGTGTCGCCTTCGCGCACGGCATCGCCGGACATCTTGGCCAGCTCTTCGACCTTGACGAACCACTGCAGAGACAGACGAGGCTCAATAGCTTCGCCGGAACGCTCGGAGTGTCCGACGGAGTGGACGTATGGGCGAATTTCCTTGACAATGCGACCCTGGGCTGCGAGTTCTTCGCGGACCTTGATGCGTGCTTCTTCGCGGGTCAGGCCATCAAACTGGGTTCCGGTATCGGCAATGCGTCCGGTCTTGTCCATGATGGTAGGCATGTCCAGGTTGTGGCGCAGGCCAAGAGCGTAGTCATTAGGGTCGTGTGCTGGGGTGATCTTGACGGCACCGGAGCCGAACTCTGGGTCGACGTAATCATCAGCAACAACCTTCAGGCTCAGGTCATCGCGGAATGGGTGAGGCAGGGTCTGTCCGACCAAATCCTTGTAGCGCTCATCGTCTGGGTGCACGGCAACAGCGACGTCGCCGAGCATGGTTTCCACACGGGTGGTGGCAACAATGACATGTGGTTCATCGTCGTTGAGGGAACCATAGCGAATGGATACCAGTTCGCCTTCGACATCCTTGTAGATAACTTCGATGTCAGAAACCGCGGTTTCTAGTACGGGCGACCAGTTGACGAGGCGGTTGGCCTGATAGATGAGGCCGGCGTCGAAAAGCTTCTTGAAAATCGTTTGGACGGCGCGGGACAAGCCGTCATCCAAGGTGAAACGCTCGCGGGACCAGTCCACGGAATCGCCGATGGCGCGCATCTGCTCGCCGATCTTTCCACCATATTCTTGCTTCCACTCCCAGACCTTGGCGATGAACTCTTCGCGGTCATAGTCGTAGCGAGTTTTGCCTTCAGTTTCCTTCAGCATCTCCTCGACCTTGGTCTGGGTCGCGATACCCGCGTGGTCCATACCTGGCAGCCACAAAACCTCAAAGCCCTGCATGCGCTTGCGACGTGCAAGAGCATCCATCAGGGTGTGGTCAAGTGCGTGTCCCATGTGCAGCTGGCCGGTCACGTTTGGTGGAGGCAGAACAATGGAGAATCCTGGCTTGTCGCTAGCAGGATCGGCAGTGAAATAACCGGCGTCTACCCAGCCCTGGTACAAATCAGCTTCTACAGCTTTAGGATCCCAGGACTTGGGCAGCTTGTCTGCGCGGTTCTGGCTGGTGGTCTCATTATTCTGGTCAGTCACGCAGACCATCTTAACCCCTGTACTTGTTTATCAAGTATCCGGATTTAGGTTAATGAGTTTATTGCTTTGTAATTGCCCAATAAACAGGTATGGCCTTCCAGTTTACGGAGACGTTGTCCACGGATTCTGAGTAGCCGCCAACCACATTCGGGTACCACAGTGGGATTGCGGGAAGATCGCGCAACAACATTTCCTGGGCCTGCGCATATGCCTGGAAGGTTTCCTCCTTGGTGGAGGCTGCTGCGGCGTCGGCAATCAATTGATCAAATTCTGGGTTTTCGTACTTGGCATCGTTGGAGGCCACGCCCGAGGTGTAGTTAGGTCCAAGGAAGTTGCCGATGCTTGGGTAGTCCGCAAACCACGCGGTGCGGTAGGCGCCATCCAATCCGGTGGTGCGGTATGTGTCGCGGAAGGATTTAAAATCGGGGAAAGGATTGCCAGTGGCGTTGACGTCTAATTCGTTGCTGATGCTGTTTGCTACCGCATCCACCCATTCCCGGTTGGGAACATCCGCGTTGTAACTGATCTGCAATTCGCCCTCAAAAGGTGCGATCTCCTCAGCGTCTTCCCACAGCTCACGGGCCTTGTCAGGCTGGAAAGTCAGCACGTCATTGCCGTTCAAATCATCGCGCCAGCCGTCGAGCACGGGCGCGGTGAAGTCGAGCGCAGGCGTGTAGGTGCCGGCGAAGATCTGCTCAGCGATTTCTTCACGGTTAATCGCCATAGAAATTGCTTGTCGACGCAACTGTCCCTGTTGCCCTTCAAAGTTGGGGGATTCCATGCGAATGGAGAGTTCCAGATAGGAGGCCGCAGGTTGATTAATGGATCGACCCGACAGTTCCTCTTCATAGGTGGTGTACGCCGATGGTGGAATGAGATCCAGCACATCTAGGTTTCCAGCCAACAGATCTGAATAAGCTGCATCATTTTGGGCGTAGAACACGTACTTCAAGCCATCGTTGTTGGCTGCGCGCGGGCCATCGTAGTGTTCATTGGCCACCACTTTCAGTTCTGCGTTGTGATCCCACTGCTCTAGTTTGTAAGGGCCAGAGGACACGGGGTTTTCACCAAAGGCGTCAATATCATCGCGAGCCGAAGCTGGCATCGGTGCAAAACCGTAGTAGCCAATGCGTTGGGTGAACTCAGAATCCGGTTGGGCAAGCTCGATGGTAAATGTGCGATCATCCACCACATTCAAACCCTCGAGCGTTTCCACGCCCTCCTCATACCCTTTAATCGGTGAGAAGAAAGAAGTGTTGAGCAGTCCATTTTCCACTACAAAATTCCAGGTATCCACAAAATCAGTGGCAGTAATATCCGATCCGTCACTGAATTTGATGCCATCACGCAAAGTGATTTTGTAGGTGGTGTCTGTTTCCTGGTCAATTGATGCCGCCAGGTCATTTTGAGCAACGCCAGCTTCATCAAAGTAGACGAGCCCGGAGTACAGCATGTCCACCACTCGCCCACCGCCGTTTTCATTGGTGTCGCCCGGGATGAGTCCGCGCTGAGGTTCGGTGCCGTTGACGGATACGTAATTCACGTCTGGGGTGCCACTAGAGCTGGAACAAGATGCCAGCCCGATAGCCAGGGTTGAGGCCATCACTGTTGCGATGACTTTTGTGGCTGTGCGCATTAAATCTCCTATGGGTGAGCGTTGCTGTTTGCAACGTGCCTGTGTGGGCCGATTTGGTATGGCCAACAAATCAAATCTAGCCAGTGACTCACCACACCTTTGCAATTATTAGTGACTCAGGACTCTTAACTACCCCCATAACCTCATTGAACATGCAAAACTAATGCTTTTGGGGGGTATGCATAAATTCGTTTCGTTCCACTGCACAGCCCGAAAATGCTGCTAGGGTCAAGTTCATGCGTTTTGGACTTGACTTGGGAACTACCCGCACAATCGCGGCCGCCGTGGACCGCGGAAACTATCCCATCGTCACTGTGGAAGATTCTTTAGGCGACACCCACGATTTCATTCCATCTGTGGTGGCCCTCAAGGCAGATAGGATTGTCGCGGGTTGGGATGCTATTGAGGTTGGGCAGGACCACCCTTCCTTCGTACGTTCTTTCAAACGCCTACTCTCTGAACCCAATGTCACGGAAGCCACCCCGGTCTACTTGGGCGATCATGTACACCCTTTGGGCGCCGTCCTGGAGGCTTTTGCGGAAAACGTGGTCACTGCGCTGCGTGCATTTCAGACGCAATTGGGAGATACCTCCCCGATCGAAGTAGTCATTGGTGTGCCCGCCAACTCCCACAGCGCCCAGCGACTGCTCACCATGTCCGCCTTCAGCGCCACAGGCATCACCGTTGTCGGTTTGGTCAATGAGCCCAGCGCCGCAGCTTTCGAGTACACCCACCGCCACGCCCGCACCTTAAACTCCAAGCGCCAAGCCATCGTGGTTTATGATTTGGGAGGCGGAACATTCGACTCCTCGCTCATCCGCATCGACGGCACCCACCACGAGGTTGTGTCCTCCATTGGCATTTCACGCCTTGGTGGCGATGATTTCGATGAAATCCTCCTCCAATGCGCGCTCAAGGCCGCAGGCAGACAGCACGATGCGTTTGGCAAGCGTGCTAAAAACACGCTTCTCGACGAATCCCGCAACGCGAAGGAAGCTCTTGTTCCGCAATCCCGTCGCTTGGTTCTAGAAATTGGCGACGACGACATCACCGTTCCAGTGAACAAGTTCTACGAGGCTGCCACTCCCCTGGTGGAAAAATCCTTGTCCATCATGGAACCCCTCATCGGCGTCGATGATCTTAAAGATTCCGACATCGCAGGCATCTACCTTGTTGGTGGAGGATCCTCGCTCCCACTCGTTTCCAGGTTGCTCCGCGAGCGTTTCGGCCGCCGTGTCCACCGCTCCCCATTCCCCTCAGGTTCCACTGCGGTGGGTCTGGCCATCGCGGCTGACCCTTCCTCTGGTTTCCACCTAAGGGACCGCGTTGCGCGAGGCATCGGTGTGTTCCGTGAGCACGATTCTGGTCGTGCCGTGAGCTTTGACCCGCTGATCGCCCCGGACACCGATTCTGCGACCGTGGCGAAACGATGCTACAAGGCGGTGCACAACATTGGTTGGTTCAGGTTCGTGGAATACTCCACCGTGTCCGAGGATGGCAGCCCCGGAGATATTTCCCTGCTCAGTGAAATCAAGATTCCTTTTGATAGCTCCATCACCGATGTGGATGCTACCGAGATTTCACGTTTCGATGGCCCAGAAGTAGAAGAAACCATCACAGTCAATGACAACGGCGTGGCTTCCATTTCCATCAAGATACTCGGCGGCGTTACCGTCGAGCACACAATTTAGTTACCATTTTGGTGCTGGTGGAGTCCAGGTCTGCATTGCCTTTAGCAGGGCATGCGGGTCGGATTCCACGATGAGGCACTCAAAGAAGTCTCGCTTGATAAATCCACGCTGGGTCATCTGCTCAAGCATTTCCAGCAGGGGCTGCCAAAAACCATCGACATCATAAAGTGCGACGGGCTTTTGATGAATGCCCAGCTGTTGCCAGGTCCAGACCTCGAAAAGTTCTTCCAAGGTGCCGGCGCCACCGGGCATGGCGATAAAACCATCGCCAAGTTCTGCCATGCGACGCTTGCGGATGTGCATATCAGGAACGATTTCAAGTTCGGTGAGCTTTTCATGCCCAAGCTCACCCTTCATAAGTGATTCCGTGATGACGCCAAAGGCTTCGCCACCTGATTCCAGGAACGCATCCGCGACGATACCCATGAGCCCCACTTTTCCGCCACCGTAAACCAAGTCGATGCCGCGGTCTACCGCGGTTTTCGCCAAGGTTTGAGCCGCTTGCGTGTACAGCGAGGAACTGCCGAGCGCCGAGCCCGTGAAAACGGTGACGCGTTGGAGGGTTGGGGCGTCGAAAAGCGAAGTCATGCGTTAAAGATTAGAGCAAGTCGCGCACTGCCTCGCGCTCGGCCTGCAATTCCTGAGCATTCGCGTCGATGCGGGCGCGCTGGAAATCGGAAATCTCCAGGCCTTCAACGATTTCCCACTCACCGTTGCGGGATACGGTTGGCAGACCGACAAAAATGCCCTCAGGAATGCCGTATGCACCGGTGGAAGGAATTGCCGCAGAGGACCACGCCTCGGTGCCCTGTACCCAATCGCGCATGTGATCAATCGCAGAGGATGCTGCAGAAGCTGCAGAAGACTTTCCACGGACCTCAATGATTTCAGCGCCACGGTTAGCCACGCGAGGAATGAACTCCTCCACATACCAATCGTGATCAACCAGGTCAGTGACCTTTTCTCCACCAACGGTTGCGTAGGTGATGTCTGGGAACTGGGTTGCGGAGTGATTTCCCCAGACCACAATGTTGTTAAATTCCGCAGATCCACGGCCAAGCTTGGTGGCCAGCTGGGAGATCGCACGGTTGTGATCAAGGCGCATCATTGCGTTGAAGCGGGATGCTGGAACATCTGGGGCCGCAGCTGAAGCAATCAACGCGTTGGTGTTCGCTGGGTTTCCAACAACTAGGACACGAATGTCATCTGCGGCGTTGTCATTGATAGCTTTACCTTGAGGTCCGAAAATCTTGCCGTTGTTAGCCAGCAAATCTGCGCGCTCTTCGCCTTTTCCGCGAGGCTTCGCACCGACCAAAAACGCCGCATTAGCGCCGTCGAATGCCTCATTGGCATCCGCGGTGATGGTGATGTTTCGCAGGAGGGGGAAGGCAGAATCCAGAAGTTCCATAGCCACACCCTCTGCCCCGCCAAGAGCCTGAGGGATCTCCAGAAGTTTCAGTTCTACAGGGGTGTCGGTGCCGAATACTTCACCGTTGGCGATGCGCCACAACAGTGAATAAGAGATTTGACCAGCTGCGCCGGTGACGGTGACCTTCTTGGTGGAGACGTTCTGCGGGGAATTCATTAAACAATCCTCAATCCTTGTAGGGGGTCCTCTAAGAACCCATGCTATCCCGCTTAAAAGAGAACAGCCACCAGTTTTGGGTGATCTTGACGATACTGCAAAATTACCCCCGAATTGCCCCAATATGTACCCCTCACCTGCAAGATGTTAGGGCATCATGGGGAATCGGCGCGGTGTGCAAGCAATTTTTCCTGATATCGGGCACCATTTATAGTTGTCAGCTGGGATTTGCCGATGGTGTTATCTTTGATATTTACCTTAACCCCGTTTCTAATTCACGTTTTCTCGTTACCCGAAAGGAATTGATCGATTATGGCGACATCACGTCGAGATGCCGAAAACATAGACCAGGCCGGTAGCGAATTCATTGAATCTGATTCAGGACACACCGCAACCCCTGAAGAGGTAGTAGCCACCGCTCTGACATTTTTTGCAGAGGATGGTTTTAGCGAAACCAAATTGGAGAAAATCGCGAAGGCATCTGGCATGTCCAAGCGCATGATCCACTATCACTTTGGCGATAAGAAAGGCCTGTACATCAAGGCTGTTTCCTACGCGTTGCGATTGCTGCGCCCAGAGGCTGAAGCGATGCAACTTGATTCCGCGGTACCAGTTGATGGTGTCCGCAAAATCGTCGAGGCTTTATATACCTGCATCACCAAGCACCCAGAAGCAGTGCGCCTGCTATTGATGGAAAACCTGCATAGCCAAGACAGCGTGGATTCCACCGCGGCATATTCCGATGAATCCAATGTGCTGCTCAACCTGGATAAGCTGCTCATGCTTGGCCAGGATGCCGGCGCCTTCCGTCCTGGAATCTCCGCAGAAGACGTACTGGTTCTTATTAGCTCCCTGGCCTACTTCCGCGTATCCAACAAGGTCACGTTGAAGAACCTCTACTCCCTTGATTTGGAATCAGAGGCCAATATTGAAGGCATGAAGCGCATCGTCGTTGACACGGTGCTGGCATTCTTGACCTCAAATATTCAAAATTCTGGCAACTCCAGCTACCTGGTTGTTGGTGGCAAGACTGCAGAACCAGAAACTGATGACAGCGTCTACAGCTTTGATACGGACGTGTTCGAAAACTAAAGGGTATCGAGTAGTTTCAAGCCCTTTTCCGCCCATTCAATCTCTGCCTGAGCGCGTGCAATCTGCCCCTCATAGGCAAGCACTTTAAACGCGACTATTCGCTCGTGCTCCTTTTTCGGGGAGCGCTCAAGTCGCCGTGCCAAGGTTGGATGAGTTTTTGCTTTCAGCTCATCAATCATTGATTCTGATTGAATTTTCTGCTGTTCAAAATGAGCGATGTGCGCCCTTAAATGTCGGCGTGCATCGCCATTTGTACCGACCTCAAAATAGGCGGCTTTAAGCCTGGCAGGATCTCTGGTGGGACCGTAGGTTACTGGCTCGTACCACGCTTTTCTTAGCGCTTCCCAGCCTTTTTCACTCAAGGCGTATTCGGTTTTGGTGGCGCCTTTGGAGCCCCAGGGAACATCGGATCCCACGAGGAGTTCTTCGGCTTCCATTTTTCGAAGTTCGGGATAAATCTGCGAATCGGAACCACTCCACACAAAGCCCACCGAGGCCCCAAATCGCTGGGAGGCGTCATACCCAGTCAATGGTCCGGAACTTAGTAGCGCAAGTAATGCAGATCGTAGAGTCACGTGCTCATTGTCCCATATCTACCCCCGCTCCCGAGAATGAATACCCGCAGCTCAGAGACCCCAGCTGACATTAACTCACATTTACCCCTTGACAGTGATTTGAAGCACAAGCAATATATGACCTACGCCATAAACTAACTAAGAGTTTAGGTATTTGGTTATATAGTTCTTTAGGAGTTCACCATGACACTGTCCGAACGCAAGCTCACCACCACCGCCAAGATTCTTCCCCACCCACTCAACGCCTGGTACGTCGCCGCTTGGGATTATGAAGTCACATCTAAAAAGCCCATGGCCAGGACAATCGCCAACAAACCACTCGCTTTGTACCGCACCAAAGATGGCCGAGCCGTTGCCCTTGCAGACGCCTGCTGGCACCGCCTCGCACCGCTATCCAAGGGAAAACTCGTGGGCACAGACGGAATCCAATGCCCTTATCACGGCTTGGAGTACAACTCCGCGGGCCGCTGCATGAAAATGCCCGCGCAGGAAACCCTCAACCCGTCAGCAGCCGTCAACTCCTACCCCGTGGTGGAAGCCCACCGCTTTGTGTGGGTGTGGCTGGGCGATCCCACATTGGCAGATCCCACCCAAGTACCCGATATGCACCAGATGAGCCACCCCGAATGGGCAGGCGATGGACGCACCATCTCCGCTGACTGCAACTACCAATTAGTGCTGGACAACTTGATGGACCTCACCCACGAAGAGTTCGTGCACTCCTCCAGCATCGGACAAGACGAACTTAGTGAATCAGAGTTCGTGGTCACCCACACTGAAGATTCCGTGACGGTCACCCGCTGGATGCATGACATAGATGCACCACCGTTTTGGCAAAAGAACATGAATGATAAGTTCCCAGGATTTGAAGGCAAGGTGGATCGTTGGCAGATCATCCACTACTACTACCCTTCCACCATCTGCATTGATGTTGGTGTAGCAAAGGCTGGAACTGGCGCGCAGGAAGGCGACCGCAGCCAGGGCGTTAATGGGTATGTCATGAACACCATTACCCCAGATTCAGATCGTTCCTCTCATTACTTCTGGGCATTCATGCGCAACTACCGCCTGGAAAGCCAAACCATCACCACCCAGCTGCGCGACGGTGTATCCGGTGTATTCAAAGAAGACGAAGACATGCTGACCGCTCAGCAAGATGCCATCGACGCCAACACCGACTACGAGTTTTACAGCCTCAACATTGATGCCGGTGGCATGTGGGTGCGCCGAATCCTCGAGGAAGCACTCTCCAAGGAAGGCCGACTGGATATCCCCACCACATTCCCCCGCGCAACACCGAAGCCGGAGGCATAAACCATGAACTCGCAATGGCAAGATGCACATGTTGTTTCCAGCGAAATCATCGCTGCAGACATTCGGCGAATAGAACTATCCCCGAAATTTGCGATTCCAGTAAAACCCGGCGAACATCTCAAGATCATGGTGCCCCTAAAAACTGGACAGGAAAAGAGATCGTACTCCATCGTTGACGCTCGTCACGACGGTTCGACTCTCGCCCTGAGCGTACTCAAAACCAGAAACTCCCGTGGAGGATCTGAGTTCATGCATACGCTTCGAGCTGGAGACACAGTTACTGTCTCCAGGCCGTCTCAGGATTTTCCTCTCCGCGTGGGTGCGCCTGAGTATGTACTTGTTGCCGGCGGAATTGGAATCACAGCGATCCGTTCAATGGCATCTTTATTAAAGAAATTGGGAGCGAACTACCGCATCCATTTCGCAGCACGCAGCCTTGATGCCATGGCTTACAAAGATGAGCTCGTGGCAGAACACGGCGACAAGCTGCACCTGCATCTAGATTCTGAAGGCACCACCATCGATGTCCCAGCATTGATCGAAACCTTAAACCCCCACACTGAGCTTTATATGTGCGGCCCCATCCGCTTGATGGATGCCATCCGGCGCGCATGGAACACCCGCGGACTTGACCCCACCAATCTGCGTTTCGAAACGTTTGGAAACAGTGGATGGTTCTCCCCAGAGGTTTTCCACATCCAAGTACCAGAGCTGGGGCTTCACGCCACAGTCAACAAGGATGAAAGCATGCTGGAGGCTTTGCAAAAGGCTGGGGCGAATATGATGTTTGATTGTCGAAAAGGCGAATGTGGTTTGTGCCAGGTTCGCGTTCTAGAAGTCGATGGCCAGGTTGATCACCGCGATGTGTTCTTCTCTGATCGTCAAAAAGAATCCGACGCAAAGGCATGCGCCTGCGTGTCTCGAGTAGTCTCCTCCCCTTCCTCGTCCCCAACCTCGACCATTACGGTCGCCCTCTCCTAAAGGAGCCTGGCATGGATATCCGCCAAACAATTAACGACACAGCAATGTCGAGATATCAGTGGTTCATTGTATTTATCGCAGTGCTGCTCAACGCACTGGACGGCTTTGATGTCCTCGCCATGTCTTTTACTGCGAATGCAGTGACCGAAGAATTTGGACTGAGTGGCAGCCAGCTTGGTGTGCTGCTGAGTTCCGCGCTGTTCGGCATGACCGCTGGATCTTTGCTGTTCGGTCCGATCGGTGACCGTTTCGGCCGTAAGAATGCCCTGATGATCGCGCTGCTGTTCAACGTGGTGGGATTGGTATTGTCCGCCACCGCGCAGTCCGCAGGCCAGTTGGGCGTGTGGCGTTTGATCACTGGTATCGGCATCGGCGGAATCCTCGCCTGCATCACAGTGGTGATCAGTGAGTTCTCCAACAACAAAAACCGCGGCATGGCCATGTCCATCTACGCTGCTGGTTACGGCATCGGCGCGTCCTTGGGCGGTTTCGGCGCAGCGCAGCTCATCCCAACATTTGGATGGCGCTCCGTGTTCGCAGCCGGTGCGATCGCAACTGGTATCGCCACCATCGCTACTTTCTTCTTCCTGCCAGAATCCGTTGATTGGCTGAGCACTCGCCGCCCTGCGGGCGCTCGCGACAAGATCAATTACATTGCGCGCCGCCTGGGCAAAGTCGGTACCTTTGAGCTTCCAGGCGAACAAAGCTTGTCGACGAAAAAAGCCGGTCTCCAATCGTATGCAGTGCTCGTTAACAAAGAGAACCGTGGAACCAGCATCAAGCTGTGGGTTGCGTTCGGCATCGTGATGTTCGGCTTCTACTTCGCCAACACTTGGACCCCGAAGCTGCTCGTGGAAACCGGAATGTCAGAACAGCAGGGCATCATCGGTGGTTTGATGTTGTCCATGGGTGGAGCATTCGGCTCCCTGCTCTACGGTTTCCTCACCACCAAGTTCAGCTCCCGAAACACACTGATGACCTTCATGGTGCTGTCCGGCCTGACGCTGATCCTGTTCATTTCCTCCACCTCTGTTCCATCCATCGCGTTTGCCAGCGGCGTTGTCGTGGGCATGCTGATCAATGGTTGTGTGGCTGGTCTGTACACCCTGTCCCCACAGCTGTACTCCGCTGAAGTACGCACCACTGGTGTGGGCGCTGCGATTGGTATGGGTCGTGTCGGTGCGATTTCCGCGCCACTGCTGGTGGGTGGCCTGCTGGATTCTGGCTGGTCCCCAACGCAGCTGTATGTTGGTGTGGCAGTGATTGTTATTGCCGGTGCAACCGCATTGATTGGGATGCGCACTCAGGCGGTAGCCGTCGAAAAGCAGCCTGAAGCCCTAGCGACCAAATAGGGCCGCGATTCCTAGCATGCCCAGCAGCGCTAGGAACGTGGTGAGGAAGACCGTATCGCGGGCGACGATCTCGCCCTTGCGGTACGTCGCCGCGTAGTTGTACACATTCTGCGCGGCGGGCAGCGCCGCCAAAATAACAGCGGCGTAGAGGTAATCGCCCTCCAGACCAAACGCCTTGGCGATCAGCCAAGTGATGGCGGGCATACCCACAATTTTTATCGCAGTAGCAGTAAGAACGCTGGGGCGATCCGCCTTGGAAGCCAGCACGTTGGTTGAGGGCAATGATGCGCCGAAGCTCATCAGAATCAACGGAATGGATGCGCCGCCCAAAATGATGGTGGGTTCCATGACTGCGGCTGGCAGCTGAATTTCTAACAGACACACGATCAGGCCCGCGATAGAGGCCAACACAATTGGGCTGAGCAGTGAACCTTTCACCGCAGCCCATATTTTTTGCCCGCGCGAGCCTTTCACATCACCAGAGGTCAGCGCGGCCAGGATCATGGGCGCGAAAATCACCATCTGCATGACCAGAATCGGTGCCACATATGCGCCTGTTCCCAGCACATAAATAGACACCGGCAGGCCAATGTTGTTGGAGTTCACGTAGGCAGAAGCCGCAGCTCCTGTCGCCGTAGTGGCGATATCCTTCTTAAAGAAAATCGCCGAAATCACGCAGTACACAGCTGCTGTGACGATCGTGGCCACAAATGTCACCACAATGACCGGTGAGATCAACGCGCTGGGATCTGATCGGGCAACGACATTGAAAAGCAGCGCTGGAGTTGCCGCATAAAAAGCAATGCGGTTTAACACCAAGCGCTGTTTGTCATCATTGATGACCCCCAGCTTTGCCAGAAGAAATCCAACGCCGATAACCGACAGGATGATGGCAAAGCCGGTGATAACTCCTGCCAACTACGCGGTCTTTTCTTCTGCGACAGCTTCCAACATCTCTGGTTCGGCTTCGCCACGGGCAACGGCACCGTTGATGATGACTTCGCCAACGTCTTTACGGTCTGGGAGGTCATACATGATCGGAACCAGGATCTCTTCCATGATCGCGCGCAGGCCACGGGCGCCAGTTTTGCGCTCGAGTGCCTGATTAGCGATCTCCTCCAAAGCATCATCAGTAAAGGTCAACACAGCGTCATCCATTTCAAACAGACGTCGATACTGCTTCACCAATGAGTTACGAGGCTCCGTGAGAACCTTGACCAGAGATTTCTGATCCAGGTTGGATACGGTGGCAACGACTGGCAGACGCCCAATGAATTCTGGGATGAGACCAAACTTCACCAGGTCCTCAGGGAGGACATCCTTGAAGATATCCACAATGTTGGCTTCTTCCTTCTTGGAAGAGACCTCCACACCGAAGCCCAAGCCTTTCTTGCCATTGCGGTCCGCGATGACCTTCTCCAGACCAGAGAACGCACCAGCAACGATGAACAAAATGTTGGTGGTATCCAGCTGGATGAAATCCTGGTTGGGGTGCTTGCGTCCTCCCTGCGGTGGGATTGCGGCGACAGTGCCTTCCAAAATTTTCAGCAGTGCCTGCTGCACGCCTTCACCGGAAACATCGCGAGTGATCGATGGGTTTTCAGACTTGCGGGAAATCTTGTCCACTTCATCGATGTAAATGATGCCGCGCTGTGCACGTTCCACATCAAAATCAGCAGCCTGAAGCAGCTTGAGCAAGATGTTTTCCACATCCTCGCCCACATAACCAGCCTCGGTCAGTGAGGTGGCATCCGCGATAGCAAAAGGAACATCCAGCAGCTTTGCCAAAGTCTGGGCAAGGAAAGTCTTGCCGGAGCCAGTGGGGCCGAGCATCAAAATATTGGACTTAACCAGTTCGGTTTCAGGCTCGTCATTCCTGCGACGACCGATGGTTTCCGATGCGCGGAGACGCTTGTAATGGTTGTACACCGCAACCGACAGGATACGTTTTGCTGGGTCCTGCCCGATGACATAAGTATCAAGGAAGGCTGAAATCTCCGACGGCTTGGGGAGCTCGTTGCGCTCCTGCTCGTCGTGTTGAGCTTGACCGAGTTCTTCTTCAATAATCTCGTTGCACAGCTCAATGCACTCATCACAGATATATACGGCGCCACCCGCGATGAGTTTTTTTACCTGCTTTTGGCTCTTTCCGCAGAAGGAACATTTGAGCAGATCGGCGCTTTCCTGCATACGTGCCATTAGACTGTGAGACCCGCTTCCACGATTGAAAAGATTTACTGCGTACAACTCTAACCAACAATATTGGCAATGGGTTGTTCCATCTTAGCGCTTTACCTGTGAACTCTGCAGAGCGGTACGCTTAAGCTAATGAATCCCGAATTTATTCACGGCGCAACCGAAATTGAAACCACAAACAGGGGCCTTCGCCCGCATCGACTCAGCAAAGAAATAGTAGAACGCTACTGTGATCCCCAGTTTAGCGCGATGGAACGCCAACCATCGGGCGTGCGCGTTGTGTGTCGCACCACCGCCACCTCCGTCACGCTGACCACGTATTCCACGCGGGTGGTGTACCTCGATTCCGGCCGGCCGGGCGGCAAGATTGATGTGCTTATCGACGGCGCCCCCACATCTTCCACGCCAACTTCCGGGGGCGAGACCACGGAAGTCAATTTCATCACCGGCGCCACGGAACGGCGCCTGAAAGATCCGCAGGTGCTCACAGTGGATGGACTTTCAGAGCAGGAAAAGGTGGTGGAGTTCTGGCTGCCTCACAATGAAGAAATTGAAGTGATCTCCCTTAAAGCCAACGCAGCTTTAAACACTGTCGAAGACACCCGTCCCGTGTGGATCAATTACGGCAGCTCCATTAGCCACGGTTCGGTTGCCACTGCCCCAACCAAAATTTGGCCAGCCATTGTTGCCCAGTCCAAAAACTACAACCTGCGTAACTTCGGTTTTGGTGGCAGCGCCATGTTGGATCCTTTTATGGCGAGGCTAATCAGGGATACTCCAGCTGATCTGATCACCTTGGAAATTGGCATCAATATTGTCAATGGTGATGTGATGCGTCGCCGCGGACTAGAGGCTGCTGTGGATGGGTTCATCAATACCATCCGCGATGGCCACCCCACCACGCCGATCAAGATTGTGTCGCCGTTCTACTGCCCCATTCATGAGAAAACTCCAGGACCCGGCGCGTTTGATACCTCATCGTTTGGCAGTGGTCAGATTAGGTTCATCGCCACTGGTGAACCTGATGAGCATGGTCGACTGACGCTGGAGATGGTGCGTGAGGTGTTGGAGGGGTTCGTCGAAAAGCAAAAAGACCCGCACCTGACCTACGTCGATGGTGCGAGCCTTTATCAGGCCAGCGATGCGCCGTTGCTGGATAATTTGCACCCAGACGAGGCGTCGCACGCCTTAATTGCGCAGCGTTTGCTTAAGCAACTTTGAAATCGGCTTCGGTGATTTCGCGGAGTTCCTCAACGGTGACACCGTCGGCGCACTCGATGAGCGTGAGGCCTTCTTCAGGGTCCACAGAGAACACAGCGTGGGTGGTGACAATCATGTCCACGCACTTCGCGCCAGTCAGTGGGAGGCGACACTCCTTAAGGATCTTCGGAGCGCCCTTCTTGGTGATGTGATCGGTCATGGCGATGATCTTGGATGCGCCGTGCACCAGATCCATTGCGCCACCCATACCCTTGACCAGCTTGCCGGGAATCATCCAGTTGGCCAGGTCGCCGTACTGGGAGACTTCCATAACGCCCAAGACTGCAACGTCGACAGACTTGGAGCGGATCATGGCGAAAGAATCAGAAGAGGAGAAGTAGGATGCGCCAGGTGCAACCGTGATGGTTTCCTTGCCGGCGTTGATCAGCTCAGGATCAAGTTCCTCTTCAGTTGGGTAAGGTCCAACGCCCAGCACACCGTTTTCGGAGTGAAGGATAACCTCTAGTCCCTCAGGCAGGTAGCCGGGGATAAGTGTAGGCATGCCGATGCCGAGGTTGACGTACTGGCCGTCTTCAAGTTCCTGGGCAACGCGGGCTGCCATTTGGTTATGATCCCAAGTCATTAGTTAGACACCGTCCTGTTTTCGATTCCGGTTTCCTGCGGTCCAACGTGGACGACGCGGTTGACGTAAATTCCTGGCAGATCGATCTCATCTGGGTGGAGTTCGTCTACAAAGTGCTCGACCTGAGCAATGGTGATCTTGCCGCTCATTGCTGCATCTGGGTTGAAGTTCTGCGCGGTCTTGCGGAACACCAGGTTGCCAAAGCGATCTGCTTTGTGTGCGTGCACGAGTGCGTAATCGGCGCGGATGCCCTCTTCCATGACGTAGAGCTGGCCGTTGAATTCGCGGGTTTCCTTTGGCTGGGACACCACGGCGACGGTGCCGTCGGTGTTGTAGCGCTGTGGGAGTCCGCCTTCTGCGACCTGGGTGCCCACGCCTGCGGTGGTGTAAAACGCAGGGATGCCGGCGCCACCTGCGCGGAGGCGTTCAGCCAAGGTGCCCTGCGGGGTGAACTCGACGGTGAGTTCTCCTTCCAGGTACTGGCGTGCATATTCCTTGTTGGAGCCAAGGTAGGAGCCGATGGACTTGGAGATCTTCTTATCCAAAAGCAACAGTCCGAGGCCGAAACCGTCGGTGCCTAGGTTGTTGGAAATGATGGTCAGATCGCCTGCGCCTTGTTCGCGGAGGGCGAGGATCAATGCAGTGGGGATGCCCACGAGGCCGAAACCACCGACGGCGATGGACGCACCGTCTGGGATATCGGCCACCGCTTCAGCAGTGGAAGAAATGCTCTTGTTAATCATGTGAGACATGCTAACGTAATGTTCATCATATGCACAAGGGTTCGCAATGCGAACAAAAAGAGGAGTTGATGGGATGGTCGAACAATCGCCAGATTTCGTACAATCATTTGCCCGCGGCTTATCTGTGATCCGAAGTTTCAGCGCAGATAATCCATCGCAAACACTGTCCGAAGTCGCCAGCCAAACTGGACTCTCAAGGGCCACCGCTAGGCGCTTTCTCCACACCTTGACCGACCTTGGATATGCGGTAAACAACGATTCCCGGTTCCAGCTCACACCACGTGTTTTGGAGCTTGGAGCAAGCTACCTTTCCGCATTGTCCCTGCCTGCGATCGCGCAGCCCCGCCTGGAGGTACTCTCCCGCCAGGTCGGCGAATCAAGCTCCATGTCCGTACTCGACGGCACTGACATCATCTACGTTTGCCGCGTTCCGGTGCGCCGCATCATGACGGTGAACATCACCATCGGCACCCGTTTCCCTGCGTACGCCACCTCCATGGGACGCATCATGCTGGCCAACCTTCCCGAAGAAGAATTAGATGAAATGCTGGCGGCGGCACCCCCTGAACAGTTGACCACCCGGTCACTGACCTCCATCGCCTCAATCCGGGAAGAGATCATTGCTACCCGCGAAAGGGGGTGGTCATTGGTGGATCAGGAGCTCGAGCCGGGCCTGCGTTCGCTCGCGGCGCCGATCACCAATGCCCAGGGCGAAGTGGTTGCTTCCATCAATGTGTCGACCCAATCGGCATCACATTCGGTGGAAGATATCCGCAAGCTGGTGCTGCCGCAGCTTTTAGAAACGGCTCAAGCAATTTCGACAGATCTCTCTGCACTCTAAATTAAGGATCAAAAAATGAACCCTCAAGATATTGTCATCTGTTCCCCATTGCGCACCCCAGTTGGTGCTTACGGCGGATCCTTCACCGGCGTCCCTGTTGAAGAATTGGCCACCACCGTGATCAACGCGATCGTTGAGGCAACCGGCATCACCGGCGACGATGTGGACGATCTGATCCTCGGCCAGGCATCCCCCAACGGTGCGGCTCCAGCACTGGGCCGTGTTGTTGCTCTAGATTCCAAGCTTGGCCAAAACGTTCCAGGCATGCAGCTTGATCGCCGCTGTGGTTCCGGCCTGCAGGCAATCGTCACCGCTGCTGCACACGTTGCATCCGGCGCTGCTGATCTGATCATCGCAGGTGGCGCAGAATCCATGAGCCGCGTTGAGTACACCGTGTCCGGCGATATCCGTTGGGGTGTCAAGGGCGGCGACATGCAGCTTCGTGACCGCCTTGCAGAAGCACGCGAAACCGCTGGCGGACGCAACCACCCGATCCCTGGTGGCATGATCGAGACCGCTGAGAACCTGCGTCGCGAATACGGCATCTCCCGCGAGGAGCAGGACAAGATCTCCGCAGCGTCCCAGCAGCGTTGGGGCAAGGCTGCTGATGCGGGGCTTTTCGACGACGAGATCGTGCCAGTCACCGTCCCTGCCAAGAAGCGCGGCCAGGAGCCAACCATCGTTTCTCGAGACGAGCATGGTCGACCAGGAACAACCGTCGAAAAGCTTGCTGCTTTGCGCCCCATCATGGGCCGCCAGGATGCGGAAGCAACCGTCACCGCTGGCAACGCGTCCGGCCAAAATGATGGCGCTGCTGCCGTCATCGTGACCACTCGCGCCAAGGCCGAGGAGAAGGGCCTGCGCCCAGTCATGCGTTTGGCTGGCTGGTCTGTGGCTGCTGTTCCCCCAGAGACCATGGGTATTGGACCTGTTCCTGCCACCAAGAAGGTCCTGGATCGTTTGGGCCTTACCCTGGAGGACATCGGCGCGATCGAACTCAACGAAGCTTTCGCAGCTCAGGCACTGTCTGTGCTGAAGGAATGGAACATTTCTTGGGAAGATGAGCGCGTCAACCCACTGGGTTCCGGTATTTCCATGGGACACCCAGTCGGTGCCACCGGTGCTCGCATGGCAGTAACCTTGGCTCACCGCATGCAGCGTGAAAACACTCAGTACGGACTGGCCACCATGTGCATCGGTGGCGGCCAGGGTCTTGCAGCTGTCTTTGAAAAGGAGAACTAAAAATGGCTATTTTGCACAGCGTTTCCTACGGAACTTCCGACAACACCTTGGTGTTCATTGGCTCGTTGGGTTCCACCACCGACATGTGGCTGCCACAGCTGGATGCCTTGCATAAGGATTTCCGCGTCATCGCTGTTGATCACCGCGGACATGGTCTGTCTGAACTCATCGAAGGCACCCCCACTGTGGCGGATCTGGCGCAGGATGTGCTGGATACCCTCGATGACCTGGGTGTCGGAAACTTCGGCGTCATCGGACTATCTCTCGGCGGAGCGGTTGCACAATACTTGGCGGCCACCTCTGATCGTGTCACCAAGGCAGCATTCATGTGTACCGCTGCAAAATTCGGCGAGCCCCAGGGCTGGCTAGATCGCGCCGCAGCGTGCCGCGAAAACGGCACTGGTTCTCTGTCCGAAGCTGTGATCCAGCGCTGGTTCTCCCCCACTTGGTTGGAGAACAACCCAGCGTCCCGCGAGCACTTCGAAGCCATGGTTGCCGGCACCCCATCTGAGGGTTACGCGCTGTGCTGCGAGGCGTTGGCAACCTGGGATTTCACCGATCGCCTGGGAGAAATCACCGTGCCAGTGCTCACCATCGCAGGTGCCGATGACCCCTCCACTCCTCCAGCAACCGTGCAGATCATTGCCGATGGCGTTGGCGGCGAGTCCCGCGCAGAGGTCCTAAGCCCAGCCGCGCACGTACCAACCGTGGAACGTCCAAACGAGGTAAATGAACTGCTAGCACAGCATTTCGCTTAATGTTGTAGGCATGTTCACAACCAGTCTCCTGCCCCGTCGTCAGTTGTTGCTTAGGCGTTTACTCGCTGAGTTCACCACTGATCGGCGGGGCAGGTTTCTTGTTGTCACCGGCCCGCACGGCGTGAACAAAGAGCATTTCACCAGGGAGTTCGCCGCCGAGTTGGGAGAATTTGAGGTCAACCCGTTCCTCAAGAAACGTCCCCGCGCAAGCATCGTGGTTGTGGATGATGTCCATTTGGCCGACAAGGACGACATCCAAAAAACACTCAATTTGGTGCACACCAAAGGGCTCACCGTACTCGCCACCGCACCGCACCGTATCCCCGGCGCCACCGACCTGCTAGCCTTGCCGCCGCTCACAGTCCCGGAAACCGCGCTGCTCGCGCGCCAAATCGTCGGCCACTGCACACCCACCACCGCCCACCGCCTCAACGACGCTGCGGGTGGGTTGCCACAACTGATCAGAGAGCTTCTCGACGCGACCCCCATCGATCACTGGTCCAACGATCGGCCTACTCTCACGCTGCCAGAGCACTGGGTGACAGACATCGACATTAAGAACCCTGTGCTTCGGGAAGTCGCCTCCCATCCCTTCTTCGATGGCTGCCCGATCGGAGATTTAGATGCCGATGCCTTTGTGGAGGATGGCACCCTCATTCACGAAAACGGGACTTTAAGATTCCGCAGCCCTGAGGAACGCACCTTGGTTCGGGCTTCTACTCCCCCATCGATGGCAAGAAGCCCGCGGGAGTGGGAATCGACGGAGGGAGGCGTCGATAAGCTAATTGCCGCAGGAAACCTGCCCCTGGCCCGACTGCATGTAGAGGAACTACCCCGTGCCGATGAGCAGCGCGCATTTTTGGCGCTGTACGGCGGGCAGTCGTTTGAGGCGGCCTCGGCGTCGCCGTTTTATGCGCTGGCCACCTGGAATCCGGAGGCGTTGCGGGGCGATCCGACCTTCGATATGTTCGCCGATGCGCTAGACACTGGGCATTACAGGGAAGTCCCGCGTCCGGATGCCCCTGAAGAAAGCCAGATCCACGATTTCATCAGTGGCTGGCTGGCGTTGGTTTACGATGATCCCCTCACCGCCCGCCGTCTGCTCTCCAGGAGGGGCCCCTCCGATTTGGTGGGACTGTGGCAGTCGGCGTTTTTGGCGCGAGCGCACTACGTGCTGGGAGAATTCCAAGAAGCCTCCGCCGTTGTCGAACGCGGCCTAGCCACCGGCGACCGCACCGGAGCCTCCCTACTCGAACCCGTGCACCTGTGGACCGGCGCCCAAGTCGCAGCCATGACTGGGCGCACCGAATTGGCCAACCACTATTTACAGCGCCTGACCGTGCCCGACGATGCGTTCCTCATCCAAAAACTCAGCGCATCCATGGGCAAATTGATCACCGCATCCATGACCTCAGACACCCGCGCAGCAACCTTGGCCGGCGACCGCATGGCGTCGGTCGTATACACCACCAATACCCAGCAGCCCGGATTTTGGGCCTGGGAAGACATGTATGCGATCTCATTGATCCGAACGGGACGCATCGACGCCGCAGCCGCCGTCATGGATGGCATCCCTGACTCCACCATCCCCTCGCTGCGTGCCCGAAATTTGGTGCCCCAAGCAAACATCGAAATCCAACGAGGCTCCACAGCACGAGGCGTAAAAATGCTCTCCGAAGCCGTCGACCTCATTTCCTCCGTCAACATGCCAGCATATGAAGCCCGCATCCTCTTCGAATACGGGCTGGTTCTACGACGCATGGGCAGGCGCAGCCAAGCAGCCGAAATGTTCACCCACGCCGAAGAAGTCTTCACCGCCATGGGTGCGGTCACTCTGGCTGCCCGCTGCCACGGCGAACGACGAGTCGCAGGCGTTGGGCCACGCAGATCAGCGCAGGGACTCACCCCTCAAGAGGAACAAATCACTGCGCTGGTTGTCGACGGCTGCTCCAACCAAGAAGTCGCCCGTGAGCTTTCCCTCTCCGCCAAAACGGTGGAATATCACCTCACGAGGGTGTACAAAAAGCTCGGGGTGAGCTCCCGTGGAGAGCTTCGAGAATTACTGAAGGTCTGACACAGCGTTGTTCAGCAGCTTGAAACCATGGTTGGAGTTCGGCACACCCGCATACACCGCAGTGTGCAGGATGACCTCGCCGATGGTTTCCTGATCCACGCCAGCGCGCAGAGCAGCACGAATGTGCATGTCCAACTCGCCGTCATTGCCCACCGCGGTCAAAATCGCGATGGTGAGCAGGCGACGCTGAGTGTGATCAAGGCCTGGACGTTCCCAAATATCGCCCCACGCTGTGCGAGTGATGAAATCCTGAAACTTCTCAGTCACCTCGGTGGTGTTCGCCACGGCGCGATCCACATGGGCATCTCCCAGTACCTCGCGGCGGTTTTTCATTCCGGTTTCATAGCGATCCATTAACTGCGTCCTTTTCCATAAATTTCTAGTGCCCGCTCCGCCAAATCTTCGGCGTGCCCGGTTGGTCCATTGACGCGACTTGCCATCACATCAACGTTGACGGTGATGCCATCGATGCTGGTTGCAGCCCTGCTCACTGCTGAGTGAGTGACAGCAGCCAACTCGCGCAGCGTTGCCCACTCCGCGTGCCAGCTGCCGGTGCCGCGCTGCAAACGGCAGTCGAGGGCGTCGAAAAGCGTTGCAAGAAGGCCAGGTGCCCGGCGCGCGTAACCGTCGCACGCAATCGCAGCGGCCGGATTGGCTTTGTGGGGCATCGCGGAGCTGCCGCCGGGGGATTTCTCCCGCAACTCGCCGACCTCGGTTTGTGAGTAAAACACCACGTCACCAGCAATTTTGCGTACCACACCAGCGGCCGTTGCCAGCGCCGACGCGATCGCAGTGATCGGCGTGCGATCGGAATGCCACACCCACTGCGGATCAAAAAGGCCCAACTCCTCGGCCAGCTTCGCCTGAATCTCGAAGCCACGCGGGTGCACCGCCGTCATATTTCCGCTGGCACCGCCATACGACACCGGAAACTCCAGCGCCTCCAGGGCGCGTGCCGCATTGTCCACCGCAACCAGCCAGCCGCCGGTCAGCGCGCCGAACGTCGTCGGCGTCGCGATCTGCCCCAACGTGCGCCCCATGATCGGGGTTGCTTTATGCTCCGCGGTGAGCTCGGCCAAATCTCGCGCAAGCTTTTTAAGCTTGTCGACGACCTCCCCCACCCCTTCCTTCATGCACAGCATTAACGCAGAATCAATGATGTCCTGGCTCGTTGCGCCAATGTGGATGCCTGCCGGATTGATGGCCTTGAGGTCAGTGACCAGCGGAATGAGCGGATTACCGCCCTCGGCTGCGCGACGGGAAAGCTCCTCCACATCCAACTGATAAGAATCAATGGTGGCCTTCGCCATTGCTGCGTGCTCGGGGGCAGCTGCAACCGCCAAAGCGGCCTCCACGACAAGAAGATTCTTTAGGAAAGTCTCGTCGGAAAGGCTGCTGAGGTGTTCTCCACTACCAGCAAGGTCGGAGTATAAAGATCGGGTCAATTTAGAGTCCAAAAAATGGGGTTTCATTGTCTTCAGCCTGGACAGTGATGTCGAAGCGGAATCCATCATCGGTCTTTTGAGCCACCAGGAGGTCACGTCGATCAGCTGGGACCACAGCCAAAACTGGGTCGGTGCTCAAATCGGCGTCTGGCAGGTATGCGCGAGTGTACAGACGCTCCAGCATGCCACGGGCGAACACACCAACCTTGAAGTGTGGTGCCTCATCTGCGAATGCTCCCGGAACCAAAGTGGTGAACGTTGCCTCACCCTGCGCGTTTGCCATCGCGCGACCAAGCCCGCGGAAGCCATCTGCGGTTGCTGGTGCTGTGCGGTTTGGATCCAAATCAGAGTTGTGGATGCCCTCTGGATCGGCCTGCCACAGTTCAAACATGGCATCCGCGATGGGGTCGCCGTTGCCATCAGTTGCGGAAACAGTAAAGGACACCGCGCCTTCCGAACCTGGCTCCACGAGATGCTCCGCACCTTCAAGGGTCAAACCGATGTGGACGTAAGGGCCCACGGTCTGTGAAGGAGTGATGCCGAACTCGGCTTCGTTCTGATCGATGATATTCGACTGCTCGTAGCGGAACTCGCCGTTCTTCCCTGTATCAATCATTGCAAAACCCTTTACTCAAATGGGGTGGCGTTGCGGCCACGAAGGACGATGTCGAACTTGTAACCAAGCGCGAAGTTTTCACGGGTCTCGTCATAGTCGAACGTTGCGATCATGCGCTCACGTGCACCCTTTGGCACCGCGTTGTAGATCGGATCCTGGAAGAACAATGGATCGTTCGGGAAGTACATCTGGGTGACCAGACGCTCCGTAAACTGACGACCATAGAGCGAGAAGTGAATGTGCGCCGGGCGCCATGCGTTGTGGTGGTTACCCCAAGGGTAATTACCTGGCATAACGGTCCAGAAGTGGTACTGGCCGTCCTTGTCGGTGAGAGTACGTGCAACACCGTTGAAGTGTGGATCCAGTGGCGCTGGCCAGGAGTCATTCTTGTGGCGGTAACGGCCTGCGGCGTTTGCCTGCCACGCCTCGACCAAGGTGTGCGGAACTGGCTTGCCATCGAAACCGAGGACACGGCCGTGAACGAAGATGCGCTGGCCGATAGCCTCGCCACCGTTCACCTTGGTCATGTCGTTGTCGATGTCTCCCAAGTCGCGGTCGCCGAAGACAGGTCCCGTGGACTCGCCGAGGCGACTAGGAACCATGATGAGATCGTTGCTTGGGTTGCGCTTGATGGTGGTCCGGTACTCCGGGAAGTGCAGTGGGGAGTATTCGCCTCCCGTCGGGGCGAAGTGTGGGATGTCCATGCGAGACCTTTCTGCGTCTAGTGATATAGATCTCAAAGTAGGGATGATTGAGGCCGTTGACAAGTAGTTCGCGGGGCGAACATGTCAGATCGCGCGCGAACATTCGCCACCAGCGCAAACCCCGAAGGTCAGGGGTTAACTAGGGGTGTGCATAAGGGTTTAGTCATCCAATACCTCGAGTGAACTGCGGAGCTTTTCAAAAGTCTTCTCCATCCGTGCTTCCAGAGTCTGCCCCCACTGCCCCGTGGGCATCTCTTGCGCCAACGGTCCGACAGGTTCGGTTACCACTGTGCGATTGCACGGCCCAATCCAGGCGACCCGACCCATGGAATCAATCGCCGCCTGGATGCGCCCATCAGTCTTCATATTGTGATGATGCGCGCAGAGGCACTGCAAGTTCCAGGCCACAGTCAACCCACCCTCACCGAACGGGATCACGTGATCGATCTGGCAGTTGTCGGCAGACACCGTGCAGCCCGGATGCCTACAGGTGCCGTCCCGCCCCATCACATAAAGGCGTAGCTCGGGACTTGGGGTGTAGCCATTTTCCACACGAGTGGCGATCGTATCCAGGTCAATGACCTTCGAGGCAGTCTTACCCAGCTTCCGGGACTCCTCTTGACTCAGGAATCCCACCCCCGGAATCCAGGACACGCCACCCACCAGGGGCGTGTATACCGCGCTGACGATTTTCACTTTGGTCCGCCCCGCCAGGAAGGTGACCAGGGCCCGCGCGAGGTCCTCGCCCTTCTGTTTCACTTTTTCCAGAGCTTTTTGGAACAGCTTGCCGGTGACACCGTCAATATTTCCACTGATGTACGTACGCCCGTCCACGTGGCGGAAAGTCAAGGTGCCATCACTCCCCTTTGGCCCACGCTTCTTTCCTGTGAAGGTTGGATCCAGTTCCTTGATCCAGCGAGTAATCAGCCCTGCAAGTGCGGAGGCTTCCATCAGTGCCTGGCCAGCAATGCGCGGTGTCAGCTTTTCGGCAATGCGATGGTCCAACTCATCCCACAACTCCGGTTTAGCCTGCTTGACTGCCTGCATAATGCGGGCCAGGTACGGAATCCGAACGTGGAAGTGAGTTTCTACCACCACTCTTAAAATGGGCAGCTTCATTAAAGCCCACATGGCGTTAATAGCCTGGTTGATAAAATGCTTGGATTCCCCCGTGACGGTTTTCAACTCCATGACAAGAGTGCTAGCGTCCGCCTCTGGGTTTGAGATCAGCAAAGTCCAGCGCTGGATCTCCATTTGCGCCATGGTGAAGTTGATGTGACTCTCTGGATTATTTGGGTCCTGATGGCTGAAGTATGACATTTCCATGCCCCCTAATGGTTTAAATTTCCCCTTTTTAACTCATTAGCACCCACCCTAACCACACAAATCAAAACAAACAAGTGTTCTAACGAATATTTGTTCTAATTCTTGAAAATAAAGATACCGCTCTACCGAAACTGCAGGTAGAGCGGTTAGAACCTCAACTATCCCTTGAGGTAATACTCCAGAGCATTGGGGTGTTTTGCCAGTGGAGTGATCTTGACATTCATGTATTTGAACATCGGAAAGCCACTAAGAATTGCATGCAGCTCGTCGTGGTCATCGACATCGAAAATGGAGTAGTTTGCATACTCGCCGACGACTCGCCAGATTGCTTTCATGATTCCACGGGATTGCAGGTCTCCGGAGTAGGCCTTTTCCTTAGCCTGGAAATCTGCCATCACATCGGCGTCCATGGAATCAGGGAAGACGACGTCCATGCGTGCTAGAAACAGCATCGATAATTCTCCTTATTTACGGGTGTAGAAGTTGACTTTGTCCATGTCCACATCGACGCCCAAACCTGGGCCTTGTGGAATAGCAACCTGGCCGTCCTTGTACTCAAATTCTTGGACAATATAGGTATCTTTGAGCAACTGCGGTCCGAACAGTTCTGTACCGTAGGAGATCGCCTTGGTGGATGCCGCAAACTGCAGGGATGCTGCGGTGCCGATTGGACCTTCCAGACTGGTTGCACCATGGCAGGCCAGCCCGCCGGCTTCGGCGATAGCGGCGATCTTCTTGGATTCCAGCAGACCACCGTGCTTAGTGGTTTTCAGTGCGATAACATCCGCAGCCTGGGCTTTCACCACCGCGAGAGCTTCAGCTGGGGTCCACACGGATTCATCTGCCATGACCGAAACGTTGGTGCGGCGGGTGATTTCGCGCAGGGTTTCCAGGTCGTCGGCCGGGGTGGGCTGCTCGAACAGCTCGACGCCAGCCTCCGCGAGAATCGGCAAGTAATGCAGAGCGGTGCGGCGATCCCAACGTGCGTTAATATCAATGCGCAGAGAAACGCGGTCGCCAACTTCGCGCGCCAATTCTGCTACACGGCGAGTATCTTCCGCAGGATCGCCAGCACCCATCTTCAACTTGAAGGAACGGTTACCAAACTCCTCGATGCGCTCTTCAATTTCCGCCACCGCAACATCAAGCGGCAAAACGCCCAGCGCCCAGGTGACATCCACCTTGTCGCGCACGGTGCCACCAAGCAGGTCGCGGACGGGCACATTGAGGCTGCGTGCCCAGGCATCATGCATTGCGACGTCAACAGCCGCCTTGGCATAACGCGCACGTGCAACAACACGCTCAAGGTCTGCCATAATTCCTGCAAGCTCGGAGACAGCACGGCCGATGAGCACTGGGGCGAGGTAGCCGTCGACAAGCGCCTTCATGGTCTCAACCGACTCGCCGCCCCACCATGGACCGCCGGGCACAACGCCCTCACCGTAGCCGATGACACCGTTTTCTAAGTGCACGCTGACCAGCAGAATGTGCTGCTCAGTGGAGGTGGTAGTTGCGAAGCCGTGTGGGCGAATGAGGGGAACGTCGAGGATACGGGATTCGACTTTTTGGATGGTTAAATCAGACAATTTTTCTATGGCTTTCTGGTTAAGTGGGAAAAGTCCCGCCACAAGATGTGGTCGGGACTTCAATGCTAGCTAGGTAGAAAAACTAGTCTTCCTTATCCAGGACGAATGGGTAGTGAACGTGGTTACCATCCTCGCCAGTCTCAGGGTGCAGGACCAGTTCTGGCTTCACAGCGGTTGCAACGTCGTTTTCGACCCACTCGCCACCCTCGAAGTAAAGCTGGGTGGTGATGGTGCGGTAGCCCGGGTGGGAAACGCGCAAGTGGAGGTGGGCTGGGCGCCATGGGTGCCCACCGTAAGACTCAATGAACCAACCGGTTGGGCCATCATGAGGGATCTGGTAAGGCGCAGGCTGCAGGGTCTTGATCTTGTAGCGGCCTTCCTCATCGGTAACGATGGTGCCACGCAGGTTCCACTCTGGGATTCCAGGCGCGAACTGGGAGTAGTATCCGTCCTCATCTGCGTGCCAGAGCTCAACTTCTGCTCCATCAAGACCGTTGCCGTCGAGGTCAGTAACCTGCCCCTCGAAGATCAGTGGGGTGCATGCGCGGTCCTTGTCACGCATTGGCATTTCAGCATCCCAAGGGAGCTTCGGAGAGTTCTCTACGTAATAAGGGCCTTCGATGGAACCCTTGGTTCCGGTGTAGTCGTGGCGGTTGTAGTTGATCTCTTCGATCTCATGCTCAACGAAAACGTCCAACCACAGTGGCCACTCGCCGTATTCTCCAACGTCGATCATCCACTGCTTGAGCACTGCGTACTCTTCGTAGGTGACTTCGTGCTTGTGAGCAACCTGGGCGATCGCCGCGAGCAGATCTACGTAGATCGCGTTTGCGCGTTCCTTGGAGGTATCGGAGGAAACGCGGTTTGCCTTGAACTTGTCAGTTGCCTTGTTGCCCGAATCGTGGGCTGTTGGATCAACGATCTGTTCAGCTGAAGTCATGTCATACTCCTAGAGACTTTGGGGGTGAAGTAGGGGGTGCGAGTCGGATCACTGCCTAGCGGAAAAATCTTTGTGATCGGCTGAACTCGATAACAACACTGTGGCCTGAATCATCGAATCCGTCAACATCCCAAAAACCTTAAAAACAATAAGGGAACCTTTAGAAGTATAAATTTTTCCACATAATCCCACTTCAAGTACACAAACAGCCTGTCAATTTACATCATGCGAACACCTACCCCCGAGCAAACCCTAGGAATTCCCCTAATGTGATTCACTTCATTGATCGGGCACTGTTGGTCATACGCCATCGACACTGCGGAATTGCTCGCAAATGTCACACACCGCTTCAAAGCAAAAACGAAAACGACATCGCGGTGGCAATACCAACTTCTTTTCACTCTCTTGGAGGTTCACATGTCCACACCAGTTTCAAATTTGGCAAGCGTTCAGAAAACTCTGGACCATGCGCTTGAGGACCGCCCTGAAGAGGGAATCGTCCGCGTCAACCGCAACATCTTCACTGACCCTGAGATCTTCGAGCTGGAGATGCGCCACATCTTCGAAGGCAACTGGATCTACCTGGCTCACGAGTCCCAGATCCCTAACGCTGGCGACTACTTCACCACCTACATTGGCCGCCAGCCGATCATGATCACCCGTTCCAAGGACGGCACACTCAACTGCCTGATCAACGCGTGTTCTCACCGTGGCGCCATGCTCTGCCGTCGCAAGACTGACAACCGCACCACCTTGACCTGCCCATTCCACGGCTGGACATTCAGCAACGACGGCGCACTGCTCAAGGTCAAGGACGAAAAAGAAGGCGCCTACCCAGAGAATTTCCGCACCGACGGCTCCCACGATCTGCGTCGCGTTCCTAAGTTCGAGTCCTACCGTGGCTTCCTCTTCGGCTCCCTCAACGATGATGTCGTTTCTTTGGAAGAGCACCTCGGCGACACCCGTACCGTCATTGACATGCTGGTTGACCAATCCCCAGAAGGCCTCGAAGTACTGCGCGGATCCTCCACCTACACCTACGACGGCAACTGGAAGCTCCAGACCGAAAACGGTGCAGACGGCTACCACGTTTCCTCCACCCACTGGAACTACGCTGCAACCACCTCCCGCCGTGGCACTGGTGAATCCGCGAACGAAACCAAGGCAATGGACGCTGGTACCTGGGGCAAGCAGGGTGGCGGATACTTCTCCTACCCTTACGGCCACATGCTGCTGTGGATGTGGTGGGGCAACCCAGAAGACCGCCCACTGTTCGAGCGCCGCGACGAGTTCAAGAAGGAATTCGGCGAAGAAAAGGGCGAGTTCATGGTTGGTGCTTCCCGCAATCTGTGCCTCTACCCCAATGTTTACCTGATGGATCAGTTCTCCTCACAGATCCGCCACATCCGCCCAATCTCAGTTGATCAGACCGAAGTCACCATCTACTGCATCGCACCTAAGGGCGAGTCCGCGGAAGCACGTGCAAACCGCATCCGCCAGTACGAAGACTTCTTCAACGCAACGGGCATGGCAACCCCAGATGACCTGGAGGAATTCCGCTCCTGCCAGAAGACCTACCAGGCATCTGCCTTCCCATGGAATGACATGACCCGCGGTTTGGGCCACCAGGTACAGGGACCAAACGAGGTTGCCAAGGGCCTAGGCATGAACGAAGTTCTTTCCTCCGGAGCACGCACCGAAGATGAAGGCCTCTACCCAATCCAGCACGGCTTCTGGCATGAACTCATGCAGGAGGCTGTGAATAAGCAGAGCATCAAGGAAAAGGAATTGGCTGACGATACCGCTTCTTCCCTTGCCACCGTAGCTGCAGCCAAAATCCGTGAGGAAGCAAAGGCAGCCGCGAAGTCCGACGCTGGAGAGCCTCGCCGCCGTCGTCGCACCCGCGGTTAGTCGTCGAAAAGCAAAAAATCTTTTAAGGAGAACACCTAAATGTCTGAAATCACCCGCTCTGAGATCGAAGCTTTCCTCTACTACGAGGCTCGCCTGCTCGATGACCGTAAATTTGAAGAATGGCTCGAATGCTACCGCGAGGACGCCGAGTTTTGGATGCCAGCCTGGGACGACAACGGTGAACTGACTGAAGATCCACAGTCTGAAATTTCCCTCATCTACTACCCAAACCGTGGTGGACTTGAGGACCGCGTCTTCCGCATCCGCACCGAACGCTCCTCTGCAACTTCCCTACCTGAACCACGCACCGGCCACAGCACCACCAACGTGGAAATCCTGGAGCGCCGCGACGGCGAAGTAGATATCCGCTTCAACTGGATCACCTTCTACTACCGTTACAACACCACCGACACCTACTTCGGCACCACGTTTATCACCCTTGATGTCAGTGGTGAAACCCCGAAGATCGTCAAGAAGAAGGTCGTTTTGAAGAACGACTACATCCACCACATCGTCGATATTTACCACGTCTAGGAGGCACTCACATGACTCACCAAGTTGCACTTGCCTTTGAAGACGGCATCACCCGATTCATCGACTGCGAAGATGACCAAACTGTTGCAGATGCCGCCTACCAGGCACGCATCAACATTCCTTTCGACTGCCGCGACGGCGCCTGCGGAACCTGCAAAGCGTTCTGCGAATCCGGCGACTTTGACGAAGGCGACTACATCGACGACGCCCTGTCCGAAGATGAAGCAGCCGACGGCTACTGCCTGCCTTGCCAGATGACCCCAAAGACCGACCTCATCTTGCAGATCGCCACCACCTCCGTGCTGGCAAAGACCGGCGCATCCACTTTCGATGGCGAGTTGAAGGAGATCAATCACTTCTCTGATTCCACCATCGGCATTGAGATCGAACTGGAAAACCGCCAAGATTTGGCGTTCCTCCCTGGTCAATACATGAACATCCAGGTTCCAGGCAGCGACCAGACTCGTTCCTACTCTTTCTCCTGCGCTCAAGATTCCGGCAACGTGCAGTTCCTGATCAAGGTAACCCCAGGTGGACTCATGACCACCTATCTCACCGATCACGCGAAGGTCGGCGACAAGCTCACCTTGACCGGCCCGATGGGTTCCTTCTTCCTGCGTGAACCTGTCCGCCCGATCCTGCTGCTCGCCGGCGGAACTGGACTTGCACCGATCTTGGCTATTTTGGAAAAGCTTTCCCGCGATGAGCTTCTCGACGTCCCAATCCGCCTGGTTTACGGCGCGAACTTCACCCACGATCTGGTGGAATTGGATCGACTTGATGCCTTCAAGGACAAGTTCGACTTCGATTACATCACCGTGCTTTCCGACAAGGACACCGAGCATCCACGCAAGGGCTACGTCCCAGCACACCTGACCGGCGAATATGAGCCAGATGAGGACACTGATGTGTACCTCTGCGGCCCTCCTCCAATGGTCGAGGCCGTGCGCCAATTCCTGGGCACCCTGGAGCATCCTCCGCTGGACTTTTATTACGAGAAGTTCACTTCCGCCGCTGCCCCTGCTGCTGGTAAGCCAGAGATCACCGTGGAGACCAGCGAAGTTGCAGAGGATTTCAACCTGGTCGAGGTGTCCACTCCAGGCATGTCTTCCGGCGAGGTGCACTCTTCTGCAACCCAGCTGCAGGCCCGCATGGCTCTGGAGCTCGGCGCGCTGGAGCTTGCGATCAACAAACTCGGCGAGCGCGACATCGAGCGATTCCGCAACTTGGCCGACATCGCGAACTCCTTCATCGACGGCGATAAGTTTATCGACGCGGTGAAGTTCACCGAGGCCAACGCCGATTTCCACGAGTTCCTCTTCCGCCGCGCAAACAACGAGGCGCTGCTTGCGGCGTACCAGAACCTCCAGGTTGTTCAAGAAATGAACGCAACCCTTCCAGGCGCCGAGTGGATTGATCCGGCAATTGCCACCGAGCACTTGGCGCTTGTCGACGCCGTCTCCCAGAATGATCTCGAGACCGCGAGAACAATCATTCGTGAACACGCGGAGCACGGCATTGACACTATGGTTAAGGCCCTCGAGAAATGAGCGCGCCAGTAGGACAAGGCATCGAAGGTCGCCCCACTCACGTCACCCCGGAACGCTTCTTTGGCCAGGGTGTTGTGGTTACCGGAGCGGCTCAAGGCATCGGCATGGCAGTGGCACACCGCATCGCATATGAGGATGGCAACCTAGTGTTGGTGGACCGTTCCCCGCTGGTGCATGAAGTTGCCGAAGAGCTGCGTAAAGCAGGCGCCGGAACGGTGGATTCTTTCATCGCCGATCTGGAAACCTTTGAAGGCGCAACTGATGCTTTGGAATTTGCCGGGCAGAAGTTGAAGAACCTTGATGTGGTGATCAACAACGTTGGTGGCACCATCTGGGCGAAGCCTTATCAGGAATACTCTGAGGAAGAGATCCGCAAGGAAATCAACCGAAGCCTCTTCCCCACCTTGTGGATGTGCCGGGCCGCGTTGCCAATTCTGATCGGAAATGGTGGTGGAACGATCGTTAATGTGTCCTCCATCGCGACCGGTGGTATCAACCGTGTTCCTTATGCTGCAGCAAAGGGTGGCGTCAACGGCATTGTTTCTGCCATGGCCCGCGAAGCTGCACCGCATAATGTGCGCGTGGTGGCAACGGCTCCCGGTGGCACGCTCGCTCCGGAACGTGCCGTCAAACGAGGCCCTGGGCCAGAGGGCGAATTGGAAGAAAAGTGGTATCAGCAAATCGTTGATCAAACCATTGATTCCAGTTTGATGAAGCGCTACGGCACCCTAGAGGAGCAGGTCGCGCCGATCTGTTTCCTCGCTTCTGAGGAAGCTTCCTACATCACTGGATCAGTCATGCCAGTCGGTGGAGGCGACCAGGGATAACCCTTGGTCAATCTTAGGGATTTGTACCTGTTTTTGCAGGTACAAGTCCCTTTTTTCGTCTAGTATTGATTTATGGTTGCCTCAGTCTCTTTCACCCCGTCATCGTCCCAAACGTTCCTACCGCGGGCGTCGATCATCGTGCAAGAAGTCAGCACACAGATCAAAAGATTAGAATCCGGCGAAGGCAAACTCTTCCACATCAGTGGCCAGCCCGGCGCGGGTAAAACAGAGTTCGGCATGCAGCTTATCGACGAGCTCCAAGGCTGGACCGTGGTACGTGCCACTTCCCTGTCGTGGCTGAAAAACAGCCCCCGAAACCTCCTTGGACACATCGCCCACAAATTGGGTGCGCACTCCGCCAACTCCATCCGTGGTGTGATCGACCGTCTCGATGCCTCCACCGTGGTGATCGTTGACGATGTCCACTGGGCCGACGTGGAATCCATGCAAAAACTCATCGAATATTCCATGCGCATGGTTTCTGGCCGTTTCGCACTCATCATGATTGGCCTTGATGAAGAGAACTTAGTGTTCCACGATGAGGTGGTCTCGCTCCCCTCCATCGCAGACTCCACCTACGTATTGCCGCCGATGAGTATTGAAGAAATCCGCCAGCTTGCGCTTACCGATGTCCGCGGCCGCATCAGCACCACCACCGCCACAGACATCCAGCGCATCACCGGCGGCATCTACGGGCGAGTCAAAGAAGTCCTCCACTCGGAATCCCCCGATCACTGGCGAATGCCCAACCCAAATATTCCCATCCCACAAAGCTGGCATGCCAACCTGTTGAGACGCATCACCAACGAAGAAGTCTGGCATGTACTACTCGCCGTCGCTGTCCTTCCCTCCGGAGGCCCCATTGACCTGGTAAAACTCCTAGGCAACGACCCCACGGGCATGCTTTGCGACGACGCCGTCCGCTCAGGCCTGCTCCGCGTGCTGCCGTCTGACGGCCAACCACAAGTGGATTTGGTCCTGCCGATCGACCGCGCCGTACTGCAATCACGCACTCCGCTCAACATTCTGGCGCAGTTGCACCACAAGGCAGCCGAATATTACGGCAAGTGGAATCAAAAAGATGCCCAACTGGAGCACGAAGCATTTGCTGCAATTGATCCAAATGATCCAGCAGTGCGAGCCCTAGCGCAGCGCGGATATGCGTTGGGTAGGACTGGCCACTGGATGGAATCGGCACACGCCCTATCTCTTGCCGCGAACCGCACTGCACACCAAGAAGAATCAAATAAGTACTTGCTGGAGTCCATCGATTCACTGATCGCCGCCGCCGATCTCCCCCAAGCTCGATCCAGAGCATCCACCCTTGATCTTGGAGAAACCGGCATTCAACAAGACTCAATGCTGGGCTACCTGGCAATCCACGAAGGCCGGCGCCTCGAAGCACGCAATCTCCTTCATCGTGCTTCTGAAGAATTGCTGGCGCAGCACCCGATTGATCCGATCCACGGCCCCCGCATGGCTCAGCGCAAAGTACTGTTAAACTTAGTGGACTGGAATCCAGAAGAACTCCTGGTGTGGGCTGATAGAGCAGTCGCATGGACTGAAGAGGATGCTGGCGAAAAGGTTGAGGCCCAAGCTATTTCCCTCATTGGACAATCCATCCTCGATGGCTGCCTCCCCGAAGATAAACCCATCCCCGGTGAAACCACCCTTCACGCACAACGCCGCCACATGGCAATGGGCTGGCTTTCCATGGTTCACGATGATCCAGTAACTGCACGTCAAAAGCTTGAACGTCGCACATCCATCAATGGTTCAGAACGCATCAGTTTGTGGCAAGACGGATGGCTGGCTCGGTCCCTACTGCTGCTCGGCGAATGGGAGTCCGCAGCACGCACCGTAGAAATCGGTCTGGCCCGCGCCGAACAGTTTGGCATCCGCTTCCTCGAACCACTGTTACTGTGGTCGGGCGCCACAATTGCAACAGCCCGCGGAAACTCTGACTTGGCACGAAATTACATGAGCAGACTGTCCACCGATCAAGACTCCTTCATCGTCCAATCTATGCCATCTGCGATGTGTCGCATGTGGGTCCACCGCCATAGAAATGAAATCCCCGGTGCGATCGTGGCCGGAGAACAATTGGAAAAAATCGCCGCACACAAACACGTCAACGCACCTGGATTCTGGCCATGGCAAGACGTCCACGCAACGCATCTCATCCGCATCGGCGAAACTGAGCGCGCCCAGGAGTTAGTGAACTCCACGCTTGAGGAGCTCAGAGGCTCCGATATCATGTCTGCCCACGCAAAAATTGCCGTTCCCGACGCCATGTTGATGATCCACCACGGAGATGTGAAAAAGGGATTTAAGCGTTTCGACGACGCCCTCGATATGCTCGATCCCCTCACCCTCCCCTACTATCGGGCACGCATCTGCTTTGAATACGGCCAGGCCCTGAGACGCCAGGGGCAACGTCGACGTGCTGATGAACAATTTGCCCGTGCAGCTTCCCTATTCCAAGACATGGGCGCCGACGCGATGGTCACCCTAGCCAACCGAGAACGCCGGGTGGGTGGCCTTGGTCAACGATCCGAGCAAGCCGGTGGGCTCACCCCTCAGGAATATGAAATTGCCCGATTAGTGTCATCTGGGCATGCCAACCGAGAGGTCGCACAGGAGCTTTTCCTCTCGCCTAAGACCGTGGAATACCATCTCACCCGGGTGTACAAAAAGCTCGGAATACGCAATCGGATGGAACTTGCCGAGGCTTTGAAGAAGTACTCACACGACGCCTAGCAGCGGATATGTTTGCGGACAAGTATCCCCTAGATCTCTTTAGGGCTATCCCTAGTTTCAGCTTTCCTTACCACAGGATTGAATGTGAATCACATCACCAGCAGGTGACAATGTGCGATTACTTCACAAGCTCAAGGAGAATTTCTGTGGCTTCCCAAATTTCTGGCGGCTGGCAAAGTGCCAAACACCGCACCACTGTTTACATGGTCCTCGTAGTTGTGGGCATTTCTATTCTTTTTGACGGCTACGATCTAGTGATCTACGGCGCCGTGCTGTCAACACTACTTGAAGATCCAACCCAGATCGGTGCGCTCAGCCCAGCAGTCGCCGGCACCCTTGGTTCCTACGCCATGATCGGCGTGATGATCGGTGCTCTATCTGCAGGTGCCGTTGGTGACCGCCTTGGTCGTCGCAAAGTTATGCTCACCGCAATCGTCTGGTTCTCTGTGGGCATGGCGCTGACCGCGTTCGCGTCCTCGATTGCGCTGTTCGGTTTCTTGCGCTTCCTCACCGGACTTGGCGTGGGCATGATCGTTGCAACCGGCGGCGCAATCATCGCGGAGTTCGCTCCAGCGAATAGGCGCAACTTGTTCAACGCAATCGTGTACTCCGGTGTCCCAGCCGGTGGCGTGCTGGCTTCTATCCTTGCACTGCTCTTTGAAGATGTCATCGGCTGGCGCGGACTCTTCCTCATCGGTGGATCCCCACTACTGTTCCTCCTGCCACTTGCATACTTCTTCCTCCCAGAGTCCCCGCGCTGGCTCACCTCCCGCGGCCGTGCTGCGGACGCCAAAGCCCTCTGCGCACGCTATGGGCTGCCGACGGAGGAATTTGTCGTCGAAAAGCAGCAGGAAACAAAGGGCACCGGATTCGCTGGAATTTTCTCCTCCAAGTACCTCATGGGCACCATTCTCATCGGCGCAATGAGCTTCATCGGGCTGCTTTCGACCTACGGCCTGAACACCTGGTTGCCAAAGATCATGGAATCCAACGGCGCAACCTCACATGATTCCCTGTACTCCCTGCTGTTCCTCAACGGCGGCGCAGTGTTCGGTGGCCTCATCGCATCCTGGTTCGCTGACCGCATCGGCGCGAAGACCGTGATCACCTCCACCTTCGCTCTCGCCGCGATCTGCCTCGGAGTCCTGCCAAACATCTCCTCCTGGCCAATGATGTACACCGCAATCGCATTCGCAGGCGTCGGCGTCCTGGGCACCCAGGTTCTCACCTACGGCCTGACCTCGAACTTCTTCGGAACCGAATGCCGCGCAGCGGGAGTTGCATGGTGTGCAGGATTCGGCCGACTCGGCGGAATCGTCGGACCAGCAATCGGTGGCCTGATCATCGGCGCAGGATTCGGACCAAGCTCCGCATTCCTCATCTTCGCAGCAGCTGCCGCAATCGGCGCGGTCTGCACCTTGCTGATCCCGCGCTCCCCAGCAGAAGTAGAGGTCAAGGTCGCGCAGGAACCACTTGCACGTGTCTAACCCCAATTAATTCGAAACAAGGAAGCTTCGGCTTCCTTTTTCGGCATTTCACTAGCATTTAGAATTTAAGGAATTAGTTAATGGCAAGCTCAGTATTATTAGCTGTCGAAAAACCAGAACTCCCCCGGCCTACTTTCGCTGAGATCAAACGAGACCTCGGCCCCCAAGAAATTGGCAACGGGCTTGTCGCACTGATTTTCTCCGCATCCGGACCCATCGCAGTGATCCTGGCTGCTGCTGCAGCGGGAAACCTTTCGCCTGATCAAACATCTTCATGGATCTTCGGAGCATTTTTAGGCAACGGACTGCTCACGCTGTGGCTTACCTATATGTACCGCAGCCCGCAGGCATACTTCTGGACGATTCCCGGAACCGTCATCGTGGGCGACTCACTTACCCACTTAAGTTTCGCTGAAGTTATCGGCGCATACCTTGTTACCGGCGTTGTGGTGTTTGCGCTCGGATGGACCGGTCTCATCGGACGGATCATGGCGGTACTGCCACCAACCATCGTGATGGCCATGGTCGCAGGCATTTTCCTCCGCTTCGGACTCGACCTCATCGACGCCAGCGTGACCGACCCGCTCATTGCACTTCCCATGGTCATAGTTTTTGTGGCATTGAGCATGAGTCCCCGCTTGGCAAGCATCGCCCCACCCGTTGCAGTAGCCGCAGTAGTGGGAACCATCGTTGCCATCGCATCCGGCAAACTAGCGTCCGGAATTCTAGACAACGGAATTATCTCCCGCCCCGTCTTTACCGCCCCAGAATTTTCCTTCGCCGCCATCATGGAACTCGTTGTTCCCTTGGCGATCACCGTAGTCATTGTCCAAAACGGCCAAGGCGTCGCAGTGCTTAAAGCAGCAGGTCACCGCCCCGGAGTAAACCTTGCCGCCGCGGCCTCCGGACTGTGGTCCCTACCCATGGCGTTGATCGGCAACATCACCACCTGCCTCACCGGCCCCACCAACGCGCTGATCGTCGCCGGAGCAAAATCACACAGGCACTACACCGCAGCAATGGTCACCGCCATCGGCGCCATCATCGTGGGCCTGTTCTCCCCAACTTTCGTCGGATTCATGCTGGCCATGCCCATATCCTTCATCGCTGCACTCGCCGGCATCGCCATGCTCACCCCACTCAAAAACGCCTTCATCGCAGGATTCTCCGGTGATTATTCCACTGGCGCACTAGTCTGCTTTTTAGTCACAGTGTCGGAAATCAGCATCCTCGGAATCACCGCCCCGTTTTGGGGAATTGTCTTCGGATGGCTCATCGGATGGCTGCTGGATAGCAAGCTTCTAGAAAACAAAAAACGGGCTTAGCTCCTCTATATATAAGGAACCAAACCCGAATCTTTAAAAAACTCTAGCGCTTGAGCTTGCGGTAATCGAAGACCTGGTCAACGATGCCATACTCGAGTGCTTCCTCAGCGGTGAGGATCTTGTCACGGTCGGTATCGATGCGGATCTGCTCCGCGGTCTTGCCGGTGTGCTCAGCCAAGGTGGTTTCCATCAAACGACGCATGCGCTCGATTTCAGCTGCCTGGATCTCGAGGTCAGAAACCTGACCCTGGGTGCCCTGGGTTGCTGGCTGGTGGATCAGCACGCGGGAGTTAGGAAGAACAGCGCGCTTACCTGGTGCACCGGCTGCAAGAAGAACTGCGGCTGCGGATGCTGCCTGACCAAGGCAGACGGTCTGAACGTCTGGGCGGACGTACTGCATGGTGTCGTAAATTGCCATCAACGCGGTGAAGGATCCACCAGGTGAGTTGATGTACAGGGTGATATCGCGGTCTGGGTCCATGCCTTCGAGGACAAGGAGCTGCGCCATGATGTCGTTTGCAGAGGTGTCGTCGACCTGGGTGCCCAGGAAGATGATGCGCTCTTCAAAGAGTTTTGCGTAAGGGTTGGTCTCTTTGGTGCCGTATGCGGACTGCTCAATGAAGGAAGGCAGCACGTAACGGGACGTTGGCATTTGGAATCCGTTGCTCATAATCTTATTCTCTCCTTTAAAGTTTTCCGTGCGCCTAGTTGCTGATTGGGCCTTCAGCCAAGGTAATCACGTGGTCAACAAGTCCGTAATCCTTAGCTTCCTGTGCAGTGAACCAGCGGTCACGATCGGAATCCTTGGAGATCTGCTCAAAGGTCTGGCCGGTGTGCTCAGCGATCAGCTGGGCCATTTCACGCTTGGTGGCTGCGAACTGCTCAGCCTGGATAGCGATATCAGCTGCGGTACCACCAACACCAGCGGAAGGCTGGTGCATCATGATACGTGCGTGTGGCAATGCGAAACGCTTGCCCTTAGTGCCACCGGAAAGCAGGAACTGGCCCATGGATGCTGCCAGGCCCATGCCGTAGGTTGCGATGTCGCATGGGGAGTATTTCATGGTGTCATAAATTGCCATGCCTGCGGTGACGGAGCCACCTGGGGAGTTAATGTACAGGGAGATGTCCCTGGTTGGATCCTCAGCGGACAGCAGCAGGATCTGAGCGCATAGCTTGTTTGCAATCTCATCGTCTACCTGGCTTCCCAGGAAAATGATGCGCTCACTCAGGAGGCGATCAAAGACGTCATTTCCGAAACCAGGCCCACCCTGGGCTGCCATACGAATATCGCTCATGAAAACAGTCAACTCCTACATTCTTAAATCTTGGGTACGTTCATTTGGTTCAATGTCACCAGACTACCCGCGTATTTCCATGAAACCGCCTCTGTTCGCTATCAGCGTTTTCACCGTTTAAAAAAGCAAAAAAATAACGCTTCTCGACGTCCAGTGGCGCGTCGAAAAGCGTTATTTCTTTAAAGTTTTTAAGCTTCAGACTCAGTCTCAGCTACTTCTTCTTCACCGAAGTATTCCTTAGGGTCGATCTCGTTACCCTCGGAGTCCTTCACGTTTACGCGGCAGATAGCCTGTGCAAGAGCCTTGCCACGGCGAACGTCGGAGAAGAGGTTCGCGATCTGGCCGGACTGCTGCAGCTGACCGATGAACTGGTTTGGGTCCATGCCGTAAGACTGTGCGGTGAACAGGATGTGGTCGGTGAGCTCCTGCTGGGAAACCTCAGGCTCCTCAACCTCAGAGAGGGTGTCCAGGAACAGCTGGGTGCGAACAGCCTTCTCAGCATCTTCGACGTTCTTCTTGTCGAACTCTTCACGAGTGGTGCCCTGAGCCTCAAGGAGGGAGTTCAGTGCAGCATCGTCGTGTGCAAGCTCGCCGAGGAGCTGGTGCAGCTGGGAGTGTGCCTGCTCGTCAACGATGGACTGTGGCAGAGCGAAGTCAGCCTCGCCAAGAGCCGCAGCGAGAACTTCGTCGCGGATTGCAGCAGCCTGCTCGTTCTTCTGCTTAGCCTCAACGTCAGACACGGTGGACTCACGAAGCTCTTCGATGGTGTCGAACTCAGAAGCCAGCTGTGCGAACTCATCATCCAGCTCAGGCAGCTCGCGCTGCTTGGTTGCGGTGATCTCAACGCTGATTTGAGCTTCCTTGCCCTTGTGCTCGCCGTTTGCCAGCTCAGAGGTGAACTCTACGGTTTCATCCTTCTTAGCGCCGATCAGAGCCTTGTCCAGGCCGTCAATCAGATCGTCAGATCCGATTTCGTAGGACAGACCCTCAGTGGTTGCCTCTTCAATCTTCTCACCGTCAATGCTTGCGGTGATGTTGATGGTGACGAACTCACCCTTCTTCAGCTTGTGGTTGTGATCCTTCAAGGTGGAGAAACGTGCACGCAGGGTCTCGAGCTCTGCTTCGATTGCCTCTTCGTCAGCCTTGATAGCTGGGACCTCAACAGTGATGTCCTCGAACTTAGGAAGCTCGAACTCTGGGCGAACGTCAACCTCAGCGACGAACTCAACGAGCTCGTTGTCTTCGATCTTGGTGACCTCTACGTTAGGCTGGCCGATTGCCTTGATGCCCTCAGCTTCGATTGCCTGTGCGTAGCGGTTAGGAAGCATGTCGTTGACAACCTGCTCCAGAACCGCACCACGGCCGAAGCGTGCGTCGATAAGCTGACGCGGTGCCTTGCCCTTACGGAAACCAGGGATCTGGACTTGCTGCGCTAGAGCGGCGTATGCCTGGTCGATCTCTGGCTTCAGTTCAGAAAATGGAACCTCAACGGTGATCTTTGAACGGGTGTCGCTCAGCTTCTCGACAGAACTCTTCACGAGTAAATCTCCTGGATGATCGGGAAAGGGAAAGTTTCAGATATTACAAAAACAAGCCCGGTTTCCGACGATTAATGCGATTTCTCGCGTCGTCCGAAACCGAGCTCGTCCTCAAGTCGGGGCGACAGGATTTGAACCTGCGACCCCCTGCTCCCAAAGCAGGTGCGCTACCAAGCTGCGCCACGCCCCGATATTTAATTTGACCCATCGAATACTAACACACTGTGATCTCAGAACAAATTCAGTAAGTGACTTACTAAGTCTCTGTGCTGAACCCCTGTGCGCTGTGCTCCTTGGTTCGATTAAGAACTTTACACACAACCATCTGAAAAGACGAAATCGCGTCCATAGCTGCAGGTAAAGATAGGTTTTTAAGTTACGCAATTGCATCAAGTTTTAACAACTAAGCGTTTTCCAGCGACTTTCTATGCCAATCCCATTCGATCTAAGGAATTTCCCCCTCCCCGTTGCCGATTGTCTAAATTTATGGAATTTTAAATTTATGGACAAATTTTTCCCCACTGATCAGAATGACCGCGATGCTCTATTTCAGAGACTCGAAGCCATAGAGGCAGTGATCGCTCGGCACGAGGCACTGTTTGCAAAAGAAGGCCACTCAATCAACGACTCCCCTGAAACTACGGACGGAGCGATTCATTTCTCCGGACAGTTTGAAAACGCTTCAGGTTCCATCTCCTATTCATGGTCGCGACCCCCACATCATCTCCTCGAAGAAGCCTGGGATTCGTCATTCACCCGACTCGCAGCATTGGCCCACCCTCAACGGGGTCTGATTCTGAAACAGTTACTTAATGACCCCTGCTCGGTCTCTACCCTTTGTCAGCTCGGAGTGACATCCTCTACCGGCACCGCCTACCACCATCTCAATGAACTTGAATCTGCCGGCTGGGTAAGAAAAGGTCGTGGCGGCGTTTATGAAGTCCCCACTGAGCGGATCATCCCGCTACTAACCATCATTTCTGCCAGTGAGAATCACTAATGAGATTAAAGAAGCAGCTTCTTGGCAGCCTGTTAGTTGTCATCGTGGTTTTGTCCATCGCCGTAGCAACCACCAAACAACAAAAAGGCTTCGTCACAGGTCAGCCCACCGGTGCGCTTAACCTCTCCGACATCCTCGACTCCGAAGAACTTGGCGAGTATCACCTCATGTCAGCCGCCATCATCACTGGTAACACTGTAGATTTCAGCGGGCTCGGCGCAGGTCCAGACGACCCTTTTGAAATCGCATCGATTACGAAGATCTTCACCGGTGAGCTGCTTCGACTTCAGATTGAGCGAGGAGAGATCACAGAATCCACGGCCGTCGGAGACGTTCTTGGAGAACGTGTAGCCGACTCCCTCATCCGGGACATAACCGTGGAAGAACTAGCCAATCACACCAGCGGACTACCCCGTCTAGGCAATGTAGGACTTAGACCTTTTATGGCTACGTTCTTTGACAAGAATCCTTACAAAGACCTCTCTGCAGATCGAGTCATCTCTATCAGCACAACGTCCAAATTGAATTCGCGCGGAGAATTTCACTACTCAAATCTTGGTTTTGCTCTGCTTGGCCAAGTCCTTGCCCGCAATGCCGGTTTAACGTTTGACCAGCTCTTAGACCGTGATTTACTGGCACCACTCAACCTCAATAACACCAAGCTCATGACCCCAGAATCCCTCGCTCAAGATGCACCTCAAGGGTTCTCAACACCTGGCAAACAAGTCGAAGCGTGGGAGATGGATGGCTTTCTCCCCGCAGCTGGCCTGCGTTCCACCGCGCGCGACATGGCAGTTTTCTGTCAGTACTTATTCACAAAAGGCCCCGCCCCTTTCACCTGGCAATCCCTTGAATCGGCCCCTGAAATCGTCTGGCATAACGGAGAGTCCTTTGGATATAGTTCCGTACTCTTCTTTAACACCGCTACAACTACTGCCATCTTCGTTGCTGCCGACGTTGCCACATCTGTCTTCCCAATTGGTCACGAGCTTTTAATGGCAAACTCCACTAGGCAGGAATCAAAATGATCGATTCCCCCGCCTCTATCCATCGGCGAATCGTTGCAACCTTGGCCGATTACAGCATCGCGCTCCTCATTGGAGGAGGCATTGCTCTGGCTTTCGGAACTAGTATCCTCAACCCGCTCTTTTCAACTGTTCTCACGATTGCCTTTTGGCTTTCCAAATCTTTATTAGAAGCAGCCTTCGGAACTACACCAGGAAAAATGCTCACACACCTGCACGTCAACCACGACATACATGGTGAGCGCCTAAGCATCTACTACTCCTCAGCAAGAAACGCGTGGATCTTGTTGGAGATCATCCCACTTGTCGGCCTAGTACTATTCAGCTTTGTAGCCATTTTCCTCGTCGCTAGTTGCATTCGCGCTTGCAACTTCATGGGTTTACATGACAAATTTGCACATGTAAATGTCTTGCGGAAAAACGAAAAACACCCTCTCAACTGCTTTAAATGCAACTGAGAGAGTGTTATTATTTTGAGGGAATGACGGGAATCGAACCCGCGTCATCAGCTTGGAAGGCTGAGGTAATAGCCATTATACGACATTCCCACTTGTGAACTTTTGCAAGAACTCTTGTTTGGTTCGAGGAAAAGCATAGCGCATATTGTTGTTTTATTAAAAATCGGCAGGCTGGCACCCGGTTTTCGAACAAGACTTTTGGCCAGACCACATTCTCAAGAATCCCTTTCGATACATCGCTACTTTTCATCCGGCACCTATCCAGCAAATAGCCAGTTAACCTGCAGCAAGTGTGTTATTGTACATTTCCTTGCAATTCCCCCTTACGAAACCCGCTAAACCTTAAAGGAACATAAGAGAATTTTAGCAAGTGTGTCCGTCTGGCCCCATAAAATATACAAGTACTTGTTTATAAGTCCAGCGTACATGGGATAATTTTAACAAAGTACCTGAAATGTTCTTAGGTTGTAAAAACCTTAGAATAATTTCGACAAAAACTACCTCCTTGGCGTAACCTAGCTAAACATGAAGCCAAAAATTATCGATGCCGAATCGGGCAGAGAGCTCTGGACTGCAATTGAATGTGCAGAGTTCTCCGGTACTGCTCGAGGTACTTTCACTAGCTACGCAGGTCGAGGACGTGCTCCAAAGCCAGTTGCAAAGCTCCATGGGCTCACTTTGTGGGACTCCCAAACCATTGAGGAATGGGTCGACGACCGCGCTGCAGGAAACAAGGGATTAATTAATTCCGAAGAGACTGTCGCAGTCGCCAACTAAGCACTTTTTCTCAAAAGCCACGAAAACAATCGTTTTCGTGGCATTTGTCTTTTCTGGGTTAAGGGAAAATCTGTGTGCTTTCCCCAGGTCGACCCGAATCCGTGCTCTAGGGGCTAGTTGAAACGACCTGCCCATCCCTGCCGGATACCGCTAGAGTTATTCGGTGTGGCATCGATTCCGGTGTCATAGGTAGCCGGGCGCCCGTCGTGGTCGTGTGGTTGTTCTTGTTGGATCAAGTCGGGGACTTTGGCGAGTCCGTCTTGACCCCAGTTTTGTTGCCTGGCGATCTCAACCGGATCGCCAGGCAACTGCGTATGCATCAATAACCACCAATCCACCGCGATACGTTGATGTTCATCAAACATCCCCCGATGGTTTCTCGCCAACGCTTTAATCTGAGCGTTGATACCACCTTCCAAACAGTTCGTTGTTGATTTCACCACCCCGTCAACCTCTGCTGGTGGATCAATATAGGTAAACAAATGCCCATTGCGGGCCAAGGCTTCCAACTGCTTATAAGCAGTCCGGTGGGTTTTGTGGGTGTGACCTGCCATTTCTGATTGGGGCGGATATGTTTCGGGATGGCATGTGCTGGTACATCAGCGCGGTAGGTGCGTTCGTTAAGCCAGTCCCCGTAGGTGAGGTAGAACTCTTGGAGGAGTTTGCGCCAGTCGGCGGCTTGTTCCGGTGTGGTGACTTTCAGCAGTTTCAAGGAGAGACCCCGGAGTGCTTTTCGGCGAGCTCAGCACGGGTCTTAGGGTGACGTGTTTTTGGACGTTGCGTTTGACGTGGACGAGGCAGCGTTGGATTTTCGTTGTCGGCCAGGTCGTGGTGATGGCTTTGAGTGCGCCTTTTTTGTCCGTCGGTGGTCACGATTAAGGGTGGTTGGAGTTGATCGAAGAGGTGGGTGTAGTTGTAGGCGTCTTCTTTGGTGCACCAGCGCCAGGCGACGACGTGGTCGAAGGTGTAGGCCACGAGGAGGCATGTGGTGTTGAAGAAAGTGCCGTCGATGAAGAGTTAGTCATAGACACGGAAGCGGTCGGTGTTGCGGGGGACTTGTACGAACCAGTAGTCGTGGAACCAGTTGGTGAGGGTACGACGGGTCACGCCTAGTTGGTTGGCGAGGTTGGTGCGTGATGGGAGTTGAGGATCCAGTTGATAAAGAGTTGGAATCGGTGGGCGTGGTGGTCGTTGGGTCGGGTGTTGGTGGTGGTGGCGTTGCAGGTGGTGCAGCGCCATCGGGTGGTGCCTTTTGTTGTAGTGGCTGTTTTTTCTCATGGGGCCGGTGCATACCGGGCAGTTGGGTCGTGTTCTTTTCACCTTGTTTGGTGTAGTCCCCGCGTGTATCACAGGTTGGTGTTGGGGTGGGGATGTTGCCTGGTTTTGATGGGTTTGTGGTTGGCAGAACACATTTTTGTGGGGTTGGTGCTGGTGGGGTTATGTTTCTGGGCCACTAAAAGCACACATTTTTCCCTTAACCCTCTTTTCTAGCGATACCAGACACAAAATCAGCAGAAGTACCTTTACAGTCTTAAAACAGGGAACTTTAACGAAAGACTTGTCGTTACTTTAGTAATTAGACCAACATGGTGGTGAGTGGTTGAAATCTTGCCATCAAAATTATCGAGTGAGTTGAAGCATTCCGTGGAAGTACTACTACTTATCGCAATCGTCGTTGGTGGTGGCGTTTTTGTCGCCTCAAAGATGGGATCCAATAACAATAAGAAGCAAGAAGAAGCCAAGTTTGCTGACGCACAGGCAGATGCGCGTCGGTGGATTGAGCGTCTTGGTTCCCAGGTTTTGACCATCGCAGGTACAGATGCTGCGTCGACCCAGGCTATTGCTGACGCCTCAGAGCGCTATACCGCTGCGTCTTCTCAGATTTCTTCTGCCACTACTCCTCGTCAGGCAGAGTTGGCTCGAGAATCTGCACTAGAGGGTCTGCATTATATGAACGCGGCTCGTGAGATCATGGGTATGACTGCTGGCCCTGAGCTGCCTCCTCTGGAAGGTCAGCGCAATGCTGGTCGCGTTACAGAAAAGCGCACCATTGAGCAGGAGGGTCGCCAGATCACTGCTTCCCCCGTCGCAACAGATGAAACTCCGAACTACTACCCTGGCGGTAACGTTGCGGGTCGCCCAGTCCCTGCTGGTTGGTACTCCGAGCCTTGGTGGGCAAGCGCATTGCGTTCCGGTCTGTGGACTGCAGGTTCGGTCATGATGTTCTCAGCAATGTTTAACGGCATGGCTGGTGTCGGCTACTCCGCTGCAGCCTTTGAAAATGGCTATGGCGAGGGCTACCAAGATGGCCTGGACGCAGCTGGCGGAGACATGGGCGATGCTGGCGATATGGGTGACGCCGGAGCTGACATGGGCGATGTTGGTGGTGATGCTGGCGGAGACGGTGGCGGATTCTTCGACGGACTCTTTGGTGGTGGAGACGGCGGCGATGGCGGCGGATTCGATTTTGACTTCGATTTCTAGCCCAAAATAATCCCCACATAAACACAAAATGGGCGGTTAAGTTCTTGGAAAAGAACTTAACCGCCCATTTTTAATTGTTTATTCGTTAGGAACGACAGGTGCGATTCCAGTGCGCTCGTAATCAGCGAGGATGTCGATACGACGCTGGTGGCGCTCGGCGTTGCTCCATTCCTGCTCGAGGAAGGCGTCGACAATTGCCAATGCCTCTTCCTCTGAGTGCATGCGGCCGCCGATGCCGATGAGGTTCGCATTGTTGTGCTCGCGGGCGAGGCGTGCAGTTTCAACAGACCAAGCAAGTGCACAACGTGCACCCTTGACCTTGTTGGCGGCGATCTGCTCGCCGTTTCCGGATCCACCCAGGACGATGCCGAGTGAGCCTGGGTCGTTTACTGTGCGGCTAGCTGCTTCGATGCAGAAGGCTGGGTAGTCATCTTCTGCATCATAGGTGTGGGCTCCGCAGTCGATCACTTCGTGGCCGTGGGCCTTAAGGTGTTCTGCGATTGCATTTTTAGTTTCGAAACCAGCGTGGTCTGCTCCAAGGTATACGCGCATGGAAGTCAGTTTACTGCAGGCATTTTCACAACGGCGGATACCCGGACTTTTCCCCTATTTGGGGGTTCACAAATCGCAAAATAGCTCGACTCAATCTTGGTAAAGCGGATCGGCTCTGACTCGGGTAGGACACTTCCGTACCTGTCATGATGCGGAACGGGTAAGGAAGGGGGAACGGCTTCCCCAAGTCACCCAACGCCATAGATACCCAAGTGGCCCCTGTGTGTAGTGGCGCAACCATAAAGCAGAAAGTAGCTCTTGAATAATGAGAATACCCGCAGCTAGGAGCACCGTAGCTGTCCATGATGTGCTGTGTGGAAGATCCACGATTAGCCCGCCAATGAGCATGAGGATCGTTGCACCAATGTAGTTGGTTAGCGCCATACGCCCTAAAGGTGCGAAAACTGCAGCGAGTGCACCGCGAATCGGTGTATGCAAGGCCAGCAACACTAAAGAAATGTAGACGCCGCCAAGCGCGAGTCCCGCCACTGTGGAAACGATCGAGAAGCCTGAAGAAGTGATGTCACGTGCCTGGATGATCAGCGTAGGTATAGCGATTGCTGCGCTTACGGCGAAAAAGACTCCCATAGCCCGCGGTGCGTTCTCTGCCCGATCGACTACTCCATACCTAACGAGCGCTGAACCGATCAGGAACATTGAGGGGATAAGCAGGAACCCGCCACCGAAAACCACCGCTGGCACAAGCGACACTTCGCCAAGGACTGCGACAGCCCAACGAGGCAACCAGGAGGATGGCAGCAAAATGACCAGGCCGACTATTGCATACGGCAACAATGCTTCACCCGGCTGGAGAATTTGGTGGATGATGCCGAGCGGTATCAACGTGAGAAGTCGACGAAAGAGAACTATTCTTGGGCGTTCACCTCGACGGGCAGCGGACTGGTTCTGGCCGAACCGAGAAGCCGTTTAACGGCAGTACCTATGTGGTCTAGTTGGTGGTCTAGGTCAAGGCCCGATTGTATCTAGGACTGTTGTTCCCATGGGATGTATTAAAAAATCGATCAACTAAGCAGAAGTGAGATGCGGGCTTTTTCAATAAAGTTCAATAAAGTATGCTGCGAAACGGAATGAGCAAGTACGTGCGCGTAATCGGAATTTCATTCGCTGGGGCGGAAAAGCTACAAAAGAATAAAACTGCCCGACGCGATCCTTGAACAGATCAGCGGGCAGTGTTTAATAAGCAGAGACAGCGTTAATTAGTCGAACTGTGGGTTCTCAGTGCGGCTGCGCTTGATTTCAAAGAAGTGGGGATAGCTTGCGAGCTTGAAGGAAGCGTCGAAGATCTCTCCTGCTTCCTCGCCGCGTGGGATGCGGGTGAGCACTGGGCCGAAGAAAGCGGTGTCGCCGAGCTTGACCACTGGGGTTCCGACATCGTTGCCGACCTCGTCCATTGCGGTCTGGTGGAATGCGCGAAGTGCGTCGTCCCATTCGGTGGTGTCTGCAACTTCACCAAGTGCAGCGTCTAGGCCGACCTCTTCAAGTGCCTCTGCGATGACATCATTGAAGGAACCTTCGATTGGTCCGCGACCGTCGTTGTGGATGCGGGTACCCATTGCGGTGTACAGGTCGCCGAGCTTGTCAGCATGGTCGGTGGCGACAGCTGCGAAAACGCGTGCTGGTCCCCATGCAGCCTTCATGCGCTCCTTGTAATCCTCTGGGAGATCACGGCCTTCGTTTAGGACAGCGAGGCTCATTGGAACCCACTGGATTTCAATATCGCGGACTTGTTCGACTTCCTTAATCCAGCGGGAGGTGACCCAGCAGAATGGGCAGGTGGTATCGAACCAGAAGGTTACTTTTTGAGCCATATTATTTCCTCTTTCTTAAAGTTTTCTAGCAATCCACACTAGGCGCGAACTATCGTGGTGTCATTGCGCACCTTCTAAGGGTAGCGCCCCCTCAAATTTCAAGGAGCATTAAATTGACGTCCACTAATCTCACCCGACAGGAAGCTTCGGATCGTTCGAGGTTACTGAGTGTAGAAAACTATGACATTGCACTTGATCTCAACAACGGTGATGAGTTTTTTAGTTCCTCCACCGTTGTCAGCTTCACTGTCAGGAAGGCTGGCGATACCTTTATTGATCTCCGCGCAGCAAGCGTTGAGGAGGTTCGCCTGGACAATGTGTCCATCAAAGATGAGGCTCTAACCCTTGGCAAGAACGGCTACGACGAGACGTTCGGCATCGCCCTGAAGGGTCTTACTCCCGGCGCGCACACCTTGCGGGTAACGGCGTCTATCCCCTATTCCCGCACCGGTGAAGGCCTGCACCGCATGGTGGATCCAGCAGACAATGAGGTGTATTTGTACACCCAGTTTGAGACCGCCGATGCCAAGCGTATGTTCGCGTGTTTCGATCAGCCAGACCTCAAGGCTACCTATGATCTGAACATCAAAACTCCTAAGGGTTGGAAGATCATTTCCAACTCTGAGCAGCAGGTTTCCACTCAGCACACTGATTACGATACCCACATTTCCCGAGTGGACTATCCCCTCTCCACCTACCTGATTGCGGTGTGCGCGGGTCGTTACCACGAGGTGTGCGATGTCTGGAAGGGTACGCTCACCCACCATGCAGAAACACCTGCCGATCAGCCAACTGAGCTGACTGTTCCGCTTGCTCTCTACTGCCGCAGTTCTTTGGCTAAAGATCTTGATGCGGTGCGTCTGTTTACCGAAACGAAGCAGGGCTTTGATTGGTACCACCGCAACTTCGGTGTGGCGTACCCATTCGGCAAGTACGATCAGATCTTCGTCCCTGAATTTAATGCTGGCGCGATGGAGAACGCCGGCGCTGTCACCATCCGCGATGAGTACGTTTTTGCATCCAAGGCAACCCGTTACCGCTACGAGCGCCGCGCTGAAACCATCCTTCACGAGCTCGCTCACATGTGGTTCGGTGACCTGGTGACCATGCAGTGGTGGGATGATCTGTGGCTCAACGAGTCCTTCGCCACTTGGTCCGCGGCAATTTCTCAGGCTGAGGAAACTGAATACAACACTGCATGGGTGACTTTCGCCAATGTGGAGAAGTCGTGGGCGTACCAGCAGGATCAGCTGCCTTCCACCCACCCGGTGTTCTCTGACGGATACGACATTGAGACTGTCGACCAGAACTTCGACGGCATCACCTACGCAAAGGGCGCCTCGGTGCTCAAGCAGCTGCAGGCATACGTTGGCCGTGAGGAATTCCTGGCAGGCGTACGCAGGCACTTTGCCAACCACGCATGGGGCAACGCCAGCTTTGATGATCTGCTCGGCGCCCTCGAGCAGTCCTCCGGCCGCGACCTCTCCGACTGGGCAAACCAGTGGCTCAAGACCACCGGCATCAACACCCTCGGCGCAAAGTTCACCACCGACAACGGCAAATACACCTCCTTCTCCGTCACCCAGACCGGCGCCGCGCCGGGTGCCGGTGAGCTGCGGACTCACCGCATCGCGGTGGGTCTTTATAAGCTTGTCGACGGATCCCTCAACCGCTACGCACGAGTAGAACTTGACTGCAGTGGCGCGTCGACAAGCGTTGAAGAGATCGTTGGACTTGAGCAGGCTGACTTCGTGCTGGTCAACGATGATGATCTGACGTATGCGCTGCTGGATCTGGATGATGATTCACGCAATTTTGTCATCGACAATATTGATAAGTTCAGCGACCCTATGCCTCGCACGCTGGTGTGGTCCGCTGCGTGGGAGATGACTCGCGCTGGTCAGATGAAGGCTCGTGATTTCATCGCGCTGGTTGCTCGTGGCGCTGCTGCGGAAACTGAAATTGCTGTGCTGGAGCGCATTCTCGCGCAGGCTACCTCTGCGCTGAAGAGCTACGCCGACCCAGCGTGGGCAGAAGCAACTGGAAATGACCTGCTGGCCGATGCTTTCCTTGAGGGTGCTCGCTCCGCAGAACCAGACTCCGACACTCAGTTGGCGTTCATTCAGGCTCTGGCAAAAGCAACGCTCAATGATGCTGCTGCCGATTACTTCCGCGACATTCTTGCCGGCAACGTCGAAGGCCTGACCGTGGATCCTGACCTGCGTTGGTGGGCACTGACTGCGCTTATCGCCCGTGGTGACATCGAGGCTGTCGAAGATGCAATCGCCGCTGAACTTTCCCGCGACAACTCCAGTGCCTCCTTCCTCGCATCACTTCGAGCCGGTGCCGCTGTGAACACTGAAGAAGTGAAGGCTGCTGCATACAAGCATGTCACGGCAGTTGATAGTGGCCTATCCAACCTGGAGCTGCGCCACAAGATTGAAGGCCTCACATTCACTGGCTCTTCTGAACTGCTGCAAGCCTACAACGAGCAGTACTTCGAAATCCTTGATGATGTGTGGGCGAACTTCTCCGGCGAAATGGCACAGCAGATCGTCCTCGGACTGTTCCCTTCATGGAACGTTTCCGAAGAGGGTCTCAAGCGTACCGACGAGTTTCTTGATGGCGAACATGTCGCAGGCATCAAGCGAATTGTTTCCGAATCCCTCGACCGCACTGCCCGTGCTCTGCGCAACCGTGCGGCAGATGCTGCGTAAGTAAAAGATTCTCAATCCCAAAAAATCCTGGCATGTTTGCATCACACGCAATGTGCCAGGATTTTTTGCATGGGAAAACAATGAACAAAACACAAAGCACCTTGACCAAATATGTCCGTTAGATGAAGTTCTACCGGCATCTAAGAATCGCCCAAGTTAACCTAAAACTCCTGTTCGAAATTGCCCAGACAGGTGTCCACCAACACTGCTACATTGCATTGGAGATCCAGAATCGATCACTCTACGACCAGGAAAAACTTTCATGTCCATCGAGCAAGCAATCACTTCACTCTCCGCAAGAGTGCGGGAACTAAAGCCCATCATCGAGACTGAAGAAGCCACCAAAACCGCACTGATCATCCCCTTTATCAGCAACGTTCTCGGCTACGACGTCACTGATCCTCGTGAAGTCATTCCGGAATACACTGCTGATGTTGGCGTCAAAAAGGGTGAGAAGGTCGACTTCGCTATCAAAACCGGCGATGATTTCCACTTCCTCATCGAATGCAAAAAGGTCGGCTCCCCACTCAGCCTCGATCACGCTAACCAGCTCGTCCGCTATTTCAATGTCACAGACACCGAATTTGCCATTCTCACCAACGGCGAAATCTACCAATTCTATGGACAACTCGATGCAGCCAACCGCATGGATGCAAAACCATTCATGACCTTGGATTTGAACAATATTGATGCCCGTCAGTTCCCTCATTTGGAAATGTGTACCCGCAAGCATTTCAACCCACAAGCGCTAGCCGCCAACGCTGAAGAACTGAAGTACATTGCTGAATTGAAGAAAGTCATCGCGAATCAATTCCAAGAACCTGACGTAGAAATCGTCAAGATGCTTGCGGCGACAGTCACCACAAAGCGTATGACTGCACAAAATCTGGAATTCTTCACCCGCTTGGTTAATACTGCGTCTTCCCAGTTCCTCAAAGACGAGGTCAATCGTAGATTGCGCTCCGCCCAAGTCTTTGAGGATCCTGTCCAAACACAAGGTGCTGATGCAGAAACACCAGCAGAGGACGAAGCAGTAATCGAAGAAGTGGTTTCAGAAATCGTGACGACAGAAGAGGAAATCCACGGTCATTCAATTGTCCGTGCAATTTGCTGCTCAGAGGTATCGGCACAAGAAATCACCATGCGTGACGCAAAATCCTACTGCGCTATTCTCTTCCAAGACAACAACCGAAAGCCAATCGCCCGTTTCTACTTTGATCGCAAGATTCCACGCATCGGCATCTTCAATGCTGAAGGCGAGCAGGAACACTTTGATTTGGAATCCATCGAAGATATCTACAACCACGCTGATCTTCTGCATTCCCGCGTCGTAGCATTGAACGCTTAAGTTCTGCCTTTAGTTCTGCAGTCGGTGTGCCACGGTCAGGCACACCTCTGCAGTCCATTTGCTGGAGTTGGCGAGGAATACCCACAACTGATGATCGTTTAACCCTGCCGGTAGATCGATGCGTGCTTCGGCGAAAATACCCCACCTTGCGCCGTTTTCGATCTCTTCCGCAAATACTGTGACCAGTACATGTTCTTTCGAGTACAGGTTGCACAGTCCAAGAAGTTCCTGAAGTTGCTTCTTGTTTTTGATTTTCACACCTGTACCGGAAGACACCGCTAGGGTTTTTCGATCGCTGCCGTTGTTGCCATCGGTCAACCATGCACTGACACGTTGACCCATATGCAGATACTCAACGAAGTCCTCCCCCATCTTGAGTTGATCCGCACCCATTAATTCGTATTGTTGGTAGATACGATCCAAAGAAACCAGCGGGGTGGGTTCGTCAATCAGCCCGAAGGGATTGCCTTCTTTGAGTTGATCTTCAGAGAACTCGAAATCCACATCTGGAGGAGTTGCGTTGAACTCTACGCGTTCAGGGGAAAACTTCGGCCAGATTTGTTCGCACCAAGACACGAAAGTCGTTGCCACATCATTCATGCAGTAGTGCACGAACTCTGCCGACTGTTCCCACGTTGCGCCGACGCTTGAGAAGAAGAATTCACGACCTCGCACAGTCATGTTCTTTGAATCAGCTTCATCTAAAACCACCTGCAGATCACGGGTTGGCCTGTTGAATTCATTAGCGGCCCGCAGGTACTCTGCCTGTTTCTTTGCAGGGACACAGCCATGCCACATGAAATCAGCGACGATGCACAAGGTGACCGAATCCAAGTTGAAGTTCACGGTCAGCCCTGGGCGGCGCACTATAAGTTCCATACCGGAATCGGTCACCGCCATGTCATGGTTGTAGCCCAGTGTCATAAGCGCCATTTGTACAGGTTTCATCCGCATGGATAGCAACGCATTATCAAGATTTTCGGTCATCGAAACTGTCACTTTCTTCACAAGGAGTCTGAGCATGCCAATTGGCTGATCGTTTTTAATCAATGAATTTTTTACAATTACCCGAGGGTAACACCAGAAATTCACTTGCGTTCGTTGAGGAAAGGAATGAAGGGATACCGCTCCTTTTCGGGGGTACAGCACTCCAGCAAGACTCATTCGGCTCAGTTAGAGTTCACCACAACGACTCAAAAAAGAAAGTGGCAGCATGTCTACGATTCCTGATGTTTTCACCAGTGAAGTGTTCCCTGAAATCAGTGGCACCAAAGAATTCCGTGGCCTGACTTATATGTTCTTTGATCAATTCACTTTGCCCACCGCAGAACAGCTTGAGCAAGCTAAAGCAGCTGGCTGGTCACTGATCACCTGGGGATGGTGGAATAGCGACACCGATCTTGAGGATGTCGAATTGGAAGACATCACTAATGAAGGCGACAGCCTACCAAAACTCACGGATGAATTCGCTGTGTCTTCACTGAGCACCTTCGATCTAAATTCCCAAGGTCTGCCCAATGATGATCGTGAGCCGCAACCAATTGAAGAAGCCGACTCACTAGATGACATCTTCTCCGAGGAAGAGGGCTGGGGTCTAATGGCAATCAATTGCCCGAATTGGCAAGTCCCAGCAGCGTGTGAATGGCTCGGCTGCATGAATGTTGGTGAACCATTTGAAATGTCACACGTACTTAGGGTGTGGCAGAACAGTTGGGGCGTCGAGGCCCTGGCTTTTGGTGGTGAAGAAGACGACGCGGATCTGCTGCTTCGAGTCCCTGAAGAAAGCGAAGAGCTACTGAAGGCTCTCGCAGTCGCTTCTGACCAAGTCACTACCTACAAGCATGAAGATCTGGGATTCTTAGCTAGTCTTTGGTTTGACTAACTACAATCAATGTCATGACCAGCGGTGATCCAAAATTAATTACGCTTCGTTCCCGCAATAACAAAGTTGTCGAAATAACAGATGCCCGTGATCGTGCTTTCATTAAGCAGGCTGATGAGCTGATCGTGAAGATCGACAAACTGCTTGAGAGCAAAAGAAAAAAGTCCCGTTAAGTCCGATCCACACTGTTGTCCCCGCGGAGACGCTTGAGCACGTTTTCTGCAGAGATCAAACACATAGATACGCCCACCCCTGGAACTGTGGTGTCACCTGCGTCATACAGGCCATCTACTTTGCGGGATTTGTTAGAACCCCTAAAGAACGCCGATTGTGCCAGGGTGTGTGAGGGGCCAATGGACCCGCCGCTCCAGGAGTTGTATCGGTCTGCGAAGTCGGCAGGGCCGATGGTGCGCTGCACAACAATGCGGCTTTCCAAACCATCAATGCCAGCCCATCGCCCAATTTGAGCCACTGCTGCTATTGCGATCCGGCCCACCATGTCAGATTCTTCTCCGTAAGCGGACCCGTGACCAATGGAGACATCGGCGGGTACTGGGACCAGGATGAAGAGGTTCTCGTGGCCTTCGGGTGCGGCATCGGAATCTGTTGCGGAGGTCTTGGAGATCTAGATGGATTCTGAAGCCGGGAATTCTGGGGTGGAGCCGTCGAAAACTTTGCGGAAATCTTCGTCCCAGTCGGAGGAAAAAGCAGGGTGTGCTCCCCCTTCACGCCTGCCAAAACCAGCACAGTACTGAGGCCGGGTTGTTTGTTCTTCCAGCTCGTCTCCGGCTTCGCGCACAACGAAGCAGGTAGGAGTTGGGTTTCGGTGTGGTGCTGATCAGCGCAGCTGATCACGATATCGGCTTCGATGAACTCTGAGCCGACTTGGACGCCTGTGGCGTTTCGGCCTTGGGTGGTGATTGCGCTGACGGGGGTGCCGAGGTGGAGGACGGCGTCGTCGATAAGCGAAATTAGTGCCTTGATGAAGGCGGTGAAGCCGCCTCGGGGATAGGAGACGCCTTGGACGAGGTCGGTGTGGCTCATGAGGTGATAGAGCGCCGGGGTGTGCGAAGGGTCTGAGGAGAGGAAAACTGCGGGGTAGCTTAAGATTTGGCGCAGTTTTGTATCGCGGAATTGGGTGTTGACCTTGACTTTTAGCGAGGTCGACAGGCTTGCTAGAAGTTTGGGTAAAAGGCGCAGCATGCCGGGGCTTAAGTATGGGATGAAGTTGGTGAAGTTGGTGTAGAGGAAGCCGTCGATGGCCAGGTTGTAGACCTGTGTGGCGGAGTCGATATAGGTGCGCAGTTTGGCGCCGGCGCCGGGTTCGCGGGATTCGAAAAGCTCGGCCATCGCATCGATGTCGGAGGTGACGTCGATGAATTCGCCGTGGTCGTCGATGACGCGGTAGGCGGGTTCAAGTGGCACGAGGTCGAGGTGGTCGTCGATGGAGGTGCCGCAGAGCTTAAAGAAGTGGGACATGGCGTCGGGCATGAGGTACCAGCTGGGGCCGGTGTCCCAGCGGAAGCCGTCGAGTTCGAAGGTCCCGGCGCGGCCGCCGAGGTGCTCGTTTTGTTCGACGAGGTGGACTTCATATCCTTCGCGTAAGAGCAGTGCGGTGGTGGCTAGTCCTGCTAGTCCCCCGCCGATGACCACTGCTTTTGTCATTTTTGAAACACTTCTTTCCACATTGCTTTGGTTGCCAGGCTGGCTTTTTTCATAGACGGCACCCGAATCCGCCCGTTTTTTAAGTCTTCGAGGGACGCGGATTCCAGGTTGTCCACGAGGCAACCGTAGAGATCGGTCGCGGCGCGCACACCGGTTCGCGCGCCAAATGGCAGCAGCGGAATGCTCAGCCGGGCGGCATCCAAATCCTCTCGGATATCAGTAACGATCTCATCGCGCATTTCTTCGGTGAATACCGGCAAATAAGAACGGCCTAGGCCTTCGCGGTCTTCAGCTAGATCTCGCAGGAAATTTACCTTTTGAAATGCCGCACCCAAACGCCTGGCGCCGTGTTCCATCGTGGCCCGATCCTGCGGGCTGGCAGTGGAATCTTGGAGGAAAATTTTCAAACACATCAACCCGATGACCTCAGCGGAGCCGTAAATGTACTCATCCAACTGAGTCGGATCATAGGAGGTTTGGGAGAGATCGCGGCGCATGGAATCAAAAAACGCCACGATGTGAGCCTGCTCAAAACCACATTTGCGGGCGGTATTGCCAAACGCATGGATCACTGGATCGGTATGAAAAGGAACGGACAAACTGAGCAGAACCTGGCGTTCGTAATTGTCCAAAATCTCCGCAACGGCGTCCGGCGCACACCCCGCGGCAGCAGCAGCGCCGTCCACAACCTCATCGGCCACTCGCACCATTGCGTACAATGCCTCAATATCGCGACGAATTTTCGGCGACAACAGCTTCGATGCCAGAGTAAAACTGGAGGAATAATGGGCGATTACCGTGGCCGTCGCCTTTGAGCTCATCGCATCAAAACGGCCCAAAAAATCTTGCTGATCAGCCACACTCGCCTCCTTCACAGGAAACTTTACCGCGAGAAATCCAGACAACCGAAAGGGACGCTTCTCGACGTCTCCCTCAGCCCCGCTCCACCCGCTGCGGGTTGAGCCACTGGGCGATGGCAACGAAGAACAGCGCTACCGCGCTGACCCAAAACGCCCCCGAGCCGATGCCCATATAGATAGGAAGGAATGTCACTGGTGCTGCCGCTGATCCGAAGAATCGGAAAGCCTGCACGGTAGAAAGCAGCGATGATCCACCGGGGCTTCCGATGACAGCCAAGTTGACGGTTGCTTGGATTCCTTGTGCTGCTGCTACTGCGAAGGCCCACAGTACGGCCACCACAATGATCCACGGTGCGATCGGCAGCAGTGCGAGTGCGATGGTACCGATGACAGCACTGACAATGAGCACCGCGCGCACACCAAATTTGTCTGCCAAATCGCCAATCTTGCGGGAGGCAAAGAACGCAGCCAGGCCACCACACATGACCACCAAACCACGCGCTGCAGCATCAAGTCCGAATTGCTCGCCAACGTGCAGCGATGTCATGAATCCAATGCCGATGATGCCGATGCCCACCACAAAGCCGGAAACCATGTGGATGATGGTCGGTCCCCACTGCACCTTGCCACTAACGTTTTGCTTCGATGCTGATGGTGGTGGAACAACGGGGAGTCGCGCCACCAAAATAAACAGTGACGCTGCTGCAGTGACCAGGAAGGTCAACCTCCACGACACCACCGAAGACACACCTGCGATCAGTGGCGCCGACAACATGCCGAGTGATTGCATCGCAGCATAGGTGCCCAATGCCTTACCCAAAGAACGCGGCGGAACAAGCTCACGCAACATAATTTGCAGCACCGGAGTGGTAAATGCATTAGCGATACCAATCGTGGCATACGCAGCCATAAACAGCCCCCACGATGGTGTAACTAGGAGCAACAGCGCAAGTGGCAGTGTGACAATATAAGCCGCCTGCACCACCTTATGCGGATGGATCTTTCTGGTGATGCGCCCCGAAAACAACATCATGGTGGCAAAGGGCAACAAGTATGCGGTCATGGTCAGCGCTGCCTGGCTGACACTGATATCAAAGGTGTCTGCAAATTCCGGCAAGACCACTGATAGAGCTTGGCCAGTAAACGGCCCCACAAAGCCTCCGACCAAAATGGCCGCCATTTGCAGTTTCTTCATAAGTTCCTAATCTATGCCTAAACCCCCTGCCAGATCTTTTTTTGGATCTGGAAACAGGGGGTATTCGGGGTTATGCGTTTTACAGGAAACGCTTTGGCACTTCGGGTTCACCCAGTGACAACATCAGGCGGTTCGCCCAGTTGAAGAACGCCACAGAGTTGATCAAGTCCACGATCTGCAGGTCGCTGAATCCAACGCCACGCAGCTTGGTGATGCATCCCTGGTTGAAAGCAGCAGGGGTGGAGCTCAGTGCGCGAGCAGCGTCACGGATGACATTCCACTGGTCAGAACCCAGATCGGAGTCGATGCTTGCCAACAGTGCGTTGACATCATCAGCTCGACCGGATTCTTCCTGAGCACGTCCTGCGTGCACGGATGCGCAGTACACGCAGCCGTTGTAGCGGGAAGTAACGGTGGCGCCGAGTTCACGCTCTGCACGTCCTAGGCCTTCGCCGTCAGTGTTGAAGAAGATATCCAGATCGGTCAGGGTACGCGCCTTCAATGCTGCAGGATCGCGTGCCAAGAGACGGAAGTATGGCATATCAGCGCGCTCAGGCTGGATCAAAGAATCCAGCTGTTCTTCGGTGAGATCTGCCTTTGCTACTGGTGGTACCCATGGCTTCCAGCCCAAAGAGTGGTTCACAAACGCTTCAGGGCGGTTGAGTTCTTCATAGGTGGAGATCTCAAAGCCGTTGTTGGACAGTTCCCACTTCGCTTCAGGAATACTCAGGCGAGGAGCTTTCACCTGAATGTCTTCACCTTTGAGGGTGCGCAGGCCGTAGGCAACACGCAGCTGGAATGCCAGGAACGACACCAGCTGAGCCAATGTCACGGTGTCATCCGCGCTCCAGCCAGCGCCGGAGAGTCGACCAAGGACCTCGGGGCGGGAATCACGGGGGTGGAAAACTAGTAGGTGTGCGTAATCAAATGCTGCTGCAAGTCGCTCGCCAAGCTTGGCGGCATCGTTGCGCACAGATCCGCCTGGCTCTGATTCGGACTCAAGTCCAGGTTCACGGTAGGTGCCGTATGGGCCTGCGGATAGGCCCTCGTCGATGGCATCGGAGACGGCGTTTGCCAGGGTGGTTGGGGCGTCGTCGAGAAGCAAATCTTGGTAGAGATCTACAGCTGGCGCGAATTGGTGCAAACCTGCAACATAGGTGGCCACGGCGTAACGCTCGCCGAAGCTGAAGGTTCCTGGGTTGACCGGTTCGAGCAGAGCTTCGAAGCTCTTTTGTGCATTGTCGCGAGCTTGGGGACGGTTGTCACGCAGCTGTGGGAGGTCTTCTCCAACCAGCATGTCGATGAGATCTGACATTTTTAAGATCTGCTCCTATAGTCCAAGATTGAGTTCGCCACCACGATAGCGCGATCCTGGGATCGCGTCGATGAGTCGGCGAGTGAAATCGGTTTGCGGGTTGTTAAATACTTCTGCGGTTTTTCCAAGTTCCACCTGGTTGCCGCGACTCATCACAGACACAGTGTCAGAGATTTCACGGACCACAGCCAGGTCGTGGGAAATAAACACGTAAGTCAAGCCTAGCTCTCGTTGCAGATCGTCGAGCAGGCGCAGGATTTGTGCCTGCACAGTCACATCCAACGCGGATACGGCTTCGTCGAAAACCACCAATTCAGGTTCCAAAATCATGGCACGAGCAATGGCGACGCGCTGGCGCTGACCACCAGAGAGCTCACGTGGGCGACGGGTGGCAAGAGCCGGGTCAAGCGCCACCAGTTCCAGGTAGTGTGCCACCTTTTCGTCGGCTTCCTGCTTGCTCACCTTGGTGAAATTGCGCAGAGGTTCCGCGATGGTGGAGCCAATGGTTTGGCGAGGATCCAGGGAAGAATACGGGTTTTGGTACACCAGCTGGATTTGCTGGCGCAGTTCCCGCTGCTGGGCCTTGGACAGGTTGGTGATGTCCTTGCCACTTACTGAAATGGAACCAGAGGTCGGCGTATTAAACATCGCGATCGCGCGGCCAAGCGTGGTTTTACCAGAACCGGATTCACCGACGATGGCATGCGTGGTGCCAGGCAGTACTTCGAAGGAAATATCATTTGCGGCAACAAATGCTCCTTCTTTGCCTCGTTGGTGTTCCTTGCGGAATTTATCCACTACCAGAAGCGGGCCTTTGGCCTGCGCTACCTCCGGATCTACGGCCGGAACTCGCGTGGGGATCTCGCCGATGGTGAGGGAGGGCGCGTCGGCAAGCAACTTCTTGGAATACTCATGCTGGGGGTCGGTCAAGACCGAAGCCGCGTAACCACTTTCGCGCACCTCGCCTTTTTGCATGACGACGATGCGATCCGCCCGATCGCCTGCCACGGCTAGATCGTGAGTAATGAACAAAATACCCATGCCCAATTCACGCTGCATGTCTTCCAGCAGATCGAGAATAATTTTCTGCACGGTCACATCCAGCGCAGATGTGGGCTCATCGGCAATGATCAGCTCTGGTTCAAGTGCAATGGCAGCGGCAATCAACGCGCGCTGCTTCATGCCACCAGACAGCTCATGCGGGTACTGGTCATAGCGGACCTCTGGGTTATCAATACCCACGCGCTCTAGAAGCTCAATGACCTTCTTTTTGCGCTCGGCGGCGGTTCCACGCTTGTGGATAGCCAAGCCCTCCCCCACTGAAGCGCCGATAGTTTTCACCGGGTTCAGAGAGTTGTTGGGGTCCTGCGGAATCAAACCAATTTTGGTACCGCGAACGTTTTTCCACTCACGTGCGTTCAAGCCAACAAGGGAACGGCCGTTGAAAGAAATCCGACCAGAATCCACTTCAGCATTATCAGCCAGCAAACCAATCACGGCCTGAGCGGTGGTGGACTTACCAGAACCGGACTCACCAACAATCGCGGTGATTTGGCCAGGGTGCACCTCCAGGCTGACATTGTTGACAGCATGCACCAAACCTTTAGCAGTTTGATAGGAGACAACCAGATCGTTGATCTCTAACAAGGGAGTAGTCATTTTCTATGCCTCCTTCTGAATGATGCGGCTTAGGTAGTTGGCAGACATAACCACGGCGATGATGACAAAACCAGGCAGCACAGTCAGCCACCATGAGGTCGCCATGTAGTCGCGGGCATCAGAGATCAGCAGACCCCACTCTGGTGTTGGTGCCGGAGCGCCGTAGCCCAAGAAGCCCAACACGGACAGCTGCAAAATCGCGGAACCGAACTGCAGTGCTGCAAGAGCAAACACTGGGGTCAGAGAGTTAGGCAGAATGTGGCGGAACAACACCTGCGCCTGGGTGCCACCGGAACCGTATGCAGCTTCCACGAAATCGGAACCTGCAACAGTCATCACCTGGGAACGCGCCAGACGCGCGAAGGTGGCAACAGAGGTAATACCGACTGCGATCGCTGCGTTCATGGTGCCGAATCCCAAAAGGATAATGACAGTCAAGCTGAGCAGCAGTGCCGGGATGGACAACAGCACATCCACGAAACGCATTAATACAGTGTCAACCCAACCGCGCTGTGCACCTGCGAGCAGTCCGATCAGGGTTCCCACGATCAGACCAACCAGCACTGCGATCAGTGCACCGAGCAGGGTTTCCCTCGCGCCGTAAACAACACGACTGTAGAGATCGCGTCCCACGGAATCGGTACCAAACCAGTGGGTGCCACTTGGCCCAAGCAGCGCCACATCATCGCCAGTGAACGGATCCTGGGAGGTAAACAGTCCAGGAACAAGTGCCATCAGCACCGCAACGGCGAGTACCACGATGGAAATAACAGCAGCAGGCCTCGTCCAAGGATTGCCCAACGCTTTACGCTTGCGTGCCGGGTCAGCGGATCCAGTTCGAGGATTAGCGGATACCGGTTTTTTGGGTGAAATAGGAGGATTACTCATGAGTCTTATGCCCTTTCCCTGCGGCGCAGACGGGCATCGAGGACTGGGTACAACAAATCCACGATGAGGTTGATCAAAACATAAACAGCAGCTGCGATCACCACGATGGCAAGCATCACTGGCATATCGCGGTTGGCCACTGCGTTGACGGTCATTTGGCCAAGTCCAGCGCGGCCGAACACTGCCTCGGTGACCACGGCCCCACCGACTAGTTCACCAAACAAGATGCCGGCAATCGTCAGGGTTGGCAAAAGGGCGTTGCGAATGATGTTGCGGAAGAAGATCCACATTTCACCCGCACCGCGAGCACGAACAGCCGCGATGAACGGTTGTGCCTTGACCTCTTCAATCGAGCGGATGAGCACCTGTGCAAGCGGAGCGGTAATTGGGATGGACAAGGTGATGGTCGGCAGGATCAGTCCTTGTGCCGGGGTGGTCCCAATAACGGGGACCCAACCAAGGCGGAAGGACACGATCTGGATCAAGATGATGCCCAACCAGAAACTTGGAAGGGACACAAAGAATGGAGGCAGAGCCTGGAAGATGCCCTTGATCCATGCAAAGCGATCCATGGTGGCAAGAATGGAAATAACCAGTGCCAAAATGGCTGCGAGCAAGAATGCCAAAATAGCCAAGGTCAAGGTGCCTGGTAGGGCTTCTGCCAGCTGGGTTGCCACGGCAGTTCCGGTTTGTACGGAGTAACCGAAGTTACCTACAAGGAAGCCACCCAAGGTGGAGAAGTACTGAGCGATCAGGGATTCATCGGCACCATAGGATTCACGGATCTGTGCGATCTGCTCAGGTGACAGACCCAAATCAGGGCTGGAATAGCGGGCGGACACAGCATCGCCAGGGAGGGCGGAAAGCATGATGAACGCCAAGGTAAAGGTGACCAACAAGACCAAGACGGCTTGGCCGATGCGGCGCAGAATCTGCGAGGTAGTCATTTAGTCCTCCTCACTGGAATGGTCGCTGGAATGGTCAATGTAGGTCTCATAGAAGCTGGGGCGGCCGATCACTTCGGGGCTAAAGCCCTTCACGTAAGGCTGCACGCCGTAGACAACTGGCTCTTCAAACAGTGGAAGAACATATGCCTGCTCGGTGATGTAATCCTGTGCTGCGGCAGATGCTGCTGCACGGTCCTCTTCGCGTGGGCTGGATGCAATAGCCATGAGGAGTTCCTCCAAATGAGGATCGCCAATATCGGCGGTCTCCCCTTCCACGGTCATGTTCAACAGCTCGTTGCGGTTGGTGGAGTACAGCTGGGATTTCAGCACGTCATAGTCTGCGCGACCCACCATGGTGTGGCGAACCTGGATCTTGTTGAGATCCTTGGAGTCAGCGTCCTGGGCTGCTTGGTCACCTGGGTTGAGGTTGACCTTGATGCCCAGATCACCGAGCTGTTCTTGGACCATGGTGACAACTTCGCGTGAACGAGGCTGTGGGAGGGCTTCGTTGAAGGTGAGCTCTAGAAGTTCACCGTCCTTGCGACGCATGCCGTCGCTATCAAGGGTCCAGCCGGCTTCGTCAAGCAGAGCTGTTGCTTTGTCTAGGTCGTAGACATAGGCATCTACTTGTTCTTTGTAGCCCAGTGCATTTTGCGCAAGCACAGAAGTTGCCAGCGGATAGGAATCACTAAACAGCACACGCATGATCTTTTCGCGGTCGATCGCGTGGATCAGAGCTTGGCGAACACGGATGTCTGAGAGCAGCTCGTTTTTGAAGCGGAAGTTGAAGCTGTTGTTCACACCGTTGGTGGCTGCGGAGATGATCGGGATGCCTGCATCCTTCAGGTGTGCCTCCACTGGCGCTTCGATCTGGCGGGCGATATCACCTTGGCCAGCAACGATGGCTCCGATGCGGACGGATTCTTCACCCGCGAGGACATAATTGACGGCGTCAAGCTTCGCGCGACCTTGATGTTCGCGTGATGGTGGTGCCCAATCGTAATCCTCACGCGCAGTCAAGGTGAGGTTGGTGCCTAGGGTTTCATCGGTGATCACGAAAGGACCGGAGCCGATGACGTTTTGGGCGTTGCCTGGGGCGAAATCCTCATTGGCGAACTCCAAGGTGGAATCGGCATAAAGGCCAGCGTTGAAGGAGCTGGTGGCCTGAGCAAAACCAGGTGCAGGCTCAGAGAAGTGGAATCGGACGGTGTCCTCATCTACTACTTCGCCGTGGTCGTAGTTGGTGATCTGCTCAGAGATGGTGAGGCGTCGATCTTGATCGCCGAGGCCATAGAGATCGAAGTTTTTCACCACGTTTTCAGCCGTCAGCGGGGTGCCATCGGAGTAGGTGACATCGGTGCGGATGTTGAAGGTAAATTCCGTGGCGTCTTCGTTTACTTCTGGGAGTTCGGTGGCGATCCACGGCTTGAGTTCCAAGGTTTCAGGATCCTGGTAGAGCAAGCGGTCTGCAATGTTGTTCACCACACTGCCGTTGGGGTAAAAGCCCGCTGATGGTGGGTACAGGGTGCGGAAGAACTGTGGCTCTAAGTAAGTGAGCGTGTTGTCTTCTGCTTGTGAGGGTTGTGCTGTGCAGCCGGACAGGACTGCCAATCCTGCCAGCGTAGCGGCGGCCGCGGTGAAAAACCGGCGGGTTATTGAGCGTGGTTTGGTTTCGGGGGAGCCGAGACCGTGTCTGTGCTTTTTAAACACTAGGCTTACCTCCAGTGAATCTTTAAGTTACTTTACGTGTCAGCTAATTTATGTTCCAGAACTTAACACACTTTTAGACTGATCGGTATATTGGTTCAGACCAACCTGTCTAATTGGGGTATTTATTTTAATGATCAGGAGTTTTCGTGAGCACAACCGATAAGCAGGTAGCCATCGTTGGAGTTGGCCCCAGAGGTATTTCCATACTCGAAAGGATCGCAGCAGCTCTCAACACAGTTTCCCGCCCCAAACAAGGCTTGACCATCCACCTGATTGAGGATGCCCAGATGGGTGCAGGCAACGTGTGGCGCACTGATCAAACCCGCACGCTGTGCATGAATACTCTGGCCGGTGCGGTGACATTATTCACAGAGCCAGGCTCTACGGTGAGCGCTCCAGTGGTGGAAGGACCACTGCAATTTGATTGGATTCGCCTGCTGCGCGGCGATGAGGATTTGAGCGGCATTCCTACAAAAGCCATCGAGCTGTTCCGCACCTACCCCCCAGCTGCATCCGTGGCGGAGGATTTCAAGGAAGAGCTAGCAGCCACTGTTATCCAGTCCAATCCTTCCCGTGCTCTTTATGGCGCATATCTGCGGTGGGCTTTCGATGTCGCTTTGCAGCTGTTGCCACAGTGGGTCAAGGTCGAGCAGCACCATGCGCGCGCGATTGGCATCCGCGAAGATGGTGACCGCGATGTGATCACCTTAGATAATTCTGAGATGATTTCCGCCGATTCCACTGTGTTGGCTGTCGGCTGGCAAACCCCCGCCCCCAATGCGGAGGAGCTGTCCATCGCGGCTGCTTTGGAGGAGAACCCTGATCTGGTGTGGGTCAAGCCCGGCAACCCTGTCGAGCAGGATGCCAGCCTCATTCCCGCTGGCGAACAGGTGCTTGTCCGCGGGCTGGGCATGGGATTTTTCGATATCATGGCGCTGACCACCATCGATCGTGGCGGCATCTTCCACGAGGATCCCAGCACCCGTTCCGGTTTGCGCTACGAGGCATCTGGTGAGGAACCACACTTTGTTATTTCCTCCGGGCGCGGCTACCCCTACCTGCCTAAATCCGATTACAAATCGCTGCCACCAGGGGCAAAGCTAGCGCGACTCAAGGCTGTTATCGCGGCGATCAACGCGCAAAATCGTGGTGTCGCATCCATCAACTATGATGCGGAAGTGTGGCCAGCTGTTGCTCGCGACGCCTACGAAGCCTATTACGAAACCCTTGATCGCGTAAGCCCAGAATCTATCCGGACCGGTCTGGATAAAATTGTGGAAATTATTGATGAGGTGGACGTCGATAAGCTTCCTAAAGCACTCGCCGCGCACACCGATGACGTCTTTGACCTGCATGCTTGGGAATTTCCGCTCGCGGGAATTAATGAAAGCGTCGAGGCGCTGACCGCACGCATCGCGGACGGCATGGCCCGCGATATTCGCCATGCAGTAACGGCCTGGGACAGCCCGCTGAAATCCGCGCTGTGGTCCATTTCCGCCGCGCGCAAACCCAGCTCCATCCTGGGCGCGGAAGGCCGCCTGACCTTCGAATCGCGCCGCAACCGCTTCGCCGCCGTCATGGCGATCGGCCAGATGGTCGGCTCCGGCCCACCGCTTTTCCGCACCCGCGAACTTCTTGCGCTTGTCGACGCCGGCCTCGCTCACTTCGCCGGCGCCCGCCCCCGCCTCAGCGTGAGCGACGGTCAATGGCAGATCTCCTCGCCCACCACCGGCGATACGCCGCTGAGATCGAAAGTGCTTGTCGACGCGTGGATGCACAACCCAGATGTGCGTCGCAACGCCGACCCGCTAGCACTGTCTTTGGAAGATGCCGACCGGGTACGCCCCTTCAACGACTATTCCGTCGACGGAACCGCTGCCCCCACAGGCTCCCCCGAAGTTGATCCGGCAACCCGACTTTTGGTTCACCCCAACGGCAACCTCGATCCGCGCGTGCACCTGATTGGCATCCCAACCTATGGGCAGCTGGCCGACACCACCATCTCGCCGATGCCTGGAACCAACCCGCTCATGCTGCAAGAAACCGACAAAACAGCCGTTCACGTGCTAAAGCAGCTCGGCTTGATCTAGGGTGAGGTGAGTTATTTAAAGACTTCATAATATTTTGGGGAGTGAACTGGTTTGGCATTGAAGGGTTACACCAACTTTGACGGTGAATTCATCGAATTCGGATCTGTGCAAGCAAAAGAAGAGGAAAAACGGGCATTCGACAACGATCGCGCGCACGTTTTCCACTCCTGGTCCGCGCAGGACAAAATCAGCCCCAAAGTATGGGCAGCTGCCGAAGGTTCCACGCTGTACGACTTCGACGGCAACGCCTTCATCGACATGGGTTCCCAACTTGTCTCGGCAAACTTAGGCCACAACAACCCTCGATTAGTTGAGGCGATCCAGCGCCAAGCAGCCCGGTTGACCAACATCAACCCGGCCTTCGGCAATGATGTGCGCTCTGATGTTGCTGCAAAGATCGTGTCGATGGCCCGTGGCGAATTCTCCCACGTGTTTTTCACCAACGGCGGCGCCGACGCCATCGAGCACTCCATCCGCATGGCTCGCCTGCACACCGGACGCAACAAAATTCTGTCCGCATACCGCAGCTACCACGGCGCAACCGGATCCGCGATGATGCTCACCGGCGAACACCGCCGCCTGGGCAACCCCACCACCGACCCAGATATCTACCACTTCTGGGCACCATTCCTGCACCACTCCTCATTCTTTGCCACCACCCAAGAAGAAGAATGCGAACGCGCACTCAAGCACTTGGAAGATGTCATCGCGTTTGAAGGTGCTGGCATGATCGCAGCGATCGTCCTGGAGCCAGTGGTGGGATCATCAGGAATCATCCTGCCACCAGCAGGTTACTTAAATGGCGTGCGCGAACTTTGCAACAAGCACGGCATCCTCTTCATCGCCGACGAAGTCATGGTCGGATTCGGACGCACCGGAAAACTGTTTGCTTACGAGCATGCTGGCGACGATTTCCAGCCAGACATGATCACCTTCGCCAAGGGTGTTAACGCAGGTTACGCCCCACTCGGTGGCATCGTGATGACCCAATCAATCCGCGATACCTTCGGATCAGAGGCATACTCCGGCGGACTCACCTACTCCGGACACCCACTTGCAGTAGCACCCGCCAAGGCAGCGCTGGAGATTTACGCGGAAGGAGAGATCATTCCACGCGTAGCTCGACTTGGCGCTGAACTGATCGAACCTCGCCTTCGTGAACTAGCGGAAGAAAACGTAGCGATCGCTGACGTGCGGGGCATCGGATTCTTCTGGGCAGTGGAGTTCAATGCAGACGCCACTGCCATGGCTGCCGGTGCTGCAGAATTCAAGGAACGCGGCGTGTGGCCGATGATCTCCGGCAACCGATTCCACATCGCGCCGCCGCTGACCACCACTGATGACGAATTGGTAGCACTGCTGGACGCGGTGGAAGCTGCAGCCCAAGCTGTCGAGCTGACCTTCGCTGGGGCGTTGTTCTAAGTTTTCTAGATAACAAGGCCAGCACAGACCACCATATCTACGACCCCAAAAACCGACTCCAAGCTCCGCGGCGACGAAGCCGCGCTCGCGCCACCGACCAAGCAGCCGGTCCAGGTTTAAAGATTTTGCTTTTCGACGCTCCCCTCCACCTCATTCAATGCGGCGGAGGGGATTTCCTTGCATGTTAAGCCTATAGGAAAAAGTGTTTGCATATCACCCTTGTATTCGAACACGTGAGCGGGTAGAGTGGGTGGTAACAACACGGGGAAAGGGGGAAGACACCATGAGCATCACCACACACGTCCAAGCACTCACCACAGCACTCAACGCCATCGACAACCATTTGGCCAGCATGCTCGACCATGGTGTCACCCCAGACCAATACAAGGCCATCGAGCCCGACCTCATCGCCCTAGAACACACCATCAACCACCACGCCACCATCGCCGCCCAAACCACAGCCCTCGCCGAACGCACCAACGCCGCCCACACCATTGGCTCCACCCACCTCATCGACTACCTCACCACCACCTTCGGACTATCCAAAGCACGCGCCCACCACCGCATCAATCTCGCCCACTCCCTCTACCCCATACCGAAGCCAAACCCTGGATCTGGCAACGGCGGTAATGGTGGCAATCCCGACGGCGGTCCTGATGGTGGCGACTCGGGTGATGACGACTCCGGCGACGATGACCCCGACCCCGAACCGGACAAGCCTGAAGACGGCAAACCTGATGGTGATAAGCCTCGTGGGCCACGGATCAGCGCGGAAAAACACGCCATCATCACCGACGAACTCGCCCGCCTCAACCCGAATACCACACCCAGCGCCGAGGAGCTACGCACCCAAGCCCTGAGTCAAGCGATCTGGCGCACCCCAGAAGACCTCCGCACGTGGCTACGCCACCACGTCACCACCGCCAATAAAAACAACCCCAACCCCATCACCGCCATGAAAAGGCGCTACCTCGCTGTAGGTAAACCCGATGCCGACAACATGGTCCGCATCAGCGGCCTCGTGCCCGCAGCCACCGCAGCACTGATCACCGCGAACACCGCACCGTTAACCAAACGCGGCAACCTCGTGGATCTACCCGCAGCAGAAGATATGCGCACCCGCGGGCAACGCCATGCGGACGCGTTGCATCACATCATGGAGATCTACAACCACGGTATTGTCACCCCAGCTCGTGGTGGAACAGCCAGCATCATCATCTCCATGACCACCGATGATCTTGATGAGATCAACCACGGTGATCATGGCGATGGCAGTCTACTTAACAACCTGTACCCCACCAATACGGGTTACTCATTGAACTTGGCGGAGATCATGAACCTCATCGCTGCGAAATACGACTTCGCTGTGCTCCTCGATGGTGAGACGGGGCAGCCGTTGAACGTCAATAGGATGCAGCGCTCAGCGAACCTGACTCAACGCATCGCGTTGTTTGCTTCTGAGTTGGTGTGCTCGGCACCCAATTGTGACAGGCCGCAGTTAGAGTGCGAGGTTCATCATTTAGATCCCTGGATGAGAGGTGGGCTGACCAACCTGGTCAATCTCACGCATCAGTGCTTTAATCACCACCCACGCAACGATGATTCCAGGAGTGGGGTCAATGGTAAAGGGTTTATGGACCGCGATCCCGTTACTGGCAGAGTAGGTCACTACTCAGCAAGTGGTGAGGGGCCGGTGTTTAACCGGTCGGCTGCTGCTGATCGTTCCGGTGGTGCGTGGGCCAGACGTAAGCATCATGGCCCACCACCGGAACCGCCGAGCCCGCCGGATCCACCTGGTCCTGAGCCGGATCCTGGTGATGAGGGCAGATTGTTCTAGCCCTTGTTATTGCTGAGTTGTTGTCATGTTGTTGTGCCTGTTGTCAGTCGCCCCAGTGTGTCTGATACCGGGCACAGCCATGCCCACACCAACACGTCACCAATCCCATACAACACCAGACCACCCCAACCCTGAATAAACCCCTATTTTTCTAAAAAGTCACACTTTGCCGTATAGAAATTCAGTCAACCAAGAGTACTCTGTCCACCATGGTTTTTACTCTTGCGGACTCCGTCTCCCAGGTTGCGCTAGGTCCGTCCTGGCTGGACCCTATGGAACTTCTTTCCGGCTCCGGCCCGTTCGGTAGCTTCATTCTTCCGGCGATGCTTGCCATTGTCTTTATCGAATCAGGCCTACTTTTCCCACTTCTACCAGGTGATTCTCTCCTTTTCACCGGTGGTCTCCTAGCTAACCAGGCTGACCCTTTTGCACCGCTGTGGCTGGTGCTGATCCTCTGCCCTATCGCCGCAATTCTTGGCGATCAGGTGGGTTACTGGATTGGCCACAAGTTCCACCCTCGCCTGGTCAATCGTCCGGATGGCAGGATTTTCAAGCAGGAATACCTCAAGCAGACTGAGGATTTCTTTGAGAAGCATGGCCCCGTGACGATCATTTTGTGCCGTTTCGTGCCCATCGTCCGTACTTACGCACCTCTGGTCGCAGGTATGGCTGGCATGCGTTACCGCACGTTCATTATTTACAACATGATCGGTGGCATTTTGTGGGGTTCCGGCGTGGTGGCTTTGGGTGCTGCGTTGGGTCAGTTCGATTTCGTCCGCAACAATATTGATCTGATTTTCTTGCTGATCGTGTTCATTTCGGTGGTTCCTGGTTTGGTCGGCATGGCCCGCAAGCTGGCTGACGGCCACAAGCAAGCCAACACCGAGCCACAAGAAAACCCCGCAGTCCAGACAGCCCCAGTAAAAACCCAGGAAGCCCAGGAAGCCCCCCAGAACTAATCTTTCCGGTCCGCCAGTTCGATACGTGGTCGTACGTCCACGTTGGTGATCTGGGTGGTTTCGCCAGCGTCAATCACGAATCTGATTGCGTTGGCGATTTCTTTTGGTTCGATGTAGATCTCTGGGCGGAAGTTGGTGCCTTGTGAGTCCATGAGGCCTTGCAGCATGGGGGTGTTGGTGGGGCCGGGGCTGACAGTGCTGACGCGGATGCCGTTGTTGGCTTCTTCTTTGCGGAAGGCGTCGGCGAGTCCGCGGAGGGCGTGTTTGCTGGCGGCGTAGATGGTGTTGCCGGGGTGTGGTCCGTTGCCGGCGCCGGAGTTGATGTAGATGACGCAGCCGGATGCCGCGCGGAGGGCGGGCAAGAGTTGGCGACTCAACTCGGCCGGGACAATGACGTTGAGATCAAGGTGTGCGTGCCATTCGGCCACACTGCCGGCTTCGATGGTCGTGTCACGCGCCACCGCCGCGGCGTGCACCAGCGTATCCACGTGGTCGAGGTTTTTTAGCTTGTCGACGCCTCCCTCTTCCAACACTTCCTTCACGATATCGGACTCGATAGGCTCTACTCCCTCGATCTCTGCGAGAGCTGCCAGATGCTCTGGATTTCGGCCCAAGGCGTAGACAATGTGGTCGCGGGAGAGGTCTTTGACGATCTCAATTCCCATGCCTCCGGTCGCTCCGGTAACGACCGCAATCTTCTTCTTCATGATCAACCTTTCGTATGAATTTTCTGTATAAAACCCATGTTAGATGTTTTATTCAGGGATTTTAGTTGATATGTCCAGTATCTCGCTGAAAACGCTGGTTGTCTTGTAGAAAAAGGCGTAACGTCATATAACATGCCTAGCGAAACTATGAAACCAGCCGTAGCGTCAACTCTGGCGGCCACTTCCACGGGACGTCGTCCTGGACGCCCCACCCAACGTATCCTTTCCGTCGAATCCATAGTGGAGCGCACTTTAAACATTGCCGGCCGCGAAGGATTCGCTGCCGTGACCATGAACCGCCTCGCCCGAGACATGGGTGTCACCCCTCGCGCACTGTATAACCATGTGCTAAATCGTCAAGAAATCATTGATCGCGTCTGGGTGCGCATCATCGATGATATCAAGGTGCCCGATCTTGATCCGGACAATTGGCGGCAATCTATTCATACGCTGTGGAGCTCATTGCGCGACCAATTCCGTGAGACTCCACGTGTTCTTCTGGTCGCGCTGGATGAACAGATCTCTACTCAGGGCACTTCCCCACTGCGAATCGCGGGTGCGGAGGAGTCCTTGAAGTTCTTGACTGATATCGGGCTGTCCCTCAAGGAAGCAACCATCATCCGGGAGATGATGATGGCTGATGTCTTCAGCTTCACCCTGACTTCTGACTACACCTTTGACAATCGTCCAGAGGGCGAAAAGCCGGATGTGTTTGCTCCGGTTCCTAAGCCATGGCTTGATGAGAACCCAGATGTGGAAGCGCCACTGACCCGTAAAGCAGTCGAAGAGTCCGTCTCAACTTCTGACGAACTCTTCGGCTACATGGTGGAGGCTCGCATTGCTTATATTGAAAAGCTGCTTGCCGCCAAATAGTTTCTAAAGGTTATTGAGGGCCTGCTCGACATCTGCGAGCAGGTCTTCAATGTCTTCAATACCAATGGAGATGCGCACGAGGTCGCGGGGAACCTCGAGCTGAGAGCCGGCAGCTGACTGGTGGGTCATGGTTGCTGGGTGCTCCAGGAGGGATTCCACGCCACCGAGGGACTCGGCCAGACAGATCAGTTTGGTGGAGGTACAGAACTTCTTAGCTGCTTCTTCGCCGCCTGCGAAACGGACGGAGATCATGCCGCCGAAGCGCTTCATCTGCTTCGCTGCGACTTCGTGGCCTGGGTGGTTCTTCAGACCTGGGTAGAGCACGGTGGAGACCTCTGGGCGGGAGTCCAGGAATTCCGCGATCTTTTCTGCGTTGTCGCAGTGGCGATCCATGCGCACTGCAAGGGTCTTGAGGCCACGGGCGGTCAGGTATGCATCGAAAACTGATGGGATCGGTCCGATGCCGCCCTGCATGAACAGCAGTTCTTCGTCCATTTCCTGGTCGTTGGTAACCACAAGGCCGCCAACAACGTCGGAGTGTCCTCCGATGTACTTGGTGGTGGAGTGCAGGACTGCGTGTGCGCCGAGTTTTAGTGGCTGCTGCAGGTATGGGGATGCGAAGGTGTTGTCAACAACCAGCTTGGCGTTGGTGCCTTCGGTGAGCTTTGCTACTGCTTCGATGTCGGTGATGCCAAGTGCTGGGTTGGTTGGGGTTTCCACCCAGATCAGCTTGGTGTTGTCCTTGATCGCTGCCTTGACCTCTTCCACGACGGAGGTATCAACAACGGTGTATTCGACGCCCCATGCGGTGAATACGGTGTCGATCAGGCGGTAGGTTCCGCCGTAAGCATCGTTGCCGAGGACGATGTGATCGCCCGGCTTGAGGATGATGCGGAACAGGATGTCGGTTGCAGCCATGCCGGAGGAGAATGCGCGGCCATACTTTGCGCCTTCGAGTGCTGCGACGGTCTGCTCTAATGCCACGATGGTGGGGTTGCCCACACGGGTGTACTCGTAGCCTTTGCGCAGTTCGTTTGGAGCGTTCTGCGCGAAGGTGGTGGAGGCATAGATTGGGGTGTTAATCGAACCGTAGTAGTCGTCTGGCTCATACCCAGCGTGAATCGATGCAGTGGAGAAACCCTGGGTGTTTGGGTCAAAAGACAAGGTAGATCAACTCCTGTAATCAGAATTCTATGGCCCTAAAAGGACCGGTCTTCTGGCAATGATAGACCAAGCTGTCCACTTTTGTGTAAAACTAGCCCCTTTTAATGCAGAGCATCGAACGCGAACCACCGGCTGCGCACAGTTTCCAACGACACCGACATGTCATACAGCGCGCCCAAATTTTCAGGAGTCATCACTTCTGAAACAGTCCCCGAAGCCAGTATGCGGGCGTCCTTGATCATGAGGATATCTGTCGTGGAGGCGGCGATCTCTTCGACGTGGTGGGTGATCATCACTGTCGTCAGACCAGGAAGAGCGGCTCGCAAACCATCAATCACACTGAGCAAAGTTTCACGTCCGGGCAGGTCAAGGCCGGTGGTGGGTTCATCAAGCAGCAGTAGGGTCGGTGAGATAATCAGCGCACGAGCAATCAGGGTGCGGGCTTTTTCGCCCTGGCTCATATCGGCCCAGTAACGATCGGCACGCGCTGTCATGCCCACCAACTCCAACATCAAAGCGCACCGCTCCAACTCCGAAGCCGAAGCCGACCACCGTGGCAACAACCCGTTGGAGGCGGTTAACCCCGACAGCACAATTTCGTGGGCCGGCAGGTTGGTAAATCTTTGCTTCGGGTCCACCAGGCCGATTGTTTTCCGCAGCTCACGAGTATCCACCCGACCAAAGCGATGCCCCAGGATGTCCACGGTGCCTTCCGATGGGTACAGCAAGGTGGCTGCGATCTTCAGCATGGTGGTTTTACCGGCGCCATTTGGACCAAGTACGGCCCAGTGCGACCCTTGCGGAATTGAGAGGGAGATATCGTCGAGAAGCAATTTCTCGCCGCGCCGCACGGTGACGCCGGCCATGTTGAGTGCTAGTTCGCGCATGGGTAACACCTTACTGGCGTAAGGCCAGGGCTTAGACTGGTACCCATGACAACCTCAGAAAATTTTTATGATTCTGTGGGCGGCGAGGAAACGTTTTCCCTCATCGTCCACCGTTTTTATGAACAGGTCCCCAACGACGATATTTTAGGCCCGATGTATCCGCCGGATGATTTTGAGGGCGCCGAGCAGCGTCTAAAGATGTTCCTCAGCCAGTACTGGGGCGGCCCGAAGGATTATCAGGAGCAGCGTGGACACCCTCGTCTGCGCATGCGTCACGTCAATTACCCCATCGGCGTCACCGCAGCGGAGCGTTGGCTGCAGCTCATGTCCAATGCACTCGACGGCGTGGATTTGACCGCGGAGCAGCGTGAAGCGATTTGGGAGCATATGGTGCGCGCGGCCGATATGCTGATCAATTCCAACCCCGATCCGCACGCTTAACTTCTGCCAAAAAGTCGTTTTGACCATAAGCTAAGCGATTGTGAATCGAATTGCAGAAATCGCACGCAGTTTCGGCGTGCTGGGCTTCAGCGCTTTCGGCGGCCCCACCGCGCACCTCGGATATTTCCGCACGGAATTCGTGGAGCGGCGGCGCTGGCTGGATGATCGCCAATATTCCGAGATCGTAGCGCTCAGCCAACTACTTCCCGGACCTGGATCGTCGCAGGTCGGTATGATGCTGGGCTACCACCGCGCCGGTTTTTCCGGCATGGCGATCGCCTGGCTCATGTTTACCTGGCCCTCATTGGCGCTCATGGCGGCGTTCGCCCTGCTTTTTGATGCGACCTCCGCCAGCTGGACGCTCGGCCTGCTCGCCGCAGCGGTCGCCGTCGTCTTCCACGCAGTCACCGGCATGGCGCGCTCCATGGCCTCCACGCCGCGCGCCGCCACCATCGCGGTCGCCTCCGGCATCGCGGTGCTCGCCCTCCCCAACGCGTTTACACACCTCGGCGTCATCATTCTCGCTGGCCTCATCGGTGCCTTCAGCTTCAATTCGCTTATCGACGCCACCCCACCCCCTTCCCCGCTACGCGCCATACCGGCTTGGGCGGGCATCGGATCACTAGTGGTGTTTTTGGGCGCACTTCTCGGCGCCGTAATCATGGGCGGGTTTTATCCAGCATTCATTCAAGCCGGATCCACAGTGTTCGGCGGCGGCCACGTGGTTTTGCCACTGCTGGAAAAGCTCGTTGTTGCGCCCGGTTTTATTAAAGAAACCGACTTCCTATCCGGCTACTCCGCAGCGCAGGCAGTGCCTGGCCCCATGTTCAGCTTCGCCAGCTACCTCGGCGCAATCTACGGTGGCATCGGTGGTGCAGTGCTGGCCAGCCTGGCGATCTTCTTCCCCGCCGCACTCTTGAGCATCAGCGGAATGTACTTTTGGGGACGCTGGCGAAAAGCACCGCGCATCCAAGCAGCAGTCACCGGCATCAACGCCGGTGTGGTGGGGCTTTTGGGCGCAGCGCTCTACGATCCCGTATTCACCCACGGCATCACCAGCGTTTCCGCATTAGCTATCGCAACGGTGTGTTGGCTGGGGCTAGCCCACTGGAAAATTCCGCCGTGGGCCATCGCCGCGGGTGCGGCCCTTGCAGGCTGGGTCTTGCTTTAGAAAACGCTCAGACCCAAACCTGACGAGTGATAAACACTGCCATAGGGAGCATCAACGCGGGTCCAACGACCATTCACCGATACCCGCAGGTGCCTCGGCACATCATTGGCTGCCTCAAAACCTGGGATCAAACCAAGCGAAGTGCAGGTAAATACCGTGCGCATCGGGATTCCGGCCTTCTTGCCATTGCCTTCTGCTGAAATAACTTCCTGATCCATCAACGAAGCCGGAGGGCCAAGCGGGCCGGAGAACTGGCGAGCCAATGCCTGACCCTGATCAGCCAAAGTGCGCACCACGTGGGTGGGGAGTTCGTCGACAAGCGTAAAGCCCGTGGCTGGCGGCAATGAGCCCGGCCAGCTGGCGTCGCGGGAGGTGCCTACGTCTTCCCGGCCCTCGCTGAGTGCCTGCAGCAAATCCTTCGCGCCAACTGCAGCGCCATCGCGACCCGCCACACCAAATACCCGGCGCGACGCCGTCACGTTGAACGGAGTGGTGACAAAAACATCAACGACCTCTGGCGTGAGCTGGCGGAAACGCGCGCTCGCCAACTCATCCAAACCAACCGCACGCGCAACAAGCGCCTGCAGGCCAGCCGCACCTGAGGTGATAGAAAGAGTCTCAACCACTACTTTTCTAGAGCTTCCTGCGACTGCACCTCATCAGTAGCGACAGCGGTCAGCACCTTGCGCTCCACCTTGCTGATGGAACGGGGCGCAGCAGTCTGCACATTGACAGCCACCTGCACGCACTCAACCACGCAGCACACACGACCGTTACGATCCTTGACCTCTTGACGAGTGCTGAAGGAAGTATTACCGATCTTGGTCACCTGTGTCTCCACGACAGCCTGGGTGGTATCCGGCAAGATCGCACGCAAATAATCAACTTCCAAGTGGCGCACAAACACAGCAGGGATCTCATAGCCACGCTCACGGAACTGATCCTCCGCAAACGCCAATCGAGCTTCCTGCGCGATCTCAATGAACGCCGCGTTGTTGACGTGCCCAAAACGATCGAAATCAGCCCAGCGGAGATCCACCTCCGTCACGTGAAGATTATTTTGGGTGTCGTCGTTGACATTGTTGGCTGCCATGGGGTTCGCCTAGCCTCTTTCTTTGTAGCTGTTTGCTTGGCCGTCTCTTTGCTCACATCTTGCAAATCAAGCGTCTCGCAAGCATTCTACCGATCCCACGAAGCTGAGCACATTTAGTGACAATCACCTCAAGGTTCGGCGCTCCACAAGCATCAGTTCTGCCAGCTCATGCGGCGCAATTTCTTCAGGCCACTCTGGCAGTTCCCGGTGCGGGCTCCACGTGATGATCCAGGATTCTCGCTCCCGATCGGTGGTGCCGCCGTGCCCGCCCTCATCAAGGTGACCATGATCAGTTGTGATCACTACCAGCCAGTCCTCCCCGAGCTCGTCGGAGCGTCGTGACACTTCAGAAAGAACCTTCTTCACGTGGGTGTCGACCCTGCGAATCGCATCTCGGTATTCGTCGCCTGCCAGGCCGAAAATATGGCCAGCATCATCGATTTCACCGAAGTACACAAATCCCGCATCAAACCCCTTCTGCCGGAGCGCAGCTGTAGCGATCGAAGCGATTTCCGCATCGATGCGCTCATATCCCAGGGTTTCACCATCACGCACGATGACGTTATGAAGCCCAGCGAATTGCTGCTCCATCCGAGGATGAATAATTGGGCCTAAACCATGGGGATCCGCTAATACAGGCCAACTTGCTGTGGCAATAGTACGCGTGGATTGGTCCTGATAAAAAGCCCTTGCCAGAAAATCCGGGTAGTTCCACAGACGCTTGCCCACCAGGGAATTATCTGTCACACCATGCTCATCAATATCCTGTAAGGATTGATGACCACCCCGGACCAGAAAGCGTGGGTGGCTCCATCACCATGATTCGGAACGCACCCTGTTGTGCCGTTTCCTGCAAAAACTCACCAACACCATCTTCTGCAATGATGTCCCAACGAACTCCATGCAAACCAAGCAGAAGCATCAGTAAAAACTAAAACCCCTCACAGAACAATCTCTGTGAGGGGTTTAGCGCTGCTTCGACTCTAGCGAGTCAGCTTGCGGTGAGTGACACGGGAAGGACGTGCGGCGTCAGCACCGAGGCGCTCCACCTTGTTCTTCTCGTAGTCTTCGAAGTTGCCTTCGAACCAGTACCACTGGCCTTCCGCGATGTTGCCTTCCCACGCGAGGATGTGGGTACAGGTGCGGTCCAGGAACCAACGGTCGTGGGAAATGACCACTGCACAGCCAGGGAAGTTCTGGAGTGCATTTTCCAGGGAGCCCAGAGTTTCCACGTCGAGGTCGTTTGTAGGCTCATCGAGGAGGATCAGGTTTCCGCCCTGCTTCAAGGTCAGCGCGAGGTTGAGGCGGTTGCGCTCACCACCGGAGAGGACCTTGGATGGCTTCTGCTGATCTGCGCCCTTGAATCCGAAGGCGGACAGGTATGCGCGGGATGGCATTTCGTTCTGTCCGACAATGATGTAGTCGAGTCCGTCGGAAACGGTTTCCCAAACGGTCTTTTCTGGATCAATGTTTTCACGGCCCTGGTCCACGTAGGACAACTGGACGGTGTCGCCGATTTCAACGCTGCCTGCGTCTGGGTTTTCAAGGCCAACGATGGTCTTGAACAGGGTGGACTTACCCACACCGTTAGGTCCGATCACGCCGACGATGCCGTTACGAGGCAAGGTGAAGGACAGGTCCTTGATCAGCACGCGGCCATCGAAGCCCTTCTCCAGGTCCTTGACCTCCACGACCTTGTTGCCCAGGCGTGGTGGGGTTGGGATCTGAATTTCTTCGAAGTCGAGCTTGCGGTACTTCTCAGCTTCCGCAACCATCTCGTCGTAACGCTGCAGACGAGCCTTGTTCTTAGCCTGACGTGCCTTAGCGCCGGAACGAACCCATGCGAGTTCGTCCTTCAGGCGCTTCTGCAGCTTCTGATCCTTCTTGCCAGAAACTTCGAGGCGCTCTGCCTTCTTCTCCAGGTAGGTGGAGTAGTTGCCTTCGTAAGGGTGCAGCTGACCACGGTCAACTTCACAGATCCACTGTGCAACGTGGTCGAGGAAGTAACGGTCGTGTGTGACGGCAAGGACAGCGCCCTTGTAGTCAGCGAGGTGCTTCTCCAGCCACAGGACGGACTCGGCGTCAAGGTGGTTAGTAGGCTCATCGAGCAGCAGCAGATCTGGCTCTGCAAGCAGAAGCTTTGCCAGTGCGACGCGGCGACGCTCACCACCGGAGAGGTGGGTAACTGGCTCATCGCTTGGAGGGCAACGCAATGCATCCATTGCCTGGTCGATCTTGGAGTCGATCTCCCACGCATCAGCTGCGTCGAGAGCCTCCTGCAGAACGCCCATTTCTTCCATGAGCTCGTCGGTGTAGTTGGTTGCCATTTCTTCTGCGATGGCGTCGAAGCGCTGCTTCTTTTCGAAGATCTCACCAAGACCTTCTTCGACGTTCTGGCGAACAGTCTTTTCTTCGTTTAGTGGTGGCTCCTGCAACAGGATGCCCACGGTTGCACCTGGATCCAGGAATGCTTCACCGTTGGAAGGCTGATCCAACCCAGCCATGATCTTCAAGATCGATGACTTACCGGCACCGTTGGGTCCGACGACACCGATCTTGGCGCCTGGGTAGAAGGACATGTAGACATTGTCCAAGATGACCTTGTCACCGATTGCCTTACGCACGTTCTTCATCGTGTAGATGAACTCGCCCAATGTAACCCCTTTAAATGCGAATTTGCGTTTAAGTACTCAACGCACAAGATTACATGAGCAGCGCCAATTTAGGGACCTCGGGCAAGTGGGCCTTACAGCAATCGCAGCGAAGGATCACTCCCCCGCTGCGACCATTTAGATGTTTGGCGATTAAAAAGGCGCTTCCTCGCCTGAATCAGAGCCTGAACCTGCTCCCACACCAGCCATAGCTAATTCGCGTTTTTCCTCAGGAGTCTCAGGAGCCTCGTCAGCTTCCGAAGCCTCTGTCCCCTCCTCCGAAGCATCCGAAGCCGCCACCTGCTTCGCTCCCCGCTTCTGATCTACATCTGGATAGTCTTCCAAGTTTGCATCTGGCATCTCCACGCCCTCGGGGCTGTTGGATGCGTTGGGCTTACTTTCCTTGAAGCCAACGATGTAGTGGTTCATGTCAATGCCGATGGAGGTTGCTCGCATCCTGATTTCTTGGCGCTTTTCTAGCTTTTTAACATTGGGATCAGCGGATTCCACTTCCCATTCATTGGTGTACAGGAAGCCTTGGACGATCACAGAGACGCCTGGTTTGAGGGAAATGTGGGAGTTGACGCCGAGTTTTCCCCAGGCTTCAACGTTGATGAAGACTTTGTCCACGTTGTGCCATTTTTCGCCCTGCTTGTAGGAGCGGGAGCTGGCCACGCGGATTCTTAGGACGCCGTCGAGGTTGTCTTTACGGCCAATATATACGGAGTCACTGACGATGCGGCCGGCGATGGTTACTGGTGTGTTGATCATTTTTCTTCCCTTTTCTGATAGGTGATGAGTGCTTTCACCACGCAGTCTGGCACCGAACGACAAGCGCGTAAAGGAAGAAAAAGCCCGCCTGTGGATAAGTTGTGGCCTGATCGAAAATGAGGCCTAGTTATCCACAGGGGCGGGCTGGAAGGGGTGCGGGGAGACGTCGAAAAGCTTATTCTTTGTCTTTGTCTTTGTCTTTGGGCTCGAAGGTTTCCTGGTAGTAGTCGCCGTGCATGTCGTGGCCCTCGTTCATGCGTGCGAGCATCCTGTTGTATTCCTCGGCGTCAGCGTAACCAGTGGCTTCGGCGCGGGCCTGGTAGTTTTTCTCCACGATTCTTTCCTCACGGAACCAACCACGGAAGAGGTAACCGAACACGACAATCAGCGGGAAGGAACCCGACGCCCAGGCGATGCCGCCGCCAACGAGCTGGTCGTAGGCCAGATCGACCTCCCATGGCAGGTTGAGTTTGGTGTAGAAATCCTCCGCCAAAATGACCTGGAGCTGCATGAGGTACACGCCGAAGAAGAGGTGGAATGGCATCGAGAAAGTCAGCCACGCCAGACGCGACACATGCGTGCGTTCCTCCGGCTTGGGGTCAGGACCGATCATTTCCCAGTAATAGACGTAACCGGAAATCACGAACACGAAGTTCATGATCAGGTGTCCGGCGTGCTCGGACACCATGATGTCATACAGCGGCGTCAGGTAGAGCGCGTAGAAAATGATGATGAACTGAATCGTGTTCACCGCTGGGTGCATGATGAATTTCAGCAGCGGATTATCAGTCATCACCGCAGCCCATTCGTGCAGCCCAGGTCGGCCCGGCTCTCCAGGCGCAACGGCCTCCATGATCAGCGACAACGGCGCGCCCAGCACCAGGAACACCGGCACGACCATGGACAACAGCATGTGCGCGACCATGTGCATGGAGAACGTCGCCGGCATATTCATGCCGATGCCGGAAGAAACGGTGACCACCAGGGTGATACAGCCCAGCACCCACCAGAAGGTGCGCATGTGGTTCCACTTTTTTGCTTGTCGACGCAAAGCCACAAGGCCATACATATAGAAGGCCAATAACATGATGCCGATGGTGCCCAGCATCAAATCAAAACGCCACATGGTGAACACGTTGAGAAGAGTTGGTTCCTTCTCCAGGGAGTAGCCCATTTCCAAAGCCATCACTGAAAGGTCTTGAATCTCTGGTGCAGGTGGCGGGGTGCGTCCCATGGAAATAGCAACGCCGGTGACCGCAGCCATGGCAAGAACTTCCACGATCGCGATGCGAGTAAACAGCGCTGAGTTCTTTGGATCCTTCTCTAGCTTCGGGATGGTGAAAGTGCGGTGGGCCAAACCGAACATGCCCACCACGACAACACCAACAGCCTTAGCAAAGACCAGCAAACCATAATTAGTGGTGAACAGATCTGAGAAGTCCATGCGCAGCAACGCATTCACGACGCCAGAAATCGCCATACCAATAACTGCGTAGGTTGCGATGATGGAATAACGCTTCACTGCCATATCCATGTTGGGACCAATGCGGCGAGCGTGCGCAATCAACGCCATCAGGCCACCCACCCACAGCAGCATCAAAACCAAGTGCCACAACAGGGAGTTCGTGCCGTAATCGTGGTCGCCACCGGCAGCTGAGTGACCTTCCAAACCAAGTGGAACAGTCATGATGATGGAACCCGCAAACAGCAACGGCTGTGCCAACCATGTACGACAAAACAGACCAGCGATACCGGTGATGAAGGCAAAACCAGCAACCCACGCCCACGCCTTAGCCAACGCAACCTGCTCGAATGCGATCGCCCAGTTCTGCAACTTCAGCGCCTCAGTAAACGGTTGCCCCGACAAGTCTGACATCACCATCGGGATCATCACAATCGCCACAAGGCCAAAACAAATAGCCGCAAACGAACCCGTACGCGCCGCGATGGAACCATCCACCGACAAATACGAACGATTCAGATAACTAGCCTTCTGAGGCCCATCTTCCGCGCTGCGCTTAATTTCTCGCGGACTAATAAAGAAGGTCGTCGCCATGAAACTACCCGCTGACAACGCAGCAACAATCCAGCCCACCGCACGCAAAAACGGCAAACCAGCAGTAGTCATCGGGCCCGGATCAGGGATGCCCAATGCAGCAAGAGATTCCGACAGGAAACCCCACGCCAAAATGACACCCACCAAACCAGCCACAAACGCAAACAAAACGTAGAAAGGCCAGGTGATTCTCACCTTGCTGCTCTTTACCTGCGATTTATTCACTGGAGAAGAAACTCCACCAGAACCCTCGGCAACGACCTGCTCATCCATGCCCCTAATCTAACCTCCCCAACACCCAGAACCATAGTTGAGTGATCCATGTGATAGCCGAACACGGGTGTACGGTAAAGTTCCAAGCGCACGCAATAATGTGGGGCTTCACACAATTGGGTATTTCTTGTCAATTGTGGGAGTTTCTATATAAAGTGTTTCGAGAAGCTTTCTAGATTGCCGGTTTGGCACCAGTAGTAGTTTCTACGCCTCCATAGCTCAGTGGATTAGAGCAACCGGCTTCTACCCGGTTGGTCGCGGGTTCGAATCCTGCTGGGGGCACCGCAATTTAAACATGTTTTATCCATGTTTCAGCAGTTCAGGGCACTCTTTCATTTTGAAGGGGTGCCCTTTCTGCTTTCCATAAACATGCTGCGAGCACATTTTGAGCACACTTCATACACACTCTTGGCAAATTTCAGACACTAATTAGTCGGTTTTTTAGGAAAATAGGCGAGCCGAAGATTAGTTGCCAAGACTTCACTTAAAAGTAGCCAGGAATTGACATATAGCCTCTACCTTATGGATTGCCCGGGTGAAAACTCGGAAAACTCTTTGGTTTTCATACCTTTCTTGCTTGATTTTCATGAAAAGCACATTCCCAGTGAAGCCCTGAAGCACACTCTCGAGCCCAACATAAGGAATAAAATGTCTTTCAAGCGTCGTTCGCTTGCAATCACTTGCGCCATCACCTCCAGCATTGTTCTCGCTGGAATCTCCGGCACCGCTGCCGCCCAGTCCTCCTACGTTTCTGGATCCTCAGGACTGCTGTCCTCCAGCGAGCTCCATCCTGAAACTCCAGCACCTCTGGATGCTCCAAAGAACATCATCTACATGATCGGTGACGGCATGGGTTACAACCATGTCTCCGCAACCAACCTGTTTGAAACCGGCCAGACCATGCACCAGGTCGAAGGCGAGCCAGGTTCTGTCACCCCAGTTGAGGGTGGCACTCCAGTTCAGGCATTTGAAGGCGCTGAGTGGACCCAGCTTGCACAGTCCACCTTCCAGGATGGAAACTCCTACGACCCTGAGCGCGCGTGGGCTGATCACAACTATGTCAATGAGAACTTCACCGACTCCGCTGCTGCAGGAACCGCAATGGCAACCGGCGTTAAGACCACCAACGGCATGATCGGCATCAACCCAGCCAACGAGCCTGCGAAGAACACCTCTGAGTACGCAATTGAAAAGGGCAAGGCAGCCGGCGTTGTTTCCTCTGTTCCTTTCAACCACGCAACTCCTGCGGCTTGGGCAGCTCACAACTCCAACCGCAATGATCTGCACGCGATGGCCGAAGAGATGATCAACAGTGATCTCAACGTCATCATGGGTGCTGGCCACCCATTCTTCGACAACAACGGCAACCCAATCACAGAAGCCGACGAAGACTACATGCAGGCTTCCCAGTACGAGCGCCTCGCAAGTGGCGAAACCGACTTCACCTTCGTCGAAGAGGACGCAGACTTCGAGGCTCTCGCAAACGGCCAAGTTGAAAGTGACAAGTACTTCGGTCTCGCGCAGGTCGAAGACCCCCTTCAGCACGACCGCGATGGCGACTCTGTCACTCCTTACGACGTTCCACTCAACGACGTCGTCGACCTTTCCACCATGTCCAAGGCAGCCCTCAACGTTCTTAACCAGGACGAAGACGGATTCCACATCATGATCGAAGGTGGCGCAATCGACTGGGCAGGCCACGCAAATGACATGGCTCGCGACATTGAAGAAGTCCAAGAGTTCAACAAGGCCGTTGAAACTGTCATCGAGTGGGTTGAGACCAACTCCTCTTGGGATGAAACCCTCGTGATCGTCACCGCCGACCACGAAACCGGCTACATGACCGGCCCTAACGATGATCCAAACTGGTCCGCAATGACCGGCGCTGCAGGCATCGTTCCAAACCACGGCTGGCACTCCGGTAACCACATCAACCAGCTCGTCCCAGTGTTCGCTCGTGGCGCAGGTGTCTCCGATATCGTTGCTGCTGCCGATCAAGTTGACCCAATTCGCGGGAATTACATCGACAACATTGAGATCGCGAACCTGACTTTCAACAAGTGGTGGTAACCCCCGCTTGACCAGCCGTTTTGGTTAATACAGCACGGTGAGTTAAAGTTATCCGTGCTGCTTAACGCGGCAATGGTGGCTGTAGTTCAGCTGGTAGAGCACCAGGTTGTGATCCTGGGTGTCGCGGGTTCGAGCCCCGTCAGCCACCCCGAATAATCCCCTTACCTGCACAAACAGGTTGGGGGATTTTTACATTTTCAGCCGCCTACGCTTTAACCTACGCTTAAGGTTCGGTTTTTCACTGTTCCGCCTCGCCCCCAAAGGCCGCAGCAACGCCGCCATGGCCACGCCAGCGCCCCCACGCCGCTAAGCCCATTCTACCGCCTGAGGCAGCCCTACAACACCCTGCCACCCTTCCCCCTGTGCCCCCTTCTCCCCCTTGGTCCCGAACCACAGGCATGGGAGCGAGAAAGTGACAGCAAAAACAACCACACGCTTTTTAGAACACGCGTTCCAATAAGCACCTACAATCCCTAGAGCGCGCCCTTTTGTGACCTGCAACACAATGCTGTAGGTGTCTCTTTCTTAGTTTCGTAATTTACGAAGCAAACTACGAAAAAACTACGAAACGCCTGACCTGCGGTTTCGTAAAATTACGAAAATCGAAAAAACAAATTACGAAACACACGAAAACGCCGTGACCAGCATGTTTCTACTACTTTTCAATAGAGTTTCGTAATTTTGCGTATTTTCACCCCAACTCTTTTTATATAGAGACACATAGACGAATTTAGTGGCGTGGCTCACAGAGGCACAAAACCCTATTTTCGTTACTATGTTCGATATTTTGATGTCACACTAGTTAACTGCTGTCACATTAGTTAACTACCGCAACACCGATGCGGTGGGTGATCCTTGCCTTTCGGATTACGAATCGGAACTGATGCAACTGGCGCGGCTCCCCGCAAACATCCGCATCGGTTTCGATTCAACTCTTCCGCAAATAGCCGACCGAATCGGTAGCCGCTTCTGTTTCCCCTCCGAAGTTAACGCCGATTCGATGATGACGTGGATACCACTACCCTATTTCTCGTTTTAGGCCAGCTGGCGCGCACCGCGTTATGCAGAGGGGCTATCGGGCGTTTGCGAATTGAGTTCGGGCCACTGCAGCACTAGCTCGGCGAGATAGACCGCGAGAGCCGGGCCGAGCACTGCGAGGAAGAACAGGTAGCCTCCCCACTGCGCTGGGAAAAAGACGGGGTACAAAACAAGCACTATGCCAGGCAATATTGCCAAAAGAGTACGCGGTAGGTGCCCTACCGCCTTCATCATGGCCTGTGTGATTCTTTGGCGGAAGCCGAGCCCCGGTGCATCGAGATGGAAGAACCATACGCTGACAGAGCCCAATACGATAAGCCCCGAGATCAAGGCTGCGCGCAGTATCAGGCCCATTGAACCCAGATCTGCCTTGGCAATGATAGCGAATTCATACGCGGCTAAGGCGGCGACGGCGAGGGAAATGAGCCACCATGCGGTGTTGACCCCGGGACGCGTCAAAAGGCCCCGAACGAAGGCCGAGCCGCGGCGAGAACCTTCCTCGCGGACCATCTGGCCGGTCACCGCGTGGGCGGTGCGCAAGGACATTCCCCCGGTGAATACGGGAAAGCACGTTATCACCAAGAGAACATTCACGATGACTAGGTCAGCGAAGAGGCTCAGAGCAGCATAGAACTTCGATTCGGGGCCGAGTATGCGATTCATGGTTTTATCCTATCGCAACCTTCTAACCCTTCACGGCACCGGCAGCCACACCTTCGATGATGTGCCTCTGCGTGGAGAAGTAGAAGATGACGATGGGGATGATGGCCAAGACCAGCATGGCCATCATGGCACCCGTATCGCGGTTACCGTTGGAGCCAACGAAGGATTGGATGACCACCGGGATGGTCTTGTATCGCGTGGACAGGCCAATGACCAAGTATGGCAGCAGGTAGTCGTTCCACACCCACATGGCATTGAGAATGGCCACGGTGATGGCAGTTGGCTTGAGCATAGGCCAGACTACCCGGAAGTAGTTCTGGAGCGGACCACAGCCGTCGATCATCGCAGCTTCCTCAACATCCAGAGGAATGGACTTGACGAAGCCCGCAAACATGAACACCGACAGACCGGAACCGAAACCGAGGTAGAGCACCACGATGCCGATCGGGTTGTTGAGGTGGAGCATGTCTGCAATCTTGACCGTCGGGAACATGACCATCTGGAAGGGGATGATCATGGAGACCACGAAGAGGTAGTACAGAAGGTTTGTCCACCAGGTCTTGACGCGCGTGATGTAGTAGGCGGTCATCGCGGAGAAGAACACGATGACGATGACGGAGAGGATCGTGATGATGAAGGACCACAATGTGGCCTCCAAGAAGCCCTGCTTGGTCAAGCCCACCATGAAGTTCTCGAAGCCGACCCAGGTTTCACCGATGGGAAGGGAGAAAGGATCGGAGGAGATGGCGAACTTGGACTTAAAGGAGTTGATGAAGATGAAGAGGATCGGCCCCAAGAAGACGATGGTGAAGAACGCCAGAATGGCGTAGACCACGAACTTGGCGCTGCCAGACATGTGGGTCTTATTATCCGAGGGAAGCTGGTGATCCTTCTTCTTCGAGGCCGGAGCGGCCTGCGCTGAAGTGCTGGTAGTCATAACTTAAGCCTCGATTTCCTTGGAGCGGGTCGCGCGCAGCTGGAAGTACGCGATGACGACCACAACGACGACGAAGATAACGGCCTTGGCCTGACCGACGCCCTCGACATTCATACGGTTAAACAGCGTGTTGATGATGTTGAGCGCCACCATCTCAGTTTGCCCGCCAGGAGCGCCGTTGGTCAGCGCCAGGTTCTGGTCGAAGAGCTTAAAGGAGTTCGACAAAGTCAAAAAGAGGCAGATGGTGATGGATGGCATGACCATCGGAATAGTGACGTGCCGCAGCATCTCCCACTTGTTGACGCCGTCGAGTTCGGCAGCCTCAATGAGCTCTGGTGGGACGTTTTGCAGGCCGGCGATGTAAATGATCATCATGTAGCCGATGAGCTGCCAGTTAAGTAGCATGATGAGGCCGGCGTAGCCGAATTTCCAGTCCGCGCTAATAGTCGTGGCATAGTGCGAAAGCACGGCGTTGATCATGGTCTGCCAGGTATAACCCAGCACAATGCCGCCGATAAGGTTCGGCATAAAGAAGACTGTGCGGAAAAAGTTGGTACCGCGGAGTTTGCGGGTCAGCAACCACGCCAAGAGGAAGGCGAAGATGTTGACTGTGATCACGGAGACGATGACCACGAGGACGGTGAAACCGAAGGCTGAGATGAAACCTTCGCGTTGGGAGAAAGCTTTGACGTAGTTGTCTATGCCAACCCACTTGGCGTTGGTGATAGTGGTGAACTTCGTAAAGGAGAGGAAGAAACCCACGATGAACGGCACCAAGAAGGCAATCATGAATGCCAGAAGGGTGGGCAAGACAAAGACTGGGAAGTACTTCTTCAGCGTTGCTTGCATGGTGGTGAAACCTTAATTTCAGGTGGTGCCACACGTTTCCCAGCGGGGAAGGCGGTGAGGAGAGGAGGCTGAGGATGTGGAATAACTGCTCGCGCACAAGCTCGCGACGCGGGCCACAACCCTCACCTACTCCCCTCCCCGCCCTCCGCTATTGGAAGGAGTGTGGCGAGGGGGACGGGAATAGAGCTTTAGCCCCAGTTGGATTCCTTCTCAGCAGCCCAGTTGTCATTGAAGTGCTTGACGACGTCCTCCCACTTCAGCTTTCCGGAGGCGTACTGCGACAGATCCTGGCCGAAGTCATCCTTGAACTGCTGGGACGGGAAGTACTGGAAGTTCCACGGGTAGGTGGTCAGATCCTTGTTAGCGATAGCTTCCGCGACTTGCTCAGAAAGGGGGTCATTCGGGGTGTTCTCAGCGGTGTAGCTTTCGAACGGTGCGATGAAGCCAAGGTCCTTCACCACGTGCTCCTTGCCAGCTTCAGAGGTAAACAGCCAATCCACGAAGTCCTTGGTGGCCTGCTGGTCGACCTCGGAGGCCTCAGAGTTCACGCCCAAATAGTTCTCGGTACCGACGTTGATGCCGTGCTTTTCTTCATCTGGCAGACCCATGTACATGGGCAGGAACTTGATCTTGTCTTCCTTGACCACGTTGCCAGAAGTCTCGGAAATCTGGGACCATGCCCAGTTACCGTTCTGAACCATAGCGGCCTTGCCCTGTGCGAACTCAGCCATGGAATCAGACACCGTCTTAGACGGCGCAAGAGACTTTTCTACGGTGGAGTTCTCAAGGTAGAGATCGAAAAGGTTCTTGTACTCCTTGTTGTAGGAGAACTCGATCTCGTTGGTGTCCTCGACTCCCTTGTCCTGGTACTCCTGCCAGATCGGAGCGTTGGCCAGGTGGGTCTGCCAACGCCAGTCCTCACCGGATGTCAGCGAGGTGGAGGCGAAGGCGCCTTCGATACCGAGCTCGTCCTTCTTTGCCTGCATATCCTCGGCGACTTCCTTGAGCTTCTGGTAGCTCGTGATCTCATCCGTGGACTTGATCTTTGCGCCGGACGTGGCGATGTACTTGTCGAAGATCTCGTCGTTGTAGATGATGCCGAAGCCCTCGACGGCGAACGGAACGCCACGTACCTCGCCATCCTCGGTGGTCAGCGGCGGAATGTCGTCGGTCAGCTGCTTAGCTACCTCGGTGTCCGACATATCTGCCATGTAGTCCTGCCAAGTGATGAAGCCGGCTGGGCCATTGACCTGGAAGAGAGTCGGGGCTTCGTCCTTGCCAATCTCGGCCTTGAGGGTCTGCTCATAGGAGCCGGAGGCGGCAGTAACGACCTTGACCTTAACGCCGGTCTCTTCAGTGTAGGCCTTTGCGATTTCCTGGTATGCCACGTCCTGTTCAGGCTTGAAGTTCAGGAAGTAAACATCGCCTTCCTCGTCGGTGGAGCCGGAGCACGCGACGAGACTTGCGGCGGCGAGCATGGAGGCCATGCTGATGGATGCGATGCGAGTAAGACGCTTCAAGAGGTCCTCATCTTTCTTGATAAAAAGCGGGGTGATGAGCCGAGATGGATATCCGGCCCGTATTCGATTGTGTCTGGGAGACCTCCCATAACGAAGGCTTCTTCCCAGCGCCACCAAGTACTTCATAGCGGATTGCAGTCCGACTATGAACTGGTTAGCCTTCCTTCCACCTTAGTGAGGTATTCCACATATTCACAAGTAATCGGGCCTAAAACATACAAATACATATAAAAACAGTTGAGGGAAGCAGGGAGGATTTTTGATCGTAGGAGCCGTTGGGGCACGCGAGAGGTTATGACAAGTCTTCGTCTGAAGGGTTTGTGCTGAGGAGGCGAGCCTCGTCGCGGCGGGCCGGAAGCACGGATTCAAGATAGGATGCCGTGGCCTCTGGGAGGGTGACAGCCCCTCCCCTTTCTTGGGCGAGGAACCAGCGGTGGTCGACGATTTCGTGGAAGATTTGTGCTGGCTCCAGCTTGTCTAACATCTCCACGGGGACGGCGGCGATAGTCGGTTCGTATTCATTCGTCATCCAGAGATGCGCGGCTTGGGTAAGACCTACATGCGGTCCGCATTCGACGGCCTGATAGGCCTGGATCGAGCCCAATAGGCGTTGGGCCTGGTGTTCCTCGACGCTCAGCCCGGTTAAGCTCAATAGCTCTGCACGATAGTGGCCCGGATCCACCACTACAGGGCGAATGCGCACAACCTGCCGCGAATCGTCCTTCGTGACCTTGAGCTCCCCTACGTCAAAGCCCAGTTGATTGAGCCGGTCAATTCTCTCAGAGAGGCGCCAATATTCACTGGCATCGACGGATTCCTCCGCGGTGAGCTCCGTCCACAATTCAAGATAAGAGCTTTCGACAAGGCCTCCTAGGGCGATGACATCGATGGACTTATCTAGGCATTCACCCGCCTGTAGGTCCATGAGTTCGCCAATGATGTTGACGCGGGCGATGTCGACGTCGTAAAGCCTGCGTGATTCAGAGAGGTTGGGCTGGAACTCCCCGGTTTCGGCATCGACGAGATAGGCGGAATAGGTTTCAGCATCGCGACGAAAGAGAGTATTAGACAGTGACACATCTCCCCAGTAGAAGTTGAGCAGATGCATCCGCACCAACAGCACGGACAGGGCGCGGATGAGCTTCTCCGATTCCACGACCGTGAGGTGCCGAGAAAAGATCTCGCGATAGGGCAGGGAAAACTCCAAGTGCTCGGTCACCAAAGCTGCGGTGAGCTCCCCGTAGTCTTCCTCTGCCGGATGGCGTCCGGTGATCACGGCTACGGGGCGCACACTGGGGGCACCAAGGCGCTGCAGTTCACGCAGCATCTTGTACTCGTGGTGGGCGGTACGCGCACCAATTTCTTTGACCGCGACGATGCCACGGTTGATCCCCACGAAACGCACGATGTGCCGGGAAATACCCCTGGGCAGCGCGGCGATGAGATTATCGGGCCACTGTTCCAGGGGTGTACCCCAGGGCAGTGTCAGCAGTGCCGACGCGTACGTCGACGAGGTGATGCTCATGGACTCTTTCATGGCGAATCACTCCACCTTTTCTGCTGATTATGGCTAGAACTGCCCTACTCATTACGTGCCTCGGGGTAGCCGGTACGCGGGCTTAAGGGAGGCGCTTGCCAGTCGACGCCGAGAAGTTGTGCTGGCCGCCCTCCACGATGCGTGCGTGGAAAACACTGCCCGGAGCAGGCGCGGCGTTCGGAGCAGCGCGGACGACGATTTGGCCGGACTCGGGGACATCCTCGCTGGAGGATCCAAGGTCGCCCTCGCCTACCAGCTTGCCGTAGAGGAAGGAATCGGAACCGAGTTCCTCCACGAAGTCGAGCTTGATTGGGATGGAAAGATCGGTGGACTCGCCTTCCGGAATGATCTCCAGTGCCTCCGGGCGGAAACCAATGGTGATGCGGCCATTATCCTCCGGCGTCATGGCGGCGAGGGTTTCCGGGGAAAGCTTGATGCGAGCGTGACCAGAGGTAGCGTCACCATCCTTGACCGAGAAGGTGCCCAAGTTCATGGCTGGGGAGCCGATGAAGCCGGCGACGAAGACGTTGGCGGGGCGGTCATAAAGCTCTCGGGGCGCGCCAACCTGCTGCAGGTAGCCATCCTTCAGCACCGCGATGCGGTCACCCATGGTCAAGGCCTCCGTCTGGTCGTGGGTGACGTAAACGGTGGTAACCCCAAGCTTGCGCTGCAGGGCTGCAATCTGGGTACGGGTCTGAACACGCAGCTTGGCATCGAGGTTAGACAGCGGCTCATCCATGAGAAAGACCTGCGGGTTGCGAACAATGGCGCGGCCCATGGCCACACGCTGACGCTGACCACCGGACAGGGCCTTCGGCTTGCGCTCCAAGAATTCGGTCAGGCCCAAAGTGGCGGCGGCTTCGTCGACGCGCTTATTGATCTCGTCTTGGGACTTGCCGGCGATCTTCAGTGCGAAGCCCATGTTCTCGCCCACGGTCATGTGGGGGTAGAGAGCATAGTTCTGGAAAACCATGGCGATGTCACGGTCACGCGGTGCAACGTGGGTAACGTCCTTGTCTCCGATGAAAATGGCACCGTCAGTAACGTTTTCCAAACCGGCCAGCATGCGCAGCGTGGTGGATTTACCACAGCCGGAAGGGCCGACGAGGACGAGGAACTCGCCATCGGCGATTTCCAGGTTGAATTTCTTGACGGTGGGTTCCTTTGCTCCCGGGTAGCTTAGGGAAGCATCTTTGAACGTTACGGTTGCCATTGCAGAATCTCCTCCATCGGCAGGTACGTGCCGAACGATCCGTAGTGTGAGAAACAGTGAAGTGAGTCACTGTGCGCCATCTAGAGTGCTGCCTATGACATTAGCACTAGTTTGGACCCTATGACAAAGCCCGGAAGCCATGCCGTGGCTTCCGGGCTTAGTTCTTCTAATTCATGGGCGTGGATGAGACGCCGCGGGCATCGAGTTACTTCTTGAAGGTGCCTTTAGCTAGGTTAGAGACTTCGGAAACGAAGTCCGGTACAGCGTTCTTGGCCGTGGTGGCCTTAGGGCCAAGCTCCATGTCCTTGACCGTGCGGGAGGCGATCTTGGATACTTCCGATGTGAAATCGCTGATCTGCTCGGAGCGGTGAGCCACTCCCCACTTGGTTACTTCGAGCAGGGAATCCTTGACAAAGGAGCCGTCCAGCTTGGATTCACCAAGCTCGCGCTCGGTGAAGGTGATCGGAACCTCGCGGACATCGAAGCCATCCTTGATGGCGCGGAAGGCAACGTCCACCTGGAAGATGTATCCGGCGTTGGAAAGCTCCTCAAAGTCGAGGTGCTCAAGCAGCTCACGCCGGAAAGCACGGTAGCCGGCAGTCATGTCATTGATGCCGGCACCCAGGGCAACAGAAATGTACTTGTTGCCCAAGCGGGACAGCAGTTCGCGGTTGGCAGGCCAGTTCACTGTCTCTCCACCCGGTACGTAGCGGGAGCCAATGACCAGATCTGCGCCCTTTTCAATTTCCTCAAGCAAGAGGTGGAGCTGTTCTGGTGCGTGGGAGCCGTCGGCATCCATTTCGCACAGAACATGGTAATCCTTCTCTAGGCCCCACTCGAAGCCGGCGATATAAGCGCCAAGAAGGCCACCCTTGCCTTCGCGGTGCAGCACGTGCAGGTGAGAATCCTCAGCAGCGAGCTTGTCTGCAGCCTCTCCGGTGCCATCCGGGGCGTGAACCTAGATATTGCAGCACCGAAGCCCAAGAAGTCAGGCCGCCGCACACTCACAAAACCCGAATGGGATGCCGTCATTAAGCATCTGTTAACGCGGGATACCGAGCCACTGTTAACCCCCACCAAGCACAAGAACATCCGACAAAGCACCAAGAACATCCATGCCCGCATTGTGCGGCTCACTCTCCTCCAAGCCGTTTCAGGGCTGAGAATTGCCGAAGCCAATCAATTGCAGTGGAAGCACATCATCGACGGTGACGATGGCATGCTCATTAATGCCAGCGCCGATATTGTCAAGGGGCGAAAAGGCAAGGAAAGAGGGCGGTATATCCCTATCCTGAGGGCCGACGTAGCGGAATACCTGCGTACACACCGCGAGGACGACGAGCATTTCATCGTAGGCTCACCGACGACGACCGCGAGGCCCTGGGACGCGACGAACGCAGATGACAAGGTGCCCGAGCTATACCGGCAAATTGCAGAAGCTACAGGCGTGAAGACTCTTCAAGACCTCCGAAGCCACTCCTGGCGTGCGACGCTGCACGGTGTGTACGCGGACGTGATGGACCCAGCTACACGCGCCGCCATTTTCGGCCACACCGAGCAGGTAGCTGAGGAGTACTACAACGACCGCCAAAATATTGAATCACTCATGAGACAAGTCAAGCGCGCCTACGCGTAACTACGCTTAAGACTACGCGTAAGGCTCGGGATTTTGCGGGAATCACACGGAACACCAAGGAACATAAAACGCCCACACACTGCATGTTCCCTACCATTCCCGCATGTGCCCTAAGTTCATACCGAGACCCTGGGTGTCGCGGGTTCGAGCCCCGTCAGCCACCCCTAATAACTAGCAGGTCAGGACATGTTTTTAATTAAACGTCCTGGCCTGCTTTGTTGTCTGTGGCCGGTTTTTGGCCACATTTGGGCCACAACTGCGGTGCGCTCCGCGATAGCCATGAAGTCGCTGATCATCTTGTTCGAAGCGCTCATCATTGGCCTTTCTGACCTGCCACTGCCAAGAGGTCGTTCATTCATCCAGTGGCGTCAAAACAGCGATCTTCCAGTCATCCCCAGTGCGGATGAGTTGGTACATGTTCCGCTCGTTCGGTGCTCCGCCCTGATGATTCCAAGTGACATCAGCCCAGATACTATGACTGGTTGCTGCGACGACCTCCACGACTGCCCGTGTAACCCTGACTCCCTCGTACTGGTCAAAAGCACCGGCAAAGAACTCTTCGGTCTGGTTGGCATCGGATACCGCGATAGCCAGTTCAGGAAACTCGATCAGCGCAGGCACCGCGTAGAAATCAGAGATAGCCTTCGCATCACGATCGAGCAGGGCACGGGTATATCCGTCAAAAACTCTCGGGCAATGTTGTACGCGCTCATAAACTCAACGTTATGCCCGCAACGTCAGGTCAAAAGATTCTTCGCTTATCGACGCCCACCTCCAGCGCCACGCTTGCGGTGCCCTCAAGCAGCGCTATTAATATACCCTCGGCGAAACTCTGCCGGCGGTACCCCATATTTAGCGCGAAACAGTCTTGTTAAATGAGCTTGGCTGGAAATGCCGTGGCGCATGCCGATAGCCAAAATGGTCAGGTTCTGGAGGCGAGGATCCCGAAGGTCTTCATATACTGCCTCTAATCGGAGGTGTCGGATTAATTCCGCTACTCCGTATGCTTCGCCTTCAAATAATCGATGCAACGTACGAACCGCGATTCTATGCGCCCCGGCTACAGCTGCGACCGTAAGTTGTGAGGATCCAAGGTTCTCCCGAATATAGCCATAAACTGCCACTCTAAGTGCTTCATCTGGAGCATAGGGAGTGGCTTTTTCATAGACAAGGCCAGCAAGTAGATCGATGGCAGCATGGCCGAGAAATTCAGAGGACTCCCTGCTCGCAACGTTGTCGAAAATCGATGATTCAATCAATTGAGTCAGCACTGACCCTACATCGGGAATTGGAAAATACTTCCGGAAGGCATTGTTCAGAGTTCGGCTCGGCAGGGACACTTCTTCGCGGGATACAGTCATGACAGTGCAATCTCACTGTCCATAGAAATGTAACTCATATGGAATCGCAGTATCATAAATTGCAATCTCCCCGGGTTGCAGTCGCAAATCTGGCTCTCCATCCCGGGTGAGCACCATGGTCTCGGATTTCAGTGCACATACTTTAACAGAGTGCGTTTCAATGCCTGTAGTGTTCCGGCAATTTTGAATGTCGTTACGTTACCCAAGGCTGAATTCCTGAGCTCACCTTGTACAAGATCAGTGGAAGCCCAGTTCACCTCTCCCCTGCTCAACAATGGGCAAACCTGTTTCCTTGGTACCCGAATCCTTGCTCCAAAATCACGTTACGCGGAAGTAGTCGATGCATTCACCGCTTTCGCTGGCAGCCTGCAGGTTGGAGTCACGTCCTCCCCTGACACTCAGATCGGACCGATGGCGACTGCCCGGCAGCGTGAGCGCGTGGAATCCTACATTTCCCAAGGCAAAAATGCTGGAGCCCGCATCACTGTCGGTGGCAGCCGTCCACGAGATCTTGACGCCGGATTCTTCGTTGAGCCAACAGTGTTCGCCGATGTAGACAATCGCGCAGCCATTGCCCAAGATGAAATCTTCGGACCGGTGCCCTCTGTTGTTTCCTACCAAGACGATGAACACGCCATCCAACTAGCCAACGATTCCGAATTCGGTCTCGGCGGAACTGTCTGGACGAGCGATCCCGAGCGCGGCGCTGCATTGGCCCGCCGAGTTCACACAGGAACCATTGGCATCAACCGCTATATCCCTGATCCCGCCGCACCATTTGGAGGTGTGAAAAACAGTGGCCTTGGCAGAGAACTCGGCCCCGAAGGTCTTGCTTCCTACCAAGAAACCCAAACCATTTATCTCTAATCCAAACTGCACCTATATATAAGGAGTAAAAATGCAAACCCTTGCTGCTATTGTTCGTGCCACGAAGCAACCTTTTGAGATCACCACCATTGATCTGGATGCACCACGACCAGATGAAGTTCAAATCCGTGTTATTGCTGCCGGAGTGCGCCACACTGACGCAATTGTTCGTGATCAGATTTACCCAACTTTTCTTCCCGCAGTTTTCGGCCACGAAGGCGCCGGAGTAGTTGTCGCCGTGGGTTCTGCAGTCACCTCGGTGAAACCAGATGACAAGGTAGTGCTGGGATTCAACTCTTGTGGCCAGTGCTTGAAGTGTTTGGGCGGTAAGCCTGCGTACTGTGAGAAATTCTATGACCGCAACTTCGCATGCACCCGCGATGCCGGGCACACTACTTTGTTTACCCGTGCAACAAAAGAGCAGGCAGAGGCCATCATCGACACCCTTGATGATGTTTTCTACGATGCGGATGCGGGTTTCCTGGCATACCCAGCAACTCCCCCAGAGGCTTCGGGAGTAAGCGTGTTGGTTGTCGCGGCTGGTACCTCTGATCTCCCCCAAGCAAAGGAAGCACTACACACTGCCTCCTACTTGGGGCGCTCCACCTCACTGATTGTTGATTTTGGAGTGGCTGGCATCCACCGCCTGCTTTCATACGAAGAAGAACTCCGCGCTGCGGGCGTGCTCATCGTTGCCGCTGGAATGGATGGTGCGCTACCCGGAGTTGTCGCAGGCTTAGTGTCCGCACCTGTCGTCGCACTGCCAACCTCCGTGGGATACGGCGCAGGTGCTGGAGGAATCGCACCACTTCTGACCATGCTTAACGCCTGCGCGCCGGGAGTTGGAGTGGTCAACATTGATAACGGCTATGGAGCAGGACACCTGGCTGCGCAGATTGCGGCGAGGTAAGGGTTTCGCAGGAGACGAACTCAGCGCATCATGGAATTTGTCATTGACAACATGCTCCGATCAAGGTGACACGCACAGGGCCCGTCGACTGTTGGAACCCGAACCTCAAACCGAGAGTGGAGACCGGAAGGCGTTTACTGCATCGCATCCACCACAAGTTGCCCGAAGCTTCCTTAACTCCACTGCGGAGGTCGTCGTCCTCATTCTTGCGGACAGGCTCTTGGAGAACGGACGCTCCTGCCTTAATAGCCCGTGTGGAAGCGGATCGGGCGTCCTGAACATACGGTGTATATGTGCAGCAGTCGATACTGCAGCGGTAGCGCCACCACCACTCATAACAACACTGTCATCGATGCTGAACTCGGCATGCATCAACGTTCCGTAAGGACGGTCGATTCGTCGCAATAGAATCCCATCGAAGGCTATACCACCAAAAGCACAGGTCCCTCAGCCTTGATTGTGGAGAAATCGTCTGCCCAGTCCAGCGTAACCACAAATTAGAAGCAGTCGACCTTTTGGTTGTTACTCGGTGGTGCCTTGCGGAATTCTTGCCACAACTTCCCGCTCTGAAATTCCCAAGGCCACCGCTGCAGACCGAATATCTTCAAACTCGGACTGTGCACTGATTACTTGATCATCACGGGAACCGATTTTGATGTTGATGGTGTGTCCGTCCACCTCGACTTGTTCGAAACGACGGTCCAAGCCTTCTCGTTCGACTTCCCATGATCTGATCCCAAAAGTCGTGGTGGCTGCAAATAATGCGGTTTTCACTGCTTCCACCTCGGAGCTATCCACCAATGCTGACACCCTATGTGCAGGACGGCCCTTCTTCATCAAAATTGGAGTCAGCCATGCATCTACTGCGCCAGCGGCAAAGAGGATCTCTATTACTCCTGGCCACAGCCGTGGGTCTTGATCATCAACATTGGCTTCTAATTGCACCAGTGTGCGGGTATCTGGGTTACTCCTAGAGGTGTTGAACAAAATTGCGCGCACTATATTTGGACGGCCTTCTGTATCTTTTGTTCCTGCACCAATGCCAACTTCATTGATGATGCCACCTGGGAAAGGGCCATCTTGGGTGGCAAAGTGACGGATCAACGCAACACCAGTTGGGGTGGCTAATTCACCAACAGGTTCGGTGCTCTCCATAAGAGCTCCGGTTTGGGTGGGCCAGCCTTTCACCAGCTCTGCCACGGCTGGAACTGGCACTGGAATATCTCCGTGAGCTGCCTTGATGCGTCCGAATCCTAAAGCAATCGGAGATGCAGCAATCAAACCTGGGTTAAGCTGCCTGATCGCTTCGCACACACCCACAATGTCTGCGATGGAATCCCAAGCTCCTACCTCATGGAAGTGGATTTTCTCCGGCTCGATGCCGTGGACTTTTCCTTCAGCGATAGCGATGAGTTCAAAAACGCCTAAGGCATCCTGCTTGGTTTGTTCAGGGATGTCAGCATTGACAAGCAGTTCTTTAATGGTGCTTAAGTGGCGGTGATGATGGTGTTCATGTTGTGCGTCCACATGCAGCTTGATGCCTCGTTGGCCTTGGCGCACTACCTCTTCGGTGCGCAAGAGCACGTCACCGGGGATGACTGCTTCCACAACCTGTTGGATTTTTTCTAGTTCTGCACCTGCATCAATGAGTGCTCCCAGCAACATATCCCCTGCAACGCCAGCGGTTGCATCGATCCACAGTCCCATTATTCTCGCTTCTTCAAATCAGTTAAAAAATTCGGTTCACAAAAGGTTTATCAGTCCAGCTTAAACCCATCGCAGGGGCGGAAGAATTAGACTCAAGGCACATCACATTGAAGGAGCTTCTTATCTTGTCTCGATTTGCTGCCAACCTGTCATTGACTTTTACTGAGCTAGATTTCCTGGATCGTTTTGATGCCGCTTCGAAGCATGCTTTCAGTGCCGTGGAGTTTCAGTACCCTTACGATTTCGATGTTCAAGAGATTAAACAGCGTGCTGATTCCGCAGGTCTGCCCATTGAACTGTTCAATGCCCCACCTGGGGATACTTTTGGTCTTGCGGCACTGGCTTCCCCTGAAGACTTTCAACAATCCATCGAGCAGGCCATCACGTACGCCACAGTGTTGAAGCCAAAGAAGATGCATGTCATGGCTGGCATCGCGGACGTAACCTCAGAAACCACGGCGCGCTATGTGGAGAATATTCGCTGGGCTGCGCAGCAACTAGACAAGCTCGACGTTGTCGTTGTTATTGAACCAATTAATCACTATTCGGTTCCCGGTTATTTCCTGCACACTTTAGAGCAGGCGTATTGGCTTATCGACAGCATTGCCCACCCCAATGTGAAGATCTTATTCGATACTTTCCACCTTCAGCAGATTCATGGCAATCTCACCCGCCGCCTGCGCGAGGTTCATGGCGCAGGTCTTTTGGGACACGTGCAAGTGGCCTCAGTTCCTGATCGACACGAACCTGGCACTGGCGAAGTCAATGCGGCGTATATCTTCCAACTCCTAAGCGAACTGGGATATGACGGTGTCATCGCTGGCGAATACCACCCTGCTGGTGAAACTACAGCCGGTTTGGGCTGGTTGGAGCTCTAGATCGTAAGTGGTGTCGTACCCATGACGTACCATTAACCACGAACGTTTTAAAGAAGCCACGAAGGAGCCTGACATGGCGTTACCACTACCCAGCAAGAGCGCTCGAGCACTTGTTACTGGGGCAAGCCAAGGCATTGGCCTCGCCATCGCCAAAGATTTGGCGCGGTATGGGCACAACCTCATTTTGGTTGCTCGCCGCGAGGATGTCCTCAAAGAGATCGCCGCAGATCTAGAGAAGAAGCACGGCGTGATCGTTGAGGTCCGCCCGGTGGATTTGAGTGATGAGCCAGCCCGCAAGGTGTTGATCGATGAGATCAAGACAAGGGAAATCAACATCATCATTAACTCTGCTGGCATCGCAAGCTTTGGGCCGTTCAAGGACCAGGATTGGTCTTATGAGACTGCCCAGTTCTCACTTAATGCCACAGCCGTTTTTGAGCTCACCCACGCGGTGTTGGGTGGCATGATTGACCGTGGCACGGGCGCTATTTGCAATGTGGGATCTGCGGCTGGCAATGTGCCAATCCCCAACAACGCCACGTATGTGCTCACCAAGGCTGGCGTGAACGCGTTCACCGAGGCAATGCATTATGAGCTGCGCGGAACTGGTGTGGCGTGTACTTTGCTCGCACCGGGACCTGTCCGTGAGGCGGAGATCCCTGAGTCTGAGAAGTCGATCGTGGACAAGGTTGTCCCTGATTTCTTGTGGACCACCTATGAGTCCTGCTCCGCAGAGACCTTGCGTGCGCTGTCTAAGAATCAGCGTCGCGTTGTTCCAGGTCCGCTGTCCAAGGCCATGAATTTTGTGTCCTCTGTTGCTCCAACCGCTGTGCTCTCCCCTGTTATGGGCTGGGTTTATAAGAAGATGGGTTAGTTTTTAAAAGTGTCTGAATCTGAAAACAACACAACACCAGCAGTCGCAGCTCGCGATGACCGTCTGGTCTGGGTCGATCTGGAAATGACTGGTCTAGATTTGAAGCGCCACGTGATCGTGGAGGTTGCGGCGTTGGTCACTGACGCTAACCTCAACGTTTTGGGCGAGGGCGTGGACTTGGTTGTTCACGCAACTGAAGAAGAGCTCGCGCAGATGGATGATTTTGTCACCAACATGCACGAATCCTCTGGGCTGACTGAGCAGATCCGGGAATCCGCGGTCACGTTGAAGGAAGCCGAAGATGCTGTGCTCGCATTGATTGAAAAGCACTGCGATCCAGCCCATCCTGCACCGCTAGCTGGTAACTCCATTGCCACTGACCGCGCGTTTATCCGCGAACATATGCCACGTCTTGATGAGGCCCTGCATTACCGCATGGTGGATGTGTCCTCGGTGAAGGAATTGGCGCGTCGCTGGTACCCACGCGTGTACTACAAGCAGCCGGAGAAGGGTTTGGCGCACCGCGCGTTGGCGGACATTGTGGAGTCGATTCGGGAGTTGGATTACTACCGTCGCTCATTTTTTGTTGCAGAGCCTGGTCCTACCTCTGAGCAGTGCGCAGATGATGCGCAGGCAGCGGTGGACCGTTTTGCACCCTACTTTGATTAGAGGGTTTTAAGCAGCCTGGTGAGTTCGGTGAGCATATGCACCCGCCACCAGGCCCAATCGTGGCCGCCATGCACGCCGCGCACACGAACCTCGCGGATGTCGCCGGAGAGATCTTCGGCGAGCTGATGCGACAGGCGCAGCATTTCACCTTCGTATTTTCCAGCTTGCAGGTGGATTGAGCTCCACTGCTCTGCTGCAGAAAGCGCGTCGGCAACGTTGAAGCGCCACAGGCTTGGCGATTGCGCGATTGCGTGGCCGACTTCGCCGTCGGAAAGCGCAAGAGCCCACAGGGACGCCAGGCCGCCGAAGCTTGCACCGGTGACAATGGTGTCTTCGCCGCGCGCGGAAACGTTGTAGGTTTCGCGGACGTGCGGGAGGAGGGCGTCGATAAGCACATCAACCTGCCCACCTGGCACGCCGACACTATCCCAGCGGCGTTCGGTGTTGACGGAATCGATCATGAGCAGGCTGACCGGCGGCAGCAAGCCGATGGCGATGGCCGCATCGACCTGCGCAGGCAGATTCATGCTGTTGTTCCAGTGTTGGCCATCAAACAGCACCAGCAGCGGCGCCTTGACCGGCGCCTCATAGAACCAGAAATGCTCGCCGGCGACGGTTTCTTCCACGACTTTTACGCTTGTCGACGCCGCAACCCAGCAGTCCGGCAACGCATCAGGGCCTTCAACGAGCGAGGAATCCATGATATGACCCATCGCGCGGGAATCCGGACGCCCACCCGACATCGCGGCTTTGCGGATATGCATCCGATCGCCCGCCTCACGCCATGGCGCAACCCCGTCGCCAGACCAGGCGTTGACGGTGTAGCTGGCTCGCCAATCGGAAGGCATACGCAAGCTGAGAATCCACAGATCAGAGCCCTCGAGGCGGGTCATTTCAGATTCTTCAATGCGCTCGTGATCAAAAACCCCATTGATCCATAGCAGCACTGCGGTAGCGCCGGGACACTCAACGATCCAGGTATACATGCAAACATCGGGGTTGCCTTCCGGATCATCGTCAATGATGGGATTCGGCTTAGCCAACGCGGACACAGCCATGTCACCACAGCGGCGAGCGGAATGCTCCCCGCCTTCGCGCACCGCTTCACTCCAGGAAATTTCCATGGGGCTTTGGATGCGCATGTGACGTTTGGGGGTTTGCGGTGGCACGGTTGGCGACAACTCCACATGAGCGGACCCATTGCGGTCCACCCACGTTTTTGTCTGCCTCAACGGTGGCATCTAGTTTCCCCTTGGCCTGGTCATTACATGTATTTCGCTTTAAACGTGCGCAACCGGCAGGCATACTCCGCGCTTTCTTGCCACGAAGACGACCGCCGGTTTTAAAAACAGGTTGTTAGTCTAGTTCAGACGATTAATGCAGGCAATATTAATATCTACCCACTGATTTTACCTGCGACTTCCGCAGTTACCACGCCGAAGTTTGATCCGCGTTCCCCTTGCTCCATTCAGACCATGGAATGTTCCAGTCCCCCAGTCCGTCGTAGCCACTCAAAGTCTCACCGATGGTGTTTTTCACGGTCACAATGTCACCGCGCTTCACGGCCTCCTGGAACCACTGAGCATTTTCGGTGGATACATTGATGCAACCATGTGAGGTGTTGTAGCTACCTTGCGCACCTACAGACCACGGTGCTGCGTGCACGTAAATTCCAGAATAGGACATCTGGGTCGCGTACTTCACCGGAGTGCGGTAGCCACCCTCCTCATATCCCAGACCGAAGGTGGTGGAGTCCATGATCATCGACTCATTGCGATCACCAATGATGTAGGTACCGTTTGGCGTTGCCCACTCAGAGGTGTCACGACCAAAGGATACCGGCATAGTGCGCAGCAACTCACCGTTCTTGTACACACTCATGGTCTTGGTGGCATCATCTGCCACAGCCTCAACCTTGTCACCAATGGTGAAGTTGGTGGCGTTATCAGTTTCGCCCCAGACACCGCCGCCGAGATCCTTGCCGTAAATGTCAGCCTCGACCGTAACTTCAGTACCTGGCTCCCAGTACTCCGCTGGACGCCAGCGCAACTCACTGTTGTTCAACCAGTAAAAGCCACCCTCCACCTTTGGTGAAGTTGTCACAGTAATAGCATCCTGAGCCGCCTTGCGATCCTTCACAGGGGAACCAAAACGGAAACCGATAGTCTGGCCAACACCAACGACAGAATCAGCCAGCGGAGAAAGCGCCACGTTTGTGGTAGCTGCAGGGGTTGCAGTACTAAAAGACGCAGTAGCGGTCTCGCCGTTCTTATCGGTTGCCTTAATGGTGTACGTGCGGTTGTAGCCAAGGGTTTCCGCAGTGGTCCAGCTACGGCCATCGTCAGAAAGCTCTGACTCAACCTCATAGCCTTCTTCATTAGTCATGGTGACCTTGCTCAGACCGTCACCCATCGACTTTACGATGACAGATTCCGAAGGGTCCACATCCTCATCACCATCATCAACAGAAATCACAGGAGCTTGAGCTTCTTCAGCTTCAACTTCTGTACTTTGCTGCGAGGATTGCTCCTGCGCATCGCTTCGTTCAATTGTGCAACCCGTAAGCGCCAGTGAACCAATTGCCAGCACTGCAAGAAAAGATCCTGCTACTGCTCCGCGCCTACCACGAAAAACCCGCACCTGTTACGCCCTTCTGGCAAAATTGCCACAACTTAAAAAGCGCCAGTTCTGTAAGCCCCCTCCGTGCGGTGAAAACCAAGGCGGAGAACTGCTAGAAACCTAAGAAACTGACAAAAACTAAAACAACACGCTACTAGCGAAAACGATGGAAACTAAACGAACATTCCCTGAGTAATCAAATCGTTAGAAGAACGACACCAATACACAACATTTCCTCATGTAGCTATTTTGATCATCCCTTGTAGATGCCGGAGCGTTACGTCCAGAATGCCTTTTCAATGGTTTTGTGAGCAAATCGTTATCATTAGATTTGGCTACTACAACTCCCTAATTGCGTTTTCTTCGAAGTATTTGCAGTGCCAGCCCCCAAAGAACTGCTTTGACGTGCAGATTTTACTTTGAATCCATTTACCTGTTATATTTTTCTTCGTTGCAAACGAGGAACGCACCTCCACTAAGCAACAATGCGTCATTAGCTCAATTGGTAGAGCATCTGACTCTTAATCAGAGGGTTCGGGGTTCGATTCCCTGATGACGCACCAAGCAAGCATCCCATCAAATAAGCATTTGAGATCACGGTTTGCTTCTTGACCGCCTATGAGAGTATCTTAATTAGGCAGAACAACAATGCGTCATTAGCTCAATTGGCAGAGCATCTGACTCTTAATCAGAGGGTTCGGGGTTCGATTCCCTGATGACGCACAGTTAAAAAGAACAAGTTACATTTTCTCAAGAGAATGTAACTTGTTATTTTTTGTATTTCAATAAAGTAGTGGATCATGAACAGCCACTGGTCCGGAATAACAGACCCAGAAAAACTACACTCAGGTTTCGTTGACCTGGTCGATCAGCTTGCAGACCAGTCAAGAGATGGAAATTGGGATGCAATACTTCAACTTTTGGGCACACACGCCAACCTCTCCCCCAATCAATGGCGGATTGGAGGCACATCCTGGTTTACGCCACTGCACCAAACTGCATGGTTGGGTGCACCAGTAGAAGTTGTTGATGAGCTAATCAATCAGGGCGCCTGGTGCTCACTCCGAAATGCCGACGGTGACCGTGCAATTGATATCGCACGAAGCCGTGGCCATTCCCACCTGCTCGATGCACTTCACGTGCGTGACCTCAATGAACCAGAACGCGAAAAATTCCAAGCTTGGGATCAACATCTCGCCGATCTCATAGTGCAGAGAACCAAGAGTCTCGGCCCAGTTAACTTCCGTCCAGTGCCCACCGAAGTGATTACCTTGGAAGAGCTGGAAAGCCTCTGGTTTGGGTATCCCGGCATGTATGGCGGGTTCCTCATATCCATCCACAGAGACCGACTATTTATTGAAAGCTGGTCTCGTGTGGTTGGAGGATCCGGGCAAGCACACGTCATCACCAAAGGTGGATGTGTGCTTGTGGAAGAAGGCTTTGTTTAAGACCCAGGTCTAAGTTCTGTCGGATTCACCAGTTTCTAACTGCTGTTGTTCCGTCACGATTTCTTCCTCTTGCTCTGCCAATGCTGGTTCTGCGACGGGTGGCTGCGGAGGAGTCAAAAATGATGGATTATCCAGGTTGAAAGTCAACGTCAGGAAGGTCATGTGGGTTTCATAGCGGTCAACGTGCAGTAGTTTTGTTGAAACGGCAACAATTTAGTTACATCTATATTTTTCTCACGATATGGCACTATTGGGGGCACTATGAAACCCTTGATCCGCACGAAAATTACATGCGTTTGAGACTTTTCCAAGAAGACGTCATCACAGAGTGCAGTATTTATGAATTCCTGTGGTTCTTTGGCATCAAAGACGCGCTGACTCTTCGGGAACAGTTCAGGGTGTGGAGCACAACTGGAGCTCTTAAGTGGCTCTTCCTGTTTTAGAGTGCATTGATCTTATGGACCAACTGCCCTGAATGGATAAGGCACCGCAGAATGTAGTGGTTCAAATTACGGAAACCTAGAGCAATCCCACGCAAATGCTCCAACCGTCCGTTGATCGCTTCGACCGGACCGTTGGAGACACCAACATCGAAATACGCCAACACATCACCAAGTCGTTTAAACAAACTACGACCCAACTGCGCGAGTTCCTTATTCGGCCCCTTCAACACCCGAAGCTGATCAATAATGGTCCGCATTTTCTTCTTCGCTTCACGCTTATTACCCATCTGATAACAATCAATAATCGCCTGATACGCAAGCCACGCAAGCTTTAACGCCCCGTAGTCTTTGTCATACGCCCACAACTGCTCCAAGCTTTCTTGCTGACGAGGACTCAACCACTTGTGCGTGGTCAACAAGGTCTTCCGGTTTTTATACAACGGATCCTGGCTTAAACCACGACGCTGGTATTTCTCCCGCTGGAGGCGTTGCCGGCAGGCGGTGAGCTTGTCACCAGCAAGCCGCACAACATGGAATGGATCCATCACGCGACGAGCAGAAGGAATGAGTTCTTTACTTGCTGTGGCGTAGCCTTGGAATCCATCCATGGACACGATCCGTATCTGATTGCGGAACTGTTCACCGCGGGAGCCAAGCCAGGACCGTAAAGCATCAGCACTACGACCTGGGACGACATCTAATAACCGGGCAGGACACCGTGAGTCATACCGATGCCCGGTCATATCGACAATCACGGTGACAAACCCATCACCATGCTTAGCCCTATTATGTGACCACTTATGCTCATCCACCCCAATGACATACACTCCATCAAGATGGTGAGGATCGTTATAGACCAGCTCACGGCACATATCGAGGGCTAGTTGGCAGGTTAAATCCCACCCTAGCCCAAGTGCTTTCGCGGTTGCGTGAACACTCATCCGGTCAATAGCAAGGCGTTGTAAAATCCAGCGGGTGACCCGGTGGGTGACCTTTTTACCGTGGTCAGCGCAGCTTAGTTCTGCTTGGAAATACTTTTGCTTACATGTGGGGTTGGTGCAGCGGTAGCGAGGTAGACGGATAAACAGTTTGGTGGGAAACCCGACGATGGGTAAATCAATGAGCATCCGGTGGGTGTGATGACGAAACACCCCAGGTTGGGAGCATTCTGGGCAGGTGGAGGTGTAGTCGAGTGCGTCTGCTTCGATCAGGGTGTAATCACCTGCATCGGAAGCGCCGGTGATGGTGAGTCCTAGTTCCGCAGTGCGGCAGATGGTGTCAGCGATGATGTTGCCGGTAGACTTCATGGGTAGAGCCTTTTGTTGGTGTTTGGTTAGCTTAGATACCTAAACCTTAACCCTGACAAAAGGCTCGTTTATTTTCGGGTCTACACCGCTAGCCCAGGTTCTGTGATGTACCCCAAAACCGGAAGGGCCTCTTAAGTGGCTCAAGGAAGACAAGCATCCAACAAGAACGAACCCTGCATCCCATTCCTAAAATAGTGGATGGTGTCTATATTTTTAGGTCGGGATCAGAACAGCCGCGCTTATGAAATCAGATGAGGCATGGATCGCTGGGTATAAGGCGGCGGCGCCGTTTCTATTGATTGCAGCAATCGGGATTGTTGCGTCTGGGGTGGCCTCAATTTTTGTGCCGTTTGATGCGGTCGCAACTGTATCAATGATTGGCACAGCCTGGATGGCTATTTTCTTAGGGTTGGGCGCATTTAAAGCCACCCAAGCTGCCAAATCTGTTTAAGCTGCGAGGCCTTCTTCGAGTTTGGTGCGTTGTGCTTCGAAGACAGTGGCGGTTTCTTCTGGGGTGGTTTCAAGTCCTGCGACGATGATGTGGTGGTTTCCTAATTCTTGGATCATCATCACGGTGGAGCCTTGATTGTCAGGGGTGACTTCAATGTCGAGGGTGAATCCAACGGCGCCGTCGGGAGCATCATCGAGTTTGCCGAAGGTGTAGGTGGTGTCGGAAGAATCGACGACGGGGTCTTCGCAAGCATTCGCGATGTCTGCGTAGAGGTCCATTGGTGAGATGTCGTTGTCTTCGGCGGTTGAGTACATGGCGATGCCTACTTGTTTGTCGCCGGATGCCAGTGCCCTGGATGCGCTAGCTACGCTGTCCAGATTGACGTCCTCTACAGCTTGGAGGGCTTTTCCGCAGGAGCCATCGATATCTAAGGCACCGTTGACCACTGTAAGATTGATGGGTTGGCCACTTAATGAGGTGTCGTTTCCTTCAGTGGCATTGTCCAAGCCGGACTCTGAACCATCAATGAGCAGGTTATGTAATGGCTCTGCTTCGAGTGGGGCTGCTGCAGGTTCGGAGCTGCAGGCACTTAACCCCAAAGCTGCAACAATCAAAGGCAACATAAGCTTCTTTTTCACGGATAATTCTCCTTAGAATTGTTCAGCCCATAAAGCTACCGGTCACACTCGTTCTTTGCAGATGGTGCCGTCGGAAAACATGAAATCGGGCAGTACGTCATCTGGGTCGAGGATGAACACCTCAAAGCCTGCGTCGCGGATGCGTTTGAGGCCTTCTTTGATCATGCGGATGGCTACGGGGTGGAAGCTAAGTACTCGGGTGAGATCAAGAACAACTTCGGTGCCTTCAAAGTTGTGTTCCACGATGGCGTGGAGGAAGCTTTCGCTGGCGGAGAAGTTCATGGCGCCCTGCATTTGGATGAAGGTGGTGTCGCCGTCCCGCGTGATGGATCGTACTGCGTGGCCGGATACCTGCTCGGTGGACATGAGGTGGAGGCCCATGTCGTCGGAAAGCTGTTTGAATATTTTTACGCCGCGCACGCTGTTGCCTTTGGGGTTCAGGCGTGGGGAAAATGTGGCGATGCCCAGCTGACCTGGCAGAATGCCGATGAGTCCGCCGGCGACTCCTGATTTCGCGGGGATGCCTACGGTGGAGAGCCACTGCCCTGCCTCGTCGTACATGCCTGCTGAAGCCATGACGGAGAGGGTGAGGCGGCAGACGCGGGCGTCGAGAAGCTTCTTGCCGGTAATTGGGTGTGTGCCGCCGGCGGCGAGCGTGGCGGTCATGACTGCGAGGTCGCGCGTGGTTACTTTGATGGCGCATTGCAGCGTGTAGCTGAGGACGGCGTCGTGGGCTTCGTCTTCGATGACGCCGTAATTGCGCAGCATGTGGGCGATGGAGAGGTTGCGGTCGGCGCCGGCGAGTTCGGATTCGGCAAGCACGCGGTCGATGGTGAGTTCGCGTCCAGCAAGTTCAGAGAAGTAGTGTCGGATTTTTTCCACGCGGTCTTCCACGGTGGAATCGGAGCCGTTGATCAGCTGGTTGATGGCGATCGCGCCGGCGTTGATCATGGGGTTCATGGGGCGGTTTTCGCCGTCGAGGGAAAGTTCGTTGAAGGCCTCACCGGAGGGCTCCAAGGCCACGGATGCAGAGACCTCATCAAAGCCGCATTCTTGGAGTGCGAGTGCGTAGGCAAATGGCTTGGAAATACTTTGCATGGTGAATTCGATGTCGTCATCGCCTGCGCTGTAGATGTGTCCGTTAACGGTGCACAGGGCTACTGCCAGCGGGTTTGGGTCCGCAGATTTTAGTTCCGGGATGTAATCGGCCAACTCGCCGGAGGTGGTGTCGCGGACATCATCTAAAATTTCGTGCAGGTACTCGGGTATCGGCATCGTCAACATAGAATCAAGACTAGTGATTTCTTTTGCGCTATATACTCTTGTGCATGACAGATTCTGGGGCTCACAGCGACTCAAAAGCCACCATTTATGATGTCGCAAAAGTCGCTGGCGTCTCCCCTTCCACTGTGTCGCGGGCGTTTTCGCAGCCTGGGCGAGTGAGTTTTTCCACTGCGGAGAAAATCCGCAACGCGTGTGGAAACTCAGGCTTTTCAGCGCCAAAACACCGGCCTCATCGCTATGGTTGCCGCCGATGCGTCGAATCCCTTCTTCTTGGAAATTTTCCGGGGCGCGCAGCACGCCGCAAGCACTCAGGGCTATACGGTTGCGCTTGTCGACGCCCGGGAGTCGGCGATTAAGTCCAGGGAGGTGCTGGACAAGATCGTCCCCCACGCCGATGGCTTATTGCTCGCTGCTTCAAGGATGGATTCTGGTGAGATCCACAAAGTCGCGCGGGAAATTCCCACTGTATTAATGAGCCGTGAAGTGCAAGGTATTCCCAGCGTGATGGTGGATAACTACGACGGTGCGCCGAAGGCTGTGGTGCATTTGGTGGATCAGGGGTGCCGCTCCATTACCTATATCGCCGGTCCTAATAAATCCTGGGCTGATGCCACGCGCTGGCACAGGCTCGCTGGCGGCTGCCGTTGAGGGTGGCGTCGACAAGCGCTATTTCAATTTCTCGAAGCGTGACGGTGCAGCCGGGCCGAATGAGGCATTTGATCAAGCCAAAGATGAAGACGATTTCGGTGGATTCGCCGGATTTTGTGGGCGGGCGGCGTGCGTTTGAGGCGTGGTCGAAGGATCGGACCGATGCGGTGATTTGTTTCAACGACATGGTGGCGCTTGGTTTCATACAACAGGCGAGGCTTTCTGGGGTACGTGTGCCGCATGATGTTGCAGTTGTCGGTTTTGATAATACGGAGAATTCGGTGCTCAGTACCCCGTCTCTGACCACGGTTGCGGGGCCGCTTCGGGCAGTGGGTCGAGTGGCGACAGCGAACCTGATTGCCCTGTTAAAAGGCATGAAAGCACCTCTGATGGCGAAGCCCCGCGAACTGCCCACGCGTCTCATTGTTCGGGAATCTTCACTGAAAACAGCGGTGGATTTGAAACGCAGCTCGTAGTAAAAGCGCCCTGGTTGCAACAATTGGCAACAAGTAGATATCGCTGAGTGTGACGGGCGATCATGAAGTCATGACTACTTCACATGCATCACACCCCGATCGGTTGCTGCCAGCTGATCCTGGTACCCGTGACATCGCCCGTCGCCTACTCGCGCACGTTGAAGATTTACCCATCATCTCCCCTCACGGACACTTGGAAGCTTCCATGTTTGTCAAGGATGAGGCTTTCCCTGATCCAACTAGCTTGCTGATCAGCCCTGACCACTACCTCACCCGCATGATGCACTCCGCTGGCGTTGACCTGGCAGATCTGCGTGTTGGCGGACATGAGGGTAAGAGTGCTCGTGAGGCATGGCGCATTTTCATGTCCCACTGGGATCTCTACGCAGGAACCGCAACTGGCTACTGGGTGGAGCAGGAATTTGAGCACGTTTTCGGCATCAACGCGGAGCGCCTGAATGTTGGCACCCCAGAACATGCTGACGCCATCTTTGATGAGCTGACCGATATTCTTGCCAAGCCAGATTTCCGACCACGCGCACTGGCTGAGCAGTTCAACTTGGAAGTTCTAGCCACCACCGACGATCCGCTCGATGACCTGGCAGATCACAAGGCACTGGCAGATGATCCAACCTTCTCCCCTCGTGTGCTCCCTACCTTCCGCCCAGACGCATACACCAAGATGTACAACGCTGGTTGGGCAGAAAAAACCACCAAGCTTATCGATACCGCAGGTGACGGCAAGGCAGGCTGGGAGGGTTACCTCCAGGCAATGCGCAACCGCCGCCAGTACTTCATCAATCACGGTGCAACCTCCGCGGACCACGGTCTCCACGACACCGACACCACCCCACTGAGCCACAAAGATGCCCAGAAGATCTTGGACAAGGGTCTCGCTGGCACAGCAACCTTGGCTGAAATGCATGCCTTCGAAGCCAACACCACCTACCGTTTCGCGGAAATGTCCCAAGAAGACGGCCTGGTCATGACCATCCACCCAGGTGTGTACCGCAACCACTCCGCATCCGCGCAGAAGAAGTTCGGGGCTGACATCGGAGCGGACATCCCATTCCAGATGGAATTCACCAACGGTCTGCGCCCACTGCTCAGCGATTTCGGTGAGAACAAAGATCTCATCTCTGACAGCAGTTTCAACCGCTGGCTGCGTACGGTTTCCCTCGGATCGACCCAGGATGCCGATATGGCTGCAGCTTCCAACTTGGCAGCCAATTCTAAAATGGCCCGCCAGAACACCCGCGATATCCTCGACGCAGTCTCTGATGGTGGCGTCATGCTCGGCCGAAACGGTGCCCTAGTGTTGGGACCTGTGGTTGGAACTCTCCACATTAAATTCATTGCGCCTTTGAACAAGCGTGTGGAAAGAGTCATGTACAAAACTGGACTCTCAGAAGCTGCTGCAGCTGAGCAATGTGCTTTGGAGGATCGTCTCCGCGAAGAGATGGCCCACGCTTTGTATCAATGGAATCCGGGACGCGATGAAAACTATGACCTCGTGATCAACACCGGTTCGATGACATACGAACAAATCGTTGATCTAGTTGTGGAAACTTACGCCAGGAAGTATCCGCTCCACGTGAGAATCATTCCGAACGGAAAAGACCAATAAACATACAGTCCCCGTGATGTGACCATACACACCACGGGGACTGTGGCGTAGGTCTTACAAAATTCCCCAAAAAGAGTTATGATAGTACCAATAAGTTTTTGTGGCAGCCTCCTGCATTCGGCAGTCGAGACGCCACCAAAGAAAGGATAAGACATGTCAGCAGCCGAAGGCTTACATATTGTCGTCATGGGCGTTTCTGGCTGCGGCAAATCCTCCGTCGGTAAAGCCCTAGCAGCGGAGCTCGGAATCGAATACAAAGACGGCGACGAACTTCACCCCCAGGAAAACATCGACAAGATGGCCTCCGGCCAGGCACTTGACGACGACGACCGTGCATGGTGGCTAGTCCAGGTTGGCAAGTGGCTCCGCGACCGACCAAGCGGCGTCATCGCATGCTCCGCCCTCAAGCGCTCCTACCGCGATCTCCTGCGCACCAAATGCCCAGGAACCGTCTTCGTCCACCTCCACGGCGACTACGATCTCCTACTTTCCCGCATGAAGGCCCGCGAAGATCACTTCATGCCATCCACCTTGCTAGATTCCCAATTTGCAACCCTCGAGCCGCTCGAAGATGACGAAGATGGCAAGGTTTTCGACGTTGCCCACACCATCAGCGAACTGGCCGCCCAATCTGCAGAGTGGGTTCGCAACAAATAAACCCCTAACCCATATTAGAACAAGGATTTGTGCGCTTTTTCCTGTTCTGGTGTGGCTTTTCCTCACATCTAACAATCGAATAACTGTTCGAATAAAAGGTTGAAGGTGTCCCACCCCCACGGCACAATGGATGGCAAGAACACATGAATCCAGGGGGATACTCATGACCACTGACATCTACTTCAGCCACAACAACCCACACGACCCATACGCCCACCACACCACCGAACTCAACCGCGACACCCACCACCTCTGGGTCACCCTCACCACCGACTCCAACGACTTCGACGCAGACTCCTTCACCACCGAAGTCATCCGGATCACCGGCTACTCCCGCCACGAAGTCAACAACGGCCTTAACGCCATGGCTGCGATGACCAACCTCCCACACCTACGCGCCATCCAAGAACGCTACTACTTCCTGAGCATCCGCTACCTCGCCTCCATCATGATCGCCGTGGCCAAAGCAGACCCCACCCTGTGGGAAGAACTCGACCTGCGCATCACCGACGCCTTAACACCAGTCACCGCAGGGGAAGTCATGATCCAATCCTCCACCCTGTCCAAACGCATCGCCGCCTGGATCAAAGAACTCGACCCCGAACCCACACCAGAGCCCACACCGAAAGAGGACTATGTTCACGTCCACACCACTGATGAGGCGACCTATGTCCGCATCAAAATCAGCGGCCCCAACCGCCTGATCCTCAATGACATCATCACCCAACTCAAAGACACAGACACCGAGGACAGCCTGCCTGAAGCGCTCATGGCGTTCCTGACAGAGAAAATCCAGTTAAAGATCACCAAATACCTCTTCACCCCACATAAGCACCCTGAGCAGGTGTGGTCACCGGACTACGGTGACATTGATCCCGAAGCCTATGCCAACGCCACCCTCGTGTGCGCCAAGGACTTAGATGAGCTCGCTGGAGCCACGGAGAAGAGCTACACCCCGAGTGAGAAGATGAAAGCCCTGATCAGAGCTCGGGATGGGCATTGCCGCTTCCCAGGGTGTTGCGTTCCGGCGAGTAAGTGCCAGGTCGATCACATTATCCCGTGGGCGGAGGGCGGCCCGACAGCGGCGTGGAACCTGCAGTTGTTGTGCCAGCGGCATCACAATATGAAAACCGATGGTCGCTTTACTGCTGATGCTAATGGATTGGCGGAGATTAGATGGATTGGGCCGATGGATGTACCAGCGGTGACCAGGCCGACGGGTCCGTTGGTGAAAGCGATGCCGCGGGGGATTTGGGGTCAGGTGTTGAGGGATCGGATCCAGGCTAGGTTTGAGCGGATCCGCGACCGCGCCCTCAACAAAGAAGACTAGAAGCGCACAGGTTTTTGCATGGCTAGACTTTGAATGAGTAAGCACCAACACATTTCAAAGGAAGGGTTTCACCATGGCACGCGCACTCATTCTGGTTGATGTTCAAAAAGACTTCTGCCCCGGTGGCAGCCTAGCCACCGAACGAGGCGATGAAGTGGCGGGAAAAATCGGTGCCTATCAGCTGTCCCACGGCTCAGAGTACGACGTCGTTGTGGCGACCCAAGATTGGCACATCGATCCAGGCGAGCACTTTTCAGAAACCCCAGACTTTAAAAACTCCTGGCCAATCCACTGCGTCGCGGATTCCGATGGTGCCGCCATGCATGACCGCATCAACACCGATTCAATCGATGAGTTCTTCCGCAAAGGCCATTACACCGCGGCGTATTCCGGGTTCGAGGGAACTGCAGTCAGTGAAGAACTCCTCATGTCTCCATGGCTGAAGAACAAGGGAGTCACTGATGTAGACATCGTAGGGATCGCTACGGATCACTGCGTTCGAGCCACAGCACTTGATGCTCTCAAGGAGGGCTTCAACGTCTCCATTTTGACGTCGATGTGTTCTGCGGTGGATTTCCATGCGGGAGACCACGCTTTGGAGGAACTACATGAAGCCGGGGCGATTCTGATTTAAAGAAACCTTAAACCACGAAACGCCCCGTCGAAAAGCAATTTAACGCTCGGAGAGCAGGCGCTGGATTTCCTTCAGATCGTTTGCCTTCTTACGGCCACGCACAACGCTGAATACAACAGCACCGACGACGACAGCAGCGACGCCCAGGAGCACCTTCTGTACGTTTGATTCCTGCAGCTTCGCGGTTGCCTGGTTCTTGGCGTCATCGACCAAGTTGGAAGGCTTGCTGCGGTCTGCCAGCTCGTCGAGGGTGGAAGCCAACTGACGGCGGGTGCGCTCAATATCGCGCTGGATGTCTTCAATGTTGCGTGCCACTGCGCTACTCCTGATTGGTGTATCTGTGATCAACTAAAAAATTTAACGCGTCATGAAAACCCGTTACTGGGAGTCCATATTACTGAACACTTGCGCGCGAGGTGCACCAGTCCCCGAATTCACCCCATATGCAAGGTATCTACATCGAAGAGCACCGGCTATTGTGGAGTGCATGACTGAAGTGAAGCGCCTTGACGTTGGAGATACCCCACCCGCATTTTCATTGCCTAATGATTCGGGTTCGACCACCTCACTTAGTGATTTCGCCGGAAAGCAAGTTCTGGTGTACTTCTACCCCAAAGCCAACACCCCAGGTTGCACCAAGGAAGCATGCGATTTCCGTGATTCTTTGAGCAACCTCAACGATCTCGACATTGCTGTTGTTGGCATTTCCCCGGATCCGGTGGACAAGCTGGTGAAGTTCCGTGAGGACCATGAGCTGAACTTCCCTCTTCTTTCCGATGAGGACAAGTCTGTGATGACTGCGTGGGGTGCGTTTGGTGAGAAGAAGAATTACGGCAAGATTGTTCAGGGTGTAATTCGTTCCACATTCCTCATCAATGCTGACGGAACTGTTGGCATGGCGAAGTACAATGTTCGTGCAACTGGTCACGTGGAGCGCATCGTCCGCGAAATCACCGCGGCGTAATAGCACCAGCTTAAAAACCTTATGACATCAGACAAAGACACTGAACAATTGGAAGCGGCAGGCACTGAAATTTTAATGCCTCGCCGCCGTCCGGCACAGCAGCGCAGTCGTGAACGATTCAATCGAATCCTCACCGCTGCGCGTTCAGTGCTTGTCGATCTAGGTTTTGAATCGTTCACGTTTGATGAAGTCGCTAAGCGTGCAGAGGTACCGATCGGCACGCTGTACCAATTCTTTGCCAATAAGTATGTATTGATCTGCGAATTGGATCGTGTGGATACCGCAGAAGCTGTCGCGGAGTTGAAGAAATTCTCCGATCAGGTTCCTGCGTTGCAGTGGCCGGATATCCTTGATGAATTCATTGAGCACTTGGCTAGGCTCTGGCGCGATGATCCGTCTCGGCGGGCCGTGTGGCATGCCATCCAGTCCACGCCGGCAACTCGTGCGACAGCTGCGGCGACGGAAAAAGAGATGCTGGAAATCATCGCGGAAGTTATGCGCCCGCTTGCCCGCGGTGCCGGCTACGAGGAGCGCATGTCACTGGCGGGATTGCTGGTGCACACGGTAAGTTCCCTGCTTAACTATGCCGTGCGTGATGTCAATAGTTCCGAAGAGGATTTCGACAGCATCGTGGAAGAAATCAAACGAATGCTGATTTCTTACCTCTTCTCCGTGGCTACTGGATAGTCAACACGCACGTCGCCACCGCGTAGTCGCCGTCGTGGCTGATGCTCAAGCTGCTGGAAAACTCCCCGATGGATTCCCGGACCACTGCGGCCAATTCGGGCGCCAATTCGATCGCGACGCGCCCCCACGCGTCTGCGCGAACTTCGATGTCCCGCCACACCACGGCTTCTTCGGCGATCACGGGTGGCTGGCCATAAATGGCCTGTGACCAGGCCTTAATAAAGGATTCTTTTGCCGCCCACCGCCCCGCCAAATGCTCGGCGTAGCGGCTTGCCTGGCGTTCATTTGCTTTACGACGCTCCCCTGCGGAAAACACCTCCATGAAGGAACTTCCCGGCTGTGCAAGCTGCTCTGCGAACGCCGAAATGTGAACGAGGTCGGTTCCAATGCTGATCATGCGACCTAGCTTAGCGGGCTGGCCTCTTTACAAAGAAGCCCACGATCAGTGCAAACACTGCCACGCACGCTGAGGCGAAGAATGCAGAGTTGGCGCCGTCGGCGAGGGCGGTTTGTTGGGTTGCGCCGTCGATAAGCGCGTTGTTGCTGACGGTGGAATAAACCGCAATCATGACCGCGGTGCCTGCGGCGCCGGCGAGCTGTTGGAGGGTGTTGAGGATCGCGGAGCCGTGGCCGTACATGTTGTCGGGGACGGATGCGAGCGCGACTGTCATCAGTGGGGTGAACAGCAGCGCAAGGCCGATGGAGAACACGATGTGTACGCCGATGATGAACCACACGTTGGCGAACTCATCGACGGTGGACAGTGCAAACAGGGAGATCACAACGAGTGACATACCGCCGATCACGAGTCCGCGTGGACCATGACGATCATAAATTCGACCCACAAATGGCGACAGCACACCTTCCAAAAGACCACCTGGCAACAGCACTAGACCCGCGACCAAGGCGGTGACCATCAAGGATCCCTGCAGGTAGAGCGGCAGTGTATTCATGACACCGAGCAGCGCACCGAACAGCGTCAAAAGCACAACCAGCGGAATGGTGTACTCACGAATCGCCAACGGACGCAGATCCAACAGCGCCTTATCCTGCTTACCCATGGCAATCTGGCGCCACACAAACACCACCAACGCAATGATGCCGACAGCCAACACGACCAAAGCGCTTCTGTCACCTTCCAAAATGATGCCAATCGAGCTCAAGGCGTACACAAGGCCACCGAAAGCCACTGCGGAAATCAGGAAGGAAATAACATCCAAAGGAGTCTTTTTAGGCTCACTGACGTTGGTCAGACGCAGGGTACCGATCAGGCTTGCCACAAACACCAACGGAACCATGACCCAGAAAATCGCGTGCCACGAAGACAAGCTGAGTACGAAACCAGCCACACTAGGTCCAAGAGCAGGACCAACGGCCATCACGACCGCAATCAAACCCATGACGGCGCCACGGCGCTCTGGAGGAACAACGGTCATCGCGACAGTCATCAGCAGCGGCATGATCACAGCGGTACCAATCGCCTGAGCGACGCGGGCTGCAAGCATAATCGCAAAAGTAGGAGACAACGCAGCCGTCACAGTACCGATCAGGAAGACCACCGTGGCGAAAATAAACACACTACGAGTGGTAAAACGTTCCAACATCCAACCAGTAGCTGGAAGAACCACAGCCATGGTCAACATAAAACCAGTGAGCAACCACTGCGCAGTATTCGCCTCAATGTCAAAGTCCGCCATGATCGACGGCAACGCGACTGCCAGAGTAGTCTCATTCAACATCATGACAAAGGCTGTAAAAACTAATACAGCCAAGATGATGACAACATTTCTCGGGATCCCAACCTGCTCCGTTGTGGGATTGCTGGAGGAAGACAAGGCTCCAGCTCCTTTCTCGAATCAAAGGGCGCTATCGCGAGGTAAATGCATACCGCCCCAGTTCCTGCATCGTGCAGAAAACGGGGCGGATACTTGCTTAGGAAACATTATCAACAATTAGTGCATGCACACATTCTTGTGTGTGATTTCACTGGCAATAGTGTTTGTGAGGTTTTGTGGGCTTAGCAAAGCCCTGAATGCTCGCATGACTGAGGCACCCCAAGATGAGCTGCTTGAATTTGGTAATTTTGAGAAGTGACCTCAACTAACAAGCAGATGCGAAAAGCAGTCATTTTCCTACTTTTCCTGCTTGGATTAGTTATCGGATTTTTTCTTCGCTATAGTCTGGTCCCACTCGAATCAGTTCTTGAACAGAAATTGTTGTGGCTTTTAGGATTCTTCATCCACCAGGCAATCTTGTTCAGCGTTGTAGTTGGCACAGCTATAGTTCTGTACCGTTATCGTCGGGGGCATTATGCTATCCGTGCTCTGGGATGGGGAATTTGGGCAGGGTTCCTGATTTCTAACCTCTTTTTTATGGCGTTGATTCTAGCTGTGGCTTTAGGTGGACTTACTCCCTGATAAAAAGAAAATGTAATTAGTCCCCGGAAGCACGATTCTTTCTGCTCACACGGGAATTGCGCACGCTAGTTTAAAACTCCTGACACCTGATCCAATGAGATAGCTCTGCTACCCGGGTTGTGAGTTGGGGATACTCGACCTGCAGTCATACCTAGCAGCGCAGCTTGGGTGAGAGCGGAAATAGCGGATCGAACTTTGGGCTCTAAGTCTTGTTGGGCTTGCACTAGATAGCGACGCTGTTGAGCAATTTGAATTGCAGTGTCCAGTTCGGGGTGGGAATCTGTAGGAACCGACCAAGAGATGGTCAGTGAGCTTTCCGCACCTTCGGGGAGATCTTCAGCTAGAGCAATGGCTTCCCGGCCGTTGCGATCAAGGTTGGCGAAGGTTGTCGCCCACGTGGATACGCCTTCGAGATTGGTGACGGTGGCGAGCCAGTCCTCGCTTTCACGAGAGACATCGACGTTGTATTTCATCGCAACCATCCTTTTCCCAATACTGGTTCCATCCGTTTTTCTATCTGGATCAAGGTGCCGGTGGGAATGTCACCTCGTTACGAATAGCACTCCATCGTTGGTTAGCTTCTTAGTAACTTCACTGACCCTCATAGAATATTGTATGACCAGGTGAAGAGCCCAAAACCTGACTTGGCTCATTTTGGCCTTCAGAAATTCCTATTGACACACCGACCAGCATGGTTTTGATGTCGAGCCAGAAGTTTTCCGCACTAAGTGGGAAATGGTGGGGGTAAGGAGTGACAAACTATGCAAACACACCCAGAATGAAGGAAATTATTCCGCAAAGGCCCTTTTCTCGCTTATAGAAGTCAAGAGTCGGGGTCAATAGTTCGATCTGGCTCGTGTCTGTGCTGCGAATTATCTGCCCATCTAATCAATCGCTATGAGTTCAGGATGTTGATCGATGAATCTCTTCTCTTCAGCACTAATTTGAGCCAACTCATATTTCGAACCAAGATTGCTAATGCCGACCCCGTATTTGGCCTTAAATGAACACTTTCCGGCGCCGATACTGCAATATCAAACCAAGATCTCCATTCTCCAACCGCGGTTTGGCCTCAATATGCAGCCCCGCCAAATCTGGCCGAAAATTCCCATTGGGACGCCCAGAAAGTGCCCTCTCAGAATCGCGTTTAAGAGCCTGTGACCCACTAATCCATACAAATACCCATTCTGCGATCCCAACTGTTTAAACCGCAGTGTAATGACTTTGCTCTTTTTGTTTTGTGGAAGATCACATTGGTAAGTGTGTTTGGGCTGCTAAATCGTAGGTTTTCCGCACTAAGTTACCCTCGGTGTGAAGGACATCGTTTCGTCAAGACCTTTGTCTCATCTGTAGACGTGGAGGATTGGGGTCGTTGACTCGCCTTCGGCACTAATTTGAGCCAAGTCAGGCAAAAAGCCCCTCACACGGCATCCCAACAAGGGACACCGCATGAGGGGCTCAACGCAATAACCAACTAGCCTTCGGCGCGGAGGACACCGTCAACTAGGCGGGCGCGGGAATCCAGGAGGACTGCAGCTTCAACTTCCTTAGCTGCGTCTCCGTGGACACCGAGGTTGCGCTCGACTGGGCGTTCGTACAGTACGCCACCGTGCATACCGGCGACGATGGTACGAAGGCCTGCTTCTTCGCGAGCGATCGCGGATGCGCGCCATACGTCAGCTGCCTCAGCACCACGTGCCACACGAACTGCCTCATAGAAGGCGTCTGGGTGAACAATCGCAACCAGAGCGGAGACGTGTCCGAAGCCAAGGGAGGTAACAAGACCTGCCTTTGGTGCCTTCGCACGAAGGTCTAGTGGCTTGCGCAGCCAGACGAGGTGGGAATGCTTGGACAGTACTGGGTCAACGCAGTCGAGTGCGCGGTTGGCTGGCACCAGTCCGGATCGGAGGACCTGGGTGAGACCGATCATCTGGAATGCTGCTGCACCACCCTTGGCGTGTCCGGTGAGTGACTTCTGGGAAATCACGTACATCGGGTTGCCGTCTGCACGACCGATAGCGGATGCGATGCGCTCGTGCAGGTCGGACTCGTTTGGATCATTCGCGTTGGTGGAGGTGTCGTGCTTGGAGATAATGGAGATCTCATCAGCAGAGACACCGACGGAACGCAGTGCTACTGCAAGGCGAGATTCCACACCATCGCGAGCAGCACCAAGGGCACCGAGGCCTGGGGCTGGGATGGAGGTGTGGGCACCATCTGCAAAGGACTCTGCGAATCCGATGACACCGAGTACTGGAAGGCCCAGGTCAGCTGCGAGTGATCCGCGTGCCAGAAGGACGGTTCCGCCACCTTCGGATTCGATGAATCCACCGCGGCGGCGGTCGTTGGCGCGGGAGAAGAAGCGGTGCTCAATTCCCTTGCCTTCCATCTCTGCGGAGTCGGCGGTTGCTGCCATGTCGCCGAAGCCGGTGATGCCTTCAACGGACAGGGCATCGAAGCCACCTGCGACAACGAAGTCGGACTTGCCGATGCGGATCTTGTCCAGTGCTTCTTCCACAGAAACAGCTGCGGTTGCACAAGCTGCGACTGGGTGGATCATCTGTCCGTAGCCACCGACGTAGGACTGCATGACGTGAGCTGCAACAACGTTGGGCAGTGCTTCCTGCAGAACGTCGTTGGCGCGTGGCTCTGCCAGAATGCGGTCGACGTAGATGCCACGGAGGGATTCCATGCCGCCCATGCCGGTGCCTTGGGTAGAGGACACGCGTGCTGGGTGAACGGAAGCAAGCAGCTCTGCTGGGGTGAATCCAGCGGACAGGAAGGCGTCGACAGTACAGACAATGTTCCACAGCGCGACGGTGTCCAGGTTGTCCACCATGTCAGCTGGAATGCCCCACACAGCTGGGTCGAAGTCCTTAGGAACCTGTCCACCAACGAAGCGGGTCATCGCCATGCGGCGAGGTACGCGGATTGCGGAGCCTGCCTTGCGAGTGACCTTCCACTCCCCTGCTGCTTCGTCGAAAGAAGCAAAGGTGAGTTCTGGCTCGGAGTCGACGTAGGTCAGTGCCTCTTCGCGGGATCCCACGTTGAAGGTGAGGTCCTGGTCGAGGTAGACGGTGGTCAGCTCTGGTGCAAAGTTGTCGATCATGCCGTACTCAGGCATGTCATTGTACTTGCGGACACCAACGCGTGCCATGACTTCGTCGTGGTAGCGGTCGAAGATGTCTTCTTCGGCCACTGCGTCGTCGGAGTCGTCGTACCAGCCTGGCTTTGGATCTTCATCCCAGTGGATAAGTCCCATCGTCCATGCAAGTTCGATGACACCCGCGGCGGAGAGGGAACCGTTGAGTTCGGCGTCGAAACGCGTACGTGCAGAACCCAGTGGGCCGAGCTCGCCGGCGCCAACGATGACGACCATCTCGTCAAGGTTTTGGGTGACTTGACCTGCGAAATCAGGGGTGGTTTGAACCACTGGTCGGTAAGGAGTTGGCAGTGCTGCCACTGTGCGTGGAGCCTCAACCACTGGTGCGTTAGCTGCCTTAGCTGCTTCTGCACGTGCCATTTCCGCCAGGTTCAGATCAGATTCACCAAGTCCGCCAGTGAAGTCGACGGTGATTGGCGCGGATGCTGCCTGCTCGCGAACAGTGGAAGTTGCCTGGGACAGCAGTTTCTCTGCAATTTCTTGGGTGGAGTAGGTTTCCACGCCTGCTTCTTCAGCTGCCTTGACCAAAGGATCGTTGCCGCCCATGAGGCCGGTGCCGCGAACCCAACCGATGTGAGCGTGCACGAGGGAGGTGTGTGCTCCCCATGCAGCTTGCTCTGCGTTCCAACGGGTAACCACGGCGTCGAGAGCTGCCTTGGATTCACCGTATGCACCATCGCCACCGAAGCGTCCACGGTTTGGTGAACCTGGGATGACCACGTGCAGGCGGTGACCCACGTTGATGGAGGAGCCCAATGGCGCAAGACCTGCGATGAGGCGCTCAACAGACCAGAGCAGAAGTCGCATCTGGGATTCTGCCTGTGGGCCTGCATCTGCCATGGATCCGGACACGCGAGGTGCCGCGAATGGGAACAGCAAGGTAGGGACCAAAGCTGGCTTGACCAGCTTGGATGCGCCGTTGACGGTGGTGGTCTGCTCGGATCCGACCCAGTTGATGATGGCGTCGATGTCTGAGTAGGAGCTCAAGTTAGCCGCCACGATCCACAGTGCTGCCGTGCCGCGTGCGGAACGTGCGTAGAGATCCTTGTAGAACTCCAGGCGGTCATGGCCGAGGTTGGAGGTCGTAGCAATGACAGTTGCACCGCCAGCAAGAAGCTTTTCGACGACTGCCGCCGCGATCGAGTTCGGCGATCCGCCGGTTACGACCGCAACATCGTCGGCGTAGTCCAAGGAGCTTTGGTCGCGAGCCTGAGCTGCGAGATCATCAAGTCCAAAGAATTCAGCCTGTGCTGCAACAGCTTCGCCTGCGCCTGTGACATCGATATCAGTTGCTGCGAGTTCGCCAAGAGCAACGCGGGAGAGATCCTCACGCGCAGAAGCCCAACGGTCATCAAGCAGAACAACCTTTTCTTCATCGAAGCTTGGTGCAACCTGACGTGGCCAATCAGAACCGAGTTCCTTGGAGACCAACTCGTAGAGGTCTTCCTCTGCGGTGTCTTCCACGGAAACGGTTGCTGGCTTATCAAGACCCAACTGGGTCAAGATGGTGCGGGCTGCCTGAGCAAGCACACCATCGTGTCCGGTGACCTGCTCTGCAAACTCGCCAAGAGCTGCGGAATCAACCACGCCACCGGCAGCGCCGCCTGCTGAAGGCAGGGAGACCGCAACGCCGCGGCGGGAGGCTACGGCCTGGACGGCTGCGTCGATAAGCGAATCAAGATCTGATGCAGACGCTGGGCTTGCAGGAGACAGTGACGCCAGGTCGCCGCCGCGCAGGGATGCGCCTTCGCGGGCGCCGATCACAACTTCAGCGACCACGTGGTCAGCCCAGCCCTGGCCCAATTCCCACGTGCCGGTGACGCGCTCTGCGATGTATCCCGGGCGCTTACCGGTAGGACCAGTGAGGCGACGCAGGGCATCAGCTGCAGCATCGGAGAGCACAGGGCCAAACGCCTTGTAGCCCTTAGCCATCTTGGACACGGTGACCTTTAGATCACCGAGCTCAGCATCGGCTGCTCCGTCAATTGCGCCGAGGCCGAACTCCACACCAAGATCCAGCAGGAGCTGGTTACGGCGAGAGGACACGCCCTCAACCAGGGTCTCGATGGAATCAGTGGCACCCATCTGATCTGGGCGAACCTTGGTCCAGATAGCGATGAGCATTTCAGTGGCATCAGAAGGAGTGAAGCTGATGTCATCTGGGCGAGGGCCGCCGGTGGCAGGGGCTGCAGCTGCAACAGGGGCTGGGGTTGCTGGGGTTGCTGGGGTTTCAGTGGTTTCTGCAGGAGCTGCTGGGGTCTCTTCAACCGCCACTTCACGCACAACCTCATCGGTAGCGAACACAACTGGGCGATCGCGCTCAATGTTTAACACCTCAATGGTGGCGTCCGCGTACTGAGGAAGGCGCAGGGTCTGGCCCATCATGTTGGCAAGCGTTGGAGCAGAGCCAACACCGACCTCCACGAAACGCTCAGCTTGAAGGCCCTTGATCAACAGATCCTGAGTCTCGATCCAGCGCACAGGTGATGCGAACTGCCATGCAAGCAGCTCAATAAGCAACGTGCGGGCAAGCTTCTGCTTATCGGCGGAAGCAGCCTTGAAATCAGCCAAGATCTCATTGACATAGGTGGACTCCACCACTTCTGCCATGGATGCCACGAACTCTTCAGTGAGTTCGAATGGGCGAGCCACCAAGTTTGGAATGTAGCGGCCAACCAGCACATCCAGATCCAGCTCAGCTGGGATCAGGGAATCAAGGTGCTCACGGAACGCGCCCACACCGTCGCGCAGCTTGGAGGAGTGGAATGGCACGTCAATGCCAGGGATCAAAATGAAGGCACGCTGACCTGGTGCACGGTTCTCAACATCGGCACGAAGGGCGGCAAGACCAGCCTGGGTTCCAGCAACTGCGTACTGCAGGCCAGCCAAGTTGTAGTTAACGATCTCCAGGAATTCACCGGAAGCTTCGGAAACAGACGCAACGTAATCGAAAACGTTGTCTGCGGTCAGACCCATCTTGTTGGGGCGAAGAGCTGCGAGCGCGTAGTTGGACAGACCGTTTTCATCGCGATCCACCAAGCGGTGCATGGTCAAGCCACGACGGTAAACGATCTCCAGAACGGATTCCAGGGACAGCACACCAGCATATGCAGCAAGCGCGTTGTACTCACCAACGGAGTGTCCAGCAAAGTATGCACGCTGGTTCAAGGCATGTGCTTCACGCATTTCAGCGATCTGAGCAACGCCCAGAGTTGCCATGCCCACCTGGGTGAACTGGGTGAGGTACAAAACGCCGTCTGGGTGGAAGAACTTCTCCCCTGCCACGGTTACTTCGCGTGGGTTGTTTTCCACGATTTCCACGATGGAGAAGCCCAGCTTATTGCGGGTGTGTGCATCGGCGCGGTCCCAGATAGCGCGAGCTGCCTGAGAGTTACGGCGTGCTTCCATACCCATGCCCTGGGACTGAATGCCCTGGCCTGGGAATGCGTAGAAAGTAGATGGAGCTGCCACAACAGCGGTGGCGGTAAGCACTAAGTTGCCGTTGACGGTTGCGGTAACGGTGCGGACCTCTCCCATTCCTGGGCGGTTGTCCACTGCGGAGCGCTCAACGCTGAACTCAATTTCTTCACCTGGAAGAACTGGTGCCAGCATGGTTGCGGTGTATTCCACGACCTTGGCTGCGGGAGTTTGGATCTGCTCATCGTTGAATGCTGCACCGGCGATCAGTTCACCGATGGCAGAGGTCCACATGCCGTGCACGATCACACCTGGCAGACCAGCCAGGGAAGCCGCAACATCAGAGACGTGAATTGGGTTGCGGTCACCGGAGATCACAGCGAATGGGCGCATGGATTCAGGTGCAACAACGGTTGCCACTGCGCGAGCTGAGCGTGGGGTGTCCACGGTGGTTGGCAGTGCGGAGGTGTTGGTGCGTGCGACAGCGTTGCCCTTGCGTCCGCGGATCGCGAAACGCTCAGCCAACGTAGCAATCAGGTTGCCTTCTGCGTCGGCGATTTCTGCGCGCACGATCACGAGGCGACCCAGGTCGGTATCGACTACCTCATCGGCAGTCGCGGAAACCTTCAGCGCGCCGTCGGTTGGGACATCGGACTTGAGCACAATGTGGTGCTCCAGGTGAACCAGGGACAGCATGCCTTCCACAACGGATGCGGAATCGGTGCCTGGGATGACTGCGGACTTTACGGCAGCGAAAACTGCTGGCCATGCGCGGCCAACCAGCACGTCAGGTGCGGTGTGTGCAGGAACAACGGATGCTGGCAGGTAGCCTGCGGTGACGTTGTTGTAGTCAGCGATGACGCCGGCATCGACGGAGGTTTCCCAGGTAGCGGTGCCATTGTTCACAGTTGCCAGGGTGCCGCCAGCTGCGATGCGGGTCAGTTCACCCATCGCGGCTTCAGCGTCTTCCTGGGTGACCAGTGGGACAGCGCTTGGCAGAGCGTCGATGGGGCTGGTGAAACGGATTTTCAGCTCAGCGGTGGTGCCGAATGCGGTGGAACCCGCCAAAGGCACAGTCAGCATCGCGTGCTCGGCGTCTTCGTACACCAAGTTGGCGCCGGTTGGGCTATGGAATGCTTCGAATTCGGAGCGGGACCACTTGTCAGCATGCCCAAGGCTGTGGATCACCGATGGGATGTTGCGGCCAGCCCAGAATGTGCCAGGTGAGGAAAGCACTTTGCCCATGATGTCGCGGGAGCGGGAATCGTGCTCATCGATGCGCTCGATGGTGGCGTCGACAAAGCGATCAAGCAGGTCAGCGACAGGTTCGTTGGCCTTGGTGATGCCAGCAACGGCGACGACACCAGGGATAATAGCCACCTGATCAGCGGTGTAGCGATCATCGTGGGACTGCCACAGGGAGTCCGAGCGCCACCAGCGACGCACGTCCTTATCAATGACGGGCACAAAGTTCACAGGCTTGCCCGGCGTGCGGCACAGGCCCAAGAACCAGGCGACATCAGCCGGGGTGAGCAGGTCGGTTGCGGCATGCGGGTAAGCAGCAACAAGCTTGTCGACGCCATCCTCCACCGTCAGGCTTGGCTCAAATTGGCCATGATCCTGCTCGATCAAACGCGCCTCGGCACGCTCCAGCATCTGGGCAAAACGTGCAGCCCAGGAAGCATCAATCCACTGACCATCAACAGGGCCAGACAGCTCGAGGTAGCGGTTGAGCCACTGCTCGTAAGTCATGGATCCGATGTCACCGAAGTACACCTTGGCGGTCTTGCCAATCGCTTCAATGATCTCATCCCGGCGCGCCTGCACAGCCGTCTCATCGCCTGCAACCTCATCAAGAAGGCGTCCAGCCTTAGCAAAGGAGTTGTCGATCTCGTGGATGTCTGCGCCAAGCTGGGAACGGCCAGATGCCATTCCGTTCTTTGCGCCACCAGCAGGAACCCATTCATCAGAGCCCTGGGTGGAAACAAGAAGTTCCTTGACGGCCTGGGAGGTGGTTGCTTCCTTGGTTGCCATCGCAGCGGTACCCACCAAGATGCCATCAACAGGCATAGCTGGCAGGCCGTAGGAAGTGGACCAGGAACCGGTGACGTAATCAGCAGCGCGCTCAGGTGAGCCAATGCCACCGCCGACACACAGCACCACGTTATCCAGTGCGCGGACCTTGCCGTAGGTGGCGATCAGCAGCTCATCGAGGTCTTCCCAAGAGTGGTGTCCACCTGCAACGCCACCCTCAATCTGAATGATGATGGGGAGTTCTGGAACTTCCTTAGCGATAGCCAACACAGAGTTAACCTGCTTGATGGCACCTGGCTTGAATGCGATCCAAGGGAAACCATCACGCATCAGTTCCTTGACCAATGCAACAGCTTCATCCTTTTCAGGAATGCCGGCGGTGATGACGATGCCGTCGATGGATGCACCATTAGCGCGGGCCTTAGGAACAAGGCGCTTGCCACCAATCTGCATCTTCCACAGGTATGGATCCAAGAACATGGAGTTGAACTGGGCGTTGATACCTGGCTCAAGCATGTCGGTGAGCTGTGCGATGTGGGTTTCCAGCAGCTCTGGGGTAACCTGTCCGCCACCAGCGAGCTCAGCCCAGTGTCCACCGTTTGCAGCGGCTGCAACAATGGCAGGGTCAACGGTGGTTGGGGTCATGCCAGCCAGCATCATTGGGGTGCGGCCGGTCAGCTCAGTGAACTTGGTAACCAGGCGTGGGGTTCCATCAACGTGCTCAACGCGTGGTGCGAACTCCTGGTAATCCACTGGAAGTTCAGGTGCCATGCCAGCATCAAATATCTTGGCCTGGCCTGCGGCGTCACCAACATAGAAGGAATCCGCGCCGCGGCCCTCAAGGATGTTGGCAGTCAGCTTAACGATGCCACCATCTGGTCCAACGTCGAGGAACCAGCGAGCGCCAGCCTCATACGCTTCGTTGACGCGTGCTACCCAATCGACAGGGTTAACCAAAACATCAGCGGCGATCTCGCGGGTGAGTTCCACATCCAAACCAGCAGTGGTTGCCCACGCCACGGTCTGCTCCACAGCCATGTTCATAGCTGGGTGATGGAAAGCAGCCTGCACCTTCAGCGGAGTAATACGGGGGCTGAACGCGGAACCGCCGCGCAGCTTATCTTCAATGGCCTTCTTATCCTTGGCAGCCATTGCCTCAATGACCTTAACAACGCGAGCGTTGTCGTCTGGGCGGCCAACCAAAACATAAGAATCGCGTGAGTTGCGCAGACCGATAACCGGGCGGATCTCCGCAGGGACTTCGGCGCAGGCCGCGTCGATAGCTTGCTGAAGCTGTTCGCGGGAAATTCCGGCGATCGACAGCATCGGCATGTTGTCGCCCTGCGCGATCAGGCCCGTCATGCGTGCGGTGCGGGTGATCGCTGCACCGATCAACTGCGCAATGGCAACGAGTTCATCAGCACGAGTCGCATCATTGAGCAGGTGCACGCCCAATACGCCCTGGGAATGACCAATGCTGGACACAGCCTGATCCACATCAAGGCGCTGCGCCTCAAGGGAATCCAGGGTTGCGATCTGGGAGACAAAGATACCCGGCACGCTCACTGCAGATTGTGCAGTATCGAAAGCTGGATCTTCGGAGTTGTTAGCCCAAGCCACTGGATCGAAACCAAATGGAAGGGTGCCAATGAGATCATCTGCAACTAGTGCAAGCAGCGCATTTGCGCGCTCGACGATGTCACTAACATTGGTGCCTGCACCTGCGGCAACCGCGGCACGAAGGGTCTTCAACCAGTCATATCCTTGGCCGGCGAAAGCGAAGGCAAAAGGCTCCTGGCCAAAGCGGTTAATCAGTCGGCTGGCCCCGAAGTTCCTGCTCAATTCGGTCACGTGAGAACTCGCTCCTTGTATAACTTAGCCGGGATGAACGCAGGGCGTGGATCCTGACCTGAAGTTTCGGTTAATACTCTTTTGTAAAGAAAATGGCACGCCTGTAAACCACCAGGGTGACATTGGATAGAAAACAATATGCCACAAATCATGAGGAAAACGTCATCTTTTGCGGGCGTGGCATTTTCCGCTCCTCTTATCGTGCCATTTAACCTCTTCCAAACAAAACTTTCATGGACGAAAAGGTCCTTCCAACAAGTGAGGGAAACCTGCAGGTAATCACTAACCCAGGAGGTCTGTTAACAAGTTTCGCGCAGCCTCTAGCTCGTCGGAATTGTTGTGGCCTTGTTCACCTTCCATTTGCTTGAGGGAAATTCTCACACCCTCCACAGGTAGGAACACTTGGCACGCATGATCCGGTATAACCTCAGCTTCAGCAACAATGCCCCGATCTTCCATCCAGGCATCGAAATCGCGCGAAATACTCATGCCTTCAAAGTGTAGCCAGTTGCCCCTCAAATGAGATTCCTAATTGAGATATAGGACAACAAAGATGATCACTTTCGTTTTGCACCATATATATAGGTGCAATTTTCTACAGCTCCCGGCCAAAGACTTCCAGCACCCACGACACTTCAATGACCGTGGATGTATCCTCCAAATAGCAGCCCGTTAACTCCTCAAACCGGCGCAACCGATAGCGAAGCGTATTCACATGCACAGGAATACTGCGCGCAGCAGCAGGAATATTCATCTGGTTGTCCACATATGCCCGCAAAGATTCCACGATCTCATGAGCAAACTCGCCAGATTCCCTTAGTGGCTTCACATATTTCTGCGCAAGAATCTCCGTCACCCGTGGGCTTGCATGGATAGCCAACTTCCATGACAAATCTTGTGCCCGCTGCACCTCATTAAGTTTCAGATTATCGGCAGCCTTCAATACAAGGGATGCATCCTTATATGAGTCCGCCAGCTTTGAGAGCACCTCTGCCCTACCCAAACCCACAGCAAAACCAGGGCCGTCCACGTTTCGCTTCGGCTCCCCAATCACGATCCCCACGATCACGCTTGGCTGCACCGATGCCAGCACCCGCACTCCGGCGCGCTGAGTCCACTTCTGGATCTGTGTTTCAGCTTTCGCATGATCAGGTGAGGTGGCTGCCAATGCTCTTAGAGGAGTGTCGGCGGGAACGTCATACATCGCAGCACCCCATAAAAGCTCTGACAGTTCAGAGCCTTCCGAGACCGCTTTGCCGATCCATTCTGACCTTCGCACCGAATCGGCGATCGCCGTGGCGACCTCGTGATCGCGGTACACCCTTGTGGCACGCGTAGAAAAGGCATCATTGACCGCCCACATCAGTGTGGACCAGCGCAGCATTCTGCCGGGATCAATATTGTATTCCGGGCCCAACTGCACCAAATGCTCCAGAATTTCCCCCAGAGACATCCGAAAACCGTGCAGCACACTTCCCAGCGGCACATTTTGCGCTATACGTTCGTCGGCAAGCCTTAAAGCCTCAGGCAAGTCCTCGGCCTTTGGCTCGGTGCCCGCGTTAATCACGCGAATAATCAAGGCCGTATTGCGTATCGACGACTCCCTGATCGGCCCCGCGTCAACGAGCTCATAGCCCGGGATCGTAGCGAGCAACTTTGCGGCGGTGCCCTCCGCAATATCCGGCGCATCGGCATCCAAACGTGCGAGCAATTCTTGCCACCGTTCGGCATGCACATCCGCTACCGAACCATCCGACGTGACGGAACTAACATTCTCCATGGAATCCCAGGTTAGCGGGGATCATTGCACCATGCGACACCCCTAGCACGGCGTGTTTGGTAGCACGAAAACTTGTACAGGGGTGGGGTTACCCCCTAAGGTGGTCACAACTTGATAACGGACTGGTTAATAAATGGCCAATCTGACCATTTTAACCTCCATAAAAAGGATTCTCATGCTAAACATCGCACGCAACCGCAACATGAAGCGTCGACTAGCAATTGCTGCTTTCGTCGCCACCGCAACCGCTACCGCCACCATGGCACCAGCATCCGCGCAAACCGACTACGCAGGCCTTTCCTCCGGCGTTGCCGACACCGTCGCAGAAGCTGCAGGAGTCGCAACCACCGCCGTCGCACCAGCCGCCACCGTAGCGCGCCCAGCAAACGGCACCTTCACCTCAGGATTCGGACCACGTTGGGGAACCTTCCACAACGGCATCGACATCGCAAACTCAATCGGCACCCCAATCTACGCCGTCATGGCCGGCACTGTCATCAGCTCTGGCCCAGCATCCGGCTATGGACAGTGGATCCGCATCCAGCACGACGACGGATCCATCTCCATCTACGGACACATGGAATACCTCTACGTCTCCGTCGGCGAACGCGTCGCAGCAGGCCAGGAAATCGCAGGAATGGGCAGCCAAGGATTCTCCACCGGCTCCCACCTCCACTTCGAGATCCACCCAGACGGCGTCACCCCAGTCGACCCACAGGCATGGCTCGCAAACCACGGCATCTACGTTTAAGCGCTAGCCGTTCGTGGGATACGGGTGAAATAAAAGAAACTGCAGGTCATCTTAGTTGATGACCTGCAGTTTCTGTTTGTGCGCCTGGAGAGACTTGAACTCTCACGTCCTAGGACACTGGAACCTAAATCCAGCGCGTCTGCCAATTCCGCCACAAGCGCTTAATGCGGGTTTTACTATACATGGTGTAGTCCCAAATTAACTAATGCGGGTGACCAACTGCACCGTAAAAAAAATTCGCTTATCGTAAATCAGCAGGTAGAATAACACTCTATGAGCGAGCCAGGGCCATCCGGGGTTAAAGAAAAGAAGAAAGTAAAGGCAAGTCACATTGTCTTTCTTCTCATTTGTTTTATCGCAGCCTGCGCGTTGGCGTGGTGGCAGTGGTCAAGATTCCAGTCCGGGTCTGGAACTTTCCAAAACCTTGGCTATGCCTTCCAGTGGCCTCTTATCGGAGCATTCTTTGTTTATGCCTACCGCAAGTATTTGCAGTATGAGAATGAGTCCATTGAGTTAGAAAACATGGAAGCCAAAATGATGGCGGAGCAAGGCAAAACACCAGTTGCGCAATCAGAGCAGGAAGATAGCTTCGTTCAGCTCTCTCACCGTCCGAGCCTGGTGGAAGATGACAGCGTCAAGGAAATCGACGAATCCTTCCTGCCGTCTCGCCCGACGATGGATGTGGAAGAGTTCAACAGGTTGAATGATCCGCATGCACGGAGACGTCGAAAAGCATAAACCTGGAACTTTTCCGGGCCCGCGCCCGACTGCTTTGCTGAAGCCCTATCCCGCTATTTTATTTTTGAAGGAAGAGTTGCGTGTCTACCACCACCCCAATCCACCCTGAGCGCAAGAAACGCGTTCGTCAGGCCCTCACCATGTTCTCCATCGCTGCGTGGGTGACTGGTGTGTTTTTGCTGGCGCTGGTGGCGGAGATGATCATGAAGTACATAATTGGCATGGATCTTCCTGAGTGGGCACGATTCGTTCCGATTGCACATGGATGGGTTTACATTGTTTTCTTGATGACCACCCTGAACCTGGGTCTGAAGGCGCGTTGGAATCCGACTCGTTGGGTGACCACCGCTATCGCAGGTGTGGTTCCGCTGCTGTCGTTTTTTGTTGAGCACAACCGCCGCAAGGAAGTTACTCAGACATTCCAGCTGAACTCATAGTTAAATACACAAAAACCTCCCCGTCCGATCACTGCGTGTGATCTGGCGGGGAGGTTTTAGTTTTCCTTAAGGCCTTAGCTAGCCGCAGCTACCTGTGCGATCTTCTCAACCAATCCGCGCAGCGCTTGACCTCGGTGGGACAAAGCGTCCTTTTCCTCTGCGGAAAGTTCAGCGGAGCTGCGTCCTTGTCCATCGATTTCCTCTGCTGGAATGAACAGTGGATCGTATCCGAAACCGTTTTCGCCCTTAGGTCCGCGTAGGAGTTGGCCTTCCCAACGGCCTTCCTGAACAAATTCTTGGCCGTCCGGAAGTGCAAGCACGCATACGGACACGAAGGCTGCGTTGCGGCGCTCGTCGGGAACATGTTCCATTTGGGCAAGAAGCAGCTCGTTGTTGGCGGTGTCGTTGCCGTGTGCGCCGGACCAGCGTGCGGACAAAACGCCGGGCATTCCGTTGAGTTCTTCGACAGCGATGCCGGAATCATCGGCGATCGTGGCGATGCCTGTGTGGGTTACCCCGGCGCGCGCTTTGATCTGTGCGTTGTCGGCAAAAGTGCGGCCGTCTTCGATCGGCTCGTCGTATGCCTCGACATCACGCAGCGCAAGCAATTCAACGGAATCCAGGCCTGCTTGATCCAAAATCCGCTGGAGTTCTTTGAGTTTCTTTGCGTTGTTGGATGCAAGAAGAAGTTTCATCCGGTGTCCTTAACTCTGTTGTGGTTTTAGATTCCCAGTGCAGCTTTTTGGGCAGCAACCAATTCGCGGCAGCCCTTTTCAGCGTGGTCAAGCATGTCGTTGAGCTGCGCGCGGGTGAAGGTAGTTTCTTCGCCGGTGCCCTGAATTTCCACGAATTCACCGTGTTCGGTCATAACAACGTTGAGGTCAACATCGGCGCGGGAATCTTCTTCATATGGCAAGTCAAGGCATACATTACCGTCGACCAGACCAACGGAAACAGCAGCAACTGGTGCAAGAAGTGGGCTGCCTGGAACAACCCCGCGCTCCTGCAGAACCTTGATGGCATCAGCCAGCGCCACATACGCACCGGTGATCGATGCAGTACGAGTACCGCCGTCAGCTTGCAGAACATCGCAGTCAATCGCAATGGTGTTCTCACCCAGCTGGGAAAGATCCACAGCTGCACGCAAAGAACGACCAATCAGACGAGAAATTTCATGAGTGCGTCCCTTGACCTTGCCGGCCATGGATTCACGACGGTTACGCTCCGCAGTCGCAGCAGGAAGCATCGCGTACTCTGCGGTCAACCAGCCTTCACCTGAATCACGCTTGAAACGAGGCACACCCAATTCCACAGAAGCGGTGCACATGACACGAGTATTGCCGAATTCTACAAGCACGCTGCCTGCAGGGTTGGAAGTAAATCCACGGGTGATTTTGACGGCACGCATCTGATCCTGTGCGCGGCCATCAAAACGAGAAAAGCTGGAAGAAGAAGTCATGAAATACAGGGTACCTTCCAGCCCAACACCCCCGCGCACCAAGATGCTTTTCGACGCCCACCTCCACCAGTTCAGCCCAAAGCCCACGCGCTAGGGGCCGAAACTAACAATGCATTGGAGGAGCTAGCTGCTCAACAAACCTCCAAACCACTGGGCAAACAGTGCGGAAAGCCCACCAAAAATGCGGCTGAACACCTTGAAGAATTAATCCAGAACTGAACCAAGAGTCGATCCAGTAGCTACCGGAGTCTCAGGGTCTTCTGGGACAACAGGAATCTCCCCAGCAATTGTCAGAGTGGACCAGCCCAGAACATTCGCTGAACCTGTCTTGCCAGCCTCATACACTGCCAACTGATTCTCGCCACCATAACCAGAACGAACAGTGATAGTTACCGTGTCATCAGCCCCCACAGTCATTCGATCAAAGCTGAATGTCGTTGGGAACAACACCACATCTACATCTTCGCCGGCTGGTAGACCACCGATGGTGATTTCCTGACCAGCTTCTGCCTCCGATGGAACTACGAGACTGCCTTGGTTTCCGGCATTGAGATCACTTGCCTGTGGAGCAATTGGCTGTTCACCAGACCTGGACCATTAGTGAAATCAACATTAAAGCTCATAGGCGCCTTCTTAGGATCACCTGCGCCATCTGAGGAATACCAGTAGGAAGGCAAGTTGGTATCAAAGTGGAAATCAAGGAAGCCCTGCGGCCACGCTCCCCAACCTGCACCGGAAGTAACCTGAGAGGTGGCATCCAGTGGGACATCAACAATCACTCCGTCATAATCAGGATTGCTTGTCACAACACCTTCAGGATCAAGGTTCACTCCCCCAAACGTTGTGATCGTGACATCCTCATACAAGTCAGTCAACGGGGTTTTCTCATTCGGGTTCGACATCTCCACTGCATAGCTAGTGAGGTCACCAGTCAAAACACCAGTACCAGCTACAGAAACCTCGAGGTGCGGATTCGTGATGGTAAACGGCACCAAACCATCGTAGAAGTTGATGCTGAAAGAACCCTCCCAATCAACGGTCGCTGATCCATCAGGGTTAATGTTTGCTTGTCCACCGCCGAACTCAACGAACTGATCCACAGTTGCATCACTAATGTGCGCCGCCTTAGATGCGTAGTCAGGCTCAGTATTGGTAGTGCCATCACTGTGGATGGTGCTGTTGCAAAGTTGGGCCAGGGTCGAAAAGCCCAACCTCAAGACATTAGTTGTCCTTGCTCCGGGGTGCTTAAGCTGTCTCGAATATCCGGCTGACGATCACCGCGTCTGGGTTCGGGTGCCCGTGAGGTCAAACATCGTGCCCTGGCCTTTCCGTAATGAATGCATCGCTTCCATCCCTTTCAACGTCCGGTAGGCGGAAATTCGGTTTTTGAACGCTCCCTTCGGCCCCAGGATTCTTTTAAGTCGGCCATGATCTCCCTCGATAACGTTGTTGAGGTATTTCACCTGCCGGTGCTCCACCGTCTGAGGGCAGATTCCCTCCGCCTTCAGCTCGGATATTGCCTTGGCCAGAGCTGGTGCCTTGTCGGTGTTGATGACCCGCGGGGACCCGGCTGTCGTATTCGATCGCAGCGTCTTGGCCAGGAAACGCTTGGCCGCAGCCACATTCCGTTTTGGTGAGAGATAAAACTCCAGGGTCTGCCCACCCGCGGTAATAGCCCGGTAGAGATAGCACCACGTGCCGCCGACCCGGATATAGGTCTCATCCACCCGCCAGGAACTGGCCTGCCAGTCAGGAACCTGCCGGTACCAGCGAGTCTGCTTATCCAGCTCAGGGGCGTATTTCTGGACCCAGCGGTAGATGGTGGTGTGATCGACTGGCACACCACGTTCAGTCATCATCTCTTCGAGATCTTAGGTCAGCTCACCCCGTAGCGGCAGTACCACCGCACCGCCCACAGGATGGATCTCGCGAGGGAAATGCCGACCGGAGAAGATGCCCATGGCTCTGATTATTTCACGCCGGTCTTTCTACTGCCCCAACTTTGCAACAACACCCTGCTGGGTGCCCGTGCTTTCCGGCACTGGAACCTCACCGCCACCTGATCCCGGATCAGACGTTCGCGGTGTCACTGTCGCGGTCCTCGTCCGTCTCATCGTCCAGGATGCCGCGGGCACGCTCGACGGCAGGCAGGGAATGATCGGCAGCGGCCGTCACCAGGTCCTCGACCATGGTGCGCAGCAGCCTCGGAATCATCGCAGAATCCGCCCCGTAGAGATGGATCTCACGGATCACCTCATAGAGCATGTCCGCGATACGTTGCGGCTGGTGCACCACACGGACCCGACCGTCGTCATCGGCGATGTAGGGGCTGGGCTCGATGACGGTGACCAAATAGCGGAAGATCCGGTGGATCTCCTGGACACACTGGGCCGCCGTGGCCGGATCATTGATGCCCGGGGACAACGCACGATCGGCAATGTCGACCAGTTGACGCAGTCCGAACGCCACATCCTGGTGAAGTTCCCGCTCGGTCCGCACCTCGATGGCCGAGTGCAGAACGCGTCGGTCCCGGTCGCTGAGTTCCCCGTCCCACCAGACCCGCAGCAGCGGCTGGCCCTCGACGAGGAAGTCCCCCACCGGCCGGTCGACCGTGATCACCGCCTGGTGTTCCGTCGACCAGGACACCAGCTTCCGGTAGTCGATCCACACCAGCGAACCATGGCTGCCCACCCGGATTTCTTCCCGGGGGTCACCGGGCCGCGGTGACCAGCCCGGCCCCTGGACTGGGCCTGCGTCGTCGCTCTGCACGGGATAGATACGTGCGGCCAGAGCCATCGTCTCCTCCCCGATCTCGGAGATGGCGTTGGCCACCCGCATCGAGAAGGTGATGAGCCGGATGAACGCCAGGAACAGTCCCAGACACCCGAGCACCAGCAGGAAGGCAACCGACACTGAAGCACGGGGGACGAATCCGGTGATGTCCTCGTCCTCGCTCCACACGTACCGGATGACCGTCAGGGAGAACACGAACGTCCCCAGGAACATCGCCAGGGTGGCCTGCACGATGCGGTTGCGCAGAAAGCCGTTGAGCATTCGCGGGCTGAACTGGCTGCTCACCAGCTGCAGAACAACGAGAGTGATGGAGAAGATGAGACCGGTCACTGAGATCGTGGAGGCGGCGATGGTGCCCAGCACCTCGCGGGCGGCATCAGGCCCACCCTCAAAAACGAATTTGAGCGCGGCGTCGGACAACCCACGTTCCCACGTGGGAAGCAGGAAACCGAAAACCAGGGCCGCGACCACGCTGGCAGCCGGTATCGCCCAGAAGGGCCGCCACAGCCGGTCCCACCGCGTCTCCCGGGGAACGTCCGGGATCGAACCGCGGATGCGGAAACTCTCGGAGGTACCAGTAGTACCGTGGTCGTTTTTCTTCACCACACCATTATGGCATTGACGACGGTTCTCAGTGCGCACTCAGCCGACTTGTTCCACCCGCCTTCACAACAGAAAACGGCTGTTGTGGCGACGTCGGGGCAGTAGGATCCTCGGCGTGAAATAATTAAGGCCATGAGTCTCTTCTCGGGTCGTCATTTCCCTCGCGAGATCCATCCTGTGGGCGGTGCACAGGTCACTGCCGCTACGGGCTCAGCTGACCTAAGATCTCGAGGAAATGATGACTTCAGCGCGGAGTGCCGGTCGATCACACCACCATCTACCGCTGGGTCCAGAAATACGCCCCTGAGCTGGATAAGCAGACTCGCTGGTACCGGCAGGTTCCTGACTGGCAGGCCAGTTCCTGGCGGGTGGATGAGACCTATATCCGGGTCGGCGGCACGTGGTGCTATCTCTACCGGGCTATTACCGCGGGTGGGCAGACCCTGGAGTTTTATCTCTCACCAAAACGGAATGTGGCTGCGGCCAAGCGTTTCCTGGCCAAGACGCTGCGATCGAATACGACAGCCGGGTCCCCGCGGGTCATCAACACCGACAAGGCACCAGCTCTGGCCAAGGCAATATCCGAGCTGAAGGCGGAGGGAATCTGCCCTCAGACGGTGGAGCACCGGCAGGTGAAATACCTCAACAACGTTATCGAGGGAGATCATGGCCGACTCAAAAGAATCCTGGGGCCGAAGGGAGCGTTCAAAAACCGAATTTCCGCCTACCGGACGTTGAAAGGGATGGAGGCGATGCATTCATTGCGGAAAGGGTCAGGGAACGATGTTTGACCTCACGGGCACCCGAACCCAGACGCGGTGATCGTCAGCCGGATATTCGAGACAGCTTAAGCACCCCGGAGCAAGGACAACTAATGTCTTGAGGTTGGGCTTTTCGACCCTGGCCCAACTTTGCAACAGCACCCTGTGGATGATGCGTACATCCCTATCAGTTGACTCGTAGGTCAATGCAGATCCATCAGACACACCAGCGGATAGGTAGTTGGAGTCACCAAATAGTGGTCGTGATTGTACTTCCTCACTAATACCCCAACGCAGTACAACATCATCAATGCTCAGACCATCATCAGGGATCTCGGTTGCAGAACGCACCGTGAGAACAGCTTCCCTCGACATCGTGGGGCCAGAAGCATTAGTAGCAACGGCACATAACCTTGCTCCAGACTGATCAACTGCCGTATCAGTCACGGTTAAGGAGGTGAGTCCATCTGCCGTAGTGACCTGGAAGTTGTTGTCGGTGTTAATCCTGATCCAGACTCCATTGTTGCGGTATTCCCAGTAGACATTTTCAGCTTCGAGCGGGTCCCGACACCTGGCAAAACCTTTGTTTAACCTGTCAGTAGTACTTAACGCTCCTCCCAAATTACCCTCGGGTTTAGACACAAAAATAGCCCCTTCCGGGGCTAAATAATCCATCTACCAGGTATTTAGAAGTGCTCGTAATTTCAACAGCTCCAACTAAGCGAATTACCGCAATTACAGAATCACCAAAGCTACCTTATTAGTACAAACGGACTAAAACTCGATAACCATTCCTGATCGTGCCAATTCGATAGGACCATCAAAGTGTTCCGCAGCTGCTGCCACTGTGGCCTCTGCATCAATCCATGGTGGAACATGAGTGATAATCAGTTTCTTTACGCCAGCTGCTGCCGCAATTCTTCCGGCGTCTTGGCCACACATATGCATTCCTGGTGCTTTGTCATCGCAAGAGGTGCCCCAAGTTGCCTCGCACAAGAAAATGTCAACGTTGCGGGCGGCGTCGATAAGCGCTTCGGTGTACGCGCTGTCACCGGAATACGTAATTGAGGCGCCGGTGCGGTGCTCCTCTACGCGAAGCGCGTAGGTCTCAATGGGGTGCACAACGCGGAACGGCGTGACCGTGAAATTATCAATGAGCTCTGGCTTGCGCTCTTCCCAGGCGTCGAAAGCAAAAGTATCTGACATATCGTCAACGCCATCAGGCTCATCGGAGCTCAAACGACCAAGCCTGTTGGGGGTATCTTCAGGTCCAAACAAAAGATTGCGGCTCTTGGCGGCCAGCGTTGGGTGGAACCTGCGCCACACCATCAAGGACGCAAAATCAGCGCAGTGATCGGTGTGCAAATGGGAGAAAATAACATGCGCATCAGCAGGATCTTGAATTTCTTGAACTGCTGCAAGGACACCTGGGCCCATGTCCATAATCACGGCAGGGGCGTCCGGAGAAGTTAACAGATATCCGGATGCGGGGTTACCTGGAGCGGGCACGCTACCAGAGCTTCCAAGGATGGTCAGTCTCATAAGGATACTGTGCCATGCAATTGAAGTTCGCGTGAACTTTTAGGCCAAAATGTGAATTTCTAACTACCCCTTCCCTTTCAGAGGTAGAACACACACCTGGGGTTATCCCTCGTTTTGTCTCACTTGGGAAACAATTGGTCCAAGGAATCGGCGGCTTAATTGCGCAAAGATTTCCGGATCGCCTGTTGATTCAAAGCTATAACTTGGCTCAGGATGCATGTCCGGATCGGCTAAAAGATCTTGCTGGCTCAAAATTCTCAGCACGTCTTTCGCAGTTTCTTCCGCGCTAGAGACCAAACTTACGTGGTCCCCCATTGCCAACTGAATGACACCGGAAAGCAGTGGATAGTGGGTGCATCCAAGCACGAGGGTGTCCACCCCTTCTGCTTGCAAAGGCTCTAAATAATCCTGCGCAATGTTGAGGATCTGCCTGCCGCTGGTAATTCCGCGTTCCACGAAATCCACAAACCGTGGGCATGCCACTGCGTTGACCACAATGGAGGGGCTTGCAGAGAAAAGATCCTGGTACGCACCGGAGTTAATGGTTCCCACTGTGCCGATCACGCCCACTTTGCCATTGCGGGTGGATGCCACCGCACGCCTTACTGCGGGAAGAATAACTTCCACGACTGGCACACTGTATCGTTCACGGGCATCTCGGAGAAACGCAGCGGACGCAGTGTTGCAGGCAATGACAATCATCTTGCATCCGCGTTCCACCAACTCATCGGCAATGCGGATGGCGTGCTCACGGACCTTAGCGATAGGCAACGGACCATAAGGGCCATTGGCAGTATCACCGATATAAATAACTGATTCATGTGGCAATTGATCGATGATTGTGCGAGCTACGGTTAATCCGCCAACTCCAGAATCAAAAATTCCAATCGGCGCATCAGCACCTGGCACGGGGCGTTCAATCATAGATCCACTGAAATCAGTCACGGTTGCCATCATAAGCCACCTCGCGTTGCTTCCCTTTTTATCCGTCCAAGATGTGTCACAATATGGCAATGGCTGATTCACCCGATCAAGAAACCAGACGATTCGCTGCGGTGCGAGCAACCTCGGAGACCATTGGCTCTCCTACAGCTGTGGCATCCGCGAAACGTTCACCCAAAGGCAGTCTCATTGGGTTGATCTTGATCTTGGTGGCCATCATCGTGATTGCGTTTGTCTTGTTGTTCAACAGCCTCGTTGCACCAAATAATTCCTCGAGCCCTGTGGCAAGTCCAAGCACCTCTGAATCTGTGGAGCAAACTATTTCGGAATCCCCTGAGTCACCGAGCGCGACAGAGGATCAGCCCCCAAGCAGTGCAACGGAAACTCCCCGAAACCGCCCTGCGCAACCATCACTTCCTGCGGGAGCATCACCAGCCAATGATGCTGCTGCCACCCAGACCGATGCCGGCAATTTAAACAATGTGTACACCGGGTCAGCGTCCACCTCAGCAGGTTTTGCTCAAGCCGTCCGAGATGCTTTTGTAAACCACTATTTAGACACCAATGAACTATCCGGCAGGGTGACAGCCACCAGCCCTGTCACTGGCGGAAACTACACCATGAACTGCGAAGACAACGGCGAGTACGTCACCTGCACAGGTGGCAACAACGCCGTTGTCTACATTTCTTAAAACTTCTAACTACACCCGGGGCAGCCTGTTGGACATATCGAGTCGGTTCACAATCTTCTTCATTGCGGTGCCCATTACCTTGAGTTCTTCTGGAGTGAGATCGTCAAACACCAAACGACGCACTTCCTTCACATGACCAGGGGCTGTTGCTTTAACTTTCTCCCACCCAGAGTCCGTGAGCACAGCAACGGTGGCGCGACCATCATCAGGATCGGGAACACGCTTCACCCAGCCAGCCTTTTCTAGGCGAGTAACCACTCTAGATAGATGCGATAGCGTCATATCGGACAGCTCAGCAAGCTCACTCATGCGCACCCGATGTTCCGGGGCCATAGAAATCTGCGCCATGGTGAAGTACTCAAAGTGGCTGACACCCGCAGCTTCTTTCAGTTGAGCATCCAAGCGAGCAGGCAGGCCGATTCGCATTGTCCACACATCGAGCCACACATCTTGTTGCTCATCGGTTAGCCAAATGTCCTGGGATTCGGAATTCTCACTTGTCATGTCAATTAAGTGTAGTCGCTAGGTGAAAACTATAAGCCTCTTTGGCGTTGTTGCTTTTCTAATTTCTTCTGTTGCTTCTTCGCTTTCAACGCTGCCGGGTCATCCGAGGCGATAAAAGCACCCGCACCGATTCCACCAAGTGCACCGAAAAGGTGGCCCTGCCAGGACACACCGATTTGAGTAGGTAGCAGACCCCAGAACAAACCGGAGTAAATGAACGCCAAAACTATGCCAAGCAGGAACTGTTTAATATCCTTGTTGAAAATTCCACGCACGATCAGGTAGCCAAGCCAGCCATAAATCAGGCCGGACGCACCGATGTGGTTGGTGCCGATTCCACCGAAAATCCATGTACCAAGACCGCCGATGAGACCTGCGATAATCGTGACTTCCCAGAACACGCGCTTGCCACTCATACCGATGAGGAAACTGAATATAAAGCCTGGAACGGTATTTCCAATGAGGTGGCTGAAGCTTCCATGCAACAGCGGTGAGGTGAAAATACCCCACAGTGCACTGGTATCCAGCGGATGAATACCAAAGTTGGTCAGGTTGAAGCCAGTGAGCAGCGCAATGACGATGGATGCCAAATGCACCGCCCAAATCACCACTACATAACCGATGGCGATGGTAAGACCTGTGCGCACACGGGATTTGTTTTTCAGCTGCTGATTCAGGCTGGCATCGGGCTTATTCCACGGCTTCACCGGCCCACCAGCAGGTTGGAACGCGCCAGTGGTGCTGAAATTCGTGTTGTTATACGGGCTGTTGTAACTCATGGTAAAAGTTCCCTGAAGCTTTTGAGCCCGAGTCCCGGACTCGCGGTAAGTATGGCGTCGATGATAGCGTCCTGTACGCAATCTGCAGCATGAGCCGACAATTCCGCCAGCTCAACCGGGGTAACGCCACTACCATCACCCGATGACATGGCGAAAAATGTGTCACCGTCCATCGGTGAATGCGACGGCCGCACTGCCCTCGCCAAACCATCATGGGCCACCAGCGCCAAGCGCTTCGCTTGGGCTTTTGTCACCGGCGCGTCAGTTGCCACGACGCCGATGGTCGTGTTCAGCGTCTCTGCCGCGCTTTTTAGCTTATCGACGCCCACCCCCATCACTTCGGGCCTACCAAACAAAGCTCCAGTTGTTAGGTCCACGACTTCCCCAACAGGATTCGCCACGACCCCTGCCGCGATGGTGTACTTTCCGACCCGGCGCGAGCTTTGGCCAAAACCGCCACGCAGCCGACCTGCTGTAGCACCCGTTCCTGCACCGACGCTGCCCGAACCGTTGTGTGTACCAGCGAAAGCGTTTTCAACTGCTTGTTCCCCATCAGCTGCCGTGGGCCTGTTTTTGGGATCGCCCACCAACAAATCAAAAATCACAGCGCCTGGAACGATTGGCACGATAGGCCCTTCGGGACGGACAGGGAAACCAATACCGCGGTTTTCTAGGGCTGTCATCACTCCATCGGCAGCAGCCAACCCGAACGCCGAACCGCCACACAACACCACGGCATGTGCTTGCTGCACAGAATTGTGTGGTTCTAGAAGGTCGGTTTCCCTGGTGCCTGGGCCTCCCCCACGGACATCGACGCCCGCAAATGCACCGTTAGGTGCAATGACCACTGAGCAACCCGTATCCCCCTTCGTGACGTGGCCTAAAAGGAAGCCCGCGACGTCGATAAGCATTAATTCATCATCGCTTCCAGCAAGGACTCTTGATTGTAGGCAAGCCACTGCACGAGGTTTTCGCGGTCTTCCTCGGCGGCTTCCCCGCCGCGTACATCACCGGAGGCAACGTACAGGCGGATGTCATTGAGCGCAGCCAACCAAGCGTGCGCTTCCTCCTCAGAGGCGGTGACCGCAACATTTCCGTCGGGTCCCAGCGCATCGTTAATCACGCGCAGATTTTCCAGTTTTGCTCGGGTGATGTCGCCTTCATGGAGTGAACGGAGGAAAGAATTATCGCCGTCGTATTCCTCATCGCCCTCGTGCTGAAAATCAGGGAGCAAACGCGCAAGCGCCGGATCGGTTGGTGCTTCTTTGTGTCCACTTGTCATGCCGGTCATCTCTGCCAGAGGATCCTTCGGCACAGACTGTGCACGCTGAATCAACGCCTCACTGACCGCAGCTGACAAATCACCCAACACTTCCCGCTCCATCGGCTCAAAAACCACCGCGTAACGAGCCTGGCGCATCAGCCCTTTTTTCTTCTTCCACTGCTGCATGAAAATTCTCCCCTACCCTGCCTGCTGCATTGTCGCCCACAGCCCTGCGGTGTGGAGTTTCTTCACATCACCCTCCACTTTGTCCTTCTCGCCAGAACTCACCACGGCTTTACCTTCGGTGTGCACCTGCATCATCAGCTCAGTGGCCCTCTTCTTACTGAAGCCCAACACAGTCTGAAAAACGTAGGTGACATAGCTCATCAAATTGACCGGATCATCCCACACGATGCACAACCAAGGCAGGTTTTCGCTCGACAACGTGTGCACATCAAGCTCAACATCTGGCGTGGCAAGCGGTGCAGAAGGTGACGACATGTTCAAGCTTGATTCCACACTTTCCACTGCCTTCACTTCCTGCGGGTAGTGAAGTTGGTTTTGCCTATTCATGACAAATAGCCTAGTCAACAACTATGCGTTGGTGCAGAGTAGTCGCGCTATTCCAGTAGAAATTGCAAGCTTAGGTGATATGTCATCCAAATTTTTATCCCTTCACCTGCAAGAATGCTGAATCTTTAAGCACCTAACAGACATGCTTTTCACTGATCACTCTGATAGCCTTTTCTCTGAAATTGTACCGAGCATTTGATTTTGTTCCCCTATCAATGCTGGTTTTGGTGACAAAAACTCGGCGGAAGGACCACCGAATGGAAACCCTTGCAGCACAAGCGCGCACCCTGCTAGAAAAATGGGGCGTCGCGCCGACGCACGCATCTTTCGTCGAATCCATTGCAAAGGCCATCCCGATTCTGTCGATCCTGCTGACGCTGATTGTCACCGTGAATGGAATTTCAAGCGGAAATCCGGTCCAGCCACCAGCACTGGAACAGGTACGGACCGATGTAGTGAACAAGATCAACTACGAACGCAACCTAAAGGGCCTCGTCTCGATCAGCCCGGAGCTTGAATTACACACGGCAGCCCAAACAATTGCGCAGCGAAATGCAGACTCAGATTCCGAAGAAAAAGTACCGGATCCAGAGGGCAACCTGGTGGTTCTGCAACAGAATCTGCCCTATGCAAATGCCAACGCCGATACCATCGTTGATCGGTTCTTAAACTCTCCTGATCATGTCAAACTACTGCTTGCAAACGATTATGAAGCCATCGGAGTTGGTGTGGCCTACAAGGGTGATCATGCGTGGATAGTGGTGGAGTTCACTGTAGCTCCCGCTGATTCCGTAGAATCAACAGAGTGAATACCAATCCGTCTGAATTCTCCTCAAACCGTTCAACAGCTCTCCTTACTGATAAATATGAGCTGACCATGCTTCAAGCAGCGCTCGCTGATGGTTCTGCAGAACGCCCCTCAACGTTTGAGGTCTTTAGCCGCCGCCTCCCCAACGAGCGCCGATACGGTGTCGTCGCAGGAACAGCACGAGTGCTGAAGGCGATTCGTGACTTTGTATTCACAGAGGAACAACTCGCCGATCTTGACTTTTTAGACGACCGTACCCTGGAATACCTCCGCAACTACCGATTCACCGGCCAAGTTGATGGCTACCGCGAAGGCGAAATCTACTTCCCGCAGTCCCCTCTTCTGACTGTGCGTGGCACGTTTGCAGAATGCGTCATCCTAGAAACTGTCATTTTGTCCATCATGAATGCAGATTCTGCCGTCGCTTCCGCCGCTGCGCGCATGGTCACCGCAGCTGATGGTCGCCCCATCATCGAAATGGGATCCAGGCGCACCCACGAATACTCGGCAGTCACCGCATCCCGCGCAGCATACCTCGCTGGATTCTCCACCACCTCCAACCTCGAGGCGGCCTACCGCTACGGAATTCCAGCATCCGGAACCTCCGCCCACGCATGGACTTTGCTGCACATCAACGATGACGGCACCCCCAACGAAGCAGCAGCTTTCAAAGCACAGGTTGAATCCCTCGGCGTGGACACCACCTTGCTGGTAGATACTTATGACATCACCCAAGGTGTGGCCACCGCCATTGAAGTTGCAGGTCCAGACCTTGGTGGCGTACGTATCGACTCCGGCGACCTAGGTGTGCTTGCCCGAAAGGTCCGCAAGCAGCTCGACGATCTCAACGCCCACAACACCAAGATTGTGGTCTCCTCCGACCTGGATGAATTCGCCATCGCGGGTCTTCGCGGCGAACCAGTTGACGTCTTTGGCGTTGGCACCTCCGTTGTCACAGGTTCTGGCGCACCAACCGCTGGCCTCGTGTACAAGATCGTGGAAGTTGCCGGTCACCCTGTGGCCAAGCGTTCCCGAAACAAGGAAAGCTACGGTGGTGGCAAGAAGGCTGTGCGCACCCACCGCAAGTCCGGTACCGCAATCGAAGAAATCGTCTACCCATTCAATGCCGAAGCACCAGATACTGGAAAGCTCGACACTTTGAGCCTGACCATCCCATTGATGCGCGACGGTGAAATCGTTCCAGGTTTGCCTACTTTGGAAGATTCCCGAGCGTATTTGGCCAAGCAATTGGTCTCTTTACCATGGGAAGGCCTTGCACTGTCTCGCGATGAGCCTGTTTTGCACACTCGTTTCGTGGGTTTCCCGCCGGCCGCTTAGACAATTCGGTCTCACCAAACCACAGTGCCCACGGATCGGGTTTTCCGAGTTCATGGGCATTCTGGTTTGGTTTGTCGCCCTCGAAACCGGACACAGCTGCCCATGGATCGTGTTTTCGACCTTCCTGGGCATTCTGGTTTGGCCAAGCTGAAAAACTGGCCGTGGACCCGAAAAGCTCGACTCTCTGTATCGCCGTTAGACGTGCTGTCTTAACCCACTTCAGGGGAACGTTCCTTCGAGAAACTCAATCCCTTAAATGGGCTTCTAGAGCGTTGGGGCTATTCCAGTGGGGCTTCGTATCAACTTGTTCGGGAGGCCACCGCAAAAAACTCAGATCACCTGGAAGTTGCCCGCCCAGAATCGTCCCCAAGCGCCTTTATCAAAGCAATCGAACCAGACCGTAAATCGGTGTTTCGCCTGGCTTAGTCTTTCGACTCCGATCTGGTTAGACTTGGCACAATGTCTGCGCCTGAATCACCCACAAATACCACCCCAGATCCGCTCAATGCTTCCACGGAAGAGTTGCTTACTGCTGCCGTTGAAGCGTTGGGCGGTGCCCGTCGTGCTGGACAGGAAGCAATGGCTAAGGCTGTGACCAAGGCTTTTGATACAGAGCGTCACTTGGCGGTGCAGGCGGGTACGGGTACGGGTAAGTCTTTGGCTTATCTTGTTCCGTCGATTCGTCATGCGCAGAAGTCTGATTCCACGGTCATTGTGTCTACTGCGACGATCGCGTTGCAGCGCCAGTTGGTCAATAGGGATCTCCCCCGCTTGGTGGATGCGTTGGAACCCTTGATGGAACGTCGCCCGACTTTTGCGATTATGAAGGGCCGTTCCAATTATTTGTGCATGAATAAGGTTGCCCGCCAGGAAGAGCTGAATCAGGAAGATGCCCTGATTGAGCAGGAGGATATCTCGTGGTTAGGTAAGCACATTGTGCGCCTTAATGAGTGGGCCAATGAGACTGAGACTGGCGATCGTGATGATTTGGATCCGGGTGTTCCTGATCTTGCGTGGAAGCAGGTAAGTGTTACTGCCCGTGAGTGCATTGGCGCGTCAAGGTGCCCGCATGGCGAGGATTGTTTCGCTGAGATTGCCCGCGGGAAGGCAAAGGAGGCTGATGTGGTGGTCACCAACCATGCGTTACTTGCTATTGATGCGTTGTCGGATGTTTCTGTGCTTCCTGAACATGATGTGGTGGTCATCGATGAGGCCCATGAGCTAGATGGTCGCATCACTGCTGTGGCGTCGGCTGAGATCACGGTGAATTCGCTCAATTTAGCTGCTCGCCGTGCGTCCAAGTTGGATTCCGATAAGCGGGAAGAACGCGTCCAGGAAATCGCTGGCGATTTGGAAACCTTGTTGCAAACCATGCAGCCGGGCCGGTGGAATGACATGGATGAGGGTTCCAAAGGCACACTGGTGGCATTGAAGGACGCGTTGTGGGCATTGCGTGCTCAGATCGCGGGAGCACCTGAGGGTGAGGCTGCGAATGATCCGGAGCGTTTCGCCGAGCGACAGAATTTAAGCAATCACTTGATGGAAATCCATGATGCCAACGTGCGCATTTTGGAGGTCTTCGCGGAGGAGGATCCCTCCAAGCAGTACGACGTGGTGTGGCATAACCACGATGATCGTCGCGGGGATTCCCTCAATGTGGCGCCGCTGTCGGTTGCAGGGCTGTTGCATGAGAAACTGTTCGCGGAAAACACCGTGGTTTTGGCCAGTGCGACGCTGACCATTGGTGGCAATTTCAACGCAATGGCTGCCAGCTGGGGTTTGCCGAAAGGGTCGTGGGATTCCATGGATGCCGGCACGCCGTTTGATCCAGCGAAGTCGGGTATTTTGTACACCGCTCGACACCTTCCGGACCCTGGCCGCGATGGGTTGCCGGAGGAAACGCTTGATGAAATCTACGAGTTGATCACTGCGGCGGGTGGCCGAACTTTGGGGCTCTTTTCGTCGAAACGCGCTGCGGAACAAGCCACCAAGGCGATGCGTCTGCGCCTGCCTTTTGATGTGCTCTGCCAGGGAGATGACAATACTGCCGCGCTGGTGAAGAAGTTTTCCGACAGCGAAAACACGTGCCTTTTTGGCACTCTCACGCTGTGGCAGGGCGTCGACGTCCCCGGCCGTTCGCTGTCGTTGGTGTTGATTGACCGCATCCCGTTCCCCCGCCCCGACGACCCGCTGCTGCAGGCCCGCAAGGAGGCCGCCGATGCCGAAGGCCGCAACGGTTTCATGGAGGTCGCAGCCACCCACGCGGCGTTGTTGATGGCGCAGGGCGCGGGCCGGTTGTTGCGGCACGTCGGCGACCGCGGCGTGGTAGCAGTGCTAGACCACCGCTTATCGACGAAACGTTACGGCGGTTTCCTGCGCTTCTCCATGCCCAGATTTTGGGAAACCACCAACCCAGAGACCGTACGCGCGGCACTCAAACGATTGGTGACTAAGTAAAACTAACTGCTACTGACGCTGCATGATGGGACCACCGCTGGCGGTCTGGAATGCGTAGGCATACAGCAGGAATGTAAGCGGAGTGGTCACCAACATACCGATGATCACTGCGCTGCCCAAGAAGCTCAACGCGAAGATAGCCAGTTCTAAGAGAATGACCTGACCAACGTTTTTGGACACTGCCTTCCAGCTTGCGGAAAACGCATCACCGATCGAGGCGTCGCGCAGCTGGAATGCCACAGGAACAGCAAAGATCAGCACCACGGCAGCGATAATTCCAGGAATGAGCAGCAAGATCATTCCGATGAAGATGACGATATTGATCAAGATGTAAATACCGAGCGCCTTACCAAGACCCTTCATCTTGAAGAAACTCTGAATGGTGATCTGCTCACCGCGCACAACTCGAGCCGCGTTGCGGTAGCAGTTAAGGGAGTACACAAAACTGATGAATGCCAGGACGATCATCAGCATGAACCCGAAGAAGCTGGTGCCACCCGTCGCTGCAATAGCTGCGGAATCAGAACCAGATGAGGTCGCTGCGAGCACACTAACCATCGGGAGGATCCACGCAAACATCAGCACAAGCAACACCGCGAAGTAGATCAGTGCAGACAGCACCCATGCCTGCCACGTTGCGGTAAAGCCCTTCCATGCCTGACCAAAAACAGTTCCAAGGTCAAAGGAGCGCCACTGAGCCTCCTGCATGGAAGGCTGTGGGACCTCAGGTGGGATGGGAGAACTGTAGGCGTTGAATCCTTGATCAAATGGCTGCCCGTAAGGCTGTCCATATGGCGCACCGTAGGGCTGACCGTAGTTCTGCTCGCCGGAAGGGTTGCCGAACTGGGAGTTCCAATTATTGTTGTCGTCGCCTGGGTATTGGGATCCATAAGGGCTTGTCATAACAATGTCCTTTTTCAATTGTGTGCAATAAGCGATTTACACAATACAAGGACTTGTTAATCAAAGCTCGTTTAGTTATGGAATTGCAACAACCGTCACGGTGTTGGGGGCAACCTCAGTAAAGCCGCCATCGCGAACTGGAACAGCACCAGGAGACTCGATAAGGCGCAGGAACTCCTCCGAGGGAATCTCCCTGACGTGCAGCGCAAAATCCGCTGCTTCCCACTGCTCCACCCACTCAAACGGTTGGTGCGCGGCAAGCAACATGGATGCGTGTCCTACCTGCGCAGCGGCCTTTCCCAGCGTCATCTTCAACGATTCATCAATGTAGATAACGGGGTATTCATCGTTGATCGGATTCGGCTCATCGAGAGGCAATTCCGTACCGGAAATCTGCAGCTTTTTGATATCTGCAGGCACATCCACCACTGCGCTGGGCAAAAATGCCCGAACCTTTGCAGCATCATCTTCCACAGTCACGCCGGGTAAATCTTGCACCCGATCCCACGCCGCATTACGAGCGCGACGTGACACCTTCCGAATCAAGTGTCCGTACCAACGTTCCAAGGCCGCCCGAAAATCAGGATCGGTGGATACTCGTTCGTCGAGGCAAAGCTTGACCACACTCCTCGCCGCCGCTTCCAACACATCTGTCCGCCGGGGCGGATTCTGTTTCGGAATGTGCAACGCGATCTGCATTGCCTGAACGGTCGAAGGATCCGAAGGATCCTCGCTATGTGGCCCGTCGCTAGCCCGGGCCTTGAGGAGGAGGTGGGCGTCGAGAAGCGAATCTTTAGGCATTGGTCAATGGAACGCGGTGGAAAGTGCCGTCTTCCTGATCCGCCAGATCGATCTCGTCGCGGGAAATGCCCATGATGTGCAAAACCTCGTCGAGGAATGGGTGGTTCACGGAAGTATCCGCAATCTCCTTCAGCGCAGGCTTCGCGTTGAAAGCAACACCCAGACCCGCAGCGGAGAGCATATCGATGTCATTAGCGCCATCACCGACAGCGACAGTCTGGTACATCTTCAGGCCAGAATCCGCAGCGAACTCACGGAGGAACTCAGCCTTCGCAGCGCGGTCAACGATCTTTCCGGTGACGTTGCCGGTCAGCTTGCCATCAACGATTTCCAAAGTGTTGGCGCGGACATAATCCAACTCCAACTCCTCAGCCAAACCTTCCAACACCTGGATGAAACCACCGGAAACAACAGCGGTCTGGTAACCCATGCGGTTCAGCGTACGGATCGTGGTGCGCGCACCAGGGGTCAGCTCAATAGCGGCAGCGACCTCATCGATCACCGACGCATCCAAACCAGCCAACGCCTTCACACGCTCACGCAGAGACTCCTCGAAATCGAGCTCACCGCGCATCGCACGCTCAGTAACTGCCGCAACTTCAGCTTCCTTGCCCGCGTGAGCCGCCAGCATCTCAATGACCTCACCAGTGATCAACGTGGAATCACAATCGAAGCACACCAGACGCTTAGAACGACGCAGCAAACCAGAACGCTCAATCGCAATATCCACATTCAGCTCAGAGGTAAGAGCAGCAAGCGCCTTACGCATCGCTTCACCACCACCAGGGCTGACATCCGGCACAGTCACCTTCAGCTCCAGGCCGGTCACAGGGTAATCCGAAATACCACGAATGGTGTCAATGTTGGCATCGTAATCCGCCAGGGTCTGACCAATGCGGGAAATATCCAACGCATCAACCGGATCACCCAACACCACAACAACATGGGAAGAACGAGGACGGGACGACTGCACAGTTTCCTGCAGCTCCACCACCACGGACTGTCCATGCACCTTGAGGGTGTCAGTCAGGCCTGTGGTGACGGTCTCGACACGCTCAGGTGCGATACCCACAAACGCCGCCAAGTTCAAAAAGCCACGGAACATTGACTGCTCAACGTCCAAGACCTGAACCTGATTAGCGGACAAGACCCTAAAGAACGCGGCAGTCACACCTGGGCGGTCTTTACCGCTCACTGTGATCACCGCAGGAAGATAACCTTCACGCAATGCAACCTGCTGGCCGGCTTCCAGCTCAGCGATTTCTTGGGATTCATTCTGGATGAGTTCAGTCACGGCAACAATTGTCTCATGTCTGAGCGCGGAACACGACATTGGAGACTTATCAGTCGTTGCTGGGCAATTGTCTAGTTATGGGGAATTGGGTGAGATGTATTCAGGGGTGCCCCAAGTCGGAATATGAAAAGCACCAGCCCCGGCAGATTATCTCTGCTGGGGCTGGTGCTTATTTAGTCAGGTACCGACTTAAATCAGACGCTTTTAGCGGCTGGAGTCAGATGCAAGGGCTGGGGCGGTACCCAATTCTGGAGCATTAATATCATCGTGATGTCCAGTGTGTGCCTCTGCGCGCATGCGTTCAATCATGTGCGGGTAGTGCAGCTCGAACGCAGGGCGCTCGGAGCGGATACGAGGCAAGGATGCGAAGTTGTGGCGAGGAGGAGGGCAGGAGGTTGCCCACTCCAGGGAGTTGCCGTAACCCCAAGGATCATCAACGGTAACGAGCTCACCGTAGCGCCAGGACTTGAAGACGTTCCAGATGAATGGAATGACAGACAGGCCAAGCAGGAAGGAGAACACGGTGGAGATCTGGTTGTAGATGGTGAAACCATCAGAATCCAGGTAGTCAGCGTAACGACGTGGCATACCCATGTTGCCCACCCAGTGCTGGATGAGGAAGGTTCCGTGGAAACCGACGAAGGTCAACCAGAAGTGGATCTTGCCAAGACGCTCGTCCATCATGCGGCCAGTCATCTTCGGGAACCAGAAGTAAACGCCTGCACACGATGCGAACACCACGGTACCGAAGAGGGTGTAGTGGAAGTGCGCGATCAGGAAGTAGGAGTCAGCCAAGTGGAAGTCCAGTGGTGGGGACGCCAGCATAATGCCGGTCAGACCACCGAAGAGGAAGGTAGCCATGAAGCCAACAGACCAGATCATTGGGGTTTCCCAAGTGATGTGACCCTTCCACATGGTTCCAACCCAGTTGAAGAACTTAACGCCGGTAGGAACCGAAATCAGGAACGTCATGAAGGAGAAGAACGGAAGCAAAACTGCGCCAGTAACGAACATGTGGTGAGCCCACACAGCCATGGACAGTGCACCAATGGACAAGGTTGCGAAGATCAGGCCGACGTAACCGAACATTGGCTTACGGGAGAACACAGGAATGATCTCAGAAACAATGCCGAAGAACGGCAGCGCCAGAACGTAAACCTCAGGGTGTCCGAAGAACCAGAACAGGTGCTGCCACAGGAGGGAGCCGCCGTTAGCTGGATCGTACAGGTGTCCACCAAGCTTGCGGTCATACAGAACACCCAGTGCAGCAGCGAGCAGCAGTGGGAAGATCAGCAGAGCAAGAACGGAAACAACGAAGATATTCCAGGTGAAAATAGGCATACGGAACATGGTCATACCAGGTGCGCGGAGGCAGAGGATGGTGGTGAGCATGTTAATTGCGGAAGCAACGGAGCCAATACCAGTTGCACCGACACCGACAATCCACATGTCAGAGCCAAGGCCTGGGGAGTGAATTGCGTCAGACAGTGGGGAGTACATGGTCCAACCGAAGTCGGCAGCACCACCCGGGGTCAGGAAGCCGGTCAGCATCGCGACACCACCGACGGTGGTGATCCAGAAGCCGAAAGCATTCAAACGTGGGAAAGCTACGTCAGGCGCACCGATCTGAAGTGGCAGGACGTAGTTAGCAAAACCCCAAACAATTGGAGTTCCGTACAGCAGCAGCATGACAGTTCCGTGCATGGTGAACAGCTGGTTGAACTGCTCATTAGACAGGAACTGCAGACCAGGGGTGAAAAGCTCCGCTCGGATAAGCAGGGCCATCAAGCCACCGAGGAAGAAGAAGCTGAAGGACATAATGATGTACATAATGCCCAGCTGCTTGTGGTCGGTGGTGGTCATCATTAACCATGCTTTGCTGCCCTTGCGTGCATGGCCTGTCGGCTCGGGCCTCTGAGGGGCGACGTGCCCGTCGACCCTAGGCGCCACAGCGGTCATAGGTTCCTCCTGACTACGGGACGATCCATTCGGATTACCGATCGTCCTTTAACAACACTGCCTGATCTTAGGCCACAGGCAGGATCCGATGCCAACCCAAAAAGGCCGGTATGCAGCTAACTGTATCCCCTTTTCATGCCCAAAAAAAATGTTTTTCAAACAATTCATGAGGTCGCTGCCAGGTTCAGTCACTTGTGGGCAGTGACTTTTAACCAAAGGTGTGAAGGGGTTCACAATTTGACGGACATTTCGCCAGGAAGCCCTACCCCCACGGTTAACCCCTGCCACAGATTTCACAATTCCCCCCGCCGGGGTTCAATCGAATGGTTGAGACGCCCATTCCAGGGGCGTTTTCTTCTAAAGCGTGATGTGCCGCCGAGGGGTCCACGGGGCGCCTGGCGCTCCCCTACCCCGATATGCGCTTCGGAAAAACCCGCACCTTAAGCCCCCACCAGAAAGCGAAAAACGCTCTAACGGTTGCAGTTAACTACAGCCGTAGAGCGCTTCAGCTTTTTAAAAGTTAGAAGTCCCAGTCATCATCCTCGGTGTTTTCTGCCTTACCAATAACGTAAGAGGAACCGGAGCCGGAGAAGAAGTCGTGGTTCTCATCAGCGTTTGGTGACAGCGCAGACAAGATGTTTGGGGACACCTTGGTTTCATCCGCTGGGAAGAGTCCTTCGTAGCCAAGGTTGTTGAGGGCCTTGTTGGCGTTGTAGCGAAGGAATCGCTTAACATCCTCGGTCCATCCAAGATCGTCGTAGAGATCTTCGGAGTACTGAGTTTCGTTATCGTAAAGATCGTAGAGCAGATCGAAGGTGTACTCCTTCAGCTCTTCCTGACGCTCTGGAGTCTCCTTCGCGACAGCCTTTTGATACTTGTAGCCAATGTAGTAGCCGTGCACTGCCTCATCGCGGATGATCAGGCGGATCACGTCGGCGGTGTTGGTCAGCTTGGAGTGGCTGGACCAATACATTGGGAGGTAGAAGCCGGAGTAGAACAGGAAGGACTCCAGGATCACGGAGGCGATCTTGCGCTTTAGTGGATCATCGCCCTCATAGTAAGACAGGATGATCTTTGCCTTGCGCTGCAGGTTTTCATTTTCCTCAGACCAACGGAACGCATCGTTGATTTCCGCGGTGGAGGCCAGAGTCATGAAGATGTTGGAGTAACTCTTTGCGTGCACGGATTCCATGAACGCAATGTTGGTTAGCACCGCTTCTTCGTGCAGTGAATCTGCGTCTGGAAGCAGGGAGATTGCGCCGACAGTGCCCTGAATGGTGTCCAGCAGGGTAAGTCCGGTGAACACGCGCATGGTTGCGGCTTTTTCAACCTCGTTGAGGGTTCCCCAGCTCTTGATGTCGTTGGATACTGGGACCTTTTCTGGGAGCCAGAAGTTACCGGTCAGACGATCCCAGACTTCAAGATCTTTGGAATCTGGGATGGAGTTCCAGTTGATCGCCTTTACAGGTGCAACATGCTCCTTTAAGTAAGCATCGTGAACACTGAGATCAGAATCAGCAGCCATTAGGTGCGCTCTTCCCTTCTACAAATTTTTTTGCTTTTCGACGCCACAATGCAGCGCGATTTCAGATCGCCAGCTTACCCCAACCGAAGCCCTTCAGAAGACCCGCCCCAGCCTATCAATTTTGGTCAAGTCGCCTAGCTTTAGACCTAGCTTTAGAGCGCAATCCCCCACCCCAAAACGTGATCTTAGTCACTTATTTTCCATTACGCCCCACAGGGTTCAGTGTCAGACTAACGCCACAAGACCATCTCCATCAGCCCTCAACTTCAACCACTTATTGCCCTAAATTATCGCCACTAGCACGTCATTTAGAGAAAACCTTTAATGTGAAACAGGTCTCAAACTGGGCCATTTTCAAGCCTTCAAAAAGGTGGGAAACTTAGCCAATCCAAAGCCCAAAAATGCGGGTTATGCTGCGCTAACCTATGCTGACAGCCTTGCGGAAGTTGTGTACGTTAGGGGCCATGACAATCAACGAGAAGATCGCATCAGCTTTCAACAACCAAGTGACTGCAGAGCTTGAAGCTTCAATGGTGTACCTTCAGCTCTCCTACGTTCTAGACGATCTGGGCCTCACCGGCATGCGCGACTGGATGAAGGCACAGAGCAAAGAAGAGCTCGAACACGCACAGAAGTTCGCTCAGCACCTTCTTGACCGTGACTACACCCCACAGATCGGTGACATTGCACCACCAAAGCTTGATGTCACCTCCGCTATCGAGGCTTTCGAGGCTTCCCTGGCACACGAGCAGAAGATCTCCGGCCTGATCCGCGAGCTCGCTGCCATCCAGGACGCTGAGAAGGACTACGATTCCCGCGCACTGATCGACTGGTTCCTCAACGAGCAGATCGAAGAAGAAGCAACCGTCGGCGAGATCATCGACCGCCTCCGTATCGCTGGTGATTCCGGTTCCGGAATCCTGCGCATCGACGGCGAACTCGGCTCCCGCTAAATTCCCCGCAGTTTTTAATGCTCCACTCCCCCACTAAAGGGGAGGGGAGCATTTTTTATTCTCTAGGTATTCCCTTAATTAGTGCTCTTTTCCAAAAACATTGGTATTTGCTCGAAAGCACAACTTAAAACAGTAATAATGGTAATCACATTCTTTTCTATTAAGTAAGCAAGTACACCGGCCCATTAAAGAGGCACCATGACCCCAGCAAACGAAAGTCCTATGACTAATCCATTAGGTTCTGCCCCCACCCCAGCCAAGCCACTTCTTGACAGTGTTCTTGATGAGCTCGGTCAAGATATCATCAGTGGCAAGGTTGCTGTCGGAGATACCTTCAAGCTGATGGACATCGGCGAGCGTTTTGGCATTTCCCGCACAGTGGCACGCGAAGCGATGCGCGCTTTGGAGCAGCTCGGTCTTGTCGCTTCTTCACGTCGCATTGGCATTACTGTTTTGCCACAGGAAGAGTGGGCTGTTTTTGATAAGTCCATCATTCGCTGGCGTCTCAATGACGAAGGTCAGCGTGAAGGCCAGCTTCAGTCTCTTACCGAGCTTCGTATTGCTATTGAACCGATTGCCGCGCGCAGCGTTGCTCTTCACGCGTCAACCGCCGAGCTCGAGAAAATCCGCGCGCTCGCAACAGAGATGCGTCAGTTGGGTGAATCTGGTCAGGGTGCGTCCCAGCGCTTCCTCGAAGCGGACGTCACTTTCCACGAGCTCATCTTGCGTTATTGCCACAATGAGATGTTCGCTGCACTGATTCCGTCGATTAGCGCGGTTCTTGTCGGCCGCACCGAGCTCGGCCTGCAGCCTGATCTGCCGGCGCACGAGGCGCTAGACAACCACGATAAGCTTGCCGACGCCCTCCTTAACCGCGACGCCGACGCCGCAGAAACTGCGTCCCGAAACATCCTCAATGAGGTGCGCAGCGCGCTGGGCACGCTGAACTAACGTGATACGCGCACTGCGTTTGCCACTGCAAGGGGAATGTCTTGAAACATTTCCCCGATCTGCAGGCGCAGTGTGGCAATATCGCTAAGAGCTTCAACGACCGTGACCGTTGTGCCCACGGTAATTCCCACTCCAGTGAGGTACCGAACCACTGATGGGTTTCCGTCCCTAACACGTGTAACCGTGGCAGATGCGCCAGCTTTTAGTCCCAAAAGCATGAGTCCATCATTGATGGTCATCTCCCCAGATTCGGTGGGGATGGGATCCCCGTGAGGATCCAACGTTGGATAGCCCACTGCCTGAAACATCTTCTCCAACACCAGTGGAGACACTGCGTGCTCTAATAAATCTGCCTCGCCGTGTAGTTCATGAGCGCCTAATCCAAGCTTCTCAGACAGATAGGTCTCAATGATCCGGCGCCGCCTGATCACGTTGATGGCGATGTCTCGACCTGCGGGCGTCAGCTCGATGTCCCCGTAGGGACGGTAATTGACGAAGCCCTCAGGGTTGAGTTTTTTGAGCGTCGCCGACACCGTTGATGCGGTAACTCCAATTACTTCAGCGAGTTTTCCTGTTGTTGGTTCCTCATCCCATTCTTCTGCACGGAAAAGTGCTGTGAGATAGTCCTCCACAACATTCGAATTACCCCACTGCGTCAACTGTTCACCTTCTTAATTCGCCGCCGATGTTTGATAAGTGTGCTCGACAACCGTTTCAGAAGCATATTCAGGAAGCACTGCAACTAACGCAAGCAAGGCCACTGCCAACGCACCAGAAATATCTTTGCGCACAGCTTCAGCTGCCCACGCCAACACAAAAGAGGCAGCAACCACTGCGGTACCAAAAATCAGCATGGTCGCCACAGGTGACGCCGACAGCTCAGAAAACCTGAGCACAACAGCAGGGATTGCTGCGACAGCACACATTGCCAGCGGAATTCGCGGAAACATAGGTGGATCACTCTCCTTCGAGGAACTGCTCGAAGGTCTCGCTCACCTAGTTTTAGGCACGTGGGCCGGGTACACAGATCTTGCGTGCCAGTATGTCGACAACCGCGTTTGTCGAGCTACTCCCCTTCAGCAACAGACATCGTGTCAGCTGGCAATCGTGTGTGTCTACGGACAAGAAGATGTTTGAGTGATCAAACAACCACGTCACACCATGTGGAGGAAGTTTCTGGGCATAAAAATATCCCCAACCTTGTGCAGGTCGGGGATATTTTTAAGTGCTTTTACAGCATGCAGCTGACGCAGCCGTCAACTTCAGTGCCTTCCAGAGCAACCTGGCGCAGGCGAATGTAGTACAAGGTCTTGATGCCCTTGCGCCATGCGTAGATCTGCGCACGGTTGATGTCACGGGTGGTGGCAGTGTCCTTGAAGAACAAGGTCAGTGACAGGCCCTGGTCAACGTACTTGGTTGCCACAGCGTAGGTGTCAATGATCTTCTCGTAGCCGATTTCGTAGGCGTCCTCGAAGTACTCAAGGTTGTCATTGTCCATGTGTGGAGCTGGGTAGTAAACGCGGCCGATCTTGCCTTCCTTGCGGATCTCAATCTTGGATGCGATTGGGTGGATCGACGAGGTGGAGTTGTTGATGTAGGAGATCGAACCGGTTGGTGGAACCGCTTGCAGGTTACGGTTGAACAGACCGTGCTCCATCACGTCGGCCTTCAGCGCAGCCCAGTCCTCAACGGTTGGGGTGTGGATGTTCGACTTGGCAAAGAGTTCCTTGACCTTGTCGGACTTTGGTGCGAAGTCGTTTGCATCGAAATCATCGAAGTACTCACCGGTTGCATACTTGGAGTTTTCGAAGTTCTTGAAACGCTCTCCACGCTCAGTAGCGATCTTGTTGGATGCACGCAGGCACTGGTACAGCACGGCAGCAAAGTATGCGTTGGTGAAGTCCAGGGCTTCCTCGGAGCCGTAGTGCATGTGCTCGCGACCGAAGTAGCCGTGAAGGTTCATCTGGCCAAGGCCGATGGCGTGAGCTGCTTCGTTGCCCTTACGGATGGAAGGCACGGAATCGATGCTGGTCTGCTCAGACACTGCAGTTAAGCCGCGGATTGCGGTTTCGATGGTCTTCTCAAAGTTTGGTGAATCCATAGCCATTGCAACGTTGAGGGAACCCAAGTTACAAGAAATGTCTTCGCCGACCTCTGCGTAAGTCAGGTCATCGTTGAATTCAGATGGGGTGGACACCTGAAGGATCTCAGAGCACAGGTTTGAGTGGGTGATGCGACCTTCGATTGGGTTGGATGCATTCACGGTGTCTTCATACATGATGTATGGGTAACCGGACTCGAACTGGATTTCTGCCAGGGTCTGGAAGAACTGACGCGCGTTGATCTTGGTCTTGCGGATGCGGTCATCATCCACCATCTCGTCGTAGTGCTCGGTGATTGAGACGTCTGCGAAAGGCTTGCCGTAAATGCGCTCCACATCGTATGGGGAGAACAGGTACATGTCATCGTTGCGCTTAGCCAGCTCGAAGGTGATGTCCGGAATCACAACACCCAGGGACAGGGTCTTGATGCGGATCTTCTCATCGGCGTTCTCACGCTTGGTATCCAGGAAGGACAGGATATCTGGGTGGTGAGCGTTGAGGTACACAGCACCTGCACCCTGACGAGCACCCAGCTGGTTAGCGTAGGAGAAAGCATCTTCCAGAAGTTTCATCACTGGGATAACACCGGAAGACTGGTTTTCAATCTTCTTAATCGGTGCACCGGCTTCACGAAGGTTGGACAGCAGCAACGCTACGCCACCGCCACGCTTGGACAGCTGAAGAGCAGAGTTGATGGAACGTCCGATGGACTCCATGTTGTCTTCGATACGCAGGAGGAAGCAGGATACTGGCTCGCCGCGCTGTGCCTTGCCGGAGTTCAGGAAGGTTGGGGTTGCTGGTTGGAAACGGCCAGACATGATCTCATCGACCAGGTTCTCGGCCAATGCGCGGTCGCCGTCAGCGAGGGTGAGGGCGACCATGCAGACACGGTCTTCGAAACGCTCGAGGTAGCGGCGACCGTCGAAGGTCTTCAGGGTGTAGGAAGTGTAGTACTTGTATGCACCGAGGAAGGACTGGAAGCGGAACTTGAATCCGTATGCGCGCTTGAAGAGGTCCTTGATGAACTGGAAGTCGTACTTGTCCAGAACGATTGGGTCATAGTACTTGTTTTCAACCAGGTAGTCGATCTTTTCCTGCAGGTTGTGGAAGAAGACGGTGTTCTGGTTGACGTGCTGCAGGAAGTACTGGTTTGCAGCTTCACGGTCTTTCTCAAACTGGATCTTGCCGTTGTCATCGTAAAGGTTGAGCAACGCGTTAAGAGCGTGGAAGTCCATCTGGTCTCCGCGTGGCACGACGGTGGTTCCCGATGCAGTCAAAGGAATGTCCCTTTCAAAAGAGGTGTGAACTTTGTATTGATTGATTAAGTTTTAAGGTTTATCGCGAGGTAACTGGTTCTTGTGGTTCCAGCCCCAAAGCTTGGGCGTTTTGAGTAAGACCTCCACGAAGGATACTTACATCTTCCTCATTGCCCATGAGCTCGAAACGGTAGACATAGGGCACTTTACATTTCTTGGAAATGATCTCGCCTGCCAACCCAAAATCGGAGCCGAAGTTTGAGTTTCCACCTGCAACAACTGCCCTGATGAAGCTGCGGTTGTGTTCATCATTTAAAAACCTGATGACTTGTGGTGGGACCGGGCGGGAGTTTTCTCCAGTCATGGAGACTCCACCACCATAGGTCGGGGTGATTAGCACGTAGGGCTCGTTGATTTTCAGCGGTTCTTCCACCCTAGTGAGGGGGATGCGCACGTTGGGTAAATCGAGCTTTTGTACAAAACGATGCGTGTTGTCGGTGGCCGAGGAAAAATACACGATTAGCATCCTCGAACTCACTTCCCTTCTAAATACCGTTTGTGCGCAAGCCTAGTGTGCTTGCTGGTATCAGTTTCCCCCTTCAAGGGCGTTGAAGGGAAGAACTGAACTTCTATTGTTCCCGATTTCACGGCCGCGTGGTTTCAACCCGTAGGTGATTTGCTGAATTCACGGGAATTAGTGGTGAAATACGAAACGCCGCCAAATATTAGGCGACGAGCGTTGGGGAAGGTCACAAATGGTGTGACGTGCATGGCTCACCTGTTCGATTAAACAGGTCGTGCCACGAAGTGCAGTTTAGGCAGCTGCGGTTGCCATTTCACGGATGCGCTCTGGGCGGAAACCGGACCAGTGGGAGCCATCTGCAACGACAACTGGTGCCTGCAGGTAGCCAAGTGCGAGGACGTACTCACGTGCCTCTTCATCAAGGCTGATATCAACGAGGTCATACTCAAGACCAGCGCGGTCGAGGGCCTTCTTGGTGGCATTGCACTGGACGCAAGCTGGCTTGGTGTAAACGGTGATTGCCATTTTTTGGACCTTCCCTTATCGGCTTTAGCGGTTGACGCTAATGCCTCATCTCACTTTTTTAGATCTGTTTTTAAAGTCTTTGCATCGCTCAAGGCGACACAACAAACACTATACTTTGTGGTGAATAAGCGCAACTAGCACTACATATAGTAGTTACATGGTGAGTATTCCCAGGATGGCAGTTCTTCAGCCACCACATGTAGCGATCCTTTGCTCCACCAAACTCTAGATACGTAATTACATTCATGTCATTTACGCAGTTCGCCACCCCACCCAAGGGGTGTCCGTTACAGAATCGTTACATTAATGACGTCGCATTACAACCCAAAACACTCCCCTACCCAGACCGAGCCACAACGCACCCAACACCACAAAAAGTAGGTCCGTCACATCGCCCCCATCAATCAAAAGCGCAGATATTAGACCGCCACGGCAAGAGTCAGACAGTATCTAGAACAAATATTCGCAATACTCACTTTCGCATGCATAAAAACAACCAGGCACCGAACCCTCCACAAGGGAGGAGACGATGCCTGGCTATTTGTATAAACCGGAAGTTAATCGAAAAGATTAACCCTGGCGAGCCTTGAAACGTGGCTCTTTCTTGTTGATCACGTAGACTTTGCCACGGCGACGCACGACCTGGGCGCCCGGCTTGTTCTTCAGCGACCGAAGGGAATTGCGTACCTTCATTCGGGCGCTCCTTTCTCTCATGCGCTATATAAGGCTATTTTTCAGCGGTTAGATGGACAAATAAACACGTACGTCTAACCAGCTATGACACGAGGAACTATCTTAACCGACTCCAGCACTAAACTCCAAACCCTTGGCCCGCACCGCCAAAGTTTAGCGCGCCCCAAGACACCACCGCGCCATGTTTGCCTAGGATTAGGTACATGACAAACACTCAAACCGAGATCATTAATGAACTAAAGGTGAGCCCAGCAATCGACGTGGCCAAGGAAGTTGAATTCCGTGTGCAGTTCCTCGTCGATTACCTGCGGGCTTCCCATACAAAAGGCTTTGTTCTTGGTATTTCAGGTGGCCAGGATTCCACTCTTGCGGGACGACTCACGCAGCTGGCAGTAGAGCGCATTCGTGCGGAAGAAAACAGCACGGATTATGTCTTCTACGCAGTTCGCCTCCCCTACGCGATCCAGGCAGATGAGGACGATGCGCAAGTTGCATTGGAATTCATCGCACCTGACAAGAGCGTGACCGTCAACGTTAAAGACGCAACGGACGCCACCGAAGCAACTGTTGCAGCTGCTTTGGAACTTCCTGAGCTGACCGACTTCAATCGGGGCAATATTAAAGCTCGCCAACGCATGGTTGCCCAGTACGCAATCGCAGGCCAGTTGGGCTTGCTGGTTATTGGCACTGATCACGCGGCTGAAAACGTCACGGGGTTCTTCACCAAATTCGGTGATGGCGCAGCTGACCTGCTTCCTTTGGCAGGTTTGAGCAAGCGTCAAGGAGCTGCCATTCTGGAGCACCTGGGTGCACCTTCAAGCACGTGGACCAAGGTTCCTACCGCTGATTTGGAAGAGGATCGCCCAGCGTTGCCAGATGAGGAAGCACTTGGTGTGTCGTATGCGGACATCGATAATTACCTGGAAAACAAGCCCGATGTCAGTGAAAAAGCCCAGCAGCGCATTGAGCACCTGTGGAAGGTGGGCCAGCACAAGCGCCACCTCCCTGCTACCCCGCAGGAAAATTGGTGGCGTTAATCCAACAGTTTGAGTGTCGCTTTGGCGGCGTGGAGTAGTTCCACGCCGTAGCTTGGCCCATGAGACGCCGCATGTACGGCCAAAGGGTGGAGTTGGTGCATGGGGGTGCGTTCACGCCACCCGTCTGGCAGCGGGTTGATAGACAGATAACCTTCCCGGATTTCATCGAGATAGGGTGCGCCAAATACATCAAGCATCGCGAGATCAGTTTCGGGATGACCGCCGTGAGCTGCGGGGTCAATAAACACAGGCCCGTCTGTGCCAAAAAGTAGGTTGCCAAACCACAAGTCGCCGTGGATTCTGGCGGGGGGAACGTCATCGGGAAGTTCGCTAATCAAATCACAAGCGGCTTCCACGACCCAGAGTGCGTGCTCGGTGAGGTGATTTCGCCTGCGTGCCCGGCGCGCAAACGGGAGTACGCGTTGCTGGGAGTAAAAAACACCCCAGGTGGGCGTCGATAAGCATGCTTGTCCCTGGGTGCCGATGTAGTTTAACCCCGCCCAGCCCGCTGGTGGACAGCCGAACGCTGGGGCGCCGGCAAGGTGGATGCGGGCGAGCTCTTCGCCGGCCTTGAAGGCCGCATCGGGTGTGGGCAATTGCGTTTCGACGCCAACAGTCGTGATCTGCTCTGCGTCGGCGCTAACAACCTGTGCCACAGCTGAAGATGCTTCGGCGAGCCAGCGTAGACCTGCGGCTTCCGCCAAGGCTGCTTGGGGTTGTGCGGGGCGTTTAGTGAAATGTGGCAAAGCTAGTAGCGCTCAGGCTCCTCGCCGAGGGTGAACTCACGGCCAGTGATTTCATTCGGAACAATACGGACATAGTTGTACTTCAGGGTTGGAATCCAAGGCTTCAACTCCAAAGTGTCGGCGTAGGCGATCTCATCCAGCTTGCGCACAATCTCTGCGGTCGCACGAACCACCACGGACCAGGCCTTTCCGTCCTTGACCTCATCGGCTTCAAAGAGCACATCGTGGTTGAGATTCATGCTGAACAACTTGTTGCCCTCAGCTGTACGAATGTAAATTGCGCCCTTATCCACAATGAAGTTCACCGGGAAAATGTCCATCTCATCGCTGCGACGAACCACCACGCGACCAAGAGACACCGACTGCAGGCGCTCCAAAGCTTCCTGCTCATTGAGGATGTTGACTGGATTGTCCATAGTTATCTCCACTCCCACAAACTAAAGAAAAAAAGAATATCCGGTACTAACCAGTCTAGCCCTCAATTACGCGCTTGACCTGCTAATGAACACGCACCGCGGTACGTCCGTGAAGCTTGCCAGCCATCAAATCTTCGCCAGCTTGAGCAACATCCTTGACATCAATCACAGTGGTCATATCATCTAGCACCGCGGTATCAAGATGCTCGGACAGCAACGCCCACGCACGTCGACGCAGCTCACGGGGTGCATCGACAGAGTTAATGCCAACCAAATGCACGCCACGAAGAATAAACGGCAACACCGTTCCCGGCAGATCCGGCCCCTGAGCCATGCCACACGCCGTGACAATTCCGCCCCATTTTGTCTGAGCAATCGCATTGACAAGTGTGTGGGATCCCACTGAATCCACTACACCCGCCCAACGCCCCTTCTGCAGCGGCCGGCCCTTTTCAGAAAGCTCCGCGCGATCAATGATGTCGCTTGCGCCCAGGCTGGTCAGGTATTCGGCATGCGCTTCTCGACGCCCCGTCACCGCGACCGTCGTATATCCCAACTTATTCAGCAGGTGAAGTGCAATCGAACCCACACCACCAGTCGAACCAGTTACCAGAATCTCCCCATCCTCCGGTTTGATACCTTGATCGACCAGAGCATTCACCGATAGCGCAGCCGTGAAACCTGCAGTACCCAACGCACCCACCTGCTGCGCGGAGAAGTTAAATGGAATATGCAGCAACGGTTCAGACGGCACTTTCAGCCGCTGCGTGAAACCTCCATGCCGGTTCTCCCCCAAACCAGCGCCATTCAGCACCACTTCATCACCACGACCAAAGCGAGGATCAGCGCTCTCGATCACAGTGCCCACCACATCGATACCTGGAATCAGTGGCACAGTACGCACCACTCCCTTATCACCCTTCAGAGCCATTGCGTCCTTGTAATTCAAGCTGGACCAACCAACCTCAATTAGAACGTCACCTTCCCCCAAAAATGATGGATCAGAGAACGTGTCCTGGTAGGAGGTGGTGAAATTTCCATCCTCATCCTGGCTGAGAACAACACTATTGATTGGACCTTCAGAAAATATGTGAGCTGGAGTCATAGCCCCCGAGTGTAATGAAAAATGTCCATCCGGGGCATGGAATTTGGGGTTTGGAATTTGGGGTGGAAGCTTCCGGAAGACAAGGTGCTTAATGGGAGGATTGGCACACATTTCCAACCCTCGACACACAGATAACCAAACACTAACAAAAATCTTTTACACATAGAAGAGTTCTATGACTTGATCCACAATGTGATGCAAATCATTGACCCTCACCCCGGACCAAGCGCTTAATGAAGGCAAGCCAAACTTAACTAGTAGATAGGATTGCAATGACCGAATCGCAAGATCTCGCCGCATTCGTGGAAGCTGCCAAACTCAATGATGCAAGCCCCGAAGCCGTAGAGCAATTGAAAATCAGAGTGCTAGACACCGTAGGCGTTGCCATTGGCGCACTGGATGCCGAACCGATTGTCGCCATTCGAGGACTCCTGGAAGACCTCGGGGGAACCGAACAGTCAACACTTATTGGTGGTGGCAAAACCAGTCCGGAACGTGCAGCATTTTTCAACAGCGCATTAAGCCGCTACCTCGACTTCATGGACGCCTACCTAGCAAAGGGCGAAACCAACCACCCCTCGGATAACTTCGGAGCAGTGCTCGCTGCAGCCGAAAGCGTTGGCGCCTCTGGAAAAGACCTGCTCACCGCATTCGCCGTGGCCTACCAGGTACACACCAGACTTTCAGATGTCGCACCAGTTCGCGCCAAAGGTTTCGATCACACCACCCAAGGAGCATTCGCAGCGGGCGCATCTGCTGCCAAGGCACTGGGTTTGCCAGCTGATCAAATCGCCAACGCACTGGCCATCGCAGGAACAGCCAATGTTGCACTTCGTGTCACTCGCACTGGAAACTTGAGCCACTGGAAAGGCCTTGCCTACCCACACGTGTCCAAAGAAGGAACCTGGGCAGCACTGCTCGCAAGCCGAGGTATTACCGGTCCGGAAGAAGTCTTCGAAGGCAACAAGGGATTCAAAGAGTCCGTCTCCGGACCGTTCGAGATCGATTGGTCCAAGGAAGACTTGGAAAGCGTTAAGCGCACCATCATCAAGAAACACAACGCGGAAATTCACTCGCAGTCAGCGCTTGATGCAGCCCAAGAAATACGCGCACAAGAAGGCTTCAATGTGGACAACATTGAAAAGATTCACCTGACTACTTTCGACGTTGCCTACTCCATCATTGGCGGCGGCGAAGAAGGCGACAAACAGCTTATTCGCACCAAAGAAGAAGCCGATCACTCACTGCCGTGGATGCTCGCTGTAGTTCTGCTGGATGGTCAGCTCAATCCCGAACAGTACGAACCATCACGCATCGTTGCTGATGATGTACAAACCTTGATGAAGAAAATCGAAATCACACCGTCAGATGAATTCTCTGATCGCTTCCCTGACCACATGCCAGCTGATCTAGAAGTCACACTAAACGATGGCTCGGTGTTCAAAGCTTCACAAGATAGCTACTTAGGCTTCCACGACAATCCCCTAGATTGGGACAACGCGCGCAAGAAATTCGATGCCCTTGTCACACCATTCACCGGTGAAGAACTACGTGAAGAAATCGCCACGATCATTCACGAGCTCGATAGCCGACAGGTTTCTGAACTCACAGAAGCCCTGGCCAAAGTCTCCACCACCCGCAGCTAAAACTTTTTGAAAGGAGCTCATCATGAGCAACGCAGTACCCCACAACGTTTCCTTCAACTTTGTTCCCCGCGCTTACCGTCCAGAAAAGCCCCGCACATTCGGCATGACAGAAATTCGTGCACCGTACTACTCCACTTTCGGCACCCGACACCTCCAGGATGTCTTCGATGTTGCAGGCCAGTGGGTGGACGGCATCAAATGGGCAGGCGGTTCCTTCTCCCTGGTGCCGACCGAACAGGTGCGTGCTTTTAGCGACATCGCCCATGAAAACAATGCCTATGTGTCTTCCGGTGGCTGGATTGAAACTGTGCTTCGCTACGGCGACGACGCAGTTGATCATTACTTAAAGGAAGCCAAGGAAGTCGGCTTCGATGTTATTGAGATTTCCACCGGATTCATCATGCTCAACACTTCAGGTCTTCAGCGCCTGGTAGAAAAAGTGGTCAAGGCAGGCCTCAAAGCAAAACCTGAACTAGGACTACAGATTGGTTCCGGAGGCGACTCTGGTGAGGCTGAACTTGCAGCCGAAGGAAAGAAAGACATTGGCGATCTGGTTGACCGCGGTAAAAAAGCTCTCGACGCCGGCGCATCCATCATCATGATCGAATCCGAAGGCATCACCGAAAACGTCACCGAATGGGATACAGGCGCTGCCGCGTCCATCATCAATGGACTGGGATTAGAAAACGTCATGTTCGAAGCCGCCGACGGCCCCGTCTTTGAGTGGTATGTCAAAAACTACGGCAACGAATGCAACCTGTTCGTCGACCACAGTCAAATTCTGCAACTTGAAGGGCTGCGCCAAAACATCTGGGGCAACAAGAGCACCTGGGGACGAGTAATCAACCCTGCGCCTTAAATACCAGGTCAGGGAGGGCACGAGGCTACTTTCCAATGGAAAAAGCCGCTGATTTTTATCAGCGGCTTTATTTTTGTGGAGCTAACGGGATTCGAACCCGTGACCCCCACACTGCCAGTGTGGTGCGCTACCAGCTGCGCCATAGCCCCGTTTTTCAACTCCTGTTACTCTAGCCGAGCGATGTTCAAATAACCAAATCGCCCACATCGATACACGAATTAAAGCAAAAATCCCCCTGACCACCCACAATATGTGGACGATCAGGGGGATTTATTTTCCTTCTAGATCAGTTCTTTAAGAAGCTAGAACAGTGGTGATCCAGTCGGAGATGTTGCCTTCAACATCCTTGCCGTCCTGGAGGACGCGTGGTGAGGACAGGCTGCCGGTTTCTTCAGTGAGTTCTTCACCGTTTGCGGTTGCCAGGTCGTATGCGCGCTGGATGTTGTCGCCGTTTCGGATTGCGTCTACTACGGAGGAGTCTGCGCCAAGGGCTTCAACGCCGTCTGCGAAGTCATCATCGGACCACTGGTTGTAGATCTCGGACTGATCTTCCATGAGGAATGCGCGGAAGTTCCAGTAGAGGGTTGCGTCGTTGGAGTCTGCCACTGCAAGGGCTGCTGCCAATGCGTGGGTGGAGTGGCCGTCGATGTTTTCGCGGTCAAGGAAGTTCAGTGGCTTGATTTCGACGACCAGGTTGCCGTCTTCGATCTGAGTCTTCATGTCAGCGTCGGTGGCGAGGGAGAGCTCGGAGCAGTGAGAGCAGGAGAAGTCTTCAAAAAGCTGCACGGACTTTGCGTCGGCGGAGGTGTTTGCGGAGGTCAGCGTGATGGAGTCGGAGCCTACTTCCATTGCCAAAGAGGTGTCTTCGTAGTCGCGGTCACCAAGCTTGGCTGCTTTTGAGCCCTGGCCTTGGATGACGATGAAGCCGACGACGACGATTGCAACGACGACGATCGCCACCATTGCCCAGAGGAAGTTCTTGCTTCCACCTTGGTTCGGATTCTGAACTTTGTTGCTCACTTGTTGCCTTACTTTGATCTGTTTTGTTTTCTTGAATTCTCGCAGGGGGCGATCATTCCAAAAATCCAACGCTACCTACCGTTGTGTGCAGCATCGGCTACTTCTTCGACCTTAAACCATGTGCACTTTATTTGACACGTCCACTAGTTGCGCGAGACGAGATTCACAGGAGATCTTTCTATCTCCTGTGAAACTTGTCAGCAAGTCCGCAGTTTTACTGTCCGAGTACTTCGCTGACCAACGCTTGGGCTTCCTTCTGAACCTGGGCGAGGTGCTCTTCGCCCTTGAAGGATTCTGCGTAGATCTTGTACTTGTCTTCGGTGCCGGATGGGCGTGCTGCGAACCAGGCGTTTTCGGTGGTCACTTTTAGTCCTCCGATGGCTGCGCCATTGCCGGGAGCTTCGGTGAGCTTAGCGGTGATTGCTTCGCCGGCTAGTTCGGTGGCGGTGACCTGTTCTGGGGACAGTGCCTTCAGGATGGCCTTTTGTTCTCGGTTGGCTTCTGCATCGGTGCGGGCGTAGGCAGGTGCACCGAATTCTTCGGCGAGTTCTGCGTAGCGCTGTGATGGGGTCTTGCCGGTTACTGCAATGATCTCAGCTGCCAGGAGGTCAAGGATGAGGCCGTCCTTGTCGGTGGACCAGGTGGTGCCGTCCATGCGGAGGAAGGATGCACCTGCGGATTCTTCACCACCGAATCCGATTTCGCCGGAGATCAAACCTGGGACAAACCACTTGAATCCGACTGGAACCTCAACGAGGGTGCGGCCAAGCTGCGCCACAACGCGGTCGATCATGGAGGAGCTGACCAGGGTTTTGCCCACTGCGGTATCTGCGGACCAACCTGGGCGGTGAGCAAAGAGGTACTCAATTGCTACTGCGAGGTAGTGGTTGGGGTTCATCAAGCCAGCGTCTGGGGTGACGATGCCGTGGCGGTCGGCGTCGGCGTCGTTGCCGGTTGCCACATCGAACTTGTCTCGGTTGTCAATCAGCGATGCCATTGCGTGTGGGCTGGAGCAGTCCATGCGGATCTTGCCGTCGGTGTCCAATGTCATGAAGCGGAAGGTGGAATCAACGTGTGGGTTGACCACGGTGAGGTTGAGGCCATGGGTTTCTGCGATGGCACCCCAGTAATCCACGGATGCGCCACCCATTGGGTCTGCGCCGATTCGAACACCAGCTTCGCGGATGGCATCGATGTTGACCACGTTTGGCAGGTCAGCGATGTAAATGCCCTTGAAGTCGTAGGCAGTGGTGCGCTCGTCGAGGACACCGGAAACTGGAACTCGCTTCACGTCTGCAAGGTCGCCGCGCAGAATATCGTTGGCGCGGTTGGCGATCCAGTCGGTGGCGTCGGTATCTGCAGGGCCACCGTTGGCTGGGTTGTATTTGAATCCGCCATCACGAGGAGGGTTGTGGGATGGGGTGATCACGATGCCGTCGGCGTAGGGGCGGGAGGGTCCTGCGGTGCCAAGGATGATGCCATCGTTGTGTCGTAGGATCGCGTGGGACACTGCGGGCGTCGGGGTGTAGCGGCCGTCGGCGTCGACAAGCACTTCGACGTCGTTGGCAATGAGGACCTCAAGCGCGCTGATCATCGCTGGTTCGGACAGCGCGTGCGTATCGCGGCCGATAAACAGCGGGCCGACCCAGTTTTTTGGCTGCTGGTTGCGGTAGTCGACGATCGCCTGGGTGGTTGCCAGGATGTGGTCCTCGTTGAAAGCGCTGTCCAGCGCGGAGCCACGGTGTCCGGAGGTGCCGAAAGCGACCTGCTGATCAGGGTTGTTCACGTCCGGCTTGCGGGTGAAATATGCGGTGACCAGTTCCGCAACATCGATGAGATCTTCTGGTTGGGCGAGTTGCCCGGCGCGTTCATGTGCCATGTTTGCTCCTTAAAACACCAATACTTTCTCTTCATCTTCCCCTCAAAAGCAATTGTGCGCACGAGATACGGCAAAATTCACGGAGTAGGGTGGCTTAACATGCAGAAACTCATCCAAGGGCTAGGTGTCGGCGCGGGTGCCGCGTTGGGGGTGTGCGTGCGCCTTGCGCTGACGTTGTGGCTCGGCGATTCCGCCTGGCCGATCCTGACCATCAACGTGCTGGGAGCGTTTCTGATGGGCTGGTTGCGCCCCAACGCGTTCTGGGGCACAGGTTTCCTGGGCGGCTTCACCACCTTTTCGGCCATGATGCTTAACGACGTCTCCTTCTATTTCTTCACCGCTGTGGGCTGCATTCTCGCCTGGTTAGCTGGGGATCGGTTGGCGCGATGATCTTTCTTTATGCAGCTCTCGGCGGTTTTTTCGGAGGCTTTCTGCGGTGGAGCCTTGCCCAATTATTCCCCGGAAAAAGGGCCACCCTGGCGGCGAATACCCTGGCGTGTCTTGCTGGTGGATTTTTTGTGTCGTTGGATCTTCCCCATCTCTATACGGTTTTGTTGATCGCTGGTTTCTGCGGCGCCCTTTCCACCTGGTCCACCTTGGCTAAAGAACTTGGCCAGCTATTGAATGAAAAGAAGTGGTGGCCGATGCTTGGCTATCTCAGCCTGACTTTTACACTTGGATATTCTGCTGTTTTTCTCGGGATGCGGCTCTAGAATTGTAGAATGAATCGTTCAACAATTTCCCCAGTTGAAGCCCGCCAGCAATTCCGCGCAGGCCTTATCCAACCCACCTCCGGCTGGTCCGCGGGTTTTGCCCAAGCCAACCTCATTTCCATGCCCCAGGATCTGGCTTATGATTTCCTGCTTTTTGCTCAACGCAACCCCAAGCCCTGCCCCATCTTGGAAGTATTAAATGCTGGCGAAACCTTCGGCGGAATTTTCGGCTCAAACGCCACCGAAGCAGACATCCGCACCGACGCGCCCCAATACCGCATTTACGCACACGGCGAACTTATCGATTCCCCCGCCAGCGCCGTCGATTATTGGCGCGACGACCTCGTCAGTTTCATCATCGGCTGCTCCTTTACTTTTGAACATCCCATGGTCCAAGCAGGCGTTCCCGTCCGCCACCTCGAGGCCGGCCGCAACGTCCCCATGTATGAAACCTCACTTGCCTGCCGACCAGCCGGTTCCCTATCAGGAAACCTCGTGGTGTCACTGCGCATGATCCCCGCATCCCAAGTCGCGGATGCCGTCCGCATTACCTCCCGCTACCCCGCGGTTCACGGAGCACCAGTCCACATCGGCGATCCTTCACTGATCGGAATCGATGACATCAACAACCCTGATTTCGGCGATGCCCCGCTGTCCGAACCAAGCGACGTCCCCGTGTTTTGGGCCTGCGGAGTTACCCCTCAAGCAATGGTCATGTCCTCCAAGCCACCGCTGGCGATCACTCACGCACCCGGACACATGCTGATCACCGACGCCCCAGATCTGGGATTCCAGGTTCCTTAAACCTGGATCCACCGATGTGATTTGGGTGTAACGGCGTGGGAAAATAGGAAATGCCCTCCTGAACAGGAAGAATCAAGCTTAGTTAGAGTCCTTCTTCCCCTGCCAGAAAGGCACCTCACAGGTGCAATTATTACACACCCCCGCAGCCATATCCATTTCCTTCGACGACCCCAACCTCATCTCTACCGCAGGGCTGGTCCCGACCATGGCCCTGGCCGAGGACCGGTTAACAGTACCAACCGACAAAGGTGCTAACCCAGGTGCCAAAATCACGACCCTCATTGCGGGGATGGTCGCCGGTGCCGACTCCATCGACGATATCGATGCACTCCGCCACGGCGGTATGCACCGACTCTTTGACTGGATCTACGCCCCCTCCACGTTGGGGTCGTTCCTCCGGGCCTTTACCTTCGGGCATGTCCGCCAACTCGACGCTGTGGCCTCCCGGTTCCTGGTGGGTCTGGCAACACAGGCCCCGGCCCTGGTCCCGGTTGATGCTTCTACCAGTGATTACGTCTTCATCGATGTTGATGACACCATCATTAAGGTCCACGGACATCAGAAACAAGGCGCTGGTTTTGGTTACTCCGGTATCCGTGGACTCAACGCCCTGCTGGCCACAGTGACCACACCAGAGTCAGCACCAGTGGTCGTGGCCCAACGATTACGGAAAGGATCGTGCGGTTCCCCGCGGGGTGCAGGCCGGTTGATTGCTGATGCGGTGGCTACCACCCGGCGTTTGCCGGGGATGGAGGATGAGAAGATCCTTCTACGCGCGGATTCTGCCTTTTATGGCCATCCCAGTATCAGTGCTGCGATCAAGGCAGGGGCGGATGTGTCTGTCACGGTGCGGATGACCCCGAATGTCAAGAAAGCGATCGCCCAGGTCCCTGATGATGCGTGGCAGACAATTAAGTACACCAACGCGATCTTCGACGAGGACACCGGGCGCTGGATCTCGGTGGCCGAGGTCGCCGAGATACCGTTCACCGCATTTACCTCCCGGAAGAAAACCGACCACATCCCCGGACTGCTGGTGGTACGCCGGATACCGGAGCTGAATAACAAGGATGTGGATCAGCCGGGGTTGTTTGATCTACACCGCTTCCATGCGGTGTTCACCACCGCCGACCCAGGCATCCTCGATACTGTTGCTGCGGATAAAACCCACCGTCAACACGCAATCATCGAACAAGTCAACGCGGACGTAAAGGCCAGTGCGTTGGCGCATATGCCATCAGGTGTATTCACCGCCAACAGCGCCTGGTTGGTGTGTGCGGTCATGGCGTTCAACCTCACCCGCACAGCCGGTGTGATCGCTGCAGGCGCGATGGCCAGGGCCACCACCGCAACGATCCGGCGGAAACTTGTGGCCGTTCCGGCCAGGATTGCACGCAGCGCCCGGAGATTGATTCTTCACTTGCCACGGAACTGGCGGTGGGAAACCCAGTGGTCAAGATTGTGTGATCACGGCCGTTTACCACCGTAACCGGTAGCTCCCTGACTACCTAAGCCGAGCTTTCGGCGTGAGATGACAACAATTCGTGGAACAACCAGACGACGACGTGATCTGGGGCTTACTCCTACCCGAAAACTCCAGACCCGCCCAGAACCGGAATCAGGACATCACCGAGGGCACGTCGGTGGATCCAGGCTTATTCACAAGCACTCATGATTTTCCAGGGGTAAGATCAGGCAGTTCCCATTGTTTACCTACCAAGGAATACCTAAATGAAACTTTTTCATAGGGCTGCAAGCGTCGTAGCCGCAGCGCTATTAGGTACAGGTGCTATTGCGCCTGTGGTTCAGAGTCAACCTGATCAGACAGTCACCCTTGATCATCAAGAGGCCTACATCCAAGAATTTCACCGCGGGGGCGATAGACCACCTATAGTCGATGGTGTCGGTGGTTATTCAGATGAAGAAGTCGCACAGATCCATGAAGCGATCCGACAAGCTTACGTTTCTGGTGAACCACACGATGAGCTAGTTCCTGGTGAGATGTGGTCAGACAAGATTGACCTGCCTGCAACGATCGACAAGGCAGCTGCTGATGAAGCTGAGATAAAGATCGCGCAGCAACAATCAGGGTCGCAGGCCAGGGCTCTTGCTGCACAGTGCCAGTTTTTCTGGCCGTCTCCTTACCAAGTGTGTGGGGCCATCTTGGAACGGTATAACCAACAAGGTGGGCCGTTGAGTTGGATGCTATTGCCAATTGAGAATCAAGCGCTTAACCCTGATGGACAGGGATATCGTCAGCGATTTATGTCCGGATTTATTTATTGGCATCCCACTACTGGTGCGCATGCAGTTAATAACTACAGTGCGCAAATATGGGAGCGTCATGGGTGGGAGTCTGGCTGGATGGGGTACCCCATCGGTGGTGAAGTCCCTGTTTCGGGGTCGAATCTCATTGACGGTGAGATCAATGGTTGGGTGCAAACGTTCCAAGGTGGGCGGGTCTATCGTACCCCGATGCTTGAGGGGTTCCAGATTGCCAGTATTAACGGCATGATTTTAAATAGATGGTTGGCTATTGGCGGGCCGGATAGCGCTCTTGGTTTTCCCATTGCCGATGAAGCTGTTGCATCCGATGGTGTGGGTCGATTTAGTGTTTTCCAGAATGGTGTACTTTACTGGCACCCTAATCACGGAGCATGGGAAATGACCGGATTTATTGAAGAAGTATGGAAAATGCGAGGTGGCTTGGATTCTCAATGGGGTTATCCCACATCCGCCCCGGTGTTAGATTCAGATGCCCCAGTGGAAATTGCCCAAAACTTTTCTGGAGGCGTTTTCGACCTAGCAACCGAGATCGAGGATGCTGGTTTTAGTCCGATCGAGGATAAGGAGATGAGCAACTTGATACTTGAATATTTTGGTTATTTAGGATTCGATTTCCCTGGAAGCTCTTCTCGAGAGTTGGTGCAAGACCATTCTAAATCAGACTTGATGACTCTTAGGGCTAGTAGATGTGCGCTCAAGGATTCTTCTCAGGCAAGTTTCGGTGGGGTGACGATTCCTAGCCACTATGACTACTGGGGATGTCTTGACAAGTCCGACCGACCCGACCCTGATGCTTATGGGCGCCATGACTACTGCACTCTTTCGCCTGATTCGTATGGTCCCCTAGGGAAGAAGGCTGAGTTTAGTGGGGCTTGTGCAAGACACGATCTGTGTATGGATGCCGTTGATGCGAATGGCACGGGGTATGCTCCGTGCCACCCGGCTTTTTATACGTGGATGAGCACAGTTTGTACTACCAACTATGCTGAGGATGCTAATTTCAAGAAGGGCTGTGTGAATACCGCGAAGGCCTACTATAAGGCAGTCCAATTAAAGAACCCGAATTAGAAATATGCGTGATTATACGATTTTCGTAATCAGACTACTATTACTATATTTAATAGTATTTATCGCTTTTTGGATTTGGTCTCCGATAACTTCTGAATCGTACCTTGAAGCTGTGGTGATGGCCTTCGCGGTGTCTTTGATTACCGCGTTGGTGACAAGTGCAGTTACGTACCTAGCTTCGCTAAAAGTGATAGCATTCGTCGGCTTTCTTGGTTTCGTCAGTTTAATAGTTGGTGTCTATTTCTGGATTACTGTTCCAGACGGGATTTTGGACGTCTTCTTTGTGCTTTTTGGCAGCGGTATCTTTCTATCCGAAGTGTTAATTAGCCTGAAGCGCTACTCGCGCTCGTCAAGTTTTTGAGACAGCTTGATTGACTTTTCTTCTTACGCTGCTGCTAGTGTCCTGCGCCGTTAATTCGTTTTAAGTATCGGGCGATAGAGGAAAGGATCTCCTCCGCGGTTTTGGTCCAGATAAACGGCTTAGGATCCTCGTTCCATGCTTTCACCCAGTTGCGTAAATCTTTCTCCAGGGCCTGGACACTCCGATGATCAGAACGCTGGAGTAACTCCCGGGTCACCTCAGCGAACAACCGTTCAACCTGGTTGATCCAGGACGAATACGTCGGGGTGAAGTGCATGTGAAACCGTGGATGCTTGACCAACCAGGTATTGATGGTCGGGTGTTTATGCGTGGCGTAGTTGTCACAAATAACATGAACATCAAGGTCCTGGGGAACAGTCTTGTCGATCTTGACCAGGAACTTCTTAAACCTGGATCCACCGATGTGATTCAGGTGTAACGGCGTGGGAAAATAGGAAATGCCCTCCTGAACTGGAAGAATCAAGCTTGCTTAGAGTCCTGATTCACCTGCCAGAAAGGCACCTCACAGGTGCAATTATTACACAACCCCACAGCGATGTCCGCATCCTTTGATGACCCCAACCTCATCTCGCTTGCTGGACTGGTTCCAACCATGCACTTAGCCGATGCTGCCAGCCTGTCCACCTTGGCCCAGGACCGGTTGAGCATCACCGGTGATAAAGGTGCCAATGCTGGTGCGAAGATCGCCTCCCTAGTCGCGGGCATGGTCGCCGGTGCTGATTCCATCGATGACATGGATGTACTCCGCCACGGAGGTATGCGCCGACTTTTCGACCGGATCTACGCCCCATCCACATTGGGGTCTTTTCTGCGGGCCTTCACTTTCGGCCACGTACGCCAACTCGATGCTGTGGCCTCCCGATTCCTGGTCAACCTGGCCAGGCAGGCACCACACCTGGTGCCACCACCACCGGCAGGCAGTGGCGGTAACGGGTATGTGTTCGTTGATGTTGATGACACCATCATTGAAGTCCACGGCCACACCAAACAAGGTGCCGGCTTTGGTTACTCCGGTATCCGTGGACTCAACGCCTTGCTGGCCACGGTCACCACCGCACAGTCCGCCCCCATCATTGTGGGCCAACGATTGCGGAAAGGATCGTGTGGTTCCCCACGAGGGGCCCACCGCCTGATCGCCGATGCGATGACCACCACCAGGCGCCTGCCCGGGATGGAGGATAAGAAAATCCTCGTCCGGGCAGATTCGGCGTATTATGGTCATCCCAGTGTCAGTGTGGCCCTAAGGTCCGGTGCGGATGTGTCCGTCACGGTGCGGATGACCCCGAACGTCAAGAAAGCGATCGTCGCGATCCCGGAAGATGCGTGGCAGACGATTCAGTACACCGATGCGATCTTCGATGAGGCATCACAATCGTGGATCTCCTTAGCCCAGGTCGCCGAAGTGCCTTTCACCGCGTTTACCTCCCGGAAGAAGGCCGACCATGTTCCCGGACGCTTGGTGGTACGCCGGATTCCTGAGCTGAATAAGAAGGATGTGTATCAGCCGGGCTTGTTTGATCTTCACCGCTTCCATGCGGTCTTCACCACCGCCGACCCAGGCGTGCTGGATACTGTTGCTGCGGATAAAACCCACCGTCAGCACGCGATCATTGAACAGGTCAACGCAGACTTGAAGGCAAGCGCGTTGGCGCATCTGCCGTCGGGGACGTTCACCGCCAACAGTGCCTGGCTCGTATGCGCGGTCATGGCGTTTAATCTCACCCGTGCCACCGGGGTTATCGCTGCAGGCGGGATGGCCAAGGCCACCACCGCGACGATCCGGCGGACACTGATGGCCGTTCCAGCCCGGGTCGCCCGCAGGTCCCGCCGACTGGTGCTCCACCTTCCCGAGGGGTGGACGTGGCAACCACAGTGGCAGAAACTGTTTGATCACGGCCATTCACCACCGTAACCGGTAGCTCCCTGACCACCCAGCCGAGCTTTCGGCGTGAGATGACAACAATTCGTGGAACAACCAGAACAAGACGTGATCTGGCGATCACCCCTACCCGAAAATTCCGGACCCGCCCGGAACCGGGATCAGGACATCACCGAGGGCACATCGGTGGATCGAGGTTAAAGGAGAACGGTTAATAAAACGATGAGTACTGGCACCGCGAAGATCAAAACCGCGAAGATCTTGCCCCACGTATGGGCAATGTTAAACGTGTAATTCATCCCCATCCCGGTGTCCACTAAGATCCGATTATCGTCCGGATCGTTGTAGAAAATCCCCCACGTCTTTCCATCTTGGTCAGGCATGGGGTATTTCTTTGCCAAACTCGTGGTTGTTTTTCCAATCAGAACCAACAGGACAATCGTGGCAGCAATAATTCCAATAAGCCCGATGATAAATCCACCAGGCAGAGGGTTTGGGCGGAACTCATTGAGGATCATCACCAAAATCAAAGCGTTGAGCACAAACATGTACCAACCCATGTGCATGCTTGTTGCCTTGTAGGTTTCCCACTGCCGGTGCGCTTCATTCGCCGATTTCGCCCCACCGCGTTGCGTGATCACTCCAGACTGCATGGTCAGCAACGCCTGCATACCCGACAGGGTCAGCAAAATAATGCCTGGCCCTATCAAAATCAGTGAAAGAAACGAACCCACCGATTTAGGCGTCCAATTATCCGCCTCCCCGGATCCATTCCAATGCACCGGCATAGGATCTGGCAACGACGGGTAATACACATACAAACCAATACCCGCCAACACCACTGTCGTGGCAACAGTTGCCAGCACCCATGTCCAGTTGAAGGGCAGCTTTGGTAGGTTCGGTAAATCGTTCACGATGCACACCTTAGCAATGAGAAAGTGCCTCCACCCCAGGTTGGGTGAAGGCACTTTGTGTTTTGCTGAGAAGGTCTCAGGTACTCAAGAGAGCTTAGGAGCGAACCTCTGCAGGCTCAGTTTCTTTCTCAGAGACGGTTGCCATTTCAATAGCAGCGCCACCCTTTTCAGCAGCATCCCACACATCCTGATCCAGAATGCCCTCGCGCTTAGCAACGATCGCAGGAACCAGTGCCTGACCGGTGACGTTGGTTGCGGTACGTCCCATGTCGATGATTGGCTCGATAGCCAGCAGCAGACCAACACCAGCAAGTGGCAGACCCAAGGTGGATAGGGTCAGGGTCAGCATGACGGTTGCGCCAGTGGTGCCTGCAGTTGCAGCAGAGCCCAGGACAGAGACGATCATGATCAGTACGTAATCCATGATGCTCAAGTCAATGCCGTAGAACTGTGCCACGAAGATAGCGGCAACAGCTGGGTAGACAGCAGCGCAGCCGTCCATCTTGCTGGTCGCACCCAGTGGGATAGCAAAGGAAGCGTACGCAGATGGAACACCCAAGGACTGCTCAGTAACGCGCTGGGTAACTGGCATAACGCCCATGGAGGAACGGGTAACAAAGCCAAGGCTTGTGACAGGCCAAACGCGCTTGAAGAATCCAAGAACAGGAATTCCATTGAGCTTCAGCACGACTGGGTAGATAACGAACATGACGATTGCCAGACCAACGTAGATCGCAAGAACAAACTTGCCCAGGGATCCAAGTGCAGACCAACCGTAGGTAGCAACAGCATTACCGATCAGCGCAGCGGAACCAATTGGAGCCAGGCGAATAATCCACCACAACACGATCTGGATGATCTTGAGGAAGGACTCGGTGAACTTCAAGAAAGGCTCGGCGGACTTGCCAGCCTTCAGAGCTGCAACACCAATCGCAATGGAGATAACCAGGATCTGCAGCACGTTGAAGGACAGGTTCACACCAGAGTTCTCACTGTAAGAACCGGAAAGTCCCAGAATGTTTGATGGAATAACGGACTGGATAAAGCCCAGCCAGCTGCCCACGCGAGAAGGATCAGCAGCATTAGATGCGTCGACAGTGGATCCAACACCAGGCTGCATAATCAGCGCTACGGCGATACCCGCGAGCACAGAGAAGAATGCAGTAATGGCGAACCACACCAAGGTGGAAACAGCCAGGCGAGCAGCGTTAGCTACCTCGCGCAACTTTGCCACACTGGTAACCACTGCAGCGAACACCAGTGGTGGAACCATAACTTTAAGTAGAGAAACATAAGCAGAACCGACGCCGCTAAGAAGACCGGTAAGCCAGCTTGCTTCACCGTCTGCAGCGCCGCTGTCCATGCCTCGGGCGACAAGGCCGAGAATAAGACCAAGAATGAGGCCGGCGATAACCTGGGCACCAAAGCCAGTCATCCAGCCGGGAAGGCCGAAACGGCCCTTCTGTGCGGTGGCGTTAGCCATGGGTAGCACTCCTTGCGTTTAGCGGTTGAATTGAATTCATTAACTGTAACGCTGTAGACAGGAATTTATTGCATTAGTGTGACCAAATTAACCGAAGCTGTCTATAAAGATTAAACAGATCTGTCTATTTTTATACCATAACAGCAGGTCAGGGGAATTATGATCAAATAGACCCATAAGTCTAGTTTTCACCCCCGCAACCACGCGCTGACCGAAAACGAGAGAAAACTGTCACGCTCTTCAAAGATAAATATGCTATTGAAGCCCCTTAGAAAAATGCACAAAAAAATTGGGGCCCTCCAGAAATTCTGGAAAGCCCCAACTGATTCAACTGCCGCTAAAACTAGTCGGTAATCGCATCCAAAGGTGGTGTCCTAGATGCCTTGACTGCCGGCCACAGCGCGGCGATAACACCGACTACAGCGGAACCAACAAGCATCAGTCCGACCTGACCCCACGGGATACTAACCGCAGCGTCTAGTCCTTCGCCTGACATCACTGTCACAAAGGCCCAGCCCAGACCAAGACCAATCGCGATACCAATCACAGCACCGTAGATGGCGATCTGAACAGATTCTAAGGTGATCATGGTGCGGACCTGTCCGCGCTTCACGCCAACTGCGCGGAGCATACCGATCTCCTGGCGACGCTCGATCACATTCAGTGCCAGGGTGTTGATGATGCCGATGATGGCAACAATGACAGACAGAGCAAGCAGCGCGTACAGAATGTTCATCATGGTGTCGATCATCGCAACCGTTTCACCAGCGAACTCGGTTGCTGATTTCACAGAGATGACAATGTAATCAGCGACTGCGTCTTCCAAGTTGGTGCGCAGTTGTTCCTTATCAAAGCCTTCTTCGCCTACCACCAGCATCATCTGAGGAACAGCAGTGTCTGCCGCTGGTGTATCAGCCAAGGAACTTTCGGAGATGATCATATTTCCGATGGCGTCGTTTCCGGTGAAGGTACCGATCAACTCGATATCGCCGATGGTCTGCCCCATTGATTCAAGCTGCAGAGTATCGCCTACTGCCCAGCCGTTTTCATCAGCAAACGTCTGGTTAGTCACAACACCTGGGTTGCTCAAGTCGAGGGAGCCATCAATGCTTTCTGTGCTGATGACCTTGCTCAGGTCGCCGTCAGCGACAAAGGTTACAGACTGGCCCAGCTGGCTGTATGAAGCCTGACCGTTCACCGAGGCAGAGTTCATGGAAACGAGCACGACATCGGCAACGCCCTCAGCATCGCGAACATCATTGACAGATTCCTTCGGCATGGTGATGGAACCGTTGGTTGGTCCCTGCAGGATGTAATCTGCGGTGTACTGCTCCGCCATCATGTCGGAGACTGCGTCCTTCATGGTTGCAGAAAGCATGCCAATTGCAGTCACTAAGGCAATGCCCAACGTCAGTGCGAACGCTGTAGTTGCGGTACGGCGAGGGTTTCGCTTGGAGTTGGTCGCAGCAAGGCTTCCAACGCTGCCAAACGGTGCACCGATAACCTTGCCCAGGCCACCCACCACAGGCATGGAGAGCGCTGGTGAGAAGAGGAACGTACCCACGATGACAAACAGTGCACCAATGCCCACCAGGATGGAACGAGTAGCGGTGGAAGAATCAGTCATCATCGCACCGGCAATCGCAAAGATGATGCCGAGTGCTAGAACGATGCCACCGGTGATCGTGCGCCCCATCATGGAACGCATAGTGGTGGTTTCCATGTTGCGCATCGCTTCAACAGGCTTAACCTCACCTGCACGACGAGCCGGAGCCCACGCGCTCACAATGGTGACAACGGTGCCCAATACGAGCGCGGTAACCACTGCAGAAGGAGTCAAGCCAACGCTGGATCCCATCGGCATGCCCAGGTTATTGAGGACAGCTGAAATGATCGCTACGAGGCCCATACCACCCAGCACACCAAGAGCAGAGCCGAAGAGGCCAACGATGGTTGCTTCCAGCACCACAGAGCGAGTGATCTGTCCTGGCGCCGCACCCAGGGCTCGCAGGAGAGCGAACTCACGCATGCGCTGAGCCACAATCATGGAGAAGGTATTCGCGATGATGAAGGTACCAACCAGCAGTGCAATGAGACCGAAGGCAACGAGGAAGTACTGCACGAAGCTCAAGGCCTGCGTGATCATTCCTGTAGCCTGCTCGACTAGCGCTTCGCCGGTTTCTACATCAAAGTTCGATCCAAGTTCGGCAGCGAGGGCGTCGACAAGCTCTTGAGGCGTGGTGCCATCTGCAGCCGACAGCATGACGCTGGGGACGGTAGCCCCGTCGGTGTAACGCTCCAGGTAGCCAGCTTCCGACATCTGCAGGTTCAGCGCGGTGGCCGAATCCGTCTCAGTGGTGGTCAGGCCTGTGATGGTGACGTTGTAGCGGCCACTGGAGTCCACGACCAAGATCTGGTCCCCTACTCCCAGGCCATTCGCCTCAGCGCCCGCCTTCGAGGCAAGCACCTCTTCGGTGCCAGTCGGTGCCTCTCCCTCAGCCAATTCAGGTGCCTGGGCAACCGCGTCGTCCGCGCTGTAATAAATGCTTAACGACGATCCCCCAGTCGTTTGAATTGCCTTGGAATCAGCATCCGCCAGAACGACAGTCTGGGAACCGTTGATGTTGAGATGGTTGATGCGGGAATCCTCACGCAAAGATTCAACCGTCTCAACAGGAACACCCTGCACCTCTGATGCACCGTTTGGTGAAACCACCACATCCACGCCGTCAAAGCTGCTGGCAATAGCCTCATCAAAAGTGGAGGACAGCGCGTTGGTAAACATCATCGCGCCGGAAACAAAAGACGTGCCGAGCACCACTGCCAGAACTGTCAAAAACAGCCTGACCTTGTGCGCGCCAATATTGCGCAGACTGATTCTGCGCATTGTGGAACCGGAATTCATTAGGCAATATCCTCAATTCCGTTCATCGTGGCCAAGATTTCCTCGATGGTGGGATCAAACAACTGGTTCACGATACGACCGTCCGCCAAGAAAATGACACGATCTGCATAGGACGCCGCCTTGGCATCGTGGGTAACGATCACAACGGTCTGATCATCCTGATCAACTGCGGTGCGCAGGATATCCAGCACTTCCCTAGAAGAGTTCGAATCCAAGTTACCGGTTGGCTCGTCGCCGAAAATGATCTCCGGACGAGACACCAACGCACGAGCACACGCCACACGCTGCTGCTGACCACCAGAGAGCTCTGCAGGACGGTGCTTAAGGCGCTCAGTCAGACCCAGACGAGAGGTAATCTCATCGAACCACGACTGATCAATCTTGCGGCCCGCGATATCGGTAGGCAGCGTAATGTTCTCCGACGCCGTCAGAGTAGGAACCAAGTTGAACGACTGGAAAATGAATCCCAAACGATCACGACGCAAAGAGGTCATCTCTTTGTCCTTCAACCGCGACAGATCCGTATCACCAATGAATGCCGAACCACCAGTCGCAGCATCCAGACCAGCCATGCAGTGCATCAACGTGGACTTACCCGAGCCAGAAGGACCCATGATGGCAGTGAACTTGTTCTTCTCAAACTCCACGTTGACGTGATCCAACGCGGTGACAGTGGTATCACCCTGGCCATACGCCTTGTACAGGTTCACTGCGCGCGCAGCGGCTTCACCAGTCGAGTTATTGACAGGCTGGGAAGAGTCAATGTCAGTCTTCGGCGTAAAAGAAGAGTCCCAATTCTCCTTCGCAACATCGTCCGAATTGTTGGCAGGTGTGCTCGCGGCAGGGTTACTCATGAACTACGATGCTTTCCTTAAATTCAATCTTGAAAACGTCAGGCCATTTTAGAAAAACAGCCCAGGTACTCCTGCCAGGGTACCGGAGCCAAAGGACATACGAATCAGGGAAGACCCCCAATTAAAAATTTATTTGTCGACCACCATCGATAAGCCAAAACAGCTCTTCATGCTGGCAAAAAGTTTGTGCTTGTCGACGCTTGCCCCCAGGCGCAGGTGCCGCGTGCACAAGGGGCCCAAGACCCCCACAAACACAAAAAAGAGAGGGTGCGGTGAACACACAACCATGTGTATCCACCACACCCCCTCAAACACGAATAAACCCAGAAACACACAGTGTTTCTGGGCTTATCCATACTATTTTAAGTTTTTGGTCGGCGGTAACCTACTCTCCCACACCCTCCCGAGTGCAGTACCATCAGCGTAACCAGGCTTAGCTTCCGGGTTCGGAAAGGGACCGGGCGTTTCCCTGCTACTATCACCACCGACACAACCACACACCAAACCAACCAACAGGTTGGTTGTGTTGTGTCAGACACTGCATAATGGACGCGAACACTTTATGTGTTAATTTGTTTTCGTTACGTTGCGTTACACCAAACCGTAATGGTTTGTTGTTATCGGTAAATTAGTACCAGTCACCTCCACACCTCACAGTGCTTCCAGATCTGGCCTATCAACCCCATAATCTCTAGGGAACCTCAAAAGAAACCTCATCTCGAAACAGGCTTCCCGCTTAGATGCTTTCAGCGGTTATCCCTCCCGTACGTAGCCAACCAGCCCTGCTCCTGGCGGAACAACTGGCACACCAGAGGTACGTCCGTCCCGGTCCTCTCGTACTAGGGACAGCCTTCCTTCAAGTTTCAACGCGCGCGGCGGATAGAGACCGAACTGTCTCACGACGTTCTAAACCCAGCTCGCGTGCCGCTTTAATGGGCGAACAGCCCAACCCTTGGGACCTACTCCAGCCCCAGGATGCGACGAGCCGACATCGAGGTGCCAAACCATCCCGTCGATATGGACTCTTGGGGAAGATCAGCCTGTTATCCCCGGGGTACCTTTTATCCGTTGAGCGACACCACAACCACAAGTAGGTGCCGGATCACTAGTCCCGACTTTCGTCCCTGCTCCACCTGTCAGTGTCACAGTCAAGCTCCCTTGTGCACTTACACTCACCACCTGATTACCAACCAAGCTGAGGAAACCTTTGGGCGCCTCCGTTACATTTTAGGAGGCAACCGCCCCAGTTAAACTACCCACCAGGCACTGTCCCCAACCCAGATCATGGGCCAAGGTTAAGACATCCAATCCGATCAGAGTGGTATTTCACCAACGACTCACACACAACTAGCGTCATATGATCGAAGTCTCCCACCTATCCTACACAAACCGAATCAAACACCAATACCAAGCTATAGTGAAGGTCCCGGGGTCTTTTCGTCCTGCCGCGCGTAACGAGCATCTTTACTCGTACTGCAATTTCACCGGGCCTGTGGTTGAGACAGCAGGGAAGTCGTTACGCCATTCGTGCAGGTCGGAACTTACCCGACAAGGAATTTCGCTACCTTAGGATGGTTATAGTTACCACCGCCGTTTACTGGGGCTTAAATTCTCAGCTTCGAAAAAACAAGTTTTCCTAACCGGTCCTCTTAACCTTCCAGCACCGGGCAGGCGTCAGTCCGTATACATCAACTTAAACGTCTTCGCACGGACCTGTGTTTTTAGTAAACAGTCGCTTCCCTCTATTCTCTGCGACCACAACACGCTCCCAACGAAAAGTTGTTCACACGCCGTGGCCCCCCTTCTCCCGAAGTTACGGGGGCATTTTGCCGAGTTCCTTAACCACAGTTCACCCGAACGCCTTAGTATTCTCTACCTGACTACCTGTGTCGGTTTAGGGTACGGGCCGAATATCAACATCGCTAGAGGCTTTTCTCGACAGCACAGGATCACCCACTTCACCCTTTACGGGCTCCGCATCACGCCTCACACAAAAACAGTGCGGATTTACCAACACTGCGTGCCACACGCTTACACCACAATCCAATAAGTGGCTGAGCTACCTCCCTGCGTCACCCCATCACTTAGCTACTACCAGATCAGGTCCCACGCAACCACACACCACAAAAAAGCAAAGCCTTTTCGCGGGTGCTTATGGGTGGTTAGTATCACTGATTCACCATGGTCGCTCATACTCGGGTACGGGAATATCAACCCGTTATCCATCGACTACGCCTGTCGGCCTCGCCTTAGGCCCCGACTCACCCTGGGAAGATTAACTTGACCCAGGAACCCTTAGTCATCCGGCGGATACGTTTCTCACGCATCATTCGTTACTCATGCCTGCATTCTCACTCGCACACACTCCACCCAAGGTCACCCCAAAGCTTCAACGCATGCACGACGCTCCCCTACCCAACAATCCTATAAAGATCATTGCCGCGGCTTCGGCGGTGTACTTAAGCCCCACTACATTGTCGGCGCGGAATCACTCGACCAGTGAGCTATTACGCACTCTTTCAAGGATGGCTGCTTCTAAGCCAACCTCCTGGCTGTCTTCGCGACCCCACCTCCTTTTCCACTTAGCACACCCTTAGGGGCCTTAGCCGGCGATCTGGGCTGTTTCCCTCTCGACTACGAAGCTTATCCCCCGCAGTCTCACTGCCGTGCTCTAACTTACCGGCATTCGGAGTTTGGCTGATGTCGCTAAGATGTTGGTCCCGCTAAACCATCCAGTAGCTCTACCTCCGGCAAGAAACACACGACGCTGCACCTAAATGCATTTCGGGGAGAACCAGCTATCACGGAGTTTGATTGGCCTTTCACCCCTACCCACAACTCATCCCCTCAGTTTTCAACCTAAGTGGGTTCGCGCCTCCACAACCTCTTACAGCTGCTTCACACTGGCCATGGGTAGATCACTCCGCTTCGGGTCCAAGACATGCCACTAAAATCACCCTCGTTAGGATTCGGTTTCCCTACGGCTACCCCACACGGGTTAACCTCGCGACATGCCGCTGACTCGCAGGCTCATTCTTCAAAAGGCACGCCATCACACCACAAAGGATGCTCTGACGGATTGACAGCACACGGTTTCAGGTACTATTTCACTCCCCTCCCGGGGTACTTTTCACCATTCCCTCACGGTACTAATCCGCTATCGGTCATATCAAGTATTCAGGCTTACCGGGTGGTCCCGGCTAATTCACAGCAGATTCCACGAGCCCGCTGCTACTCGGGGTATCAACAACCACACACACCACCATGATCTTCGTGTACAGGACTCTCACCTTCTACGGCAGGTGTTTCCACACCACTTCCACTAACCACGCAGCACATGCCCACATCCGGCAGAATATGAACGTCATTGCCCCACAACCACCTACATGCAACCCCTGCCGGGTATCACACACATAAGTTTTAGCCATCATCCACGTTCGCTCGCCACTACTAACGGAATCACAATTGTTTTCTTCTCCTACGGGTACTGAGATGTTTCACTTCCCCGTGTAAACCTCCACACCAGCTATACATTCACTGGCAGGTAACCACACATCACTGCGGCTGGGTTTCCCCATTCGGACATCCTCGGATCAACGCTTAGTTGGCAACTCCCCGAGGCATAACGCAGCCTCTCACGTCCTTCATCGGCTTGATATGCCAAGGCATCCACCGTGTGCCCTACAAAACAACAAACAAAATACTATAACCCACACACAAAGTGCGGGCGCGTTCGGTATCACACAACAAAAAACAAAAAAATAAAGATGCTCGCGTCCACTATACAGTTCTCACACAACACACCACCCCCACCACAACCAAAGAACACAACATTCTCTACCCGTGTTGACGATGCTCGATGTTAGAAACAACCCACACACACCACCAAAAGGTGATGCTTGCGATGTCATTCCAGACACCCAACAGCATGCCACCTATTAATCACAGCACTGTTTGCTGTGTTGTTGTCACCCGAGGGGTCATCTCCACCCGATTAAAAATATGTTGATGGCAACCACATACGGGTTCCAACACCAACAACCCACCAACCAGACACAGTCTGATGTGGGTTAATAAAGCTCCTTAGAAAGGAGGTGATCCAGCCGCACCTTCCGGTACGGCTACCTTGTTACGACTTCGTCCCAATCGCCGATCCCACCTTCGACAGCTCCCCCCTAAAAGGTTGGGCCACTGGCTTCGGGTGTTACCAACTTTCATGACGTGACGGGCGGTGTGTACAAGGCCCGGGAACGTATTCACCGCAGCGTTGCTGATCTGCGATTACTAGCGACTCCGACTTCATGGGGTCGAGTTGCAGACCCCAATCCGAACTGAGGCCGGCTTTAAGAGATTAGCTCCACCTCACGGTGTGGCAACTCGCTGTACCGACCATTGTAGCATGTGTGAAGCCCTGGACATAAGGGGCATGATGATTTGACGTCATCCCCACCTTCCTCCGAGTTAACCCCGGCAGTCTCTCATGAGTACCCACCATAATGTGCTGGCAACATAAGACAAGGGTTGCGCTCGTTGCGGGACTTAACCCAACATCTCACGACACGAGCTGACGACAACCATGCACCACCTGTGAACCGACCACAAGGGAAAACGTATCTCTACGCCGATCCGGTCCATGTCAAGCCCAGGTAAGGTTCTTCGCGTTGCATCGAATTAATCCACATGCTCCGCCGCTTGTGCGGGCCCCCGTCAATTCCTTTGAGTTTTAGCCTTGCGGCCGTACTCCCCAGGCGGGGCGCTTAATGCGTTAGCTGCGGCACAGAAGTCGTGGAAGACCCCTACACCTAGCGCCCACCGTTTACGGCATGGACTACCAGGGTATCTAATCCTGTTCGCTACCCATGCTTTCGCTCCTCAGCGTCAGTTACTGCCCAGAGACCTGCCTTCGCCATTGGTGTTCCTCCTGATATCTGCGCATTTCACCGCTACACCAGGAATTCCAGTCTCCCCTACAGCACTCAAGTTATGCCCGTATCGCCTGCACGCCCGAAGTTAAGCCCCGGGATTTCACAGACGACGCGACAAACCACCTACGAGCTCTTTACGCCCAGTAATTCCGGACAACGCTCGCACCCTACGTATTACCGCGGCTGCTGGCACGTAGTTAGCCGGTGCTTCTTCTCCAGGTACCGTCACCATAAGGCTTCGTCCCTAGCGAAAGGAGTTTACAACCCGAAGGCCTTCATCCCCCACGCGGCGTCGCTGCATCAGGCTTGCGCCCATTGTGCAATATTCCCCACTGCTGCCTCCCGTAGGAGTCTGGGCCGTGTCTCAGTCCCAATGTGGCCGTACACCCTCTCAGGCCGGCTACCCGTCGACGCCTTGGTAGGCCATTACCCCACCAACAAGCTGATAGGCCGCAGGCTCATCCCACACCGCACAAGGCTTTCCACACCACCCCTACGGTGGTGTGAATATTCGGTATTAGACCCAGTTTCCCAGGCTTATCCCAAAGTGTAGGGCAGATCACCCACGTGTTACTCACCCGTTCGCCACTCATCCACCAAAGCAAGCTCCGGTTTCAGCGTTCGACTTGCATGTGTTAAGCACGCCGCCAGCGTTCGTCCTGAGCCAGGATCAAACTCTCCACAAAAAACAATAAATAGATTGTTTAGGCCGTGAAAAGCCCAACACCTGACAAAAACAACAACACCCCCACCAACCACACACAAAGGTGACAGTTGGAGAATGGGGTGTTACTGGCATTATCAAAAAATAATGATTCTAAAAAAACACCACAACCCACATAAGGATCATCGTGTCTTCAACGTGGGCCTAGTCCCTTGACGGGGAACAAGCAGACCCACAAAATCATGCCAACAATAAGATTATTGTTTACAGTGATGGATAATTTGGCGATCCACCACCCGGCATGACCCACCACACATCACCCAAGGTGATCTGTGGTAGTGACAAAAATAATAAATGGCACACTATTGAGTTCTCAAACAACATACGCACACCATAAGAGCATCAACATTGTTTGTGTTGGTGTCTTGTTGGCAGCTTGTTCAACGTTACTTCATCTTGTTTACTTTCACCAAATCGGTGTTTGTTGACTTCGATGAAGTGTTGTTGGTTTGTCGAGCGTTTGTTTTCCTAGATCCGCCTCACTGTCCACATAATCTCTTATGTGTTGGGGCGTTGTTGGTCGCGCTGACTGGAATTAATTTACACACCCGCCCAACAGTCCGCAACTGCCCAGGTCAAGCGCTCTTCTTACCGGGCCACGCCCGGCAAGAATGCGTGGTGAGGACGTGGGGCGGCGTCGATAAGCGGAAATCTTGAAATATTTAGGTGTGATCTTTTGGGGGGAGGTATTTAATGATCCTACCAATCCTTTAGTTTCGTCTGTAGAGCGATGTGTGACGCAAGTTTTAAGACTCTAAACCCACGTCACAAGAAATGAGGGGTGCTTTGTTTACTATCACTGGTTTTGCAGATGAGATCGCACATGATCTCGACGAACAGATTTCCTTACTTAATAAACTGAAGAACAGCTCGCGGAAGCTAAAGCCAAATTGGATGCCGCAGGAATTTCACTTTCAGCCGTTGGATCCGACTTCGGCAAGATCAACATCACCGATCCTTTTGAAGATCACTTGGAGCGCGCACGCCACGGTGTTGAGGTCGCTAAGCTCTTCGGCGCGAAATACATCCGCATGTTCTCCTTCTTTATTGCAGAAGGCGACAACCCTGAAAGCTTCCGCAAAGAAGTACTCTCCCGCACCCACGCAATGGTCGAACTCGCAGAAGCCGGCGGCATCACCCTCCTCCACGAAAATGAAAAGGGAATCTATGGCGACTCCCCGCAGCGCGTGAAGGATTTAATCACCAGCATCGACTCCCCTAACTACCGCGCAATCTACGACGCAGCTAACTACGTGCAAACCGGATTCAAGCCTTTTGATGAGGCATGGCCGATCGTTAAGGACTACGTCGACTACGTCCACATCAAGGACGCGACCATTCCAGATGCAGAGCACCCCATCGGAATCATCAAGCCAGCAGGACAAGGCGACGGCCAATACCCAGAGCTCCTTGCCGCGCTAAACGCCGACGGTTACAACGGATTCGTCTCCATCGAGCCTCACCTGGGTGACTTCGATGAATTCGGCGGACTCTGCGGACCTGACCTGTGGACCAGCGCATGCGACGCTCTCGCAGGAATCCTGAACAACATCAACGCCGAGTACAACTAAGGACAACTGATAATGACAAATGCTGCAATTGTCGGATGAGGAGACGTCGCAACCGTTCATACAGAAGCGCTGGAAGCTTTGGCTTCCGATCTTGGTATTAAGTTCGTCGCAGTGGTGGATAAAGATCTAGAGACTGCTGAGAAATTTGCGACGGGACTTGGAGCTGCTGGCGATTCTTCAGAAAGCAGCGTCAAGGCCCACGGCAGCCTGCCGGCTTTGTTCTCCAAAAAGAAGATCGATGTTCTACACATCACCACCCCCCACGACCAACACATTGGTTTGGCTCTCGAAGCGCTACACCACGGTGTAAATGTCATCCTGGAAAAGCCGTTGGCTAATGAGTTGGACCAGGCGCAGCGTCTCATCGACTACTTGGATGAAAACCCCGATGGTCCAAAGATTGCAGTGTGCTATCAGAACCGTTACAACGTTTCCTCCCAGGAACTGCGTCGTCTGCTCGATTCAGGTGACCTCGGTGCCATCAATGGTGCATATTCCTCTGTGGTGTGGACCCGCACCCCAGGCTACTACACCCAGAAACCTTGGCGTGGCCAGCAAGCACACTCCGGTGGTGGCCTGCTGATGAACCAAGCAATTCACACCCTGGATCTGCTGCAGTGGTTCCTTGGAAAGGCAACAGAAGTCAAGGGCACTGTCTCCACCGATAAGTATGCCGATGTCATCGATGTTGAAGACACCGCACACGCATACATCGGTCACGAGTCCGGAGTCCACACCAGTGAAGTGAGTTGAACCATGCTATTGGTGATACATATTACCAATATGCGCTTCTTGTAATCCAGCACACATTTAAAAAGGGGGTACCGACAGAACCTCCCTTCAAACTCCGCAAAGAAGGTCGTATCAAAGTTTCTAAATGTGGTTACCAAAGCCGAGCACGTCACCAGCGAAAATATAAGTAACTCAACTCTCAGATTTAGACAATTCAAAGCGTTGCAAAGTAATTCACACTTAAATACGGGGTAGAGAACTCATCAATCCACGCCGCAAATCTGCCCTAAAAAAGTGGTTAGCAAGACAGCTGTTTATCAATTTTTGAGGCGAAATCTAGCCCTTCAAGGAGATGCGTAAAACGACAAACCACCAGCGCATAGAGGTAAATCATCGTTCAGGTACCTTCAAAACCTCAGTTATGCAATCGTTCTTAATCAATAATGAATGAACTTTGAAGTGAAAGAATCTCACGTCTGATCTCCCCCTGTTAAACACCAGACGAGCTTCCGCTCTGCACAAGCCGCTAGAAGCCCCGCATAGCCCTAATGTAGAGCTCATGCCCATTTGGAATCACAACACCGCATATCGGCCATGGCTGGTGTCAAAGCTCAAAGGCTCAAGATCGCTTCTCGACGTCGGCTCCGGCGATCACTCCTTCGCCGACCTGGCCGGCCGCCAGGTCGCGCATGTCGATGTCGTGGATCCTCTTATTAATACAACCTTTGAAGAATTCCAGCCGACCCAAAGCTACGATGCCATCACGTTCATCGCGTCCCTCCATCACATGAACGCGGAAGAAGGACTTAACAAAGCAGTCCGAATCCTCAATCCTGGCGGCAAGCTCCTCATCGTAGGCCTCGCCAAAAACAAAACCGCCTCCGACTGGATCATCTCCGGACTACAAGCTTTTCTCTCCCGACCAATCAGCCTCATCAATAGGGAACAACAAATCTACCCCTTCCCTACCAAAGAACCCTCAGAGAGTCTCCACGAAATACGACAACTCACCAAGCAGCTCCTCCCTCACCGCCGTATTCGCCGTGGAATCCACTTCCGATACCTCCTCGAGTGGACAAAGCCTTAAACAGCCCTATAAACCAAAAAAGGGAGTGATGAGGACACACAACCATGTATCCTCACCACTCCCACAACACTTTGTGCTTGTCGACGCTTACCCCCAGGGATCGGTGCCGCGTGCACAGGGGTCTAGAAAGCACAAAAGAGAAGAAGCACGAAACAAACACTGTCTGTTTCATGCTTCTTCTCATATATTGTTAAGTTTTTGGTCGGCGGTAACCTACTCTCCCACACCCTCCCGAGTGCAGTACCATCAGCGTAACCAGGCTTAGCTTCCGGGTTCGGAAAGGGACCGGGCGTTTCCCTGCTACTATCACCACCGACACAACCACACACCAAACCAACCAACAGGTTGGTTGTGTTGTGTCAGACACTGCATAATGGACGCGAACACTTTATGTGTTAATTTGTTTTCGTTACGTTGCGTTACACCAAACCGTAATGGTTTGTTGTTATCGGTAAATTAGTACCAGTCACCTCCACACCTCACAGTGCTTCCAGATCTGGCCTATCAACCCCATAATCTCTAGGGAACCTCAAAAGAAACCTCATCTCGAAACAGGCTTCCCGCTTAGATGCTTTCAGCGGTTATCCCTCCCGTACGTAGCCAACCAGCCCTGCTCCTGGCGGAACAACTGGCACACCAGAGGTACGTCCGTCCCGGTCCTCTCGTACTAGGGACAGCCTTCCTTCAAGTTTCAACGCGCGCGGCGGATAGAGACCGAACTGTCTCACGACGTTCTAAACCCAGCTCGCGTGCCGCTTTAATGGGCGAACAGCCCAACCCTTGGGACCTACTCCAGCCCCAGGATGCGACGAGCCGACATCGAGGTGCCAAACCATCCCGTCGATATGGACTCTTGGGGAAGATCAGCCTGTTATCCCCGGGGTACCTTTTATCCGTTGAGCGACACCACAACCACAAGTAGGTGCCGGATCACTAGTCCCGACTTTCGTCCCTGCTCCACCTGTCAGTGTCACAGTCAAGCTCCCTTGTGCACTTACACTCACCACCTGATTACCAACCAAGCTGAGGAAACCTTTGGGCGCCTCCGTTACATTTTAGGAGGCAACCGCCCCAGTTAAACTACCCACCAGGCACTGTCCCCAACCCAGATCATGGGCCAAGGTTAAGACATCCAATCCGATCAGAGTGGTATTTCACCAACGACTCACACACAACTAGCGTCATATGATCGAAGTCTCCCACCTATCCTACACAAACCGAATCAAACACCAATACCAAGCTATAGTGAAGGTCCCGGGGTCTTTTCGTCCTGCCGCGCGTAACGAGCATCTTTACTCGTACTGCAATTTCACCGGGCCTGTGGTTGAGACAGCAGGGAAGTCGTTACGCCATTCGTGCAGGTCGGAACTTACCCGACAAGGAATTTCGCTACCTTAGGATGGTTATAGTTACCACCGCCGTTTACTGGGGCTTAAATTCTCAGCTTCGAAAAAACAAGTTTTCCTAACCGGTCCTCTTAACCTTCCAGCACCGGGCAGGCGTCAGTCCGTATACATCAACTTAAACGTCTTCGCACGGACCTGTGTTTTTAGTAAACAGTCGCTTCCCTCTATTCTCTGCGACCACAACACGCTCCCAACGAAAAGTTGTTCACACGCCGTGGCCCCCCTTCTCCCGAAGTTACGGGGGCATTTTGCCGAGTTCCTTAACCACAGTTCACCCGAACGCCTTAGTATTCTCTACCTGACTACCTGTGTCGGTTTAGGGTACGGGCCGAATATCAACATCGCTAGAGGCTTTTCTCGACAGCACAGGATCACCCACTTCACCCTTTACGGGCTCCGCATCACGCCTCACACAAAAACAGTGCGGATTTACCAACACTGCGTGCCACACGCTTACACCACAATCCAATAAGTGGCTGAGCTACCTCCCTGCGTCACCCCATCACTTAGCTACTACCAGATCAGGTCCCACGCAACCACACACCACAAAAAAGCAAAGCCTTTTCGCGGGTGCTTATGGGTGGTTAGTATCACTGATTCACCATGGTCGCTCATACTCGGGTACGGGAATATCAACCCGTTATCCATCGACTACGCCTGTCGGCCTCGCCTTAGGCCCCGACTCACCCTGGGAAGATTAACTTGACCCAGGAACCCTTAGTCATCCGGCGGATACGTTTCTCACGCATCATTCGTTACTCATGCCTGCATTCTCACTCGCACACACTCCACCCAAGGTCACCCCAAAGCTTCAACGCATGCACGACGCTCCCCTACCCAACAATCCTATAAAGATCATTGCCGCGGCTTCGGCGGTGTACTTAAGCCCCACTACATTGTCGGCGCGGAATCACTCGACCAGTGAGCTATTACGCACTCTTTCAAGGATGGCTGCTTCTAAGCCAACCTCCTGGCTGTCTTCGCGACCCCACCTCCTTTTCCACTTAGCACACCCTTAGGGGCCTTAGCCGGCGATCTGGGCTGTTTCCCTCTCGACTACGAAGCTTATCCCCCGCAGTCTCACTGCCGTGCTCTAACTTACCGGCATTCGGAGTTTGGCTGATGTCGCTAAGATGTTGGTCCCGCTAAACCATCCAGTAGCTCTACCTCCGGCAAGAAACACACGACGCTGCACCTAAATGCATTTCGGGGAGAACCAGCTATCACGGAGTTTGATTGGCCTTTCACCCCTACCCACAACTCATCCCCTCAGTTTTCAACCTAAGTGGGTTCGCGCCTCCACAACCTCTTACAGCTGCTTCACACTGGCCATGGGTAGATCACTCCGCTTCGGGTCCAAGACATGCCACTAAAATCACCCTCGTTAGGATTCGGTTTCCCTACGGCTACCCCACACGGGTTAACCTCGCGACATGCCGCTGACTCGCAGGCTCATTCTTCAAAAGGCACGCCATCACACCACAAAGGATGCTCTGACGGATTGACAGCACACGGTTTCAGGTACTATTTCACTCCCCTCCCGGGGTACTTTTCACCATTCCCTCACGGTACTAATCCGCTATCGGTCATATCAAGTATTCAGGCTTACCGGGTGGTCCCGGCTAATTCACAGCAGATTCCACGAGCCCGCTGCTACTCGGGGTATCAACAACCACACACACCACCATGATCTTCGTGTACAGGACTCTCACCTTCTACGGCAGGTGTTTCCACACCACTTCCACTAACCACGCAGCACATGCCCACATCCGGCAGAATATGAACGTCATTGCCCCACAACCACCTACATGCAACCCCTGCCGGGTATCACACACATAAGTTTTAGCCATCATCCACGTTCGCTCGCCACTACTAACGGAATCACAATTGTTTTCTTCTCCTACGGGTACTGAGATGTTTCACTTCCCCGTGTAAACCTCCACACCAGCTATACATTCACTGGCAGGTAACCACACATCACTGCGGCTGGGTTTCCCCATTCGGACATCCTCGGATCAACGCTTAGTTGGCAACTCCCCGAGGCATAACGCAGCCTCTCACGTCCTTCATCGGCTTGATATGCCAAGGCATCCACCGTGTGCCCTACAAAACAACAAACAAAATACTATAACCCACACACAAAGTGCGGGCGCGTTCGGTATCACACAACAAAAAACAAAAAAATAAAGATGCTCGCGTCCACTATACAGTTCTCACACAACACACCACCCCCACCACAACCAAAGAACACAACATTCTCTACCCGTGTTGACGATGCTCGATGTTAGAAACAACCCACACACACCACCAAAAGGTGATGCTTGCGATGTCATTCCAGACACCCAACAGCATGCCACCTATTAATCACAGCACTGTTTGCTGTGTTGTTGTCACCCGAGGGGTCATCTCCACCCGATTAAAATAATGTTGATGGCAACCACATACGGGTTCCAACACCAACAACCCACCAACCAGACACAGTCTGATGTGGGTTAATAAAGCTCCTTAGAAAGGAGGTGATCCAGCCGCACCTTCCGGTACGGCTACCTTGTTACGACTTCGTCCCAATCGCCGATCCCACCTTCGACAGCTCCCCCCTAAAAGGTTGGGCCACTGGCTTCGGGTGTTACCAACTTTCATGACGTGACGGGCGGTGTGTACAAGGCCCGGGAACGTATTCACCGCAGCGTTGCTGATCTGCGATTACTAGCGACTCCGACTTCATGGGGTCGAGTTGCAGACCCCAATCCGAACTGAGGCCGGCTTTAAGAGATTAGCTCCACCTCACGGTGTGGCAACTCGCTGTACCGACCATTGTAGCATGTGTGAAGCCCTGGACATAAGGGGCATGATGATTTGACGTCATCCCCACCTTCCTCCGAGTTAACCCCGGCAGTCTCTCATGAGTACCCACCATAATGTGCTGGCAACATAAGACAAGGGTTGCGCTCGTTGCGGGACTTAACCCAACATCTCACGACACGAGCTGACGACAACCATGCACCACCTGTGAACCGACCACAAGGGAAAACGTATCTCTACGCCGATCCGGTCCATGTCAAGCCCAGGTAAGGTTCTTCGCGTTGCATCGAATTAATCCACATGCTCCGCCGCTTGTGCGGGCCCCCGTCAATTCCTTTGAGTTTTAGCCTTGCGGCCGTACTCCCCAGGCGGGGCGCTTAATGCGTTAGCTGCGGCACAGAAGTCGTGGAAGACCCCTACACCTAGCGCCCACCGTTTACGGCATGGACTACCAGGGTATCTAATCCTGTTCGCTACCCATGCTTTCGCTCCTCAGCGTCAGTTACTGCCCAGAGACCTGCCTTCGCCATTGGTGTTCCTCCTGATATCTGCGCATTTCACCGCTACACCAGGAATTCCAGTCTCCCCTACAGCACTCAAGTTATGCCCGTATCGCCTGCACGCCCGAAGTTAAGCCCCGGGATTTCACAGACGACGCGACAAACCACCTACGAGCTCTTTACGCCCAGTAATTCCGGACAACGCTCGCACCCTACGTATTACCGCGGCTGCTGGCACGTAGTTAGCCGGTGCTTCTTCTCCAGGTACCGTCACCATAAGGCTTCGTCCCTAGCGAAAGGAGTTTACAACCCGAAGGCCTTCATCCCCCACGCGGCGTCGCTGCATCAGGCTTGCGCCCATTGTGCAATATTCCCCACTGCTGCCTCCCGTAGGAGTCTGGGCCGTGTCTCAGTCCCAATGTGGCCGTACACCCTCTCAGGCCGGCTACCCGTCGACGCCTTGGTAGGCCATTACCCCACCAACAAGCTGATAGGCCGCAGGCTCATCCCACACCGCACAAGGCTTTCCACACCACCCCTACGGTGGTGTGAATATTCGGTATTAGACCCAGTTTCCCAGGCTTATCCCAAAGTGTAGGGCAGATCACCCACGTGTTACTCACCCGTTCGCCACTCATCCACCAAAGCAAGCTCCGGTTTCAGCGTTCGACTTGCATGTGTTAAGCACGCCGCCAGCGTTCGTCCTGAGCCAGGATCAAACTCTCCACAAAAAAACAATAAAAAAGATTGTTCAGGCCGTGAAAAGCCCAACACCTGACAAAAACAACAACACCCCCACCAACCACACACAAAGGTGACAGTTGGAGAATGGGGTGTTACTGGCATTATCAAAAAATAATGATTCTAAAAAAACACCACAACCCAAATAAGGATCATCGTGTCTTCAACGTGGGCCTAGTCCCTTGACGGGGAACAAGCAGACCCACAAAATCATGCCAACAATAAGATTATTGTTTACAGTGATGGATAAAATTGGCGATCCACCACCCGGCATGACCCACCACACATCACCCAAGGTGATCTGTGGTAGTGACAAAAATAATAAATGGCACACTATTGAGTTCTCAAACAACATACGCACACTAACTTGATCACCTTGCTCGGTGTCTCGTAAGCAGCTTGTTCGACTTTACCCTTATCGTTAATCAGAAAGCAACTTGCGTTAATTCCTGAAGAATTTTGGGAGTCTGTCAGCGTTTCAATTTCCCTTGCTGTGAAGCTCGGTTCGTTGCGCTGACTCGAATTAATCTACACAGCCCCTCTGACAAGCACAAACCCCCAGCTCAATGATGGTTTCGCTGGGGGATGCTTGATGGGAAGGCTTCGTTAGGAAGAAACCCTTTCGATGGTCGCTCCGAGTTTCTGCAGATTTTCCACGAAGTTGGGGTATCCGCGGTCGATGTGGAAAACATCGTGAACTTCGGTCACTCCGTCTGCGCAAAGGGCGGCAAGAACCAGTCCTGCTCCTGCACGGATATCTGAAGACCACACGGAAGTAGAGGAAAGCTGTTCAATTCCTCGGATTACTACGTGGTGCCCATCGACATTCGCGTCAGCGCCCAGGCGAAGCATTTCATCGACGAAGCGGAATCGTGATTCAAAGACATTCTCTGTAATTACTGAAGTTCCATTAGATACTGCGTTGATTCCAATTGCCATGGGTTGCAGATCTGTAGGGAACCCTGGGAACGGGAGGGTTTGGTAGTCGGTTGCCTCAGGCTGCTTATCCATTTGGACGCGGAAGCCGTTTTCGTAGGTTTCCACCTTGGCGCCGGCGATCTTGAGCTTTTCCAATGGAAGGTGCAGATACCTTGGTGCGATTCCGCCAACTGTAATATCGCCACGAGTCATCGCAGCGGCGTATGCCCACGTTCCGGCAACGATGCGGTCGCCGATTACTTCGTGCTGAGTTGGGGTGAGTTTCTCTACGCCTTCGATGGTGATGGTTGGGCTTCCTTCACCTTCAATGTTGGCGCCCATGGATCGAAGCATACGGCAGAGATCAACAATTTCTGGTTCGCGCGCTGCGTTATCTAATACTGTGCGTCCTTCTGCCATGACGGATGCAGTGAGGATGTTTTCGGTGGCGCCGACGGACGGGAAATCCAGGGTGATGTTGGCACCGACGAGCTTTTCAGCTTCTGCAACTACTGCACCGTGGGAAATGCGGGTGGTGGCACCAAGCTTTTCCAGGCCGCTTTGATGCATGTCGAGTGGACGGGATCCAATGGCGTCACCGCCGGGAAGGGATACAACTGCGCGACCACAACGTGCTGTCAATGGACCAAGCACACATACGGATGCACGGAATTGGGTGACTGCTGGGAAGTCAGCATTGGAGCTGAGTTCTGCAGGGGTAGTAATGGTTACGGTTGAGCCGTCGATGGTGACATCGCAGCCAAGACCAACGAGGACGTCGCGCATCAGGGGGACGTCGAGGATTTCGGGGCAATTGGTTAGAGTTGTTGTGCCTTCAGCGAGAAGTGCTGCTGCCATGAGCTTCAAAACGCTGTTTTTTGCGCCGTAAACTTTTACAGCGCCCTGCAGCTGTGCTCCACCAGTGACTAAAAACTTGTCTTTCACGTGCCCCACCTTATCCGTGTTCCCCACCCCTGTGCGTAACGACAGCTAGAATCTCAAGTTATGGCCGTTCATTTAACCAAGATCTATACGCGAACCGGGGACGATGGAACCACGGGGCTCTCAAATTTTGAGCGAGTTCCCAAGGACGATCCCCGCCTTATTGCATACGCCGACTCCGATGAAGCAAACTGTGCGATTGGCCAAGTGCTTGCACTCAGCAGCCCTACGGAAGATATGGCAACCTTATTGCGGACTATTCAAAATGAACTTTTTGATGTGGGCGCAGACTTAGCAACCCCGATTGAGGAGAATCCGAAGTATCCCCCACTTCGAGTTCTTCCGGAATATATCGAACGACTTGAGAAGGAGTGCGATAAATGGAACGAGGATGTGCCGGCGTTGGATTCCTTCATTTTGCCGGGTGGCACGCCAGCAGCGGCACTCTTGCACACCGCAAGGGTAATTACGAGGCGCGCGGAGAGAGCAGCTTGGATAGCGGTGCGGGAATTTCCGAGCACCACCTCTACCTTGCCAGCCCAATACCTGAATCGTCTTAGCGATCTGCTGTTTATTCTTTCCCGTGTTGCCAACAATGGCAATGATGTGAAGTGGGTTCCGGGCGGAAAAAGATGAAAACCACCCTGCGACCGTGATTGAAACGGTGCAGGGTGGCGTCGTAAAGCAAAATCTTTTTAAGGCAGTGCGCCGATCCGGCGTGCTGCGTTGACTGCCTCGTAGCGCGTGTGGGCGCCGAGCTTGCGCATGACCGAGCGCAGGTAGCTCTTGACGGTTTCCGCGCCGATGCCCATCTCTTCAGCAGCTTCGACGTTGGTGTGACCGAGCGCGACACAAGCCAGCACGTCCAACTCACGCGCGGACAGCTTGGTGGTCTGCTTGATGCGGACTGGGGTGACCATCTGATCGCAAAGCTCTTCCAAATCGCGGCGCAGATCCTCATCGGTCACACGATTTGCCAGCATGCGCAGCTTGGAATGAGTGGAACGAACCTGCTCCCACTCCGCCCCATTCATCACGCGGTTAGCTTTGAGGGAACCGCGACCATCAGGAACGCCATTGCGGCGAAGCGCGGAGTTGATCGCCAGGTTTTGTTCCAACGTGCGCGCAGTCATGGTGACTTCTTCAATAACAGTGTCGCCGAGACGCACCGCAGAGTGAACGCCAACATACAAAACGCCACGAATTTCGCGGTGCACGATCACGGGAACTGCGACAATGGAATGAAGGCCCTCATCCTGAATCGCGGAATCCTTCTCATGTGAAATGACATTTGCCCTGGTGTAATCACTCACACCAACCGGACGACGGGTTGCGACGACGCGTCCACCAACGCCCACACCTGGTTCAATGACCAGATTCTGCAGAGCCGGGGTACGCAACCCAACCCACTGAGTAATTTGCAGGCGATTGTCCTGCAACACAGTGGCGAACATGGTGACTGGGATGCCTGTTGCGGTTTTCAGCGATGTCAGCGCCGAACGAATAGCATCTTCGTCATCTTTAATCCGCTGGGTATCCACCTTCAGATTTCCTCCTGCTTTACACCCGTGCTGGTACACCCATAGGGCGCGTCACGAGTAACAATCATTCGACAAGGGTACAGTGTACTTCCCCTTTGGGGGTGAACATAGTCGAGGCGGATCGCCAATATGTTGGCACGGGTGTCCATTTGCCTTGTTTTTCGGGGGTATTTAAATAAGTTCCCCACCCCTCAAGGGCCACCCCCGCCACCCCAACCACCCCCGAAGAGGTAGTTAACCCCCAGTTCACGCCGGTTTTAGAGAAAAACTCAAATCCCTGTCCGGTCAGCCACCCCTCAACACACCCGCTACCCCCATTTGCGGTATTAGCTAAACTCAAGTTTGCTGAAATTAGTGTCATAGAACACCTTTTTCCTTGTGGAAAAAGTGAAATTATTGGACGAAACTGCCAAACCTTTGAGATTTTTCCGACAACGGACTTCTTTAAAAGATGCTTTTCGACGCCGCTCCCCAACCATTAACCCCGCGAGAAATATTCATCGAATAGATGTCGATCTACCTGCAAATACGCTCGGTCTACAAATAATGAACAGAACTGTCTACTTTTCAAACTGCTTTTTGTGTAGACTCAAGTCACAGAGGCCACTTCAAGTAGATGTTTCGTAATTGTTTACAGCGTTTACGCAAGCGGTCGACCAACAAAAACAGCACTTCAATGATTGGAGCACCACCCGACATGGGCAATGTGTACAACAACATCACCGAAACCATCGGCCACACCCCACTGGTAAAGCTGAACAAGCTCACCGAAGGCCTCGACGCAACTGTCCTGGTCAAGCTTGAGTCATTCAACCCAGCAAACTCCGTCAAGGACCGTATCGGTCTGGCCATCGTTGAAGATGCAGAGAAGTCCGGTGCACTGAAGCCAGGCGGCACCATCGTTGAAGCAACCTCCGGCAACACCGGTATCGCACTGGCAATGGTCGGCGCTGCACGCGGATACAACGTTGTTCTCACCATGCCGGAGACCATGTCCAACGAGCGTCGCGTTCTCCTCCGCGCTTACGGTGCAGAGATCGTTCTTACCCCAGGTGCAGCAGGCATGCAGGGTGCAAAGGACAAGGCAGACGAAATCGTCGCTGAACGCGAAAACGCAGTCCTTGCTCGCCAGTTCGAGAACGAGGCAAACCCACGCGTCCACCGCGACACCACCGCGAAGGAAATCCTCGAAGACACCGACGGCAACGTTGATATCTTCGTTGCAAGCTTCGGCACCGGCGGAACCGTCACCGGCGTTGGCCAGGTCCTGAAGGAAAACAACGCAGACGTACAGGTCTACACCGTCGAGCCAGAAGCGTCCCCACTTCTGACCGCTGGCAAGGCTGGTCCACACAAGATCCAGGGCATCGGCGCAAACTTCATCCCCGAGGTCCTGGACCGCAAGGTTCTCGACGACGTGCTGACCGTCTCCAACGAAGACGCAATCGCATTCTCCCGCAAGCTCGCTACCGAAGAGGGCATCCTCGGCGGTATCTCCACCGGCGCAAACATCAAGGCAGCTCTTGACCTTGCAGCAAAGCCAGAGAACGCTGGCAAAACCATCGTCACCGTTGTCACCGACTTCGGCGAGCGCTACGTCTCCACCGTTCTTTACGAAGACATCCGCGACTAATTCTTAGCGACTGTTAACCACTCAAGCTCTTTGCTTGGGTGGTTTTTTCATGTCTCAAGGTCGGGTCGGGTGCGATTCGGGTCGGTTTTGAGTGTCTTTGAGTCCTTTTAAGTCCTTCTTTGCCCGTGAATAATTCTCTGGATAGTTTCCACGTGCAGTTAAGTCACGCTGTTAGACTTGCCTGCATGCTCTCGACAATAAAAATGATCCGTGAAGATCTCGCAAACGCTCGTGAACACGATCCAGCAGCCCGAGGCGATTTAGAAAACGCAGTGGTTTACTCCGGACTCCACGCCATCTGGGCACATCGAGTTGCCAACAGCTGGTGGAAATCCGGTTTCCGCGGCCCCGCCCGCGTATTAGCCCAATTCACCCGATTCCTCACCGGCATTGAAATTCACCCCGGTGCCACCATTGGTCGTCGCTTTTTTATTGACCACGGAATGGGAATCGTCATCGGCGAAACCGCTGAAATCGGCGAAGGCGTCATGCTCTACCACGGCGTCACCCTCGGCGGACAGGTTCTCACCCAAACCAAGCGCCACCCCACGCTCTGCGACAACGTGACAGTCGGCGCGGGCGCAAAAATCTTAGGTCCCATCACCATCGGCGAAGGCTCCGCAATTGGCGCCAATGCAGTTGTCACCAAAGACGTGCCGGCAGAACACATCGCAGTCGGAATTCCTGCGGTAGCACGCCCACGTGGCAAGACAGAGAAGATCAAGCTCGTCGATCCGGACTATTACATTTAAGAACAGTTAGCGCCCTACCTGAAGTTCAGGCAGGGCGCTTTTTTGGGAAGCTCCAGAGTGCGTTTGTTAGCCACGCACTAGGGACCTTTAACCGTCTAAAACCGCCCCTGTGCGCTTCTCAGCACTACCCGTGAGAACCACCCCCCTGTGCCAGCTAGTTCTTTAGATCCTTATACTCAGGGTTCTTCTGAATGAAGCCAGCGACTGCAGAGCAAGCATCATGAATACGGATACCGGACTCACGTGCATCATCCAAAGCAAACTTGATCAATGGCGCAGACAGTCCCTGTCCACGGAATTCAGGCTTAATAACAGTGTGGTTGAAGTTGCGGATATCCGGGCCGTCTAAATAGCTGGCAAATCCAGCTGGCGTTCCATCAACGCTGATAACAAAGCGCTTCTGTCCTTCATTGTGGACAATCTCAATGTTTTTGTTCTCGCTCATGTGCGTTCTCCTCGGTATCTCATCCCGGTGGAATTAACCGGAACTACTCTTCCTTTATACCTTTTGAACACAAAGACACCCTGTTTTATTTCCTAAGAAATAAAACAGGGTGTAGATGGTGGCCAGAGCCGGGATCGAACCGGCGACCTTTCACTTTTCAGGCGAACGCTCTACCGACTGAGCTATCTGGCCAGGGGCTGCTCTACAGTATAGACCAACTCCAGCGACCCTGACGGGACTTGAACCCGCGACCTCCGCCGTGACAGGGCGGCGCGCTAACCAACTGCGCCACAGGGCCTTAAAGCCATGCACTATTCAGTGTTTGTCACACTGTCCTGCGCACAGATGAATACTCTACACAGACCGGGCGATTAGCCACAAATCCGCTGGTCAAAGCTAAGATCTGTGGCCTGTTAGTTACAAAGCTGCAACTACCTCACGCATAAGCTTCGCGGTTTCACTCGGAGTTGTTCCCACGCGAACACCCACGGCCTCCAATGCATGCTTCTTTGCTCGCGCAGTGCCTTCTGAACCTGTCACGATGGCGCCAGCATGCCCCATGGTCTTTCCTTCAGGGGCGGTAAAGCCTGCCACGTAACCCACAACTGGTTTTGTCACGTGCTTAGAAATGAAGTCAGCAGCGCGTTCCTCTGCATCTCCACCGATCTCACCGATCATGACGATTGCCTTGGTCTCAGGATCAGCTTCAAAGGCCTCCAGAGCGTCGATATGGGTTGTACCGATGATTGGGTCACCGCCAATACCAATCGCCGTAGAAATGCCAATATCTGAAAGTTCGTACATCATCTGATAAGTCAGTGTTCCCGACTTTGAGATCAACCCGATCGGGCCGGAACCTGCAATGTTTGCCGGCGTAATTCCCGCAAGAGATTCGCCGGGAGTAATAATGCCTGGGCAGTTAGGGCCAATGATGCGGGTGTGTCCCACCTTCTTGGCATAAGCCCACGCCTCAGAAGCGTCACGCACTGGGATGCCCTCAGTAATAATCACGCACAGTGGGATGTGAGCGTCGATAGCTTCAATGATCGCAGCTTTGGCAAAGGCTGGAGGAACGAAAATTACGGTGACATCCGCACCCGTTTCCTCCATTGCTTCCTTAACAGTGCCAAATACAGGCAACTCAGTGTCATTGATCAAAATGGTTTGCCCAGCTTTGCGGGGGTTGGTGCCACCCACGAGCTTCGCACCAGAGGCTAAAATTCGACGCGCATGCTCTGAACCTTCCGAACCGGTAATGCCCTGAATGATGATGCGGGAATCTGAATTGAGAAAAATAGACATGATTAAACAGGTGCTCCTTAACTAATTAGCGGTTGCGAACTGGCCGTGCTGGGCAAGATTGGCCAAATGGGCAGCGTGATCAGCCGCTGCATCCATACCCTCCACAACGGTGACCAAAGGGTGGTTATATTCCGCGAGGATTCGTCTGCCTTCCACCACGTTGTTGCCATCAAGGCGCACCACAAGAGGCTTCGTTGCTTGATCGCCGAGCACATCCAAAGCTCCAACGATTCCCTTTGCCACCACATCACACGCGGTGATGCCACCAAACACATTCACAAACACACTGCGTACCTGGCTATCCCCAAGGATCACATCGAGACCAGCAGCCATCGATTCAGCTGATGCTCCGCCACCAATGTCTAGGAAGTTCGCGGGGCGCTGCCCACCATGGCGTTCACCAGCTGCAGCCACGATATCCAACGTGGACATCACCAAACCTGCACCATTGCCAATGATGCCCACAGAGCCATCAAGTTTCACGTAGTTCAGATCATTCTTCTTGGCCTTCAGTTCCAAAATGTCCAAGCCACCGGCAGATTCAGCCAACGCACCACGGTTATCATGGCGGAAATCAGCGTTATCATCCAGCGTGATCTTGCCATCAAGCGCAATCACATCGCCGTCATCCGTGAGCACCAACGGGTTCACCTCAACGAGTGTTGCTTCCTCTTCGTAATACACCTGCCAGATCTTGATCAGCACCGGAATGACTTTCTCTGCCACCTCAGTTTCAAAGCCAGCAGCAGTGACAATCTCCCGCGCTTTGTCCTCATCAATACCAGTGAGGGGATCCACTTCCACCTTTGCCAAAGCTTCAGGCTTTTCCTTCGCCAGGATCTCGATCTCCATGCCACCTTCAACAGAGCACATAGCCAGATACGAACGATTCGCGCGATCCAACAAAATGGAGAAATAGTATTCCTCAGCAATGTCAGCGCCCTGCGCCACCATCACCTGATTAACAGTGTGTCCTTTGATATCCATGCCGAGAATCGCATCCGCAGCATCAAAAGCCTGAGCCGACGTCGGTGCCACACGGACGCCACCCGCCTTGCCACGTCCGCCCACCTTGACCTGAGCCTTGACGACGGTCAGTCCGCCGATTTCCTCAGCCGCTTTCCTCGCCGCCTCTGGTGTTGATGCCACAATTCCCTTCAACACTGGCACACCATGGGTTTCAAAGAGGTCCCGTGCTTGGTATTCAAAAAGATCCACTGCCAATTCCATTTCCGGCCCATGCTTAGAGCCTTCTGCGTCTTTAACAAAGTCTTCCCGTAAAAGTAAGTGTTTCAACTCACCAATATGATCGTATTGTGAAGTCTAACACTGTAAACTTTGCAAATTGCAACAAAATTGGATCCGTGGTGCTCAGCCCCCACCCCTTGGGAACTTTTCCGCAGGTTTTCCGGCAACTAGCCGGTCAAAACATGACATCCGTGAGGCTTAACCTGACAGCCCCTAGAGTTCGACTTCTTAACACCGACTTCTCAAAGGCGACTTCACTAGGAAATCCAGGAAAATCCGACTGAAATCGACCACGAGAAGTTGAGCATAAGAAGTCGCTACCGTGAAGTCGTAAGCAAGAAGTCGAACTTAAGAAACCCCCGCTCTTAAGAAACCCGAAACCTGAGACCCCAAAAACACACCAGAAAATAAAAAACAGAGGCTGTACAATTTCTTGAAGAAAAAGTACAACCTCTGTTATCACATTGCTGCGACCCTGACGGGACTTGAACCCGCGACCTCCGCCGTGACAGGGCGGCGCGCTAACCAACTGCGCCACAGGGCCTCATGTGCAGCATTTCACTGCTACTTCCTTTGGGGAAGTAGTACTCCCAACGGGATTCGAACCCGTGTCGCTGCCGTGAAAGGGCAGTGTCCTAGGCCCCTAGACGATGGGAGCTCGTCGCTCTTGGCGACTGGATAAGAATATACGTGACTTTTTTCAAACCGCAAAATCGCGCCCTGACCTGCATGTTTAGAGACATGTTTTGTGAAGGTTTGAAAGCAGTCACGCACATAGGTCCCAAAAGTTAGTTGCAGGTGCCGTCGACGGAGCAGCTTTGGCCGTCAATGACCTCAAATGGGCTGACTGGGTTTTCGGCTGCCCACTCTTCGAAGGCTTTTTCTACGGTGCCGGTGAATACTTCTTCTTGTTGGGCGCCGTTGATGGCGTATTTGCGGTCGAATACAAAGAAGGGCACACCTTGGACGCCGAGTTGGCGGGCTTCGTGGACGTCTTGTTGGACTTCGTTGGTGTACACGTCGGATTCGAGAGCTTCGCGGGCTGCACTGGCATCGAGACCAACCTCTGCAGCAATGGAGACCAGCACATCGAGGTCATCAACGTTCTTGCCGTCTACGAAGTGAGCCTTGAAGAGTTCCTGCGCCACTTCTTGTTGCTTGCCGTGGGCTTTCGCGAAGTGGGTAAGGCGGTGCGCGTTGATGGTGTTGGCCGCGATGGTTTCGTCAGGATTCATTTCAAGTCCGGTGGCTTGTGCCATTGCTTGGACTTGGCCGTTCATTTGGCGGGCCTGCTCGAGGCTCATGCCCTTGGCGTCGGCGAGGTATTCAACGTCGGAACGCAGTGGGTGGGTTTCTAGGCCTGGCATGAGTTCGAAGCTCTTGTATTCCACTTCGATGCGTCCGGCCTGGTCAAAGGTACTTAGGGCGTCGTCGAGGCGCTTTTTGCCGATGTAGCAGAAGGGGCACATGATGTCGCTCCACACTTCGATTTTCATTTTTGCTGGTGCGGAGAATTCAATAGACATAGCTTTAAACGTCCTCGTTTTACGCGTAGTTGGAATAGATTTATTCATATATCCCAACCACATGCGCCCGCTAACTATTCCGCGCGATAACTGATGTGACGGTTTCGAGCATGGTGGTGAAGCCGGGTTCTTCGATGGGAAAATGCCCGCAGTCCTTGAGCATAACCACGTCAGTGGGCGCTTTGAGGCGCGAAAGCGTACGCAGACTGAGCTCAACGGGAGTCAGAAGGTCGTGGTCAGGGTGCATCAGAGTGACGGGAACTGCACCCAGTTTGGCCTTGTGTTGCACATATGACGCGAGGAAACCCCAGGTTATTTTGGATGCTCCGCTAAATTCATCGGCCGCGCACAATTTGCTCAGGGCTGGGCTGCGGCTGATTTTGCTGAAGTTCAACACTCTGGTCACGGGAATTTCGCGGTTGCGCAAGCGGCCTTGGATCAACCGAGTCAGCGGTGAAAACCTGAACAGTGCCCGGCGCGTCGGCTGGTCGGAGGGGTTGAGCAGGCAGGTGGCAATGACGTGTGCGACCAGTCCTGTGCGGTGTGCAGCTTCTGCGCAAAGCAAGCCTCCGGTGCCTGCACCGATCAGGATGAGTGGCCGACCGTCGTCTTCGGAAGAGATGAAAGATTCTAAAAGGCGCAGCCAATCGTCGTAAAGCGGAGTTTTAGGCAGGTCGATCGCGGCGAGGTCCGCGCCCTCAATGGCCGCGACGAGGGGCCAGAGGGCGCCACTATGGGTGCCTAGCCCATGCACCACGATAACGCGGACGGGCGCTTCTCGACGTCTCCTTGCAATGTGAACCCTTTTGTTTTCCCATTCCCAAAAGGTGTGCTCGGGTTCAATCCCCGTACGATGCTTGAGCGGTATGAAGGCCTCGTATGGGTTGGTCATACTCCCAACCTAACAAAAGGTCTTCATTTTTCTCAGCAGCTACTGTGTGTGAGGAAAAGAAAAGTACCCCTGGCTCGGAGCATTCTCCAAAACAGGGGTACTTAAGATGTGGGCCCATTGGGACTCGAACCCAAGACCTGCGGATTAAAAGTCCGTAGCTCTACCAACTGAGCTATAGGCCCAACTCAGACCATATTAGTACATGGCACCGGCCTTATTAAAATCGCCCTCAATTAGCTACCAAACACTAGCCTGACCTGGTCTAATTTAACGCTCAAAACCCAGGTAATAAAAGAAACCGCCGCCTCGAAATGTTGTCGAGGCGGCGGTTTCTAAACCAAGAAAAAACTTATGCCTTCATGGAGCCGTTCTTAGCCAGGTTGATGTGGAAATCAAACGCGGTTGCAAGATCATGAGGGGTCTGCATGTACTTGTTGTCACCGGAGGTTGCGCGAGCGTAGTACTCCTCGAGCAGTGGGCGGTAATCAGGGTGAGCCAGGCCGATCATCTTGGCAACGCGCTCACGTGGAGCCAGACCACGAAGGTCTGCGTAACCGTACTCAGAGATAACAACCATGACATCGTGCTCGGTGTGGTCGATGTGGGATGCGAAAGGAACGATCGCAGAGATTGCGCCGCCCTTTGCCTCTGAAGGGGTGATGAAGCTGGAGATGTAGCCGTTACGGGTGAAGTCGCCGGAGCCGCCGATGCCGTTCATGACGCGGGAGCCAGAAACGTTGGTGGAGTTGACGTTGCCGTAAATGTCAGCCTCGATGAGACCGTTGGTGGCGATCAGGCCAACGCGGCGGATGACCTCTGGGTGGTTAGAGATCTGCTGTGGGCGCAGGATAATGGACTCGCGGTAACGCTTAGCCTCGTTGTTCATCTTCTCTGCGTACTCAGGAGACAGGGAGAAGGAAGTTGCGGATGCAACGGTCATCTTGCCGGCGTCGATGAGGTCCACCATGCCGTCCTGGATAACTTCGGTGTAGGCCTGGATGTTCTCAAACTTGGATTCCAGCAGGCCTGCCATCACCGCGTTTGGCACGTTGCCCACGCCGGACTGCATGATGTAGCCGTCGTAGGACAGGCGACCTGCAGCAACTTCGCTTTCCAGGAAGTCGAGGAAGTTGCCAGCGATCTTCTTAGAGATGTCGTCGACAGGCTTGAATGGTGCGTTGCGGTCTGCGGTGTTGGTCTCAACAACAGCAACAACCTTGTCGGTGTCGAACTCGATGTAGGTCTTACCGATGCGGTCGCCTGGCTTGTTGATTGGCACGGCAATGCGGTTTGGCAGGGCAGGAACAGACCAGATGTCGTGCATACCTTCGAGGTCTTCAGACTGCCAAGAGTTAACCTCGAGGATGACCTTCTCTGCAGCGTTGAGCCACTCAACGTTGTTACCCACGGAGGAAGAAGGGATGATGTAGCCCTCTTCAGTGATGCGGGTGATTTCAATGACAGCTACGTTGAGCTGGCCGAAGAAGCCCTCTTCAACCTGCTGGCCGGAGTGGGACAGGTGGATATCGGAGTATCCCATGGAGCCGGAGTTGATCTTGTTACGCATGATTGGATCAGATGCGTATGGCATGCGCCAGCGGATAGCGTCAGCTTCTGCAAGTACGCCATCGCAGTCAGGGGCGGTCGATGCGCCAGTGAACAGGTCGATTGCGTAGTCGTTGCCTGCACCGTGTGCTTCTTTAGCCCGGTTAGCGATTGCCGTAGGCAGTGCCTTTGGGTAGCCAGCGCCGGTGAAGCCGGAGAAACCAACCTTGTCACCGTGGTTAACAAACTGTGCCGCCTCGTCGGCGGACATGAGCTTGGAGCGCAGCTTTTCTGAAGCAATGCGATCAGACATTGAATACCTCCTCAGGTAATCGGACTTTTTCAAATTTTTCCCGCACTGCTATACCCAAGCAGAACACATAGGTGTGCCACTTCAGCAAGCAGAATGCGACCATTTTAACGTCCGACAAAATTCGTTAACGCAGTTCACACCATTGCTTCAAGGTTCGACCAATCTTTTCAGATAGGTCACTTCAACCGGAAGCATATGATGTACCCCACTTTGATGTTGTGTCCCAAGGATAAACCATCGTGACAGGAAATGCCCGAATACTATCTGTGATAGTGGGATTTCAAGGCCCAGCATTACCCCCAAATTTGCATGCCCCCTGTTTGCAAGCCTCCCAAAGCCCAGGAATAAAGCTCAGACCAACCCTAGAGCCCGCGAAGCTTAACCCAACCCCAGCCCCCAAAAAGTGAAAGCACACCACTTTCCTAGTTGCGCCCTGCTCACAATTTGCTTCAAATATTTTGCCCAACCTGATTCACGGGGGACAATAGTTAGGTGACTTTAAAAATCGGCCCCTTTGACCTTGCCTCCCCTGTGGTTCTAGCCCCCATGGCTGGTGTAACCAACGTTGCTTTCCGCACGCTGTGCCGTGAACAGGAAATGCAACGCACGGGAACAATCTCGGGGCTGTACGTCTGTGAAATGGTGACTGCGCGTGCTCTTGTTGAGCGCAATGAGAAAACCATGCACATGACCACCTTCGCGCCGGATGAAAATCCCCGAAGCTTGCAGCTGTACACGGTTGACCCGAAGTACACCTACGAAGCGGCGAAGATGATCGTTGATGAAAACTTGGCGGATCATATTGATATGAACTTTGGCTGCCCGGTTCCAAAGGTCACGCGCCGGGGTGGCGGTTCTGCGATTCCTTACAAGCGCCGTTTGTTTGAAAACATCGTTTCCGCGGCTGTGAAGGCTACGGAAGGCACGGACATTCCGGTGACGGTGAAGTTCCGCGTTGGTATTGATGATGAGCACCATACTCACTTGGATGCTGGACGCATTGCTGTCGACGCCGGCGCGAAGTCCGTAGCGCTTCACGCCCGCACTGCGGCGCAGCGCTATTCCGGTGAGGCTGATTGGAACGAGATCGCGCGCCTGAAGGAGCATTTGGCAGATACCGGCATCCCAGTTTTGGGCAATGGCGATATTTTCGCGGCATCCGATGCAACGCGCATGATGGAGCAAACTGGCTGCGATGGCGTCGTGGTTGGGCGTGGTTGCCTGGGCAGGCCTTGGCTCTTTGCTGAGCTGTCTGCTGCTGTTCGTGGAGAAGAAATCCCAGAGGAGCCTACCTTCGGCGAAGTTACCCAAATCATCCTGCGCCACGCAGAACTCCTCATGCAGCATGATGGCGAAACCAAGGGGCTGCGCGATCTGCGTAAGCACATGGGTTGGTACCTGCGCGGTTTCCCTGTTGGCGGCGAATTCCGCTCCAATCTGGCCAAGGTTTCCACCTATGTGGAGCTTGAGGATCTCCTAGCACCATGGGCTGACTCCACCGCCAAGGCAGAGGACGCGGAAGGTGCACGAGGTCGACAGGGCGCTCCTGCAAAGGTGGCACTTCCAGATGGCTGGTTGGACGATCCTGAGGATGCCACTGTTCCTAAAGGCGCAGAAATGGAAAACTCCGGAGGGTAGTTAATTTAATACTTACCCCCGCCAATAGTTGGCTATCCCCCATTATTAGGTGATTCAATCTTAAAGGGGTGTTTTAGGCCTGCAGAAATACCATTATCGCCTTATAGTGTTGCCATGCGTACTGCATATAGACAGCAATTGGATGAATTCGCACACAATCTAATCATTTTGTGTGATCTAACTAAGGAGTGCATGGATAAGGCGACTGATGCCCTCCTGCGCACTTCTTTGGCATCGGCAGAAAGCGCTTTAGGCAATGCAGAAAAGCTTGAAGAGCTTCGTACTGGATGCGAGTCTCAAGCCGTCGAACTTTTGGCGCTTGAAACTCCTGTAGCCCGTGATCTTCGCCAGGTTGTCTCCTCCATCTACATCGTCGAGGAAATTACCCGTATGGGTGCTCTGGCAATGCACGTGGCTAATTCCGTGCGCCGCCGTTACCCCGATCCGGTGATCCCGGAGGACATGCGTGGCTATTTCAAGGAGATGGCCCGCCTCGCAGCTGACATGACAGATCATATTCGTCAGATCCTCATTGATCCTGAACCAGATCTTGCCCTAGAGATGGCTAAAAGCGATGACGCGGTGGATGATCTGCATCAGCACATCATGCGTATTCTCACGCTGCGTCCTTGGCCTCACGACACCAAGAGCGCGGTTGATTTGACGCTGCTTTCCCGCTTCTACGAGCGTTACGCCGATCACACGGTAAACGTGGCCGCCCGTATCATTTACCTGTCCACCGGGCTGCACCCGGAGGAGTACATGGAAAAGCGCGAGCAACAAAGGGCCGATGCCGACATGGAGAAGCGCTGGGCCGAGCTGGAGCGGCAGTTCCGCACCAGCGAGTAAAAAGCTGCTTCTCGACGCTAAAAGCCACTACCCACCATCTGAAATTAATCAGGTGGTGGGTAGTGGCTTTAATTCTTCGATTTATCCGAAGCGGCCGGAGATGTAATCTTCGGTTTCCTTCTGATCTGGGTTTTCGAAGATCTTCTTGGTAGGTCCGATTTCAACCAGACGACCTGGCCTACCGGTCGCCTCCAGGGAGTAGAACGCGGTCTGATCGGACACACGTGCAGCCTGCTGCATGTTGTGGGTCACGATGACGATGGTGAACTCTTCCTTCAGCTCGTGGATAAGGTCCTCCACAGCCAGGGTTGAGATTGGGTCAAGCGCGGAGCAAGGCTCGTCCATGAGGAGGATTTCTGGCTCAACCGCGATCGCGCGAGCGATGCACAGACGCTGCTGCTGACCACCGGAGAGGCCGCCGCCTGGCTTGTCCAGACGATCCTTAACCTCTTCCCACAGGTTTGCGCCACGAAGAGACTTCTCAGCAACTTCCTTGAGCTTCTTCTTGTTCTTCTCGCCGGAAAGCTTCAGACCTGCAACCACGTTGTCCTCGATGGACATGGTTGGGAATGGGTTAGCCTTCTGGAAGACCATGCCGATGGTGTTACGGACTGCAACTGGGTCGATCTTGGAGCCGTAGATGTTCTCACCGTCGAGAAGGATCTCGCCCTTGACGTATGCACCTGGGGTGACCTCGTGCATACGATTGATGGAGCGGAGAACTGTGGACTTGCCACAGCCGGATGGTCCGATGAATGCGGTGACAGAGCGTGCAGGAACCTCGAGGTTCACGTTCTGCACTGCGTGGAAATCACCGTAGTAGATGTTGACATCATTGAGCTTGAGCTTCGACATCGCTTTAGATACTCCTGTTGTATTTTCTGAGATTATTATTGCTTGACAGAGAACTTGGCGGAGATGATTCGTGCGCCAATGTTCAGGACAGCGATGATGAGCACCAGGGTGAGGGCTGCGCCCCACAGCTTGTCCAGCGTTGCTGGTGCGGTGCCGGCCTTGTACATATCAAGCATCATCAGTGGAAGGGAAGCCTGCGGACCGCCGAATGGGTTCCAGTTGATGGCCTGGGAGGAACCAACCAAGACCAGAACTGGTGCGGACTCACCCATGACACGAGCGACTGCGAGCATGACGCCGGTGACGATACCGGACAGTGCGGTTGGGAGAACGATCTTTGCGATGGTCTTCCACTTTGGCACGCCCAGTGCGTAGGACGCTTCACGCAGATCCTGAGGAACAACGCGGAGCATTTCTTCGGTGTTTCGGATGATCACTGGAACCATCAAAATCACCAGTGACAGGGACACTGCGAAGCCGGAGCGGTCGAAGCCGAAGAGCACGATCCACAAGGAGTACACGAACAGTGCCGCAACGATGGAAGGAACACCGGTGAGGATGTCAACCATGAAGGTGGTCAAGCGTCCGAGACGGTTACCGTTGGAGTATTCCACCAAGTAGATTGCGGTGAAGATACCGATTGGAATGGAAATCACCGAGGTGACTACCGCCTGCATGAAGGTACCGATCATGGCGTGAGCTGCACCGCCGCCTGGCAGCATCAGCATGACGCCAGCCTGGGAGGTGGACCACCAATCAGCAGTGAGGATCGGAGCGATGCCTCGAGAGATCACGGTCCACAGCACCCAAACCAGTGGCACAGCTGCGATGAGCATCGCACCATAAATGATGACGGTTGCTGCGGTGTTGGTGGTCTTACGGCTGGAGGAGATGTCGGTGAAGGCTGAGCTCTTCTTTAAAGGCTCATCCATGCGCGGAGTAACAACATTGTTAGTCATGATTTTGTCCCCTTCTACTTTCCGCGGTTAACCATGGCGCGAGCGCCAGCGTTGACGATGAAGGTAAGGGCGAACAGCACGAGGCCGGCGGAGATGTACGCGCCTGCGCGGGTGTTGTCGTTGAATTCTGGAGCGGCATTGGCGATGGCCGTTGCGAAGGTGGTACCGCCATCGAAAAGCGAGAAGCGGAACGCCGAGGATGGAGAAACAACCATGTATAGCGCCATGGTCTCACCCAGTGCGCGGCCGAGGCCGAGCATCGCGCCGGAAACGTAGCCGGACATTCCGAATGGGAGAACCGTCAAACGAACGACTTCCCAGCGGGTTGCGCCAAGTGCAAGAGCAGATTCAATGTGGCCCTTTGGAGTCTGTATGAAAACTTCACGTGCGGTTGCTGCGATAACAGGAAGGATCATCACTGCGAGCACGATGCCACCGGTGAGCATGTTACGGCCGGTAGCAAAAGAAGGTGAGTTTTGGTAAGTAGCGAAGAGGAAGAAGCTTCCGCCCCAGCTTTCAATCCAGGTGTAGAAACCGGACAGAGCTGGTCCGAGCACCTGCCAGCCCCAAAGGCCGTAGACGATGGAAGGCACAGCAGCCAGCATGTCCACCATGTAGCCAAGTGGCTTAACCAGGCGCTTTGGTGAGTAGTTGGACAAGAAGATCGCAATACCAAGAGCAATCGGCATGGCGATGATCAGTGCGATGACAGAGATGAGAAGTGTTGCAGCTAGCAGGTTTGGAATACCGAAGTACATTGCATCAATGTCGGTGGTGTTCCAAGCGCCTGAATAAGTGAAGAATCCGCCAATACCTTCAGCATTTCGCATCAAGGCGGGAACAGCACGCCAGATAAGGAACGCCGCAATGGCAATGATTATCGCAGTAATGATTGCTGCAGAAGCGGTGGATAGGACTTCGAAGATGCGATCGCCGGGACGCTTAACGCTTCCGCCACCTTCGGCGACAATCTTCTTTGAAGGCTTGGTCTGAGAGGAGTTCGCATTAACTGCTACAGGATGTGCCTGCACCCTGGTTGCATCCAGGCGTTGCTTCTCCGAGACTGACTCATTAGTGGCCATTGGTGGTTTATTTCCTTAACTGGCGTATTGATAAAAAGCTTGTTAGGAAAATCGGGCGCCCTACCCCCAATTGCTGGGAGAGGGCGCCCGATTCACTTAAAGTGCAACTTCACACTGGTTTCGTGAAGCTACGGCAGCGGTTTATTACTGAATTGCTTCAACTGCTGCAACGAGGCGATCGTAGTGCTCGCCGGTAACTGGGATGTAGCCGAGAGCCTCGAGCTGGTCATCCTGGGAGTCCAGTGCAACGGTCAGGAAGTCCTTGACCTGGTCGCGGGTGGTCTCGTCGTAGCCTGCGGAGCAGACGATTTCGTAGGTGGTGAGGATCAGTGGGTAAGCACCGGCTTCGTTCATTGCGAACATAGCGTCGGTGTCAACAACCATGTTGTGGCCCTCAGTCAGGAAGTCGAGTGCACCAAGTGCAACGCCAACGGACTCAGCGTTGAGTTCAACTGGGCCGGAACCGAAGTCGATGTTTGCAACGCCCAGGCCGGACTGGTTAGCGAAACCAGCTTCAACGTAGGTGATTGCACCCTCGATGTTGGAAGCCTCAGAAGCTACACCGTTGGAGCCCTGCGCACCGGAGCCAACCTCGGTTGGGAACTGCTGGCCTTCGGTCTCCCAGATGTCGGTGGAAGCTCCGAGGAACTTCTGGAAGTTGTCGGAGGTACCGGACTCTTCGGAACGGTACAGAACGGAGATGTCCTGGTCTGGGAGGTCGGTGCCCTCGTTCTGGGAAGCGATTGCTTCGTCGTTCCACTTGGTGATCTCGCCCTTGAAGATCTGAGCGATGATGTTGGTGTCCAGGTTCAGGGTGTCAACGCCAGGCAGGTTGTAAGCAACTGCAACTGGGCCGATAACGAATGGCAGGTGCCATGCTTCGTTGCCGTTGCAACGTGCTTCTGCTTCTGCAGCCTGGTCGTCCTTCATTGCGGAGTCGGAGCCACCGAAAGCAACCTGGCCTGCAGCGAAGTTGGTGCGGCCGGAACCGGAACCTGAAGGGGTGTAAGCCAGAGATGCACCGCTGACAGCCTCGGAGTAACGGATACCAAAGTAGTCCATTGCGGACTGCTGGGAAGATGCACCTTCAGCAACGAGCTGACCGGTAACACCGGAAAGGCCCTCAATGGATGCAGCATCGGAAGAACCGGTGGAAGCTGCAGATGAGGAGGTGGAATCAGACTCATTGGAGTCGGAGCAAGCTACAAGAGCGAAGGAGCCTGCAGTAACTGCGCCCACAAGGGCGATGGAGCGCTTAAGAGTGAGGTTCACGGGGAAGCCTTTCCGGTTTAAGTGAAGACATCGTCTGAGCAGATCCTGTAGGCGGGCTAGTTTCCCTCCGGATTGCTCACGACTTAAAAACCTAAGACCTTGAAATGACTAACTCAGGCTAATTTGGTTAACAACTTATGAACTCTGGGCTATCGTTCGGCAAATTCTGCCACTACCCACATCTCACTCGTAACATTTGGAGACTCTAATCACAAAAATCGGCAATTTTCGACCCCTGCGGAACGAAAATCACCGATTCTTATTATTCTCACAGGTTTTTAGCAAGTCTCTTTTTTACTTTTCGTAAACTACGTGGCTTTCCGCGACAGTGAATCCCAGTTTTTCGTATGCCGCGACTGCCGGAGTGTTGCCAGCTTCCACATAAAGAATCACTTTTCGAGCACCATGAGCCCTCATGTGATGCAGTCCGAGGCGAACAAGCGGATCTCCCAAGCCGCGACCACGGTAGGCTGAAGAAAGGCCAACTACGTAAATCTCTTGTAATTCTGGACTGTGCTGCTTTACCCAGTGGAAGCCAACGATCTCTTCGCCGTCCCAGAGGAATAACACGTCAGAGTCCTTGTACCAATCGGCTTTCTGAGCCTGCGCCAACCGATGAGTTGTCCATCCGCCCTGCTCGGGATGCCAGTCGAATGCTTCGTTGTTGGATTGAAGCCATTTAGCCTCAGCTACTGATTTCTCCACAGGGGCATTCGCCAAACTACTGTGTGTAATTCCATCTGGATCTTTGTATGCTGCAGAGTCATCGAGCGCCCTGTCGGAAATCTCCATCACCAGAAGCTCGCGAGTCTTCTTCATACGCAGGGTGGATGCCAACGCTTGTGCACCTGCTGTATTTCCATGCGCCCAGATTGATGAGGTGGGGGTGGCGTCGATAAGCGCCTTACCGATTCCCTGACGCCTGTGCGCCGGGTGGACAGCCAGTTCCGTGGTTTCCTCATCCGTGGCCGCGAGGCCAACCAGTTTGTCATTGAGCGTGACTATTAAATGGGAGTGACCAAGTCCGGGTTCTGCAAGCCCACGGACAAATTGTTCTGATAAAGCATCCACGCCATCAACTGCGCGAACCTCCTTCAAAAGCAATAGTGCCTGCTCACGGAGGTCACGATCCAGCGCGATTTGAGTGCTTTTAATACGATCGGAAGTATTCATGTCCCCAGGTTAGCCCCAAGTTTGAATCTCTTGCAGGAACGTGGGGTAAAGATATAGATGTGGAAAAATCCAGAAAACGACTTGTGACCATCGCAGCATCGACAATTGGGGCCGTTGCGGTGGCTGGCGGCGCTTTTTGGATCGTTGATGCTTCCATCGCTGCGCACGCGGAACGCAACTTGTCTAAAGCAGTTGCGGAATCCGCAGATCTTGAAAACGACCCGCGAGTATTCCTCGGCAGCTCCATTTACTCCACGGCGTTTTTTACCGGCAAACTCGACTCCGTAAGCATCGACATGCTGGACGTGGAAATCCCCGGCGTCGGCATGGTGAATGCACGCACAGAGGTAGAAAGCGTGGAAGTCTCACGGGATCAAATCCTCTCCGGTGACCTCGACGGCACCACTGCGGAAACCTTCACGCGCACATTACGCATGGACGGCGTCGCAATCGGCGCGCAGCTCGGAATCACCGACCTCGACATCTCCCACCCCATCGACATCTCCCCCTCCGGCGGCATCACCTCAGAAGCGCTCCTGACAGGAACCCCACCAGACATGGAAGACCCGGTCAGTGTGCTGGTCACCCTTCGCCTAGTCGGCTCAGAATTCCAGATGCTGCCGTACGAGCTTATCGACGCACCCTCCGGACTCACCCTCGACGATGTCGCCCCCGACTTCACGTGGAAAATCGACACCCTGCAACTACCCCTCGCAGATCGGGCAATGGCGGTTTACCTATCTGGTGGCTCCGTCCATTTCCAATCTGAAGCCCGCAACGTCCAGCTCACCACCCGCGAACTATCACCACTAGCTGCACCGGAAGAAAACTCCGATGAATCCTAGATGCCAAACGTGCGCACCCGGAGGAAATCACGGACGTGCTTAAACAAATGGACAGCCCAATTCATGATCGGCGGTGTCGGATGCGTCTTCGGCGCATACACTCGCACCGCATCAGTGATTGATTCCAACACCACCTTTGTTGGTTTGCCTTCATACTCACCATCAACTTGGAAACGCTGATCGCTGTCGCACGTGAGCGTTACTTTCTCCGCATCATCAAAAGCAATGGTGCGCTTAGCGATCAACTTCTCCAACTTCCGACCATGCCCCACGCCAATCAGGTGCATCATCGCTGCCACTCCCCCGAATCCTCGCACACTAGTCAAGCCAAAAAGCCCCAGACCTGTGTCAAAAGAATTCTGCGGATTTGTCACCACAGGAAGCGGACCCAAAAAAGTCCACGGATTGGTATTCGAGGCAAGCAGCATTGGCACTTCCTCTTTTTGCAATTTGTGCCCTTTGCTGTCCACCGCCTCCACGGTAATTTTCGGTGGCTTAATCTGAGTTTTCACCCACGCCCGAAGACTCACCTGCAGATACAACAACGGTGAAGCCGCAAAGCCGAAAGATCTCGCCCGTTCGACCCTGGCAATAACATCCGCATCAATACCAAACCCAGCATTAACCGCGAACCAACGAGTCCCCTGATCATCACCCTTCCACGTACCCAAGGTGATAGTTCTGGTGTGGTTCTTCCGAATCAACTCCACCAGGGCATCAGCGGCAGCATACGGGTCAGTGGGGTAACCAAGCGCACGGGCAAACACATTGGCAGACCCCGTTGGCAACACCGCAATCGCCGGCAAATCCTCAAGGTTTCTAAAATCACCTTCCGCCGACCCAAGTAACCCATTTATCACTTCGTTGACGGTGCCGTCCCCACCCGCGGGGATAATCACATCAAAATCATCCACCGTCAAACCCGCAACCATTTCCTCCGCATGGCCTCCATAGTGCGTAAACCTCGCTTCAAGCGACACACCATCAAGCGCCATCAACGCAGGCACCACACGACGGAAAAGTTTCTGCGTCTGCGTGGTCGACTCAGGATTCGCAATCAGAAGAACATGCACGTTATCTAAGAGTAGTGCCAAAACGCTAGTCTTGAGTGTCATGAGCGAAAATTCCACCCCTAATAATCCAGTCGTCCCAGGTGCAGGCGCAGACGGCCCATCACTGTCCGATTCTGCAAGCATCAGCGGATCCGACGCAGTAAACCTCGCTGCCGAACAATCCAAGAGCACCGCTCACCGCAACATCCCAGGCCTAGGTGACCTTCCTATCCCTGACGACACCGCTAACCTCCGCGAAGGCCCCAACCTCCACGACGGACTCCTCGCGCTCCTCCCTCTCGTCGGCGTCTGGCGCGGCGAAGGCCAAGCCGACACCGCAGAAGACGGACAATACGCATTCGGCCAGCAAATCACCTTCGCCCACGACGGTGAAAACTACCTCTCCTTCGAATCCCGCATGTGGAAACTCGACGAAGAAGGAAACCCCACCGGCGTCGACCAGCGCGAATCCGGCTTCTGGCGCATCAATCTCAAAGATGAAATCGAATTCGTCTGCACCCACGCCGGCGGAGTTGTAGAAATCTACTACGGCCAGCCACTCAATGAGCGCGCCTGGCAGCTTGAATCCGCATCTACCATGGTCACCGCCACCGGCCCATCCACCCTTGGACCAGGAAAGCGTCTCTACGGACTGCTTCCAACCAACGAACTCGGCTGGGTTGATGAGCGTCTCGTTGGCGACGCCCTCAAGCCACGCATGTCCGCACAGCTCACCCGCGTGATCGGCTAGTTTTTTCTAGTTCACCGTCACAGGCGACCAACAGGCTCGAATTTTAGGAGCGGTTGGTCGCCTGTTTTGTTTCTTAAGTTCGATACCGCACTAGCGGGTTCACATTTCCAATATCGCAAGCTCAATTTCTCAACTCCAATTTCCGTCCACTTTTGGCGTTTTCCTAGTGGTATCAAATATGCGAAATTGAGTACAAGAAACCGCTGATGCGAAATCGTTAGTGTGAAATCGAACTTAGCGCCCAAAGCACCCAGCAAGTCCCAGCGCCAGCCTCTACCCCAGAGCTTTGGTAATCAGCGCCTTGATTTCTTTTTCATTGTCTGGTTTCCGTAATTTGTGTCCATCGAGCCTGGTCACCCGAACTGGTCCGCGGACGGAGGACACTAGCCACACGCTGTCGGCTCCGAAAAGATCGTCAATGCTTAAGTCTTTTTCTTTACATCGCCATCCTTTTTCGGTTGCGTGTGCAAAGAGTGCTGCTTGGGTGGTTCCGGGGAGAATGTCGCCACCGGGTGAAGGGGTGCGGATTTTGTCGCCTTTGAAACTCACTACGGTGGAGGTGGCGCCTTCTAGAACGCGGTCGCCATCGGTGAAGATCACATCGTCGAATCCGTTTGATTTGGCGTAGCGCAGGGCTGCCATGTTTGCTGCGTAGGCTAGTGTTTTGGCGCCGACTGTCAGCCATGGTGCGGGGGTTCGTTCCACTTTAGATAGCTCGCCTCGGGTGGCTTTTCCGATTCCGGGGAGGCCGGTGTCGATGGAATATCCTCTTGAACTGGTCATGACCGATACACCGTGTTCACGTTGCGCCAGTTTGTCGGAGGAGACTGGGGTGATGGTTAACCATCCTGAGGCCAGCCCCGTGGAGGAACGACCTCGGCTGAGCGTCCAGGTGCATGAGGCCTCGCCTGCGTTGGGGTGGGAGTACCAGGATTCGATGCCCATTTGGGTGGCTTTTTCCCAGTCTTCCAGGATCGGCTCTGGCAGTCCCAATAGTGCTGCCGATGCTTTGAAGCGTTCTCCGTGTCGGCGCACGTTGCAGGCATGTCCGTCGCGGATGAGGAGTGTTTCAAAGATGCCATCGCCTCGGGTTAAGGCTGCATCGTCCCAAAAAACCATTGGTAGGTTGGGGTTTTGTTGCCGGATGGACCCGCCGTAGGGTTCGACAATTAAGATCACCGGCGTCGGTGCAGACTTTATTTGTGGTTCAAGCGCCATAACGCCTGATTATGCACGGTTAAGGCGCATCTCGCTCACTGGTGCTAACCACTTGCGCTTTTGGAAGGAATAACCCTTCCTGTCAGATTGTGGGTACTATCGAAGACGTGGCTAACGAACAAATCGAGGTCGCGAACAACACTGATCAGATTCCTGCAGGATACAAGTCCCCTCTTCTTTCTAGAAGTGGTGCGGCAGAAGCGCAGGGCGCTGCTGCTCAAGCAGGTACTGAAGGTGTCGCGTGGCATTACGGTTCCCCTCTCGTCGAGCAACGCATCTTCGAAACTGGCACGGGCTTAGTTGACCGTTCTAATCGCAAGGTGATCAAAGTCGAAGGGCCTGATGCCCCCACGTTCCTCAATAATATTTTGTCCCAAAAGGTTGATTCCGTTGAAAACGGCTTTACTGCCGGTGCCCTGGATTTGGATGCGCAGGGTCGTATTCAACACACAATGCAGGTAACTGTCGTCGATGGGGTTTTCTACCTCGACACGTCCGCGGCGGAGTTTGATACCCTCATCGGTTTCTTGACCAAGATGATTTTCTGGTCGGAAGTCACCGTCCAGGAAGCCGATCTGGCGATCATCACTCTGCTCGGCCAGGAAATTGCCCTTCCGGACGCGGTCTTTGCCCGTAGGGTCGATTGGAATGGGCCATCGCGTATCGACGTCGCCATCCGGCGTGAAAACCTGGAGGAGGGCGTCGACAAGCTCTTAGAAGCTGGCGCAAAGCTCACCGGTCTCATGGCTTACACGGCCGAGCGCGTGAAGGCGTTGGAGCCCGCTGCGGGCGTGGATTTGGATGATAAGACCATTCCCCATGAAATCCCCCATTGGATTGGCCGTGGCGAACATTTAGGCGCTGTGCATTTGACCAAGGGTTGCTACCGCGGGCAGGAAACTGTCGCGCGCGTTGATAATCTTGGGCGTTCCCCGCGCGTGCTGGTTCTGCTTCATCTTGACGGTTCCGCACCGCTGGATCCTGTGACTGGCGCTGAAATCAAGGCCGGTGCGCGCACCGTTGGTCGTCTGGGCACCGTTGTCCATGACGCCGATTACGGGCCGATCGCTCTCGGGCTGGTTAAGCGCAGCGCTTTGGATAAAGAACTTCACATCGATGATGTCTCTGTAAACGTCGACCGCGATCTGCTTCCTGCGGAGGAAAGTGAACAACGCGGACGCGCAGCGATCAATAAGCTCAAGGGTCTTTAACTAAAACGATTTATAGCGAAATTTAGGCGATTTTTAAACGATACGAAAATCGCCTACTTTGGCATTTTATTTTCATGAACACGCAGGTCAAGGGTTAGTTGCAGAAATTTTCCGAATAACAGGCTATTGTGTCTATCAGGAATACAGTTAATACATCTTGAAAAGCCCATGGGCCATCCGAATTCCCAGGATCGGCCCGCTCACTCCAAGGGGGTCAGGCAATGGGTCGCGGTCGCGCGAAGGCAAAACAGACCAAAGTTGCTCGCCAGTTGAAGTACAGCTCTCCAGACATGGATCTCGATTCGCTGCAGCGGGAGCTGGCTAACCAGTCTCCTAGGCGTTCCTACTCCGATACCCCTGATGATGAGGACCAGTACGCAGAGTATGCGGACTGGGATGAGGACGACACCGACAATCGTGCCTACGGCACAAACTGATTTCGTGTGTCCTTAACTCTTCCGAGTTGAGAACCTCAAACCCATCAATTAGGTGGCTTTGCGACCGTTTCAAGGTGTCACATTCACCTCCAACGGTCCTTATCCCGTTCAACCACTACCGTAGAAGACGGCGCAAGGTTTGACGCGGACAAGTCCCAGGAGTACTTTCCCTCTGTGTTCCCGCACTCCCAGGATTTCAGCCCGTGGCAGATCTAGTGCCGTCTTTTGCGTGCCTGGGGCTGGTGCGAGACTTTAGTTTCCCGGCTCACGCCTGTCGCGGCCAGGATTTAAGCGATCTAGGTGCTCCACTTCGGGGACTTGCAAAAATTCGTCAAAGTATCAAATTTGAAGCCTGAAAGTGGTCGAAAATTTGCGCGGAACTGACTAGATTATGCAAAAATCCGTCCGATTTAGGGCTTCACGTGTCCTACATGGTCGGATTCTTGATCAGGGATCTCACAGGGACAAAATCAGGGCTGTGCATGCACAATTGATGATGTTTTGTAGGCCTCTCTAACGGCTTCAAACCTCGCTTTACATCCAATCCACTCATGAGACAATTCCATCCTCTTAAAATGCCCCATTTCACTGCAAAAGCCGGCCCGCACAATTAAGTGCAAGGCCGGCTAATTCTTAGAGCAGACAGTTGGGCTTAGTAGCCAGGGTGCTCGCCGTTGAGGATCACGCGAGGCTCTCCCTCTTCACCGTTGCGTACGGTTCCGATTTCCCAGCAGTCAATGTGACGTGCGGTGAGCATTGCCAGGGCGCGGTCGCGGTCCTTTTCAGCAACGACTGCAACCATGCCGACACCCATGTTGAAGGTCTTTTCCATTTCTTCGCGGGAAACCTTGCCCACAGAGGAGATGGTGCGGAAGATTTGGCCTGGGGTCCAAGTTGCTCGGGACATTTCTGCGACGAGCCCTTCTGGGACAACCCGCTCGAGGTTGCCTGCGAGGCCGCCGCCGGTGACGTGGCAGAAGGTGTGAACTTCGCACTCTGCGATCAGTGCCAGGCAGTCCTTGGCGTAGATGCGGGTTGGCTCGAGAAGTTCTTCACCGAGGGTGCGTCCGAGTTCTTCGATGTGTCCGTCAAGCGCCAGGCCTGCCTTTTCCAGGAGGACGTGGCGAGCCAGGGAGTAACCGTTGGAGTGCAGACCGGAGGAAGCCATGCCGATGAGGACGTCGCCTGCGCGGACGCGGTCTGGTCCTAGCAGTTCATCTGCTTCGACAACGCCGACTGCAGTTGCGGAGACATCGTAGTGGTCTGGTTCCATAACACCTGGGTGTTCTGCGGTTTCGCCACCGAGCAGAGCACAGCCTGCCTGGACACAGCCTTCTGCGATACCGGAGACGATCTCAGCAACGTGCTCTGGGACAACCTTGCCGATGGCGATGTAGTCCTGGAGGAACAGTGGCTCTGCGCCGGTGACAACGAGGTCATCCACACACATTGCAACAAGGTCGATGCCGATGGTGTCGTGCTTGTCCATCATCTGGGCGATGACAAGCTTGGTGCCGACTCCGTCAGATCCTGCTGCGAGGATTGGCTTCTTGTATTTTCCGAGCTCAAAGAGTCCTGCGAAGCCTCCGAGGTTGCCAAGAACCTCTGGGCGGGTGGCGCGCTTGGCCATTGGTGCAAAGAGTTCGACGGCACGATCGCCGGCTTCGATGTCGACTCCTGCTGCTGCGTATGAAACGCCTTCGGCGGTGGTGTCCTGGTGATCACTCATCGTGTACTTCGCTTCTCCTGCTGGGGTTTGGAACTTATTAGGAACATAACTGTCTAAAAGTGCGCGGGACAACCCCCACGCATACGGGGAGAGCAAAAATGCTCAACCCCTATCGCCTACCGATCTTAACTTGAGGCGGTTGCTTGCATCTTGCGGACTAGGTCTGCGTTGCTGTTTCCCTGTGGCAGACCCATGGGGTATTTGCCGTCGAAGCAGGCGATGCAGAGTTCGTTGGCTGGTTGCTCGGTTGCTGCAACCATGGAGTCGATGGAGACGTAGCCGAGGGTGTCTGCGCCGATTGCGGAGCGGACTGCTTCTACCATTTCTGCTTCGTTGTCACTGGTGACAGCGTTGGCAATGAGTTCGCCTGGGGTGGCAAAATCGATGCCGTAGAAGCATGGCCATTTCACGGGTGGTGAGGCGATGCGTACGTGAACCTCAGCTGCACCGGCTTCGCGCAACATGCGGATCACGGCGCGTTGGGTGTTACCGCGGACGATGGAATCATCCACAACCACAAGGCGCTTTCCGGCGATAACCTCGCGCAATGGGTTCAGCTTGAGGCGGATTCCCAGTTGGCGGAGAGTGTCGGAAGGCTGGATGAAGGTTCGGCCAACGTAGGCGTTTTTGACCATGCCTTGGCCGAATGGGATGCCAGATGCTTGGGCGAATCCAACTGCTGCTGGGGTGCCTGATTCTGGGGTTGGGATGACTAGATCGCCGACTGCTGGTGCTTCTGCAGCGAGCTTGCGGCCGATTTCAAGTCGGGCTTCGTTGACGTTTCTTCCCTTGATCACGGAGTCTGGACGAGCCAGGTAAACGTATTCGAAGACGCAACCTTTGCGGGTTGTCTCGGCGAATCGTGCGGACTTGAGGCCGGATTCGTCGATAGCAATCAGTTCGCCTGGTTCGACCTCGCGCACATGCGAGGCACCTACGATGTCGAGCGCTGCGGTTTCAGATGCGACTACCCAGCCGCGCTCGAGGCGGCCGATGGACAGTGGGCGGATGCCGAATGGATCACGCGCTGCGTACAGGGTGTGTCCGTCGGTGAAGGTGAGGCAGTAGGCTCCCTTGACGCTGGGGAGGAGTTCCTTGGCGGAATCAAAGAGATTATTTCCGTCATGGACGCCGCTTGCGAGCAGTCCAGTGAGCACATCGGTATCTGATGGCTTCTTGGCGGGATCGACGAGGCCAAGTTCGGTGGCTTTGTCCAACAACTCGATGTAATTAATCAGGTTGCCGTTGTGTCCAAGGGCGATATCGGTGCCATCTGGTGCCATGCGGAACATAGGCTGGGCATTTTCCCAGGTGTTTCCGCCGGCGGTGGTGTATCGGGTGTGTCCGATGGCGATGTTTCCGCGGAGGGATTCCAGAATTGGTTCGTCGAAAACTTGGGAGACTAGGCCCAAATCTTTGAAAACCAGGATCTGTTCGCCATCGCCTACTGCGATGCCCGCGGCTTCTTGACCACGGTGCTGAAGTGCGAAGAGGCCAAAGTAGGTAAGTTTCGAGACTTCCTCACCTGGCGCCCAAACGCCGAAAACGCCGCATTCTTCCTGCGGTGCCTGTTCGTTGAGATCATCGTACGGGTGGTTTACCTGGGTCATTCCGGTGGAATGCTCGGTATTTACCATTGAACCAGGGAGCGTGTGCTGATCAAGTAATGCCACAGGTCAAATCGTAGTCTGTCGGTTGCCCAGAAACTAATGAGCATTAGGAAATCTAAAGTTTGACCACTGGTAACCAGTCCGCAATCTCTTTGGCTCGGGTACCTGATGCGCTAATTTTTCCGCTTTCAAATTCTGCATCAAATGTGGTTTGCCCAGTTGCTAAGCGTAACCAGGTCTTGGCGTCGGTCTCCACCACGTTGGGTGGTGTGCCGCGTGTATGTTTTGGCCCCTCTATGCATTGCACCGCAACAAATGGGGGTACCCGCACCTCCACGCTGTTTCCCGGCGCGTCTTGCGCGAGCAGTCGGACGCTCAGGCGAGTTGCGGCGGCAAGTGCCGCACGACCAGGCTTTTCGACGTCTCCCTCCCCTTCAATCCAGTCTTTGACGGCCAATACGGCTTGCCGGGTTTCCAGCGGATCAATCCTCATGAAGCATCAGCCTAGTACGAACCGTTAAAGTGTCCATATGTCTGATAATCCGCATGAGAATCCCCGTGAGAATCCACACCGCTCCCCAGAAGTCGTCCTTCGTTTCATGGCTGCCCCTACTGACGTTTTGATGGCTGGTAGCCATGGCGTTGGCGGTGGCCGAGTCCTGGAATGGATCGATAAGGCTGCTTATGCTTGTGCTACCCAGTGGTCTGGAACCTACTGTGTCACTGCTTATGTTGGTCACATTCACTTCACTCGCCCTATTCCCTCTGGCCACATGGTCGAGGTGCGTTCCCGCATTGCGATGACTGGCCGTTCCTCCATGCACATCGTGAATGAGGTGCTTTCTGCGGATCCTCGCGATGGCAACTACACCCGTGCGTGTGACTGCTTGGTTATTTTCGTGGCGAAGGACACCGCAACTGGTCGCGCTACCCCAGTTCCTTCATTTACCCCTAAGAATGAAGAAGAGCAGCGCGTGTTGGAAGCTGCTAACTCCCGCATCGGGCTGCGCAAGGCTATTGAAGCGGAGATGGAAAAGCAGACGTACAACGGACCTTCTGAGGCCCCTCGTTTGATTACCCGCTTCTTGGCTAAGCCAACAGATATCAACTGGGGTGGCAAGGTCCACGGTGGCACTGCCATGGAATGGATCGATGAGGCGGGTGCTGCGTGCACCATGGAGTGGTCTGGTAACCACACCGTTGCGGTTTATGCTGGTGGTATCCGCTTCTACCAGCCCATTCAGATCGGTGACCTCATTGAGGTGGACGCCCGCATGATGCGTACCGATAAGCGTTCCATGCAGATGTCCATCCACGTCCGTGCCGGTGATGCTCACCGTGGCCGTGCTGAGCTAGAAACCGCTATTCACGCAACGGTGACCTACTTAGGAATTGATGTCGACGGAGAGCCTTTGCCTGCACCACAGTTTGTGCCTCGTACCCCTGAGGATATCCAGTTGGCTGAGCATGCAAACATCCTGAGGGATCTGCGTGCTGATTACACCCCAATGCCGCTGTTCCAGCGCAGGGTTCCACTGCAGATCGACTAGTTAGACCCGAAAAAGCCCCCTTTTGTTTAAAAAGGGGGCTTTTCTTAGTTAACGACAACCATCCACACTGCAACCAGATGGACAATCGCTGCGACGATCGTGGCGATGTGGAAGTGCTCGTGGTAGCCAATCACTCGTGCGTTGCGTCCTGGCCATTTAAAGCCGTACACCAACGCGCCAACGCTGTAGACGATGCCTCCGGCCAGCAGGAGCCACACCACTGTGGGGCCAGCACCAGACCACAATTGAGGGACAAGTGGCACAATGAGCCATCCCAAGGCCAAGTAGACCAGCACGCTGAGCCATCGTGGGTGATTGATCCACACCATGTTCATGATCACGCTGGCAATGGCACCAACCCACGCAATACCTAACATCCATGCTGCGGTACCGGGCTCTAAGACGATCAAGCACAGTGGCGTATAGGTTGCTGCGATAAACACCGCGATGGTGGAGTGATCAGCTTTGCGCCACCACGCCACGGTGTGCAATCGACGCCACGGTCCTCGGTGATACGCCGCAGAGACAGCAAACAGTCCCAGCATGGCCAAGGCGTACACCATGACACCTAGCGCCTGCCACCACACCAGTTCCATCCATGCATACGTGGAGAGCACCGAACCTGACACAATACTCAAAATGGCCGCAACCTGGTGGAACAGTCCACGAGTAACTGGCCGCTCACCGCGATCAAAAACGTAACGTGTCAGTGCGAGAAGCGGTTCATCCGAACTATCTTTTACTTCTGCTCCACTAACGTCATCCTCAATCAGCGGGTCCGCGTCCATATATTCACGATCTTCAGACACTTCACGCTTCTTTCTTCCCTGACTTGTTGTATCCAATCTAGTGGAAGAAAGAGCAAAAGCCGGGCTTTGCGAAAACGAAACCCGGCTTCACAGCAGAAAATTATGCAACTACTGCGTTAGCTCCAACTGCGTGACCGAAGGCCTCAGGCAAAGTGTTGGTCCATGCTTCGCGGAGTTCCTCCACGGAAACAGTGAACTCAACGTCTGCGCCCTTGACAGCGATGACGGCTGAATCGTTGGTGCAGCCCAGCTTGAACACTGGAACACCCAGCTCTGCTGCGCGCTTTTCCAACTCTTCGCCGCGGTTGGTTGCAACCACGATGCGGGAAGCGGACTCAGCAAACAGTGAGGTGAACAGGGATGGGTGGATCTGGGAGAGATCAACATCCATGCCCTTGTCTGCGTGGATCGCAAGCTCTGCGAGGGTCTGGCCAAGGCCGCCCTCAGACAGATCGTGGGATGCAGCAAACAGATCAGAACCGACGAACAGGTCTGCAAGACGCTGCTCGTTGAGCAGGTCAACTACTGGTGGCAGACCGTTGAGGCCAGCGCCAGAAACCTGCTGCCAGATGGAGCCACCGAACTCATCGAAGGTCTCACCCAGGAGGTAGAGATCGTTGTCCTCGGATGGGAGGACGTTGCCGATGCTCTGCTCGACGTTGTCCAAGACTCCCAAAACACCCACGACTGGGGTTGGCAGGATGGGCTCGTCACCAGTCTGGTTGTAGAAGGAGACGTTACCGCCGGACACTGGAATGCCCAAAAGCTTGGATCCGTCTGCCAGACCGTGGACTGCTTCCTTGAACTGCCACATAACACCAGCGTTTTCTGGGGAACCGAAGTTCAGGCAGTTGGTGACAGCCACTGGGCGTGCACCGGTGGAGACCACGTTGCGGTAAGCCTCAGCCAGTGCAAGCTGCGCGCCAGTGTTTGGCTCGAGCTTGGTGTAACGGCCGGATGCGTCGGCGGAGATCGCAACGCCACGGTTGGTCTCTTCGTCGATACGCAAGACGCCAGCATTGGCGTTCTTTGCCTGAACGGTGTTGCCGCGGACGTAGCGGTCGTACTGCTCGGTGATAAACGCGCGGGATGCAAGTGCTGGTGAAGCGACAAGCTTCAGCCAAGCAGCCTTGATCTCTTCAACGTCGACTGGGCGAGCGATCTCGCCTTCGAGCTGCAGTTCGTCCTGGTTCTCAGGGCGAGCAACTGGGCGGTTGTAGACAGGGCCTTCATCGATGGTTGATGGAGGTGCGTCGATAACAACTTCACCGTTGTGGACCACAACGTAGCGGTCCTTCTCGTCGGTAACTTCGCCGATTTCTGCGCAGGTGACATCCCACTTTGCACAGATCTCGAGGAAACGCTCAACGTTTTCAGGGGTGACAACAGCACACATGCGCTCCTGGGACTCGGAAGCCAGGATTTCAGCTGCAGACATGTTCTCTGCGCGCAGTGGGACGTTGTCTAGGTTGACGCGCATGCCGCCGTCGCCTGCGGCTGCCAGCTCAGAGGTTGCACACGCAAGTCCGCCGCCACCGAGGTCCTGAATACCGACCACGACGCCAGCCTTGTACAGCTCGAGGCAGCACTCGATGAGTACCTTCTCTGCGAAAGGATCGCCAACCTGAACAGCTGGGAGCTTGCGCTCTTCGCCTTCTTCGAAGGATGCGGAACCCAGGACGGACACGCCACCGATGCCATCAAGGCCGGTGCGGGAACCGAACAGGATCACCTTGTTGCCGGTGCCGGATGCGAATGCAAGCTTGAGGTCTTCCACCTTGAGGGTACCCACGCACAGTGCGTTGACCAGTGGGTTACCTGCGTAGGAATCGTCGAAGACGGTTTCGCCACCGATGTTTGGCAGGCCGAGGCAGTTGCCGTAGTGGGAAATGCCGTCAACAACGCCAGGAAGCACACGCTGGGTGTCTGGGTTGTCCAGTGCACCGAAACGCAGCTGATCCATCACAGCGATTGGGCGTGCGCCCATAGCCATAATGTCGCGGACGATGCCGCCGACGCCGGTCGCAGCGCCCTGGTGTGGCTCTACGAAGGATGGGTGGTTGTGGGACTCCACGCGGAAGGTCACGGCGTTGCCGTCTCCGATGTCGACCACACCAGCGTTCTCGCCGATGCCGGCAAGAATCTTGGAAGCCATTTCCTCAGTGGTGGTTTCACCGAAGTAACGCAGGTGAACCTTGGAGGACTTGTAGGAGCAGTGCTCCGACCACATGACGGAGTAAACGGTCAGCTCGGCGTCGGTTGGGCGGCGGCCAAGGATTTCCTTGATGCGCGCGTACTCGTCGTCTTTCAGACCAAGAGCCTCAAATGGCTGATCCAGCTCAGGGGTCTTGATTGCGTCTTCGACGGTGTCATTGACAAAAGTGCTCATATTTACTCCTCTTAAGCCGCGATGGTGCCAACGGCGGACAGGAACAGCTCCAGGCCATCAATAGATGGGCCGGTTAGCTTTTCGACGGCATGTTCCGGGTGCGGCATGAGACCGACGATGCGACCAGTTTCATTAGTGATACCGGCGATATCGTTGACGGAACCGTTGAAGTTATCGGTGTAACGGAACACCACGCGGCCTTCACCCTCAAGCTGGGCGATGGTCTCTGCGTCTGCCTGGAAGCGACCTTCACCGTGCTTTGCAGGAATAAGGATCTGCTGACCCTTTTCCAAAGTGTTGGTCCATGCAGTGGTGTTGTTCTCTACAACGAGGTGTGCGTCTACACAGTGAAAGTGCAGACCCTTGTTGCGGGTCAGCGCGCCTGGAAGCAGGCGTGCTTCGGTGAGGATCTGGAAGCCGTTGCAAATGCCCAAGACTGGCATACCCTTACCGGCCTGCTCAATCACGGACTGCATTACTGGCGCCAGTGCAGAGATTGCACCGGTGCGCAGGTAATCGCCGTAGGAGAATCCACCGGGAACGACAACTGCGTCGACGCCCTTGAGATCCTCGTCAGCGTGCCACAGGCTGATTACTTCTGCACCTGCGATGCGAGCAGCGCGTGCTGCATCTACATCGTCAAGGGTGCCTGGGAAGGTAATGACACCGATTTTGGCGCTCACTTCGCGACCTCAACTCCCACCACATCGAAGTCTTCGATGACGGTGTTTGCGAGGAGGGTTTCAGCAATTTTCTTTAGGTCAGCTTCGGTGACGGAATCATCTACCTCAAGCTCGAAGCGCTTTCCCTGACGGACATCGGAAACGCCAGAAACTCCGATACGTCCGAGGGCGCGGTGTACCGCCTGCCCCTGGGGATCCAGAATCTCAGCCTTAGGCATGACATTGACAACTACACGGGCCACGGTATTTTCCCTTACTCAAGAAATGGGGAGGACAATGTTTTACGAGCACAAGTGTAACTGTTGCCACTGGTCAAACCTAGCCAGCCCTTAGATAGGGAGATTCTCCTCGATTGCTTCCACTACCTCAGCTGCAGATGGTTCCGTCCGAGGAGCAAAGCGCTTAATCGTATTACCTTCTGCATCTACCAGGAATTTCTCAAAATTCCACTCGATTTCGCTACCATCAGTTGCCTCTTTGAGCACCTTGTACAGGGGGTGGGCACCCTCCCCATTCACCTCGGTTTTGCTCAAGAGCGGGAAGGTGACGTCGTACTGATTTTGCGCGAAAGCACACACCTCAGCGTCGGTTCCAGGTTCCTGGCCGTTGAATTGATTGCAGGGCACGCCAATGACAAAGAAGCCTCGATCTTGGTATTCCTCATACAGTTTTTGAAGCCCTTCATACTGTGGCGTGAGTCCGCACTTGGATGCCACGTTCACGATGAGCAAAAGGTGGCCCGCCCAATCCGCCATGGTGGTTTCTGTGCCGTCGTTGAGAGTTACGCTGATGTCATGAATAGAAGTCATAATCGCAACCCTAGTTGAGGGGGAGGATTTAGTGCATCATCTAAATAAAGGTCAGCTAATAGGTGAACTTTGGTGAGACCAAAGGTGAACTGCCAGGTCGACCAAATTGCTCGCCAAGCAGACTCCGAAAAACACGGGTAATTCATATGGCTTGTATCTAATCCATACTGAACAGAGGACCTCTCCTATGTCTCGCATTTCTGCGCGCACTCTGGCAATCGCACTTGCCGGTGCAACCGCGGCCAGCCTGGCAGTTGTTCCAGCAGCAACAGCTAATCCTGCCGGAACCGCTCCTGTCATCAACGAAATCTACGGAGGCGGTGGAAACAGCGGATCGTTGTTCTCCAACGACTTCATTGAGCTCTACAACCCAACCTCAGGGGACATTTCCCTCGACGGTTGGAGCGTTACCTACTACGCAGCCAACGGTAACTCCGGCGGAACCACAAACCTGACCGGAAACATCCCTGCCAACGGTTACTACCTCATCCAGCAACGCGCAGGCAGCAACAACACCGGCGCTCTGCCTACCCCAGACGCCACCGGTAACTTGGCAATGGGTGCCTCCCAAGGATCAGTTGCACTGACCGACAACTCTGGCCTAACCGCTGACCTTGTCGGATTCGGTGGCACGTCCATGTTTGAAGGAACAGCTGCTGCACCTGAGACCAGCAACAAATTGTCTGTTCAACGCAAAGAAGTTGGCGCTGACTCTGATAACAACTCCGTAGACTTCGAGACTGGAGCTCCAACTCCAACGTCCTCGGGAGGATCCGCTCCTGTTGACCCAGGCGAGCCAGAAACTCCAGTAAACCCTGGGGAAACAGTCTCCATCGCACAAATCCAAGGAACCGGTCTCGCTACCCCACTCGAGGGTCAGACCGTCACCACCGAAGGTATTGTCACTGCCGTTTACGCAGAAGGTGGCTTCAACGGTTACTACATCCAGACACCTGGATCTGGTACTGCACCAAAGGTTGCTGGCGACGCATCCGACGGCATCTTCGTCTACGTGGGAAGCAATGGTTCCTACCCAGAGCTCGGCGCATCTGTCACCGTCACTGGCAAGGCCACCGAACACTACGAGATGACTCAGCTAGGCAACTCCTCCTTCACCGTTTCGGACACCGCATTCGAGCCAGTAACCCCACTCGAACTGGACACCGTTCCTACTGGCGATGACATTCGCGAAGCATACGAAGGCATGCTGCTGAAGCCAACCGGCGCTCACACCGTGACCAACAACTACGCAACCAACACCTTCGGTGAAATTGCCCTCGCCCCAGGTAACGAGCCTTTGTACCAGGCCACTCAAATGGTGGCACCGGGAGCCGAAGCGATTGCGTACGAGGCGGAAAACGTCGCAAAGCAAATTACGCTGGATGACGGACGCTCCGGCAACTACACTCGCGGCGACTCCAGCACGCCTATGGCATGGCTTGTGCAGGACGGTGGCGAGACCATCAAGTCCATCCGCACCGGCGACCAGGTGGAATTCCAGGCACCAGTAATCTTCGATTACCGCTACGACCTGTGGAAATTCCAGCCAACCACCCCTGTCACCGGCAACACCGCAAGCTCCGACCTTCCTATCACCTGGGATGACACCCGCGCGGCTGAGCTAGCTTCAATCAATGACGTTGCTGGCGAATTCCACATCGCAAGCTTCAACGTGCTCAACTACTTCACCTCTCTCGGCGAAGATGAACCAGGCTGCAGCGCATACAGGGATATCAACAACACCCCAGTCACCGCCAACAACTGTAACGTCCGTGGCGCTTACACCGAAGAAGCACTCGAAGATCAGCAGAGCAAGATCGTCGAAGCAATCAACCGCCTTGACGTCGATGTTCTTGGACTTGAAGAAATCGAAAACACCGCGACCGTCACCGGCGACGTCTCCCGTCGCGATGACGCACTCAATACCCTCGTCGCAGCACTCAACGAAGCAGTTGGATCCGATCGCTGGGCGGCCGTCGAATCTCCAGAACAATTGGGCACCGATGAAGACTACATCCGCGTCGCCTTCATCTACGACCAAACCACCGTCAAGCCCGTCGGCGAATCCCGAATCTTCGACGACGCAGCCTTCACCGGCACCGCACGCCAGCCACTCGCACAGGAATTCCAGCCACTCAACGACAGCGAGAAATCCTTCGTCGGCGTAGTCAACCACTTCAAGTCCAAGGGCTCTGTCACTCGTGGAGACGCCGACACCGGCGACGGCCAAGGCAACAACGCCAACGTTCGCGTCGCACAGGCACAGGCACTCATCGACCACCTGGAAAACCAGGACGACTGGGCATCCAAGCCAATCTTCATCCTCGGCGACACCAACTCCTACGCCAAGGAAACCGCGATGACCACCCTTTACGGCGCTGGCTACACCAACATCGCCACCGAATTCGACGCTGGCTACAGCTACCAGTTCTCCGGCCGCATTGGCAGCCTCGACCACGCACTCGGCAACGAAGCAGCCATGAAGCACGTCATCGACGCCGAGGTCTGGGACATCAACGCTGACGAAGCAATCGCATTCGAATACTCCCGTCGACTCAACAACACCTCCGACGTATTCGAGAACAACGTCTTCCGCTCCTCCGACCACGACCCGATCAAGGTCGGATTCAACCTCAGCGAGACCACTGAGCCCACCATTCCGGTAGAGCCCACTGATCCTGCAGAACCTACCGATCCAACTACCCCAGTTAAGCCAACTGATCCGGTAGAGACCACGGATCCATCTGAGCCAACCGACCCTGCAGAACCTACTGATCCAGCTGAACCAACTGACCCTGAGGAAACGAAGAAGCCAGAGGAGCCGAAGAACCCTGGTTCCTCCAACGGAAGCTCCCAATACGCCACCATTGCAGCAATCATCGCAGCAATCCTAGGTGCCATTGCTTTGGCCTTCCAGTTCTTCCCATTCAAGTTCTAATTAACTCTTAGGGAGTAATCCCCTGCCCTCGCATTACGCGAGTGCAGGGGATTTTGCATTTCGGGGCCTCCGCGTTCCTGCGTCTTGAAAACAGCGATTTAAGAGGTCGTGTTTTCAGAATGCCTATCACCTTGGGGAGGGTGCCTTGAGGCGCTTAGAAGCGAATCTGAGAGGGCACTTTTTGCAGAACCGGGGTTTGAAATCCGGCATTTCTTGAAGCGACCAGACAGGCGCGACAAGATTGGCGAAAAAGTCAAAGTTTTGGCACGTGTGTCCGGTTTCCAGTGGTTCAAACCAGACAGGCGTGCCAAAAGCTCGCAAGATGTCAGATTTTTGTCACGCCTGTCTGGTCTCTCCCAATTGGGTGCCCCGAACCTCCCCAACTAGGCCAGTTGTGCGGCCGCCTGAGAATAGGTTTGCACCTGAGCACCCAAATCCAAGGCAGCTAATGCAGCTTCCCGGAAGTCAGCTGCGACTTTAGGGTTGGTGAGATTTCGCGCCGATGCGGACAAGCGCACTGTATTTCCTTTTTCCGCTCCACGAGTGACAGCCTTGATGACATTCTTGCGCCACCATTTTGCAGCACCAAAACCTTCACCCACGGAGAGGTTTCTACACGCCAAGAATTCGCCGGTGTCGAGGTTATGTAATCCCCTGGTCGAGGCGGCGACGTTGAAATCAAATTCTGGGAGTACCGCGAAGGTGCCTTCTGACATTCTCCAACGAGGTGGGGCAAAGATTTGGAATTCGAAGCCAATTTTCTGCATTTGCCTAATGGCACCGGTAAGGCGAAGACGTGCTTCGTGCCGTTCAAGGTTGGCGAATTCTGAGCGACGTCCCTGAACTGCTTGGTCGAAACCGTTGAGGATGAGTTCGTGGCCGCGTTCGCGTTGTTGTTCCATCCACGCGAGGGTCCCTTTGTCTTTGGCGAGACGCCAGTCCCCATCGATGCGGGGTGCGACAAGTAATGAGACCTCGATGCCGTCGGCTCGCAGGTCTGAAATGAGCCTGTCAGCCGCCGATCGGGTCTGGTCGAAAATACTAGAAACTGAAACAAGAAGACGGCCGGACATGCATTGTATTGTCGCATGTCCGGCCGTTGTCGTCCTGTTGAAAACTAGTGGTCTTCTTCTAACTCCACAAATGGAGATTTTCCATTCAAAACGTCATGGACTTGGTTCATGTCCACGGTGCCAGTCCACTTGCCGACCAGCAGTGTTGCCACGGAGTTTCCGGCGAAGTTGGTTAGTGCGCGGGCTTCAGACATGAATTTATCGATGCCCACAATCACGTCAACGCCGTGCAGAAGTTCTGGGCGGTGTGAAGACAATCCGGCAGCCAACGTTGCAATACCGGCACCCGAGACACCAGCAGCGCCCTTGGATGCGATGATCATGAAGACAAGCAGACCGACCTGCTCGCCGAGGCTCATCGGCATATTCATCGCGTCGGCAATGAAGATAGATGCCATGGTGAGGTAAATTGCGGTGCCGTCCAAGTTGAAGGAATAGCCGGTTGGGACCACGATTCCGACGGTTGGTTTAGCCACACCGATGTGTTCCATCTTGCGCATGAGGTTTGGCAAGGCAGATTCAGAGGATGAGGTAGCAAAGATCAGCAGGAATTCCTTGGCAAGGTACTTGACCAGCTTGAAGATATTCACGCCGGTGAACACCTTCAGTACGGCGCCCAGCACGCCAAAGATGAAGATCACGCAGGTGACGTAAAAGGCGAGGATCAAAATACCGAGCTGAACAACGGCATCAAAGCCTGTTTCGCCAACGACGCCGGCCATTGCACCGAATGCACCGACTGGGGCGAGCCACAGAATCCAGTTCAAAATCTTGAAGATGAGCTTCTGCAGATGGGATACGAAATCAAGGATGGGCTGTCCCTTTTCACCCATCGACTGAGCTGCAAAGCCCACGAGGATGGCGATGAACAGTACCTGCAGCACCGAACCATCAGTAAATGCAGAGAAGAACGTTTCAGGGATGATCGAGTGGATGAATCCCAAGAGTCCTTCAGGGCTGCTCTCTGTGGATGCGAATGAAGATTCTTCATCAACTGAGATGTTCAGTCCGCTACCTGGCTGGATGAAGTTACCGACTAGCAGGCCAACTGCGAGTGCGAATGTGGACATCGTGATGAAGTACGCAAGGGCGATGCCACCAGCGCGTCCGACTGTTGCCGCTGCCTTGACTGAACCGATTCCGATGACGATGGTGCAGAAAATAACTGGAGCGATAATCATCTTGATCAAGGACACAAACATGGTGCCCAAAATCTTGAATTCTTTGCCCAACTCCGGTGAAATCAGGCCTAGGGTAATACCGCCAATCAATGCGATAATGACCGCAATGTAGAGCCAGTGAGTGCGGTCCTTCTTCGGCGGCTTTTGAACTTTAATGTGTTCGTTTTTGACCTCAACACTTGAAGATTCTGTGTTTGAATCCATGAACTTCCTCTTCGACCTTTTTGGGGATTCGCCAAAAAACGGCCACCGTCATTGATGGTCGAAATTTAACGTGGTGTGATCGTTGCCGACGAAGCTTAAAATGCTATCCGCGGACGATTCGGAAAATTATGAAAAACTTTTTCCTGTGACGCAAAAAGCAGATTTCATGACTCCCCTCACAGAAAATTAATATTACCTTTTGTGTTCGCATGTCAGGGCAAGAAAACAGCCCAAATTTCTCCGCTCGTACCCAAACCCCCCGAAAAAGAATAAATCACCCCCGCTAAAGTCGCCGAGGGTGATTTAAAGTTCGCTAGTCGAACAAGTTTTATTCGGTCACACCGGTTGCTTGGTTGATCAACCAGCCGTACTCAAATGCAGTCTCACGCCACTTTTCGTAGCGTCCTGACACACCGCCGTGTCCGGCAACCATTTCAGTTTTCAGAAGGAATTCTCCACCGGTTGCAGTCGCCCGAAGCTGCGCTACCCATTTGGCTGGTTCGACGTACAACACTCGGGTGTCGTTGAGCGATGTTACGGCCAAGATATTGGGGTAGTTCTTTGCCTCGATGTTTTCATATGGGGCATACGACGCCATGTATTCATAGACGTCCTTATCGTGGAGTGGATCGCCCCACTCATCCCATTCGATAACCGTCAGTGGCAGTTCCGGCATGAGCATAGAGGTCAGCGGATCGACGAATGGCACGTTGGCTTCGATCGCCTTGAAGCGGTCACCGGCCATGTTGGCAATGGCGCCCATGAGCATGCCACCAGCTGAGCCGCCTTCTGCAACCAGCATTTCAGGGGCAGAAATCTTCTGCTCGATGAGGGCGTCGGCAACATCAATGAAGTCGGTGAAGGTGTTTTTCTTCGTGGTGGTTTTGCCGTTGTCGTACCAGCCACGACCCATTTCGCCACCGCCACGAACGTGGGCAATCGCAAAAATCATGCCACGATCCATCAGTGACAAACGCGCGATAGAGAAGCCTGGATCAATGGATGATTCGTAGGAACCATAGCCGTAGAGCAACGTGGGGTTGGGCTTGGATACATCCAGGTCGGTGCGGTGCACCAAGGACACTGGAATCTGCGCGCCATCTTTCGCAGTGACCCACAATCGGGAGGCCACATAGTCTGACGGCTTGTATCCGCCGAGCACTTCCTGCTGCTTCAGCAGCGTGCGTTCGCCGGATTCAATCCAGTAGTTAAACAGCTGCGCCGGGGTGGTGAATGATCCGTAAGAAAGGCGAATGACGGGGGCGTCCCATTCTGGGTTTCCGCCCGATGCGACGGTGTAGATTTCCTCGTCAAATTCCAGCTGTTGGAAATCGCCGAAGGTTCCGTCGATAAGCTTCATGATCGCGACCTGGCCGATCGCGCCGGACCTGTAGCCCAGGATGATGAAATCGCGGTAGGTATCGACACCCTCAATGCGCACGTCATCCTTGTGCGCGACGAGTGGCGCCAGCGCGTCCAAAGAATTGAGCTTGTCGACGCCAGCCCACCCCACCGAAAAGTTCGGGCCCTCGGCGTTGTGTGTGACCAACCAAATATCGGAGCCGTCTACGACTGCATGATCGACGTCGTATTCCACACCCTCCGCGCGCGGAATCAGCACCTCAGGGGTGCCCTCTGGCTGGTCGAAAGGAAGCACGCGGACTTCAGAGGTGATCTTGGAGGCGCAACCAAAAAGGATGAACTTTTCTGAACGAGTGGTGCCCACCCAGGTGGAATAACGTTCATCAGGCTCGTGGTACACCAACACGTCTTCTTCAACCGGGGTACCCACCTTGTGGCGCCACACAGTATCTGGACGCCACGCATCATCAACGCGCTGGTAAAAGAGGTACTCCTCCCCCACCCAAGTAGCACCGTAGAAAATGCCAGTCAGGGTATCAGGAAGCAGCTCGCCAGTTTCTAGATCCTTGATGCGCAACGTAAAGCGCTCTTCGCCCGTGACATCGGTGGAATACGCAAGGTAGCGGCCAGAGGTGGTGACAGATGATGCACCCATGGAGAAGAATTCGTGGCCTTCTGCCAACTCGTTGGCATCCATGATGATGGTTTCACCCTGCGCTGGCTCACCCTCAGGGATAACAGGAGGGGTCCATGCATCCGACCCTTCAGTCACTGGAATGCGGCAGGAATAGCCGTAGCTCTTGCCTTCTTCAGTGCGAGAGTAATACCAGTGCTTTCCGGCACGCACTGGGATGGACATGTCGGTTTCTTTAACGCGTGACTTAATCTCTTCATAGATGTTGTCCCGCAGTGTGGCTAGCTGTTCAGTCTCCTGCTTGGTGAACGCATTCTCCGCCTCCAGGTAGTCCAAGGTTTCTTGGGATTCTTTATCCCTCAGCCATTCATAGTTGTCTACGAAATCAATACCGTGGTGGGTTCGGGTGATGGGATGGATTGGTGCTTGCGGAGCGTTTAGGCGTTCAGACATAGCCCCCGATCTTAGTCACGCACATCTTCTGCACGCTCGTGTGTTCGCCATTGGCGACATTCTGATTTGCACCCCGAAACTGAAAAACCCGGATTCATTTAAGAATCCGGGGTTTAGGGAAAATCAAGCAGCTTAGACGCAAGAACCAATCCACTGGCAGAACTTCTGACCAGAAATCAGCTCGTAGGCCTCGATGTAGCGCTCGCGGGTTGCCTCAACAACGGAACCTGGCAGAGCTGGTGGCTCCAAGCCGGAATCCTTGTCCCAGCCAGATTTAGGGCCGGTGAGCCAGTTGCGCACGAATTGCTTATCAAAGCTTGGTTGCACAGATCCTGCTTCATAGCCTTCCAAAGGCCAGTAGCGGGAGGAATCTGGGGTAAGGACTTCATCACCAAGCACGAGGGTGCCATCTTCATCGATGCCGAACTCAAATTTGGTGTCGGCAAGGATGACGCCACGGTCACGGGCGATCTCAGCAGCAGCCTTGTAAATAGCAATAGAGGCATCGCGCAACTGGTTCGCACGAGCTTCGCCGAGACGTTCTTCAACAACGTCAAAGGAGACATTGATGTCGTGGTCGCCGATGTCAGCCTTGGTGGCTGGGGTAAAGATTGGCTCAGGCAGCTGAGAAGATTCAACGAGGCCTTCTGGGAGCTCAACTCCACACACGGAGCTGGTCTGCTTGTATTCAACAAGTCCAGAGCCAGTGAGGTATCCACGAACCACGCATTCAAAAGGAAGCATGTTGAGCTTCTTGCACACCATTGCTCGTCCCAAAACTTCTTCTGGGATACGTGGATCATCAGCGGGACCTGCAAGGTGATTAGGAAAATCGATGGTGTCGAAGAAGAACTGGCTCATCGCAGTGAGCACTCGACCCTTGTCTGGAATTTCGGTATCGAGGATGAAATCGTATGCAGAGATACGATCGGAAGCCACCATGAGGATGTGCTTGTCGTCGATCTCGTAGATCTCACGGACCTTGCCTGCCGACAGGTGCTTGTACTGGGAGAGTTCAGGACGCATGTTAGGCAAGTCTAGACCCCTCGGGTGTGTTCGGAAAATTTTAGCATTCACCGCTGGTTTCACTGCCGGTTTCACCGCTGGCTTCCTGACATGGATCACCCATTCGCCCGAATTTTTTGTTTACCTAAAAGACATTTTTAAGCTGGCAGTTTATTCGAACAAAGATTAAGAGAACCTTGGAGCCGTACAGCTAATAAGCAGATATTGAAATACAAAAAAGACGGACACTCGCTCATGGTGAGTGTCCGTCTCAAGCTCCTGGTTAGCGTAAAGCTAACCGGACCTAGTTACTAGCGATCTCGAAGGATCGCGACCGACTAGGAAGAAGCGGTAACGATGGAGTCGAAGACGCCCTGTGCGCCAGCGAAGATGGAGCCAACGAGGCCGTGAACGCCGTCGAAGATGGACTGGATGATATCGAATACAGAGGTCATTGTGATCTCTCTTTCTGTTGTTCGCCAGACTCTTGCTGTCTGACTGGGATGACTCAAGTGTGGCTCATAACGCCCCTTGCCCGCAACCCCATCGTCAAAAACTGGGCCATTTTTGAACACCGTTTAATAAGTGTCATTTAGATACCTTTAAGGGCAATGTAATTTTATTCATCGTAAAAAAATTATTAAATTTTTTTCCAAAATGGCCAATTTTTGAAGTTTTCAGGCCCACCAATGTTGTTTTTAAGACACCTAAAAGACACCTTTCGGAACCTTCACTGGACCCGTAATTCGAGCTACACAGTTGCTTTGGGTACAAAAAATGGGGCTCGAGGCCCCATTTTCTCACTGCGATCCAGCGGTAAACCCGCGTGAACGCCGTTAAAAACCTTTAAAGAATCTCACCTGGTCGGTAGTCTGCGGCGCCGGGGTGGGCGTCGACAAGCACCTGAATGCGGTCGAGCACACGGGAGACCTGGGACTCAGCGGCACCGATGAAGGCGTGGCGGTCAGCCAGCGCTGCCTCAAGGTCAGCTTCGCTCATTGGGAGGCGCTCATCAGCAGCGAGGCGCTGGATAAGGTCCTGGTCACCGCCATTTTCGCGCATGTTGAGGGCAACCGCGACAGCGTTTTCCTTGATTACTTCGTGTGCGGTTTCGCGGCCAACGCCTGCGCGGACAGCGGCCATGAGGATACGGGTAGTTGCCAGGAATGGCAGGTAACGCTCAAGTTCGCGCTCGATCATGGCAGGGAATGCACCGAATTCATCCAGGACTGTCAGGAAAGTTTCAAACATTCCGTCAATCGCGAAGAATGCGTCTGGCAGTGCAACGCGGCGGATCACGGAGCAGAAGACATCGCCTTCGTTCCACTGCTGGCCGGAAAGATCAGCAACCATGGTGAGGTATCCGCGAAGAATAACCTGCAGGCCGCCCACGCGCTCACAGGAGCGAGCGTTCATCTTGTGAGGCATTGCAGAGGAACCGACCTGGCCTTCCTTAAAACCTTCGGTAACAGTTTCGGTGCCGGCCATGAGACGAATGGTGTGGGACAGCGATGATGGGCCGGAGCCAAGCTGAACCAGAGCAGATACTGCATCGAAGTCAAGGGAACGTGGGTAGACCTGGCCGACGGAGTCGAAGACGCGATCAAAGCCGAGGTGTGCTGCGATGCGGGTTTCCAGATCGGAGAGACGAGCCTCGTCGCCTTCCATGAGGTCAAGCATGTCTTGGGCGGTTCCCATTGGGCCCTTGATTCCGCGAAGTGGGTAGCGGTTGAGCAGTTCGGTGACGCGCTCAAGTGCCACGAGCATTTCATCAGCTGCGGTTGCGAAACGCTTGCCCAAGGTAGTTGCCTGCGCTGCCACGTTGTGGGAACGGCCAGCCATGACCAGGCTTTGGTACTGCGCTGCGCGGGATCCGATAGCTGCAACAACTGCAATGCCCTTGTTGCGGACCAGCTCAAGGGAGCGGTGGATCTGCAGCTGTTCAACATTTTCGGTGAGGTCGCGGGAGGTCATGCCCTTGTGGATGTGCTCATGGCCAGCCAGTGCATTGAATTCTTCGATGCGGGCCTTCACATCGTGGCGGGTGACGCGCTCACGATCGGCGATGCTTGCCAAATCAACCTGGTCGATCACTGCTTCATAGGATTCAATTGCCTCGGCAGGGATCTCAACTCCCAAATCTTTCTGGGCTTTCATCACGGCGATCCAGAGCTGGCGCTCCATGATGATCTTCTCTTCGGCACTCCACAGGTTAGAAAGTTCCGCGGAGGCGTAACGGTTCGACAGGACGTTTGCGATCTTCTTTTTATCAGCCACGCAAATTATTATTCCCCACGAACCGAAACTAACCTAGTCGCTGCTATTTTTTGATGAATTCTCCGATTTTGCGCACACCTTCAATGGTGTCTTCCTTTGACGCGCACAGGCTCAAACGAATCCACTTGTGGCCTTCCTCAGGATCAAAATCAACACCCGGCGCGACGGCCACGCCCGCTTCATCGAGCAAACGCAATGCCCATTCCTCTGAATCATCGGTGTATGCAGAAACATCGACCCACAAATACAGGCCGCCATCCGGGTCGGCGAAAGTGCCAAGCCCGATTTCAGGGAGCTTATCGACGAACACCTCCCGGGCCTCGCGATACGCTTCAACGTGGGCATCAAGTTCGGCCCCAGCCTCCAAAGTGAAGGCTGCGCGTCCCGCAGCCTGCCCGATGGCAGGAGCACACAAGGAAAGAGAAGCCTGCAGGTTTTCAATCGGTGTGACCAGCTCATCTGGAACGATGATCCAACCCACGCGCCAACCCGTCATGGAGAAGTACTTGGACAAGGTACCCACCACGATGGCGTTCTTGGAAAACTGATGCGCAGTTGCCAGCGGACGACCAAAGCTCATGCCGTGGTAGTCCTCATCAGAGATAAGAACAGCATCATTGTCATCGCACCACTTGGCGATGCGCTCTAGCTCTTCCGGATCAATGATGGTGCCCGTTGGGTTTCCTGGGCTGGTGACAATAACAGCCTTCGGCTTGTGTGGCAGTTCCTCCAACATTTGAGCGGTTGGCTGGAAACGAGTCTCTGCAGTACAGCGCAGGTTCAGAACCTTCGCCCCCAAAGATTCCAGAATATTGCGATATGCCGGGTACCCCGGGGTAGGCATTGCCACATAATCCCCGTGATCCAAGGTGGCGATAAACGATGCCACGAATCCACCTGAAGAACCGGTGGTGACAATAACATTGTCAGGGTTGGTGTCTACGTCATAAGTAGCAGAGTGCCAATCGGCGATGCGTTCACGGAACTCACGATCACCAATCACCTCGGTGTATCCCAAAGGACCCGAGCGAAGAGCGATCTCTGCTTCTTCGATGACTGCTTCTGGCGCACCAGTTGACGGCTGGCCAGCGCAGAACATTAAGGTGTCTTTGCCTTCGCGCCTGCGACGGTGGACTCGGTCCAACATCTGCATGACGCGAAACGGCTGAACATTGCTTCTAGTGCTTGGCTTCATAAGAGACAAGCCTATCTGCGTACTGCTTTTAGATCGAGATACGACCCTCTAATGCAGCCAATGCGATATCGCTGCGGTAGTGGCTTCCCTCAAGTTCAATGTCCTTGATGGTGGTGTACGCGTTATCGCGTGCAGCCTCCAGGGTCTCACCCACACCGATCACGTTAAGAACACGACCGCCCGCAGAGACCAGCTCGCCTTCAGCATTGAGTGCGGTACCAGCGTGAAGAACGTTATCTGCATCAGCGTTGCGGATGACATCACCAGTACGAGGTGCCTCTGGGTAGTTGTAAGAAGCCAACACCACAGTCAGGGCGTAAGCATCCTCCCACTCCAGTGCTGGCTGCTCTGCCAAGGTTCCAGTAGCAACTGCGTTGAGCAGTACTGCTAGAGGAGTCTTCAGTAGTGCCAGTACAGCCTGGGTTTCTGGATCGCCGAAGCGGCAGTTGAACTCCACTACTGCAGGGCCTTCTGCACCCCATGCGATACCTGCGTAAAGCAGACCGGAGTACGCGCAACCACGTGCCACCATCTCACGAGCAACAGGAACGCAGACCTCATCGACAATGCGCTGGACGCCATCTTCAGGCAGCCAAGGAAGCGGCGCATAAGCACCCATGCCACCAGTGTTTGGGCCCTCATCGTTGTCGTACGCACGCTTGTGATCCTGCGCTGGCAGCAGAGGAACTACCGTCTCGCCATCAACCAGGCAGAACAGGGAAACCTCAGGGCCATCAAGGAAGGACTCCAGCAAAACTGGATTTCCGCCCTCAAGCACTGCATCTACGTGAGCACGTGCTGCTGCACGATCGGGGGTAACCACAACACCCTTGCCCGCAGCCAAACCATCATCCTTCACAACCCAGGTTGGGCCGAAACGATCGATGGCAGCATCAATATCTTCAGAAGACGCACCAGGAGTAATAGCCTCAGCATGAGCAGTACGAACACCCTGCGCAGCCATGACATCCTTAGCGAAAGCCTTGGAGCCCTCGATACGAGCAGCGTCCTTGTTAGGACCAAACACAGCGATACCCGCCGCGCGAAGTGCATCAGCAACACCCGCAACCAAAGGGATCTCTGGGCCGATAACAACCAGATCAGAGTTCAGTTCTTTAGCCAACGCAGTGACAGCCTCTGGATCATCAGCCTTGATGCCAGGGTGGACAGTTGCGATCGATCCAAGACCAGCGTTACCTGGGGCAACGTGGAGTTCAGTGGTTGCAGGGTCAGTTGACAGTCCACGGAGGAGGGCGTGCTCACGGGCGCCCGAGCCGATTACCAGAATGCGCATGGTTGCACAGTTTATCCTGCAAAACTTGATCCAAGCTATTCCAGTATTCTTGGCGGTTCGGAAATGGTTGAAAGTGGCGTCGAAAAGCGCCTTAAAATGACCGGCTCACCTGCATTATTTTATGCAACCTCAATTTGGTTGCACGCCAAGTAGTAGTCTGTGCATATGGCTTCTGTATTCACGAAAATTATTAATGGCGAGCTCCCCGGCCGATTTGTGTATCGTTCCGAGAATGTCGTGGCTTTTCTATCCATCGAACCCCTCACCTACGGCCACACCCTAGTCGTACCCGTTGCAGAAGTTGACCGCTGGACCGACCTTCCTCAGAACATCTGGAGCGAAGTAAACGAGGCCTCCCAGCTCATCGGAAATGCAATCCGCACAGCATTCGACGCCCCTCGATGTGGTTACATCATCGCAGGATTCGATGTTCCCCACACTCACATCCACCTCTTCCCCACCGACAAAATGGCCGATTACGATTTCCGCAACGCCATGGCCGCAGACGCCACCGACCCTGCAAAAATGGATGAAGCTGCAGAGAAGATCCGCGAAGCGCTGGACGGTCTGGTCTAGTTCTTGTAGTTCTAATTGCTTTATTAAGAAAAGCCCACCCCTTTGCTTGGCTTTGGGGTGGGTTTTTGCGATCTGGGTGGGTCGATTGCGGAAAACCAAACCAGGTGACCGAAAACTTCCCGCACCGACATTTTCGGTCACCTGGTTTGGTTCTCGGGATTAAAAACCGTCCTATATGGCCAAGTATCAGGAATACATGCGGATCTTGGTCACCTGGTCTGTTTTTGAAAACTCGAAGGCCCAAACCCCAAAAATCATGACCATCCAGAATCGTTTCTAAGCGCCTTAAACCTCGATAGCTATACAAGTAGTCATTCCAGATTCTCGACCGCTTAAAACAGCACTAACTGGATTTAATTCCCCTGAATAGGAACTGCGGAGTCGACTCATGCCCTGGTGAGAGGCCAAATCGCTGGTCAAGTTCAGCCAGCCCCTCAATGGGTGTCAATGTGACTTCTTTGAGGCCAGCGTTGTGGAAAAGCTCTGCGAAATTGTGGCCAGTGGAGGTCGTTGACATGGGAAGATTCCTCAAAAGTTCCGGGGTATAGGTCTCTACGAAAGCACTCGGACCATCCACTGAATCTACTTCCGTGCCAGCATCAATGCCCTTCGGATACCAAGCCGCATCTACGCACGCAATAACCCCACCAGGTTTTAGCAAAGACACCCAACGATTAATCGCTGCCTGGGGATCCAGCAGAGTCCACAACACATACCGGCTGGTTATCGCATCAAAAGAGCCTTCCCGGAACTCGGGATCATGCGCATCCCCGACCTGAAAAATGGCAGTCGCCCGACCCGTCGACCTGCGAAGACCATTCTCCTGCGTAGCTTGATTGATCATTTCCTCAGAACCATCAACGCCGATTGTTTCGTATCCGCAATCGCTTAGAAGGTGGGTGACATAACCAGCGCCACAGCCAAGATCGAGAACCTTTACCGCTTCTTCCGACACGATAGGCAAAGCCTTCGACCACACCTTTTCCCAGATGGGGCGTTCAAATTGTGCACGCTCGCTTTGGGTTTGGTTGAGGTGGTAAGCCTCTGCCCTGCCGCTCCAATAATTGTTAAGGATGTTTTGTAATTCAGGTGATGTCACAGATTTTTCAGCCCAATCAGGAATACGTCATTTCAATATCACCCAAGATTAACCCTGTTATCCAACCTTCTTGGCCACCATCAGTGAACCGACACCGATGACGATGATCGAAATGCCAAATACCGCGAAGTATCGGAGCTCGGAGGTGTGGTTGGTGGGGTCGTAAAATTTGGACACATTACCTGCAATAGACATGCCGATGGCGAGTGTGAGGAAATACAGGGCGGAGAATCGTGTGGCAAATATTCGTGGTGCGTGGTGCGCAGTCGCAGCCATTCCTCCGGGTCCGATGAAAAGTTCTCCCAGTGAGATGAGGAAAACACTTAAAGGCAGCACCCACACTGGCGCGAGCGGCATTCCAACAAATGGAATAAGAACTAGAAGCCCACTTCCCGCAATGATCACTCCAATGCTGATTCCAATTTTCACTCTTGGGGCGCGTGATCCGCGCATAAACCACAGGGAAATCGGGATGGACAGCGCCAGGATGAAAAAAGGATTGAGTGATTGTGACCAGGCTGCTGGGATCTCAAAATCGCCAACCATGCGGTCAACACGTTCTTGGGAGTACACAGCTAGTACGCCGTAGGTTTGTGCTTGCACTGCCCAGAATGCGGTTGAGCAGACGAAGATCGGGATGAATGCCAGCACTTTTCGTTTCTCTTCGGAGCTGACTTGTGGGTGTCGTAAGGGCTGGATAATGAGCCATAGTGCTGCACCGATTGTTACTAAAAGCAGAGCTCCAGCTAGTTGGTCTGCGCTGACTGTTTCTGTAAGGAGAAGATAAAGCAGCACTCCGCAAAGCACAGCCACTGCAGCAAATGCCGTGCTAATCACATGTTTTTCTGCAGGGTTTTGGGCGCGGAGCAGCGCTTTCTTCACCTCGAGCGGGAACGATTGCAGCATTGGTTTCCGCAACGCTGCGTAGATTCCCAATCCGCCGATCATAAGGACTGCGGCTGCGCCGAATCCCATTTCAAAGGAATACCTGCTGGAGAGCCAACCGGTCAGGAGTGGTCCGAGCAGTGCACCAACGTTGATGCCTAGGTAGAAGAGTTGGAATGCGGGATCTGCCTTTGCGTCTCCTTCTTGTTCACCATGCCTGGATCCCAGCACGGTGATGGCTGCTGTTTTCACAAATCCTGAACCGATCGCGATGCATCCAAGGCCAATGGCTAGACCAATTTTCCCGCCGAGGCCAGCAAGCACAAGGTGTCCGATGGTTACTGAGATCGCACCGCCCAGCAGGGTTTTTTCTGCGCCCAGGACTCTGTCACTGACCCAACCGCCTGCCCAACAGCAGAGGTAGAGCAGTGCGCCATAAACGCCGACCAGTCCTGTTGCTTGGGTTTGATCAAGGCCTAATCCACCGGCTGCAACATCAAAATACAGGTAGTACACCAAGAGTGCTTGCATGCCGTAGAAGCTGAATCGCTCCCACATTTCAATACTGATTATTGAGGTTGCGCTTTTGAACCTAACCCGTTGATCCAGTTGGACCATGACTTCTCCTAAGACAAAGCTGCGGTAATTAAAAACACTTAGCGCCAAAAATTGAACACTGTTCAATTAACCTATTACACTGCAGATATACATCCAAACCAAGTGACGGAGGAAAATGGAAAACCCCAGCTTGCGCGAGCTTGATCACCGAAACATCTGGCACCCGTATGCCGCGCCGGGCGTGCGCAATAGACTCGTCACCAAAACCGATGGAGTGTTTTTGACGCTGGAAGATGGCAGCACCGTGATTGACGCGATGAGCTCCTGGTGGTCGGCAATTCATGGACACGGACACCCCCGACTGAAAGCTGCCGCCCAAAAACAAATCGACACCATGAGTCACGTCATGTTTGGCGGACTAACCCACGAGCCCGCCATTAAGCTCACCCACAAACTCCTCAATCTCACTGGAAATTCCTTTGACCACGTCTTTTATTCCGATTCGGGCTCGGTCTCAGTGGAGGTCGCCATCAAAATGGCACTGCAGGCCTCCAAAGGACAAGGCCACCCGGAACGAACAAAACTCCTCACCTGGCGGTCCGGCTACCACGGAGACACATTCACCGCGATGAGCGTGTGCGACCCAGAAAATGGCATGCATAGCCTCTGGAAAGGCACACTCCCCGAGCAGATTTTCGCCCCCGCCCCACCAGTTCGGGGGTCATCGCCGCAGGCGATTTCCGAGTACCTGCGCAGCATGGAATTGCTTATCGACGAGACCGTCTCCGCAATCATCATCGAACCGATCGTCCAAGGCGCTGGAGGCATGCGCTTTCACGATGTCGCACTCATTGAAGGAGTCGCCACACTGTGCAAGAAGCACGATCGTTTCTTGATCGTCGATGAAATTGCCACTGGTTTCGGCCGCACCGGTGAACTATTTGCCACGTTAAGCAATGGCCTACAACCAGACATCATGTGTGTGGGCAAGGCCCTCACCGGTGGATTCATGTCCTTCGCCGCTACTTTATGCACGGACAAGGTGGCTCAATTAATCAGCACCCCAAATGGCGGAGGTGCGCTGATGCACGGCCCCACTTTTATGGCTAATCCTCTGGCCTGTGCGGTTTCGCATGCTTCATTAGAAATCATTGAGACCGGCATGTGGCAGAAACAGGTAAAAAGAATCGAAGCCGAACTTATCGCAGGCCTTTCCCCACTTCAACACCTTCCAGGGGTTGCCGATGTCCGGGTTCTCGGCGCGATTGGTGTCATCGAAATGGAACAAAATGTCAATGTCGAAGAAGCTACTCAGGCTGCATTAGATCACGGTGTGTGGATCCGCCCCTTTGGACGCTTGCTCTATGTCATGCCTCCATATATCACCACGTCAGAGCAGTGCGCACAGATCTGCACTGCGCTTCATGCTGCAGTTAAAGGGAAATAAACCATGCCATTTTTATTTGTCAGCGGTACCGGAACTGGGGTTGGGAAAACCTTCTCCACAGCCGTTTTGGTTCGATACTTAGCCGATCAAGGACACGATGTTCTGCCCGTAAAGCTAGTCCAAACCGGTGAACTTCCAGGCGAGGGAGACATCTTTAACATTGAACGCTTGACTGGAATTGCTGGAGAGGAATTTGCTCGTTTCAAAGACCCTCTTGCGCCAAATCTGGCAGCCCGACGAGAGGGGGTCGAGCCAATACAGTTTGATCAGATTATCTCGTGGCTTCGTGGTTTTGACGACCCAGATCGCATCATTGTGGTGGAGGGCGCTGGTGGCCTGCTGGTCAGATTAGGGGAAGATTTCACCCTGGCAGATGTTGCCTCCGCTTTGAATGCACCCTTAGTGATTGTGACAAGCACCGGATTGGGAAGCCTCAACGCTGCTGAATTAAGCGTTGAGGCAGCAAACCGCCGAGGACTCACAGTGTTGGGAGTCCTCGGCGGTTCGATCCCTCAAAATCCTGATCTAGCTACGATGCTTAATCTCGAAGAATTTGAGAGAGTCACCGGCGTGCCCTTTTGGGGAGCTTTGCCGGAAGGGTTGTCACGGGTGGAGGGGTTCGTCGAAAAGCAATCTTTTCCGGCCCTTGATGCCTTTAAGAAACCGCCGGCAAGGTGATCGTGAACACCGTGCCTTCGCCTTGCACGCTGTCGACGGTGACTGTGCCGCCGTGGCCTTCGACCAGGGATTTCGTGATCGCAAGGCCGAGGCCCGATCCGCCGGATGCGCGTGAGCGGGAGGAATCGGCGCGGTAGAAACGCTCGAAGATATGCTGAGCATCTTCTTCAGACATTCCGACACCGTTGTCTGCCACGAGAATCCTCACGTTTTGTCCATCGGTGTTGATCTCAATGCTGACTTCCGCGTCCGGTCCGCCGTGGTTTAGTCCGTTGGCAACCAGGTTGGTAAGCACTTGGTGGAGGCGAGTTGGGTCGCCTTTGACAACCGGAATGGACTCAGCTTTGTTGGATACATTGACTGTGCGATCTGGCCAGGCTGCTCGCATGGATCCGCGTACTGCCAAGGCGAGTTCCAGCACGTCAACGCGGTGCTTCTCCATTTGCTGGCCTTCGGCACGCGTCAGTGACAGGAGGTCTTCCACAAGCACACTCATGCGTTGGGCTTCGCCACCGATCTTGGACATGACCCAGTTGGCATCATCTGTTGCACCTGATGAATACAGCTCGGTGAAGCCCTTCACAGAGGTCAGTGGTGTGCGGAGCTCGTGGGAGGCATCGCCAACGAATCGGCGCATCTGAGCTTCTTTTTGCTGGGCGGTCAGAATTGAGGCTTGGAGCTGCTCCAACATGATATTGAGGGCATTCGACAGCTGTCCGACTTCTGTGGTCATTGGCCACTGCGGGACACGTCGATCCAAATCACCGCCCGCAATCCTGGTGGCGGTCTCTTCAACTTCTCTCAACGGCCGCAACGAGCGTCTGACTAGGAAGAGTGAAGTAATCAAAATAGCAACCAGAATCAGCGCGCCGATGATCATCTGCACCATCACCAATCGGTACAGCAGGTTTGTTTCACGCCCCATGCTTTTACCCACCACGGTGATAATGTCACCGTTCTTTTCCGCCATCACACGCCACGGAGTGTTGGAGGCAGAACCGCTAGCAGCATCCACAGTGTGTGGACCAGTACCGATGGTGGTTTCAGCTAGATCGGGTGCCGATTGTGCATCGTTGAAGATGATGCTGGATCCATCAGGAAAAACCTTGGCCACATAATAATCGCTGGGTGGCCCTTGGCGGACGCCATCGAAATTAAACAGCTCAACGTTATGCGCCCACGTCCCCATCGAGGTCTCTAGCTCTTGATCCATGCGGGTATAGGAAACTTCACGCATGAGGCTGGAGACAGCAATCGCGTTGACCAGCAAACCAAGCCCGGCGATACCCACCACGATCAAAATGATGCGGGTGCGCAGCGGTATGGCTCGTCCGGCAGCTCTGATGGGACCTATTTCAGGTTCTTTTTCTGCTTCTTTTTTTACGCCGACTTCTTGGTTTTCGTCATCGAGCGCAGCAACATAAGGATTTTCCATAGGAGAATTTAGCTACGTGGGGTGCGCAGAACATATCCAACGCCACGAACAGTCTGAATTAGCTGCGGATCCTGGGTGTCCACCTTGCGGCGCAGGTAGGAGATGTAGGATTCCACGACGTTGCCGTCGCCACCAAAATCGTAGTGCCACACGTTATCCAGGATCTTTGCCTTGGACAGCACCACTTCAGCGTTGAGCATGAGGTAGCGCAGGAGGTTGAATTCAGTTGGGGAAAGATCGATCAGTTCGCCAGCCTTGGTGACCTCGTGGGTTTCATCGTTGAGGGTGAGGTCTGCGTACTGCAGGGAAGTTGAGGTGTCTTCTTCAACTGCTCCACCGCGACGAAGAATCACGCGCAGGCGGGTGATTACTTCTTCCAGGGAGAAAGGCTTGGTCACGTAGTCGTCAGCGCCGATGGTCAGGCCGTGGATGCGGTGCTCCACGGCATCCTTTGCGGTGAGGTACAGAACTGGGCTGTCAAGGCCTTCGCCGCGCAGCTTGGTCAGCAGCTCGAAGCCGTCCATTCCTGGCATCATGACATCGAGGATGTATGCGTCTGGACGGAACTCACGAGCAATCTTCAGGGCTTCATTGCCATCGTTGGCGGTCATCACTGCGAAGCCTTGGAATTTAAGGCTTACGGTGAGCAGCTCGACGATGTTTGGCTCGTCATCAACGACGAGTACGCGGATTTGTCCGTCAGACTGGTTGTCCATTTTTATCTCTTCCATTGGTGTCCATTAGCGGAATGATTAACTTCCCACTAGTGAACACCCTGGAACTTCAACACCACTGAATACTAACTGTGAATGTACTGAAAGAGTTGAAATTGGGATTATTCCCACTCCACATTCTCCAAGTCCACGCCTTCTACCTGCGCCAATGCTTCAATAAGTGTTAAAAGATATGAGGCGTGTCCTTTGTAAGTTTCGTTAAAACGCTCGTCTTCCACGTACATCCGAGCCAAAATTACTTGCTTGTTTGCACTCACGGTGTACCACTGACCGATGCTTGCGCGGTGCGCAAGCGCTAGCTCATTGCCCTCTGCAGAGCCGGGCGCGATGCCGCGCAGGGAGGCGTCGATAAGCTTTTCGACGAACCCCTCATGTTCATCTTTCGCCCTCTGAAAATCCTCCTTGGTCATCTTCTCCTGGATCTTTTGGGATTCTTTCCACTCCGGGGTGTCGCCCCAGCGCTGGAAAGCCTCCTCTTGGTACTTGGGCAGATCCTCGCCGAAGATCTCAATCTTTTCCTTCACGCTAATCGCATCCTTTCCAAGGATTTCATCTACTGCCCGGACCATCCGATGCAGCTGACCGATCTGTTCCACTAGGAGTTCCCGCTGGCGGCGCAGGTGCTGATTGGCCGAATCCGGCTGATCAAGCACCTCCGCAATATCCTTCAACCCGATTCCGGCGGCCCTGTAAATAAGAATCTGCAGGGCGCGCTCGACATCGTCTTCTGTGTAAAGGCGATAATCCGTTGTGGTTCGCCAGCTCGGTTGAAGCAACCCGATGCTGTCCCAATGCCGCAGTGTGCGGGTGGTGACACCGAGTAGTTCAGCAGCCTCGCCAATGGTTCGATCTGTCATGACTGTTAGTTAAATCCTTGACGTCGCGTGAAGGTCAAGAGGTTTCCCTAATTGTTTCTGCCGCGGGCAACTACCTTCCAGGTACGGAAAGTGCCATCGGCTTCCCGAACGTAGACCTCATCCACCAAATTAATCACGTTGCAGGCATGGTTGGGCACGATGTTGAGCTGCTCCCCGATTACTGGAAGTAGCACTTTATCTGGCCAGAAAATGGTTGCGTGATGCTCCGACAAAGCAGAGATTCGGGCTTCAGGATTCCCCAGAACAAAACCATTGCCATCAATCCATGCTGGTTTATCAGTGCTGAGGATTTTGGATCCCGCATCCAAAATGATCCGACGATCTGACACATTTCGGCTGACCACAGTAGACAGCACCGTCATTGCCACCTGCTTCTCAGTGCATGCTCCCGAGGTGATCTGCTGGGAATCGTTAAACACATACACGCCTGGTCGCATCTCATCGATTGCGTCTGTAAACTGCGCAGACGGCGAGGAACCGCCAGAAGTCAGGCCGCCAGCAAGTCGCTGGACGCTGTTGTTTAGAGCCTGAAGCTCATCAGCTGCTGCCTGCTCACCATTTCCCGGGCCATAAGAATGCCCAGGAAAAGTAAACACTCCTGCATACCTGCTGCCCAGCGCCTCGCGGATCTGACTCAATTCTGAAGCAGTCGCCGTGACTCCACTTCTACGATGTCCCGAATCCACTTCAATCAGAGCCTTGATATCTTCCCGCAAACCCGCCGTCGCCTGTGCCATCTCTACCGAATCCACGCCAATGGAAATTTCTCCGGGGATCGCGTTCAGGCGTTGCACTGCATGATCGGTTAGATACAGCGGATATGCAATAAAGATGTCCGTAAAACCTGCGCCGGCAAAAATTTCCGCCTCGCCAATGGTTGCGCAGGTGATCCCTCGGGCACCGGCGTCGACCTGCATCTGCGCAATTTCAATGATTTTGTGCGTTTTCACATGCGGACGCAGGGCAATCTCATGGGCACCGGCGTGAGCTGCCATCCTGGAAATGTTGGCAGTTAAGCGCTCGCGGTCAATGAGAACAGCAGGTGTATCAATCATCATGGAGTAGGAATATTCCTTATGTTCGAACGGGCCAGATCGATCATCGCTCCTACTCCTCCACCAAAGACGGTTCGGGTGGCCGCCTTGCTGAATCCCATGACCTGTTCCCACGTGATGGTTGGTGGGATCGACAGCGCATTAGGATCCGTGACGATATCGATCAGTACAGGTCCAGGATATGCCAATGCCTCAGCTAGCTGCTCGCGAACTTTCTTCGGATCGGTGATGCGTACCGATTTGATACCCGCAGCCGCCGCAATCTCTGCGAAATTCACTTCCTCATGGTCAGTACCAAATTCTGGCTGTCCCTCCACGAGCATCTCCAACTTCACCATGCCCAAAGAACTGTTGTTAAACACCACAGCCTTCAGCGGAAGTTGGTGCAGCTTAACGGTCAGAAGCTCACCCAGCAGCATGCCCAAACCACCATCGCCACACATCGCGATCACCTGGCGGTTTCGATCAACACTTTGCGCACCAATCGCATGAGGCAACGCATTAGCCATCGTGCCGTGGCGGAATGAACCCACAAAGTCGCGCGTTCCCTCCGGATTCTCGATGTACCTCGCATGCCACACATTGCACATGCCGGTATCCACAGTAAACACCGCATCCTTATCCGCCAGCTCGTTCAAAATAGAGGCAACGTATTCAGGGTGAATAGGCACATGCTTCTCGACGTTATGTGTGTACGTCTCTACCACCGAGCTCAACTTACGCTCGTGTGCCTTGAGCATCCGATCAAGGAAGGAACGATCTGTTTTTTCCTTCACATGAGGCAAAATATTTTCGATTGTTGCAGCAACATCACCGGTCACCGGATACTTCACCGTGGTACGTCGACCAATGTGCGCACCGTTGATATCCACCTGGGCAACGTTGTCTTTAGGAAGGAAATCAGAATAAGGGAAATCCGTACCCAATAGAATCAGCAGATCCGCCTCATTGGACGCATCCACGCAGGCGCCGTAACCAAGCAGGCCAGACATGCCGACCTCAAACGGATTCTCATGCTGGATGTACTGCTTACCACCCAGCGCATGCCCGATCGGTGATTTAATCTTCTCCGCCAACTCCAACACCTGCGCGCGAGCATTCTTCACGCCCGCACCGCAGAACAAAGTGACAGACTTAGCGTTGTTAATCGCCTCCACCAGCGCTGCAGCCTCAGTAGGATCCGGGAACACCACAGGAGTGCCAGAAGAAATAGTGGAATTGGAATAAGTACCGTCACCTGCGTCTTCCTTAGCGATATCACCAGGAATCACTACCACCGACACACCTTTACCCGCCATGGTGGACTGAATCGCGTGATGCAAAATGCGTTCACCCTGCTCACCACCATTCACCATCTCGCAGTAACCAGAGCATTCCTTAAACAAAATCTCCGGATGCGTTTCCTGGAAGAACGTCGAACCAATCTGGGCACTCGGAATATGGCTAGCGATGGCCAACACCTTCGCACCATTTCGATGCGAATCATAAAGACCCTGAATCAGGTGTGTGTTTCCAGGACCACAAGAAGCAGCACATACTGCCAGCTCCCCAGTGATCAACGATTCCGCACCGGCTGCAAACGCCGCCGCTTCCTCATTTCGAACGTGCACCCACTCAATATCTGATTGGCGGACAGCATCCACGATCGGATTAAGGCTGTCACCCACCAAACCATAAATTCGCTTCACACCTTGAGCTTCCAAAGTGTCAATTAATTGTTCTGCGTAGCTGTGTGCCATCTGAACTCCTCAACGTTATGGCTATTGTGTTGCCTAACTTGGTGCGACTTCAATTGTGCTCTTAAATTCCAGTTGTTGCCACGCTTCGCCCGCCTGCCAGGGAGTTTCAGGCCCGGGTGGGTACTCGGTACCAAACAGGGATGCCCACTTTTGGGATTTCCGTCGTTGCTGGGCAGTCTGGTTTGGTTTCAGCCCGTCGAAACCAAACACAGATGCCCACCGATCGCCTATTTAAACATCGTGGGCACGCCTGTCTGGTCGCCTCGAAAACTGGCCAAATTTAGACCCCGACCCCACAAAAAGTGACCTCACAGAATCGCCTCTAAGCGCCTCAAAGAACCCGACCCACGCTGACAGTCCCCTACGATTTCCGACGTCTTAAATCGCCACACAGCGCCGTGGTCTAAAACACCAACAAAAGAGTTGTAACTGTACCGACCATTCGTTACAGTTACGATCCATGACTTCAGAAACCTTACAGGCGCAAGCGCCTACGAAAACCCAACGTTGGGCTTTCCTCGCCGTTATCAGCGGTGGTCTCTTTCTGATCGGTGTAGACAACTCGATTCTCTACACCGCACTCCCTCTGCTGCGTGAACAGCTCGCAGCCACCGAAACCCAAGCGTTGTGGATCATCAACGCATATCCCCTGCTCATGGCGGGCCTTCTTTTGGGTACCGGCACTTTGGGTGACAAAATCGGCCACCGCCGGATGTTCCTCATGGGCTTGAGCATTTTCGGAATCGCTTCACTTGGTGCTGCGTTTGCTCCAACTGCGTGGGCTCTTGTTGCTGCGAGAGCTTTCCTTGGCATCGGTGCGGCAACGATGATGCCTGCAACCTTGGCTCTGATCCGCATTACGTTTGAGGATGAGCGTGAGCGCAACACTGCAATTGGTATTTGGGGTTCCGTGGCAATTCTTGGCGCTGCGGCAGGCCCGATCATTGGTGGTGCGCTGTTGGAATTCTTCTGGTGGGGTTCGGTTTTCCTCATTAACGTTCCGGTGGCTGTTATCGCGTTGATCGCTACGCTTTTTGTGGCGCCGGCCAATATCGCGAATCCGTCTAAGCATTGGGATTTCTTGTCGTCGTTCTATGCGCTGCTCACACTTGCTGGGTTGATCATCACGATCAAGGAATCTGTGAATACTGCACGCCATATGCCTCTTCTTTTGGGTGCAGTCATCATGTTGATCATTGGTGCGGTGTTGTTTAGCAGTCGTCAGAAGAAGATCGAGGAGCCACTTCTAGATCTGTCGTTGTTCCGTAATCGCCTTTTCTTAGGCGGTGTGGTTGCTGCGGGCATGGCGATGTTTACTGTGTCCGGTTTGGAAATGACTACCTCGCAGCGTTTCCAGTTGTCTGTGGGTTTCACTCCACTTGAGGCTGGTTTGCTCATGATCCCAGCTGCATTGGGTAGCTTCCCGATGTCTATTATCGGTGGTGCAAACCTGCATCGTTGGGGCTTCAAACCGCTGATCAGTGGTGGTTTTGCTGCCACTGCCGTTGGCATCGCCCTGTGTATTTGGGGCGCGACTCATACTGATGGTTTGCCGTTTTTCATCGCGGGTCTATTCTTCATGGGCGCGGGTGCTGGTTCGGTAATGTCTGTGTCTTCCACTGCGATTATCGGTTCCGCGCCGGTGCGTAAGGCTGGCATGGCGTCGTCGATCGAAGAGGTCTCTTATGAGTTCGGCACGCTGTTGTCTGTCGCGATTTTGGGTAGCTTGTTCCCATTCTTCTACTCGCTGCATGCCCCGGCAGAGGTTGCGGATAACTTCTCGGCGGGTGTTCACCACGCGATTGATGGCGATGCGGCGCGTGCATCTTTGGACACCGCATACATTAACGTGTTGATCATTGCCCTAGTATGCGCAGTAGCGGCTGCTCTGATCAGCAGTTACCTTTTCCGCGGAAATCCGAAGGGAGCCAATAATGCGCACTAGTAAAAAAGAGATGATTCTGCGCACGGCCATCGATTATATCGGCGAGTACAGCCTCGAGACGCTGAGTTACGATTCGCTCGCCGAGGCGACCGGTCTGTCCAAGTCGGGCTTGATTTATCATTTCCCCAGCCGCCATGCGCTGCTTTTAGGCATGCACGAGTTGCTTGCCGACGACTGGGACAAGGAATTGCGCGACATAACCCGCGACCCAGAGGATCCACTTGAGCGATTGCGCGCCGTCGTGGTTACGCTTGCTGAAAACGTTTCGCGCCCCGAGCTGCTTTTGCTTATCGACGCCCCCTCCCACCCGGATTTCCTTAACGCCTGGCGCACTGTAAATCATCAATGGATCCCCGACACCGATGATCTGGAAAACGATGCCCACAAACGCGCCGTCTACCTGGTGCAGCTCGCAGCCGATGGCCTCTTCGTGCACGATTACATTCATGATGATGTCCTCAGCAAGTCCAAGCGCCAAGCCATGCTGGAAACAATTCTCGAGCTGATACCAAGCCAGACTTAAATTTCTACCTTAAAGTCTTGAGCATGACTGTTCAGGAATTCGACCGCGCGACCAAACCCACACCAAAACCCCCAATTGTTTCTTGGGCGTTTTGGGATTGGGGTTCCGCCTCTTTCAACGCGGTCCTCGTGACCTTTATTTTCTCGGTCTATCTCACTGATTCAGTCGGCGCCACCCTCCCCGAGGGTTCCAACGCCACATCACTGTATTCGATGGCGGTCGCCATCGCTGGCGTCATTGTTGCGGTTGTTGCCCCAGTCATGGGCAGGCGATCAGATATCAAGGGCACTCGCCGCAGGTCACTGCGCATGTGGACACTTGTCACCGTGTTCTTGATGTTTTGTCTCTTTACAGTAAAGAACACTGATCCCACATTTTTCTGGTTTGGTGTAGCCATCATGGCGATCGCCAACATCACCTTTGAGTTCGCTGAAGTTCAGTACTATGCGCAGCTCTCCCAAATCTCGACCCGCGAAAACGTGGGCCGAGTTTCTGGTTTCGGCTGGTCCATGGGTTACTTCGGTGGCATCGTTCTACTGCTTGTTTGTTACCTAGGTTTTGTTGCCGGTGATGGCGATACCCGCGGATTCCTAAACCTGCCCATCGAAGACGGCATGAATATCCGCCTCGTCGCAGTGCTTGCAGCCGTTTGGTTCTTGGTCTCTGCGATTCCGGCACTTCTTCGAGTCCCAGAAATTGAGGCACAGGTAGCTGCCGAAGACCACCCCAAAGGCCTCATAGCTGCCTACAAGGATCTCTTTGGGCAGATCGCTGAGCTGTGGAAACAAGACCGCAACTCCGTGTATTTCCTCATCGCAGCAGCTGTTTTCCGTGACGGACTCGCCGGAGTATTTACCTTCGGTGCCATCCTTGCGGTCTCTGTGTACGGACTATCTGCCGGTGATGTCCTCCTCTTCGGTGTCGCAGCCAACGTGGTCTCTGCGTTGGGAGCACTCCTCGGAGGATTCCTAGACGATCGCGTCGGGCCAAAACCCATCATCTTGATTTCTCTTGCCATCATGATCGCCGATGCTGCAATTCTCTTCTTCGTTGAAGGCCCCACTAATTTCTGGATCTTCGGATTAATCCTCTGTGCGTTTGTGGGACCTGCACAGTCAGCGTCGAGAAGCTATTTAACACGTCTTTCCCCAGATGGCCAGGAAGGCCAGCTCTTCGGCCTTTATGCCACTACCGGCCGTGCCGTGAGTTGGATGGTGCCGTCGCTGTTTGGTGTATTTGTGGGGCTCACCGGCGATGACCGCACTGGTATTTTGGCCATCGCGCTGATTCTGCTATTCGGTATTGTGCTGCTGAGCATGGTGAAGCCACCGCACAAGGTGAAGTAGACAAAGCGCCCACAAGGATTACTTGAACTGTCTCATGAACTGATTAATCAAATTCTGCAATGCTTCTTGATTGAGAGCCAGTGTGAAGACCAGCGAGCTCAACGCGGTGAACAACGAGATCCAGCTCACGGTCTCAGCTGTAGAGCTTCCGGTCGAACCAACCTCCAGGTCGCTGCCATCATCAGAGTCTTCAATACCAACATTGTCTGGGATTTCATTCGCAGCGTCAGGCCATACATTGTCCACAGAGTCAGACTCGATATCTACTGCCACATGGTCAATTTGGAAGCGGTGTTCTGGGAACGCCTCGTTATTGTCGACCGCTGTAATCCAGCTGTCTTTGCCAGACTGCTCCACCATGGTGTTCAAAATAAGGTGCCAAGGCTGCCCGATGACTTCACGGTATTCCTCTTCCGACAACTTGAAGTGCGCGGGGCGAAGAGGTGCAGCGGCTGGGGTAACAGAGTTGCCAAAGACATCTTTGCCAGAGGAAGTTACTGCCTTGCCGTCAATGGTGAATACGATCTGGCCGTCGAAGACTTCGACGCCCCAGTCATGCCAATCCCCAAACATGGACTCTTCCATTTCCATTTGGCGAAGCTTCATCTCTGGGCGGTTGCCAGCACATCCAAGGTGTACTGCCGAGTACTGGGTGTTCACACGAGAGCTGTAGAACTCAGTAATATCCAGTTCACCATAAGGGCGTCCATCGTTGTCAGCACAGAAGTTGGTATTGTTCTGCATCCAGATAGCGGGGCGGACGCCGTCGACAAGCTCTTCGGACTGCGCCCGTGCGCGCACGGTGAGCCGGAAGTTGCCGGCGGGGATCTCTGGAAGGTGGACACGCGCTGAGCTGTAGCGTGTCACCTCACCCGGCGCGCACGGTTCCTCCTGTGCGTTTTCCGGAGTGGCGATGTCATCAGTGGTGGCCAGACAGTGGCGACGGGTCACGATATCCATGCGTCCATCAACGAATTCGACAGCTTCTGGGCGTTGCTCGAGTTCTGGATTCTGCCACGATTCCTTCAAATTGAAGTAGTTCCAGGAAGGCCTGCGGCCATCGGCAAAATCAGCACTTGCTGGCTCGTAGCGTTCCAGCACTGGCATGCGACCGAGGTATTCCAGAGTGTCTTGGGTCAAAAGCTGGGTGGTATCTGGCATGGGGGTGTCTTCAGATACTGCGGGAGATCCGGTGACCTCGATGCGGTCAATCACCATGGACCGGACTGGGAAATCTTCCTCAGAGGAACGTGGTTTTGCCCAGTCGGCGCTTTCTACCTTTTGATTAAGAGTGAGAGTCCATTCGCGGTCGACGATCTCATCAAACGTCTGCGCGGAGATCCCGAAATCATCAATTTCGGCATGCCCCAAAGTGACATCGTTGCGCCATGACTGGCGGTTAATCGCCTCATCATCAATGAAGTACTCAACGCCGTCGCGGGTGGTGCTCACAGTCCAGGTGTGCTCCACGCCATCGAGTGACTCATCTAGTTTAAGTTCACGAGGTGCACGGTTGGTGCCGTTGACACTTTCAGGATCACAACCCAAGTGGGTGTTTGATGGAGACCATGGCGAGCGAAGATCGTAAGAAAAGTGCTCTACCAGGTCTAGTTCTCCGTAGAGGCCATTGTTGGTTGCTGAGGAACACGCCTGTTCACCGTTTTGCATCCAAATGGCACTTCGGACACCTTCGACGCCACCGGTGTTAAGAGTTGCAGTGACAGAAAGGTCGAACTCTCCACGAGCAATTTTCGGAGTGACGATGCGCGCACTGGTGAACTTTTCAAACTGACCTGGAGCACAAGGTTCAACTTGCGCGGTGCTGTCATTGAGCTTTCCGCGGTTGACAGGATCACTGATCGCGAAGTCTTCGTCAACGCAGTGGCGCTGAGTGGTGATGGTGAGCTTGCCATCTTCGATACTTAAAGCATCTTCGGTATAGAGAACTTTGTCGCTGCCATAATCTGGCTGGCGGAAAATGTTCCACCCTTTGAGAGCATCCTCGGAATCAAACTCTTCCACCCATGTATACGGCGCAGAAAGATCTGGAGCTGGATTAGCCACTTGGGCAACAGCAGGAGAAACGGCAATACTTAAACCAAGCGCAGCCGTTGAAAAAGCCGTCACCACGGCGGTAACGGCTGAGGTCACATGCTTTTTCAAGATGGATAACCTTCCTTTTTCAAACTTGTTTATACGTCTATTTAAACAAGTTGCTAAGGAATTTCATATTTATTGACAACTACAAATAAGGTTTAAGCCAGCTTCTGTACTGTGTGCTGCTCTGCTGGTTTCCCTCACGATCATCGGACTAGTAAGCAACCCACCAAGCAATTACTTAGAAGACGCGGCATATCCTGCCTTAGCTCCTCCGGATTTTCCCGCTTTCCCCACCGCGTGCTGTGCTGCGATCCAACCAAAGGTCATTCCGGAACCAACCTGTGAACCAGCACCAGGATATTCAGAAGCCATGACAGATTGGGCATCATTTCCTGCGGAGTACAGTCCAATGATGGGCTCCCCATCTTCACTAACAACCTGTCCGTTGGGGTTGATGCTGATGCCAAAGGCAGTGGCCAGAGGGGTTGGGACTACAGCGATTGCGTAGAACGGTCCCTTCTTGATTGGTCCGACGTTGGGGTTTGGCTTGTTGTCTGGATCGCCGGCGGCTTGACCGAAGAGGAGTTCGCCCTTGTGGAAGTCTTCGTCGATACCCGTTTTAGCGAAGGTATTGTAGCGTTTGACGGTTTGTTCCAGGCCGCGAGCGTCCACACCAATGCTGCGTGCCAATTCATCCAAGGATGATCCTGCGTGCAGGTATCCGGAGTCGATGTATTTTTGCAGAGCGAGTTTAGGCAGGTGTGGCATGGTGATCATGCCGAGGCCGTATTTTGCCAGGGTGTGGGAATCAACAATGAGCCAGGCTGAAACAGTCGGGGTGGTTTTGTTGGATTCGTACATGGCGCGCACGAAGCGGTGGTAGGAGACGGATTCATCGACGAAACGCTCGCCTGCTGCGTTGACTGCGATGACTCCGAGGCGGCCACGGTCCCAAATGTGTGGGTACACCGCGGTGGATCCGTCGGCGCGGGTGCCGATGGACGATGGGAACCACAGTGCGTTTTCACCGTTGTCGTCGCCTAGGCGTGCTCCCACTTTCGCAGCAAGGGCCATGGTGTCGCCGGTGGCGCTTTCGTTGGTGCGGGAGAACTGTGGGGTGGGTTCTGGCATGTACTTCTTGCGCAGTTCTGGATTCTGGGAGAATCCACCTGCTGCCAGCACCACGCCCTTGTTCACGCGGATACGGTGGGATACTCCCCCATGATTGACTACCGCGCCAACAACAGCGCCATGTAAGGATCATTAACTTGCTGGCTGATCCTCGGCACAAAACCAGCCTCAGCACACAACTGAAAGGTGGAATTCCTAAACACAGACCCCGCAAACTCCGGCGTCGTCACAAACCCATCTTTAGCCAGATCCACCAAATCCACCACTCCTTCCCCCGCAAGACGATGATCCTTCGGCAACACCACGCAAAACTCTTCCAAACTAATCAGCCGAGTCTCAATCTCTGGATCCTCAATGGGCAAACCCATCAACGTAATATCCAACGCCCCCAAGCGCAGCAAACTTACCGCTTCCCTCGTCAACTTCTGACCAACGAGCTCCAACTCCACATTAGGAAGCCGTTTATGCACCTCACTGGTCAAAAGCGGCAGCGTGGAATAGTTCAGCACACCAGAAAAACCAATGCGAACAACACCAACGATCTCCCCCTCGGCAGCATTCACAGCTTCCCTCGCCACCGCAGCGCTCGCCACAATCCCCCTGGCATGTGGCAAAAACGCCCGACCCGCGGCAGTTAACTCCACCGACCGGGTACTGCGATCAAAAAGCTTCTGCCCCAACTCCGACTCCAACCGCCGGATCAACTGACTCAACGGCGATTGCGGCATCCCCAAACGAATCGCAGCATTACTAAAGTGCAATTCTTCCGCGACCGCGATAAAGCCTTCCAACCAACGAATCTCCACGAGACCCAATCCTATCGTGGAAAATCCCAGCTGTTCGTGGTTTTAGCTCCAATCGTCCATTTAAGACGTCGAGATTTCCACATGGGTATCGGCCTAGGTTGGTCCGCTAAAGGCCCTTAGAAGCGATCCTGCGAGGTCGAACTTTTAGAAGTCTTGGCCATGAAATCACCTCATCCGAGGCAAACCAGACAGGCGTGACAAGATTGGCGAAAAAGCCGAAGTTTTGGCACGTGTGTCCGGTTTCTCATCCCCTAAACCAGACAGGCGTGCCAAAACCTGGCGGAAATCCAGATTTTTGTCACGCCTGTCTGGTTTCCTCTTGGTCCAGCGAAGACACCCTCTGAAAAGGCTAAAAGAGGCAAGGAAACCACACTGTTTCCTTGCCCCTCGAGCTAAATTAGACGTCGCGTGCGATCAGATCGTCCAAGTTCTCTGGGGAGAGCAGGTATGGAGCAACTTCGAGGACGGTGAAAGCTCCGCTTTGGCCCTGCTGCTTCATGCGGTGAGCTGCGCGACCGAAAGCGATCTGTGAGGAAGCGGTGAAATCTGGGTTTCGGTCCAGCTTGAGGATGTATTCCACGGTGTGGTTGAAGCCACCGGTGTCGCCGGTGGTAATCACGTGGCCACCGTGTGGCATGCCGGTGTGCTCGGAGTCGAAGGTTGCTTCGTCGATGAAGTTGACTTCGACTTCGTAGCCAACGAAGTAATCAGGCATGGTGCGGATGTCGTTTTCGATGCGCTCGTGATCGGCCGCGTCGGCAACCACGAAGCATTGGCGCTTGTGGGTTTGCTTTCCGGTAAGGTCGCCGGCTTCGCCGCGGCGGGCCTTTTCCAGGGCGTCTTCGGATGGGAGGGTGTACTGGACTGCCTTTTGAACGCCAGGGATGCGTCGCAAAGCATCGGAGTGGCCCTGTGACAAACCTGGGCCCCAGAAGGTGTGCTGCTGGTGCTCGGCTAAGACTGCCGCTGCGTAGACGCGGTTGATGGAGAACATTCCTGGATCCCAGCCGGTAGAGACCAGTGCAACGTTGCCGGCTGCGGTGGCGGCTTCGTTCATGACCTGGCGGTGGCGTGGGATGTCGCGGTGGTTGTCGTAGGTGTCTACGGTGCAGGCGAACTGCGCGAACTTTGGTGCCTGCTCAGGGATGTCGGTGGCGGAGCCCATGCACAGGAACAGCACGTCCACGTCGTCGGCGTGCTTGTCCACGTCGGCGACATCAAAGACTGGCGTCTTTGTGTCGAGGGTGGCCCGGCGCGAGAAGATTCCTACAAGGTCCATGTCGGGCTGCTTGGCAATAAGCTTTTCGACGCTGCGTCCCAGGTTTCCGTAGCCCACGATAGCTACGCGGATGTTGGTCATGTTCTTGTAATCCTCCAAAATTGTGGTGGCACTGTCCTGGTCGAGCTTACCGAGATGCATACTTAGATGATGATTCAGGGACATCTCTTTCATCAGGACCGAAAGCGAACGTTTCGTATTGTTGAGCCTTTTGGTTCCACCACGGATGCGCTGATCTATTTTCATGGCTCCCAGCAGTCAGGATCTGTGGGGCGCAGCTTCACCAACAGGACTTTTGATCCGTTGCCGTTCATGGTGGTTTATCCGGATGGGGTGGATCAGCATTGGAATGATGCGCGGTTGGGTTTGGATGAAAATACCCGCCATTTAGGCATTGATGATGTGGGGTTCTTTGTAAAACTCGCCACGCACTTGGGCAACACGTATGGCATCAAGAGGATCTTTATTGTTGGCTATTCCAACGGTGGGCAGATGGTGTTGCGGCTCATGCATGAGGTTCCCAAGATGCTCAGTGGCGCTGCAACCATTGCATCCAACATGCCAGTTGCAGAGAATACGCTGCCGCAGGTGAAAACCTTCAAGACACATCCGGTGCCTTATTTGGCGATGGCTGGAACTGCCGATACTTTTTCACCGTATGAGGGTGGCGATGCCGGTATTGGTCGCGAACACCGCCGTGGCGTGGGCATGTCCGCCTTTGATTCAGCTGCCTATATTGCCGCCCGAAACGGACTGACCGAACACCGCCACGACGTGATTGATGATGTGGTGTCGATCGATACCTGGGATGGAGAAAATCCCGTTGAGTTTTGGACACTCAACGGGATCGGCCACTTGGTACCAAGTGGGAAAACTTATCCAGAATTTCTAGGCCCCTCAACCACATCAGTGATAGCGGCTGAGGAGATTGGGAAGTTCTTTGATGGGGTCAGGCGTCGATAAGCTCAAGCTTTAAAAACGCATTGCGCAAGCCGTCCTGCCCAACAGCATCCGTGACCAGGTCAGCAGCAGCCTTGAGCGATTCGGTGGCCTCGCCCATCGCGACGCCGTAAGCGCTCGCCTCAAATAGGGAGAGATCCTCATCGCTGTCGCCGAACGCAATGGTGTTTGCGCGATCTGCGTTCAGGTACTTCAGCAGGCGATCCACGCCGATCTTCTTGTTGACAGACACACCGATCGTGCCGAACAACGCACCCGTCTGACCACCCCACGTGGTGTGCTCCAGGTTAGGGAACGCCTCACGCGCTGCGTCCAAATCTTCCTGAGAATTGAAGATGTAACTGATCTTGTTCACATCGTCACGATCAAGGCTCGCGCCCCAGAACATATCCGGGTACATGCTATCGACTGTCACGTCGGTCTTCTCCGAAAGGCGAGACAGCACTGGCTTAGAAGCCTCACGGAAACCACGGCTTGCATACAAACCGTTGTTGGACTCGAGATAAAACTCCAAACCACGGTTGTAGAGCCACTCCACAATGTGGCGGGTCTCCTCACCCGACAAACGGCGGTGGAACACAGACTCCTGTGCGCTTTCCACATATCCACCATTTGCGCCAATGAGGCCATCCACTCCGATATCCCACAACTGAGAAGTCACCTCAGCGCTGCTTCGACCAGAGCTCAAGTACACGCGGTGTCCTTTGGCGCGTGCCTTACGGATCGCGTCAACGGCCGAACGCGGAACTTCATTTGAGTAATCCAGCAGTGTGCCACCGATGTCTACGAAAAGTAACTTTCCCATGCCCCAAACTTTACGCGTAAATGAGGTACATAATCGAGAAAATTAAAGAACTTCCAATCTGAAGGAAACTCCCGCTACCCTGCAGCCTTACCGACAAGCCCCCTCAGCTTCGCCTCAAACTTGTCACTAACAGCCAAAACAGCGAAACTCGTGGCCCAGAAATCTCCGTCATCCAGAAAAGCTTCGTCATTAAAACCAATGCTTCCATAGCGGGAATCGTGTTGGGAAGCTGGTTGAAAAAATACGATAACCGTGCCCTCACGCGCATACGCTGGAACGCCGTCTCGCACCTGAGGATCAAGGTGTGGCGCTTCATCCTTAACAACCCTGTGCAACAACTCCGCGATCTGTCGATCAAGCCCCTCCAACGACTCAATCAACGAGACACAATCTGCCGCCTCACGTTCTTTCTCTTTGGTGCCGGTCCCTCCAGCACCCTCCGCTCTCAATTCAGCAGCACGCAGCTTTAACGCTTGTAGCTCAGCAGCACTAATACCCTGGGCCATCTGGCTCTCCCTGTCATCGATTAGTTTCAACTTTTCAGTTCGATCCTAGGGTAACGATTTTAGGAGGATTCGCCTAGGGAAATTAGCCCTAATCATTCATATTGAATTTCGCCCCACCTGCCAGGCTTTCGATCCTGGACCGAGCTCAATGCCGAGCAGTGCAAAGTTTAACTCAAGATCTTAGAATGTTGCATATTGTTTTTTAGTTGTGTTGCATATTAAAACAATTTTTCATAACTTACATCCATGACAACAAATCAAGAAAAGTATCCAATCAGCGATCTAGTTCGCAACCAGCGCCGAACCCTCGACATGAATCAAGAGCATCTAGCTAAAGCCATAGACAAAACCCGATTCTGGGTAATCGACCTCGAAAAAGGAATATCCCGGAGAACCGGTGAACCATTCACCGTCGATCCAATGATGTGTATGAAGCTTGCAGAGGCTCTCGACCTTGATCCAGTAGAGGTTTTAAGTGCAGCGAAAGTTCCCGAATCTGAATGGCCAAATTTTTCGAAGATCATCTCCCAAAGTGACTATGTGAAGCATGTAGACATAACAAGACTGACCGTCCGCCAGCAAGATCTAGTCATCAATCTGGTCAACGAATTTAAGGAGCTTAATTTGAACACGCCATATGAAAAGTGACTAATTTCAACCCAAACGGGAGCCTAAGTGAAATGAAATAATCCCCTCACCAACTGGCGACATTCAAACACCGTTTCATTTCCAAACATCGAGCCAAGGGAAAAGAAAGCCCCTAAGCCCCGTGTTATTAAATGGAGACTTTTTGGAGACCTCAAGCCAAAAAGGGGCATTTTCATTAAGAAAATACCCCTTTGACCTGGTGTTATTGAGCTGGAGAAGAGACTTGAACTCTCAACCTACGCATTACAAGTGCGTTGCGCTGCCAATTGCGCCACTCCAGCACCGCAGATGCTGATGATCAACAACTACGAATACGTATCTTAGCGTATGTGTACATCACAATGGAATTCGGGGCTAGAGTATCTGGTGAACCGTGCATAAACGACCTGTGATTGGACTCTTTTTCCTTGCAAAATGTTTTCCAGCGGATGTTGAGTTTTGCGACCCTTCGTGGCCGCATTTCAACAGTTGACGCTGCAAAAGCCGCACCTCCGCCATCGCCACTAGCCCCGATTGATCTCACTGACCATAGTCAAGTGGCCGGTGTGATGAATTTGGCTGCGAGAATTGGCGATATTTTGCTTTCTTCAGGTACGTCAAATAGTGACACCAAGGTACAAGTTCGAGCAGTGACCTCTGCGTACGGTTTGTACTACACGCACGTGGATATCACGTTGAATACGATCACCATCTTCACCAACATCGGTGTGGAGAGGAAGATGCCGGTCAACGTGTTTCATGTTGTAGGCAAGTTGGACACCAACTTCTCCAAACTGTCTGAGGTTGACCGTTTGATCCGTTCCATTCAGGCTGGTGCGACCCCGCCTGAGGTTGCCGAGAAAATCCTGGACGAGTTGGAGCAATCCCCTGCGTCTTATGGTTTCCCTGTTGCGTTGCTTGGCTGGGCAATGATGGGTGGTGCTGTTGCTGTGCTGTTGGGTGGTGGATGGCAGGTTTCCCTAATTGCTTTTATTACCGCGTTCACGATCATTGCCACGACGTCATTTTTGGGAAAGAAGGGTTTGCCTACTTTCTTCCAAAATGTTGTTGGTGGTTTTATTGCCACGCTGCCTGCATCGATTGCTTATTCTTTGGCGTTGCAATTTGGTCTTGAGATCAAACCGAGCCAGATCATCGCATCTGGAATTGTTGTGCTGTTGGCAGGTTTGACACTCGTGCAATCTCTGCAGGACGGCATCACGGGCGCTCCGGTGACAGCAAGTGCACGATTTTTCGAAACACTCCTGTTTACCGGCGGCATTGTTGCTGGCGTGGGTTTGGGCATTCAGCTTTCTGAAATCTTGCATGTCATGTTGCCTGCCATGGAGTCCGCTGCAGCACCTAATTATTCGTCTACATTCGCCCGCATTATCGCTGGTGGCGTCACCGCAGCGGCCTTCGCAGTGGGTTGTTACGCGGAGTGGTCCTCGGTGATTATTGCGGGGCTTACTGCGCTGATGGGTTCTGCGTTTTATTACCTCTTCGTTGTTTATTTAGGCCCCGTCTCTGCCGCTGCGATTGCTGCAACAGCAGTTGGTTTCACTGGTGGTTTGCTTGCCCGTCGATTCTTGATTCCACCGTTGATTGTGGCGATTGCCGGCATCACACCAATGCTTCCAGGTCTAGCAATTTACCGCGGAATGTACGCCACCCTGAATGATCAAACACTCATGGGTTTCACCAACATTGCGGTTGCTTTAGCCACTGCTTCATCACTTGCCGCTGGCGTGGTTTTGGGTGAGTGGATTGCCCGCAGGCTACGTCGTCCACCACGCTTCAACCCATACCGTGCATTTACCAAGGCGAATGAGTTCTCCTTCCAGGAGGAAGCTGAGCAGAATCAGCGCCGGCAGAGAAAACGTCCAAAGACTAATCAGAGATTCGGTAATAAAAGGTAAAAATCAACCTGCTTAGGCGTCTTTCGCTTAAATAGCGTAGAATATCGGGTCGATCGCTTTTAAACACTCAGGAGGATCCTTGCCGGCCAAAATCACGGACACTCGTCCCACCCCAGAATCCCTTCACGCTGTTGAAGAGGAAACCGCAGCCGGTGCCCGCAGGATTGTTGCCACCTATTCTAAGGACTTCTTCGACGGCGTCACTTTGATGTGCATGCTCGGCGTTGAACCTCAGGGCCTGCGTTACACCAAGGTCGCTTCTGAACACGAGGAAGCTCAGCCAAAGAAGGCTACAAAGCGGACTCGTAAGGCACCAGCTAAGAAGGCTGCTGCTAAGAAAACGACCAAGAAGACCACTAAGAAAACTACTAAAAAGACCACCGCAAAGAAGACCACAAAGAAGTCTTAAGCCGGATCTTATATGGATGATTCCAATAGCTTTGTAGTTGTTGCTAACCGTCTGCCAGTGGATATGACTGTCCACCCAGATGGTAGCTATAGCATCTCCCCCAGCCCCGGTGGCCTTGTCACGGGGCTTTCCCCCGTTCTGGAACAACATCGTGGATGTTGGGTCGGATGGCCTGGAACTGTAGATGTTGCACCCGAACCATTTCGAACAGATACGGGTGTTTTGCTGCACCCTGTTGTCCTCACTGCAAGTGACTATGAAGGCTTCTACGAGGGCTTTTCAAACGCAACGCTGTGGCCTCTTTTCCACGATCTGATTGTTACTCCGGTGTACAACACCGATTGGTGGCATGCGTTTCGGGAGGTAAACCTCAAGTTCGCTGAAGCCGTGAGCCAAGTGGCGGCACACGGTGCCACTGTGTGGGTGCAGGACTATCAGCTGTTGCTGGTTCCTGGCATTTTGCGCCAGATGCGCCCTGATTTGAAGATCGGTTTCTTCCTCCACATTCCCTTCCCTTCCCCTGATCTGTTCCGTCAGCTGCCGTGGCGTGAAGAGATTGTTCGAGGCATGCTGGGCGCAGATTTGGTGGGATTCCATTTGGTTCAAAACGCAGAAAACTTCCTTGCGTTAACCCAGCAGGTTGCCGGCACTGCCGGGTCTCATGTGGGTCAGCCGGACACCTTGCAGGTCAGTGGTGAAGCATTGGTGCGTGAGATTGGCGCTCATGTTGAAACCGCTGACGGAAGGCGAGTTAGCGTCGGGGCGTTCCCGATCTCGATTGATGTTGAAATGTTTGGGGAGGCGTCGAAAAGCGCCGTTCTTGATCTTTTAAAAACGCTCGACGAGCCGGAAACCGTATTCCTGGGCGTTGACCGACTGGACTACACCAAGGGCATTTTGCAGCGCCTGCTTGCGTTTGAGGAACTGCTGGAATCCGGCGCGTTGGAGGCCGACAAAGCTGTGTTGCTGCAGGTCGCGACGCCTTCGCGTGAGCGCATTGATCACTATCGTGTGTCGCGTTCGCAGGTCGAGGAAGCCGTCGGCCGTATCAATGGTCGTTTCGGTCGCATGGGGCGTCCCGTGGTGCATTATCTACACAGGTCATTGAGCAAAAATGATCTCCAGGTGCTGTATACCGCAGCCGATGTCATGCTGGTTACGCCTTTTAAAGACGGTATGAACTTGGTGGCTAAAGAATTCGTGGCCAACCACCGCGACGGCACTGGTGCTTTGGTGCTGTCCGAATTTGCCGGCGCGGCCACTGAGCTGACCGGTGCGTATTTATGCAACCCATTTGATGTGGAATCCATCAAACGGCAAATGGTGGCAGCTGTCCATGATTTGAAGCACAATCCGGAATCTGCGGCAACGCGAATGAAAACGAACAGCGAGCAGGTCTATACCCACGACGTCAACGTGTGGGCTAATAGTTTCCTGGATTGTTTGGCACAGTCGGGAGAAAACTCATGAACCGCGCACGAATCGCGACCATAGGCGTTCTTCCGCTTGCTTTACTGCTGGCGTCCTGTGGTTCAGACACCGTGGAAATGACAGATTCCACCTGGTTGGTGACCAATATTTACACCGATCCAGATGAGTCGAATTCGATCAGTAATCTTGTCATTTCCCAGCCCAGCTTAGATTTTGGCAATTCTTCCCTGTCTGGTTTCACTGGCTGTGTGCCTTTTACGGGGCGTGCGGAATTCTTCCAAAATGGTGAGCAAAGCTCTGTTCTGGATGCCGATTATGTGACCTTGTCTTCCCTGGATTTCGATAAACTTCCCGATGATTGCCAAGGACAAGAACTCAAAGTTCATAACGAGCTGGTTGATCTTCTGCCTGGTTCTTTTGAAATCTCCAGGACTTCTGGTTCAGAAATCTTGCTGACTAGCGATGTCGATGAACTCGATCGGCCAGCAATCCGCTTGGTGTCCTGGATCGCGCCGACATCTTAAGGTGCCAGGGCTTTAAAGTGCCAGGGGTTCTGTGGGATCCGTACACTGGTTCCCATGACTTTGACTATTGAGGAAATCGCCAAGACCAAAAAGCTTTTGGTTGTGTCCGATTTTGATGGAACCATCGCAGGATTTAGCAAGGACGCTTACAACGTTCCTATCAACCAGAAATCCCTCAAGGCGGTAAAAGACCTCTCCCAACAAGCAGACACTGATGTTGTCATTTTGTCGGGACGTCACCTGGAGGGATTGAAGACGGTTCTTGATCTTGGTCAGTACGACATCACCATGGTGGGTTCACACGGTTCTGAGGATTCCTCCCGCCCGCGTACCCTCACTCCTGAAGAGGTAGCTCGCCTCGCCAAGATTGAAGCAGATCTGGAAAAGATCGTCGACGGCATCGAAGGCGCATTCGTGGAGATCAAGCCTTTCCACCGCGTGCTGCACTTCATCCGTGTTTCCGACAAGGACAAAGTCCAAGGAATCCTCGCCCAAGCAGCACACGTAGACTCTTCCGGCCTGAAGGTTACTAACGGCAAGAGCATCATCGAATACTCCATCAGCTCCACCACCAAGGGCACCTGGCTGAAGGAATACGTTGACCGCACCGAGCCCACTGGTGTGATTTTCCTCGGCGATGACACCACCGATGAGCACGGTTTCAAAGCTTTAGAAAACGATGATCGTGCCCTAACCGTCAAGGTTGGCGAAGGAGACACTGCAGCCAAAACCCGCGTCGACGATGTTGATAATGTGGGAATTTTCCTAGAGAAACTCGCCTACCACCGCATGCAGTATGCGGAAAGCGTGCGATTGGGGATTTAAGAGAGCCTAAACGCACGAAAAGTGCCACAAGCCTAGATTGGCGCAACCGTGGAACCTGGGTGGAAGGAAGTTTCCAATTCCACTTCTGGTTCCACGTATTCTTTGTCAATCATTTTCAACAGTGTTTCGCCGGCTTTGAACCCTTTGAGTTTGTTGGGTTGGATGACGGTGGTGAGATCCCGTGCGAGTGCCATGTGGGTGCCATCGAAACCAGTGAGGGATAGATCTGCAGGCGCTGATTTACCTACGCTTTTAAGGTATTCCAGAACGCCGAATGCCAGTGCATCGACGGTACAGAGTACTGCGGTGAGGTCTGGGTGTGTTTCTAGAAGTTCTTTGGCCACTTCGAAGTTGTGTTGGCGGTTGTTGATCCAGCATTCCATGATCGGCACGGTGCCGGGATCGATTCCCGCTTCGATAAAGACTTCCATGGCACCCCTGACTCGGTCGCGTTGTACCTGGTATTGGGCGTTTTCGAGGCGCTCGCGGGTGACTTCGCCGTCGTTGTTTGCGCGGTCTAGGCGGATGGACAGGATGCCGATTTTGCGGTGGCCGGCGTCGATTAGCGCTTGAGCTGCAGGGGCGATGGCTTTGCGGTTATTTGGGGCAATAAACGGCATGCCTTCTTCGCGTGCAGGCTGGTCGGCGATGACTGCGGGCAAACCACGGGCACGGATGGCATCGATGTGTGGATCACCCTTGGCAACGGAGTAAATAACCACTCCGTCAACTGCAGCGTTGTTGACTAATTGTTGAGCCGAGACATGGTCAACGCTGCTCGCGGGCGAGGCAGGAATCAGCGTTAGTTGGGTGTCTCCAGCAGCTTGAGCCACCCCGGCAAGAAAGTCCACGGAGGCCATATCTTCGAAGGCATAAGTGAGGTCCTCAGTAAGCAGCACTCCGATTGCGCCTGCTCTGCGTGTACGAAGGCTGCGGGCCACCGGATCAGGGCCGAGATAGCCCATATCTTCAGCGGTGTCGAGGATGCGTTGGCGAAGTTCTGCGGAGAGTTGCTCCGGCCGGTTGTAGGCGTTGGACACTGTGGTCCTTGAGATACCTAGTTTCGCGGCGATGGACGCGAGGGTTCCGTATTGTTGTTTCCTACCCATAATCATTTCAATCTACCAGTTACCCCTATGGCGTATCCGAGGTCTAACGCGATTTTGCGATTTTCAATAAGTTTTCATGTTGACATCCTTTTTCAATAAGCATTTAATGGCAGGTATGAAAAAGCTTCTTTGGACACTCCCCATCCTCCCACTGGTACTAGCTGGCTGCTCAACTGGATCAGCAGATTCCGCGGATTCCACCAACGCTGCCGGATCCAATTCCCTTAAAGTGGTCACCTCCACCCAGGTGTGGGCTGACGTCGCCGAAGCTGTCGCCCCAGATGTAGACATTGAAGCAATTATTACCGGTGGCGACATCGACCCTCATTCCTTCGAGCCTTCCGCTACCGATATGGCTAAAGTTTCCGAAGCTGACATCATTATCGTCGGTGGCGGCGGCTATGATTCCTGGCTCTACGGCACCTTGGAAGACGATGATCGCATCATCCACGCATTGGATCTCTCAGAGCATGACCACAGCGAGCATGATGATCACGAGCACGAAGCCGAAGAAGCCCACGAACACGACCACGATGAAGAGGGCCACGATCATGACGTCGACAACGAGCACGTCTGGTACTCCACTGAATACGTCTCTGAGGTAGCTGAAGAGTTCGCAGAAAAAGTCACCGAGCTTGATCCCGAGGCACAGGCCGATGCAACGGCTGTGACCACCAAGATGGACGAGCTGCACAATCAGATTCACGATCTTCCAGCAGTTCGCATTGCTCAGACCGAGCCGATCGCCGATCACATTTTGTCCCACTCCGACATGGTGGAATCCACCCCTGAGGGTTACCGCGCAACCACGTTGAGCGAGAGCGAGCCAACCGCAGCAGATGTTGCGTCGTTCCAGGATGCAATTAACAACGGTGACCTCGATGTTTTGATCTACAACCCACAGTCCGCGTCGACTGTCGCGACCAGCTTGAAGGATTTGGCAGAAGAAAAAGGCATCCCAGTTGTTGAGATCTATGAGACCCCTCAAAACACCGAGAATTTCCTCGATGCATTCACCAAGGCAGTTGATGATCTCACCGCTGCCACTAACCAGGTTTAGAATTATTTAAATGCTGTTGACTTTCAATGATGCTGCGGTGGATCCCCTCTGGAGGGGCCTGAATTTAGAGCTCCGACAGGGGGAATTTCTTGCGGTTTTAGGCCCCAACGGCGTGGGAAAATCCACGCTCATCGGTACGATTTTGGGCACCCGAAAACTCACCCACGGTTCGGTTAAAACTGATGCCCGGGTGGGTTATATTCCGCAACAACGAATTTTCGATGTCCCGTTGCGTGCCCGCGATATGGTTTCGCTGTCCGCGGCGCATGGCGTGGTTTCCAAAAGGGGACCCGCGAAGGGTGACGTCGATAAGCTTCTTGCCCGCGTGGGCGCTTCCGGAATCGCCGATCGACGCGTCGGCGAGCTCTCCGGCGGGCAGCAGCAGCTCGTCCGCCAAGCCCAGGCCCTTGCCACGCGCCCGCAATTATTGCTTGCCGACGAACCCCTCCTCAGCCTTGACCCCGGCGTCGCGCAGCGCACGGTGTCCCTATTTGGTGAATTGAAGGCCGAAGGCGTCGGCGTTGTTGTGGTCACCCACGATGTCAATCCACTAATGGGCCTGGTAGATCGCATTTTGTACCTCGCCCCCAACGGCCACACCATCGGCACGGTTGGCGATGTCATGCAGTCCGAAAAACTCAGCGAACTCTACAACGCACCCGTCACGGTGGCTCGCATCAACGACAGAATCGTGGTGGTTTAAGTGGATCTATCCACCTGGCTTTCCGACACCCAATATCTCATCAGCGTCGATTTCGTCCAGCACGCACTCATCGCCTCCGCGCTGTTGGGCCTGCTCTCCGGTGTGATCGCGCCGCTCATCGTGGTGCGCCAACAGTCCTTCGCAGTCCACGGCACCGCCGAACTCGCCCTCATGGGAGCCGCCGCCGCGCTGCTCTTCGGATTGAATGTAGGCGGCGGTGCAGTGATCGGTTCCGTGGTCGCCGCGATCCTACTGGCATTACTCGGCATGAAACAACAAGATTCCGCCGTCGGTGCCGTGATGAGTTTCGGACTCGGTCTGTCCGTGCTGTTCATTCACCTCTACCCCGGCCGAAGCTCCACCGCGTTCTCCCTGCTCACAGGGCAAATCGTTGGTGTTTCCTCATCATCGCTGTGGATCCTTGTGGCAGTCACCGTGATCGTGGTTAGCGCCGTGGTGATTTTCTGGCGCCCGCTGCTTTTCGCCAGCGCCGATCCGATCATGGCGCAGGCCTCCGGAGTAAACGTCCGATTCATCGCCGTTGCCTTCGCAGTTCTGGTTGGCCTCACCACGTCCCAGTCCGTGCAGATTGTCGGTGCGCTGCTGGTCATGGCATTGCTGATCACTCCCGGCGCGGCCGCTGTGGCGGTGACCGCCAATCCAGTGAAAGCCGTGGTGCTGGCAGTCATCTTCGCGGAAGTATCGGCTGTCGGTGGCCTGCTATTGTCGCTAGCGCCTGGTTTGCCGGTGAGTGTTTTTGTCACCACCATCTCTTTTGTGATTTACCTGGTCTGCCGCCTGATCGGTTGGCTCCGCGGCCGTGGAGCTCAGCGTGACGAAGATGCTTATCGACGCCGCCAGCACGATCACCACCCTCACTAGGCGTTTCGAAGTCCTATTTCAAGGGTCCACTTAAAAGGGGAAACCAGACTGTTTTGTGTCAGAGGGTTGTGCACACTCAGTGTCATGACCTTATGCACACTTAATGCCATGACCTTGTGCATGCATAGTGTCATGACCTTGTGCACACCCCAGACCTACACCACAGGCATAGTCCTAGGCTGCTCACAATTGACATCATGCCTAAACCCCTACCCCCAGAAACCCGACGCAAGATCATCGATTTCGATCCGTTCGCACCGAACAGCCCCTCGATCGAAGAGTTCTGCAGTCGGCTAAAAATATCGCGGCGCAGCTTCTACAACATCCGCAACCGATACCAACAAGACGCCAACGCAGCACTGCATCCACACTCCAGCGCCCCAATCACCGCCCGGCGAACGTACGATGAATCCATCACCAGCACCTTGCTGTCCATCCGCGCACGCCTGAAAGCCCAAGGATGGGAGTACGGCCCGATCTCTATTCGATTCGAAGGCATCTCCACCGGGGAACTGACTGCACCGATTCCATCTGTTTCAACCATTGCTCGTTTGTTACGCGCCGCAGGAGCTGTTGAAAGTAACCCTAAGAAGCGACCGAAGTCGTCGGTGGTGAGGTTTCAACGAGGTCAAGCCATGGAAATGTGGCAAATAGATGGTTTCATCTACACACTGCACGATACTGATCTGACTCGGGTAACGATCTATCAAATCCTTGATGATGCCACTCGGTTTGATGTCGGAACCTGTGTCTTCCCCGCGAATGAAAACTCAGTCGATGCCCGAACAGCGCTAGAACAAGCGATTGCTCATTTCGGTGCCCCGCATGAATTACTCAGTGATAACGGCTCAGCGTTTAACCGGATGCGGCAAGGATACGTCGGAAGCTTGGAAAGCTATCTCGCGACGGTGGGGTGTTTAAGCATTACCGGCAAGCCTGGGCATCCTCAAACCCAAGGTAAAAACGAACGCAGCCACCGCACACTATTTCGTTTCCTTCAAGCTCATCAACCACACACACTTGAGGAATGTGCGCACTATATTGAACAGTTCCGCGATCATTACAACAATCGTCGCCCGCATCAGGGGTTGCCGAATAATCTCACCCCGGCCGCGGCCTGGGAGATTGTGGGCTGTGTGGAACAACAACCCCCGATTGATCCCGTCGTGCTTCAACAGCAAGCCGATCACTATGCCCGTCGTCGAATTGAGAAGCAATCAGATGTCCCGCTTGTTCGGCAGGAGGAATCTGTTCCGGTGTCTAAGATGCAGCAGACCGAGCAACGTCGACGGGTACGTCGTTTTGGTAAAAAGCCGGTGGATCCTGATGTGTTTACGTTTGCTGGGAATAATCAGAAGGTGGTGTTCCAGGGGATGCGTATTTCTGTTCCTCGTACGATGAGGGACAGGGAGTTTTATCGGACGGTGACGGCAACTGAGCTTGGTTTCTGGGATGCGATAACCGGGGAGCTTGAGTTGTCGATTCCGTTGCCGGTTGTGGCGATTGCCCGGGGTAAGTCGTATATCAATTCTTACAACATTCGTGGGGTGTGGATGCAACACCCGACACCGTTGTGGCAACGCAAACGTGATGAGGCTGAGAAGCGATTCAAGTCGATAGATCCGGGGGATCTTCTGCGCTAGAAACTTGTCCCGAGGGGCTGGGTTGGTGTGCACACTGCTGTGGCTTTGTGTGTGCACAACCTAGTGGGATAGGGCGTGCACAAGGATATGACATTGGGTGTGCACAACGTGCTGACACTTTACAAGGGGAAACCAGACAGGCGTGACAAAAATCTAGATTTCCGCCAGGTTTTGGCACGCCTGTCCGGTTTAGGGGATTGGAAACCGGACACACGTGACAGAACTTCGAGTTTTTCGCCAATCTTGTCACGCCTGTCTGGTTTGCCTCGAGAAGGGTGATTTCACGGCCAAGACTTCTAAAAGTTCGACCTCACAGAATCGCTTCTAAGGGCCTAAAGCTGCTCTCCCCAGAACTCACTACCCATATGGAAATCTCGACGCCTTAAACGCCTATGTTTCGAGGTTGCTTCTTAACAGCGATTTCACGGTTCCAATACCTCAAGCTCAATTTCTCAGCGGCGATTTCGCTCGGTTTTCCCCGGTTTTCCGACCGAAATCGCTGTTAAGAAATCGACATTTAGGAGTTAGCCAGTTCTTTGCCCGCGATGTATCCGAATGCCAGCGCTGGGCCAAGGTTGATGCCACCTGCTGGGTAGAAACCACCCATGATGGAGGCACGATCGTTGCCTGCGGTGTAGAGGCCATCGATGATCGTGTCGTCATCGCGGAGAACTCGTGATTTTCCATCGGCTTTGATGCCATCGAAGGTGCCAAACGAACCCGGAACAACTTTCACAGCGTAGAACGGGCCCTTTTCGATTGGTGCGAGTGATGGGTTGGGGCCGATCTTGGGGTCGCCACCGTACTTGTTGAATGAAGTGGATCCGCGACCGAATTCTGGGTCTTCGCCCCGGCGCGCGTTTTCATTGAATTCCGTGACGGTGGCGCGCAAACCTGCAGGATCAATGCCACATTTTTGGGCTAGTTCCTCGATGGTTTTGCCCTTTACCAAGTATCCAGAACGCAGGTATGGGGTGAGTGGTACGGGTAGTGGCTTGGCCATTCCCAGTGGGTATTTGCGCACGAAGGTGGAGTCGGCGATCTGCCAGGATGCAACTGGTTCGCCTTCGGGGGCTGCTTTCAGCATGGCGTCAACGTAGTCGTAGTAGCCGTTGGCTTCATTGACGAATCGCTTACCTGTGGAGACAACACCGATGGAGCCTGGTTTTGCGCGGTCCATGATGTGGGGGAAGGTGCCGACTTTTCCGTTGAAGTATGGGACCAATGAAACAGGGCACCATGCTGCTGGGGATTTCAGGTCGTTGACAAAACCTGCACCGATTTCCCGAGCCATGGATAGTCCGTCGCCGGTGGTTTCTGCTGGCGCGAGGGTCCAGTGTTCTTGACCTGATGGGGTGCGTGGGAAGAGTTCCTTGCGCAGGTCAACGTTGTTGGGGAATCCACCAGTGGCGAGCACGACGCCGGCAGTGGCTTCGAAATCTACCAAGCCCTGTGGGGTTTGTACTTTCACGCCGGTAACGCGGTCGTTTTTGTAATTCAACGACACTGCGGAGTGATTGACCAGGAGATCAACGCCCAGCTTGTCTGCAGAGGTAGCCAGTCGAGCGGTGAGTGCTGCACCGTTGACCATCTGCATATTGCGTTTGTGCACGACCATGTCCCACATGTGCACGATGACGCGCCTGGCGGCATGTACCCAACCACGTGGATCGAACTGTGAAGCAGAGAGGAATTTCGTCAGGTCAGGCCCAGCCATGATGCCCATTCCCAGGAAGGAGGTTTCATACAGCTGGTGGCGCAGTTTTGGAAGAACACTCTTGGGTACTTTGCGTCCGTTGAATGGTTTTGGCCCAACGGAGCGGTGTCCAGTGCCAGCACCGGGGAGGTTGCCGTAGATGTCGTTGATTTTCGCGCCGGGGGTCCACTGCAGGTCGGTGTTTTTTTCAAAGAAATCGACCATTTCAGGGGCTGCGTCCAAGAAGGCGGAGATGTTGTCTTCTTGGTAGTACTCCCCCACTACCGCTTGCAGGTAGGTTTGGAATTCTTCTTTGGATTCCACTACTCCGTCTTTGCGCGCAAGGCTGGTTCCAGGAGTCCAAGCCCAACCGCCGGACCAGGTGGTGGCTCCACCGAGTACTGAGGCCTTTTCAATTACAGCGACTTTCTTACCGCCGTAAGCTGCACTGACTGCAGCTGATAATCCGCCAGCGCCGGAACCGACAACGATGACATCATATTGGTGTTTCATTTAGACTGCTTCCTCAATTTTTTCTAACAGAGCTTGGGTGGTGTTGTAGAGGTGGTTGATCCATCCGGCGTCGCCACGAGAGGCTACTTCCCCATCGTTGGGGGTCTCCACGCTGAGTGGGACGTTAGAATCCAGGGCGTTGACAAAGGTCAGGAGGTTTTGTTCACCTTCGCCGGGAGCCAGACGCAGGGAGCGGGATTCTGTAACCAGTCCGTCGAGGTCAGCCGGGCGTTGCAGAGGGCTATCGCAAAGCTGGAGAACTCCTAGAACATCGGTGACGTCGGTGAGTTCTTCTGGGGTGGCTCCGAACCTGGCCATGTGCAAGGTGTCCGCCACGACTTTTCCGCCGGAGTCTCTGGCGATTGCTGCTGCCTGCGGAATGGAATGCACGCTGCGGTAAGAGATTGGCTCTAGGGCTGGGGTGACTCCGAAATCACGGGCATCGTCAACCATGGCACCGATCGTGTCGGTCAGGGGCGCAATGTTGTCATCACCGGCGGCGATGGTGAAGGTTTTAGCTCCCAGTGCTCCGGCGGCTTCTAGTGCGGGAAGCCAGGCCTCGCGGGTGGTGTCTGCGTTTACCTGTAGGAATTCAGTGTCGAGCACATACAGGGCGGTTTCTTTCAACGCTTGTTGGGTTGCAGCCAGCAGTGGGGATCCTGGGGAAAGGTCATATACACGTTCGTTGGGGGTTACTGCGATGACGCGCAGACCGACAAAGGAGAAACCAGTGGCAGCTGCGAGGCGCACTAGTTGATCAGGTGGTGTGGACAGGGAGGATAAAGGTGCAAGACCGATTTGGCGTGACGTTTTAAAAGCTTCCGTTAGATCAAAGAGACCGGCTGGTGGGTGGCTGCTGATTCGTAGACACCAAGGAGAACTTTCAGAGCTCTGGTGGCATCGCGGCCGGTGATCAGTGGTGGGCGGCCTTCGTTGAGCGCATCGATAAAGTCTGCGATCTGGGCGGTGTGATACGGGATCAAAGCACCGTTGATGATGGAAAGATCGGCATTGGGATAAAGATCCGCGGGGTGGGATGGGGTGGTTTCGACGGTGTCGTTTTCACTGCGAACAATGAGCCTGCCGTCGGTACCTTCAGGGAATTCCAGGATCGTCATGGTGGCACCCTTTGTTCCCATCACCTGCACTTGTGCGCCGAGTGCTGGCTCTGCGGCGGTGGTGGCTGAAATTGTGGCCAACGCGCCCGATTCAAAACGCACAGTGGCAACGGCGCTGTCTTCGACTTCGATGTTGTCGCCGTGTTTGAAGGAGTTGGTGTAGCCGAAAACTTCCACGGGTTCGCCCAACAGCCAGTACAAAAGATCGATGTAGTGGATGGCTTGAGTCATGAGCACTCCACCGCCATCGGCTGCCCAGGTTCCTCGCCATGGGGTTGCTGTGTAATAGGAATGCTCTCGGTAAAGCGCTACCGTGCATTGGCCCATGACGGCTCCTTTTTCATTTTTTGAGCCGCGGGCCAGAAGCGGCGCTGGAAGAGCACGCCAAGTTGGACCCCTGCGGACTCGCAGGCATCGATCATGCGCTGTGCGGAATCGAGTTCGATGGCGATTGGCTTCTCACAAAGCACGTGCACTCCGGCGGCAGCAGCGGCGAGGACCACTGTTTCGTGGGTTGGATGTGGGGTGCAGACTGCGACAATGTCCACCCCGGAGGCGAGGATCTCATCGACAGACGTGAAACTGGGAGAAATTCCATATTTCGCTGCGGTTTCCGATGCTTTCGCACCATCCACATCACAGACTGCGCTGACTTCTGCGCCGGGGATTGCCTGAACTGCTTCGATATGGTTTCGGCTGATTGCACCGCAACCGATGATGCCGACTTTCCAGATCTTGTCAGACATTATTTCTTCCCTAGATCTTCAAGCTTGGTGAAGGCGGTTTCCTTGGTGGTCAAAATAACTGCGGCAGACAGTGCGATTGCGCCGATGATGAATCCCGCAACAGCTTCCCAACCGTTCCATGCGTACAGGGCGGTGGCGATGGTTGGTGCGAAACCAACGATGATCAGACCGAGCTGGTTGCCCATAGCCATGCCGGTGTAGCGCACGGAAGATGCGAACATTTCTGGGAAGAAAATGGTCCACACGCCGTTCCAGCAGGAGTAGAACAAACCTTGGTTGACCAAGCACAGTGCGAAGATCAGCACAAGGTCAGCTTCAGAGATTGCCTGGAAGTAGAAGTAGGTGGTGATTGCACAGGTGATGGCCCCGAACAGCAAGACTGGCTTGCGGCCAATGCGGTCAGAGACCCACGCGGCCAAAGGAATCGTTCCGATGGAAAGCCCCAGCGCGATGGTGTTCACCATCACCATGAAGGAACGATCGATGCCGATTTCGTTGGCGGCGTATGCCAGTGCGTAAACGTTGAAAGTGGTCTGAACAACGGCGAAGAAGGTGATCAGGAAAACTCGTGCGACATCAATGCCCTGGGTGCGCAGCACAGCCAAAGCCGGAGCGCCTGCGTCCTCTTCGGCCTTCTCAGTTGATGCTTCCTCCAGTCGGGTGCGCACGAAGTATGCGACAACTAAAACCAGTGCGGAAAGCAGGAAAGGTACGCGCCAGCCCCATGACATGAGGTGTTCTTCCGGCAGCATCAAGAACGGGATAAATACCAAGCCAGCCAGGACGTTTCCAACTGAGCAACCCGCCATCACCGATGAGGTGAAGAATCCACGCTTGCCTTCAGGAGAATGTTCCATGGTCAGTGTGGATGCACCTGCAGCTTCTGCGACTGCAGAGAATCCCTATGCGATGCGGGCGATCATCAACAGCACGGTCGCCCAAATGCCGATCTGTCCGTAGGTGGGCAGAAGTCCGATGGAAATGGAGGCGATACCCATGATCATCAACGTCACCATGAGGGCGGTTTTGCGACTGATCTTATCGCCAACATGTCCCATCACCAGACCACCGATGGGGCGCGCAATGTACGCAACACCGAATGAGGCGAGAGAGCCGATCGTCGCGACGACTGGGTCGCCCTGTGGGAAGAAGAGGTGATTGAACAGCAGCGCGGAGGCGGTGCCGTAAATGACAAAGTCGTAGTACTCCAGAGTCGAACCCAAAAGTGACGCCAAGGCGGCTTTCTTTGGGGACTTTGCTGGGCTTTCTGCCTCACGCAGCTTCAAAGATGCAGTTTCAGGAGCGGCGGTTGCGGTCCTCACGGTTTCCATGTGATCACCCTTTCTCATTAAGAATCATGAACTTAATCACGTTTAATGTTCTTTAGAATAGGTGTCACAAACACACAACCAAGTTCTTCCCATTCAATGGGAAGAGGTGGGTGTAGGGGCATTCACGCCAAATGGGCGCGTTCGAAATGCGAACTTAATATAGAGAGTCTTTTTGTAGCCTTACGCTGAGCTTTTGGCATGCATCAAGCACCACAGAAACCGCCTGATTCACATCAATTTCATCGTTCCTCGCCACTACCCCCACTGATGCCCGAACAACCCCTTTTCGATCAAAAACCGGAGCCGCAACCGCCGTATTCTCCGGAATCAGACCACCCACAAATACAAAATGCCCCGTCGCGCGAATTTCCGGGAGCATCGCAGCTACAGCAGCACCATCCGTAATATCCCCCGAAATGGAATCCTTAAACGGCGAACTCGTCACTGCCTTAATGGTTTGCGGCGAAGCAAACGCCAACATCACCAACCCCAATGATGTGGTGTGCAAATCCAAACGCCCCGCATGCCTGCCCAAAAGACGCAGCTGACTATCCGTCGAATCGAAACGCTCCACATACAAAATCGTACGATCCACAAAATCCGGCACCGCCAAACACACGTATTGCCCCAGCTCTTCACGCACATCACTCAAGATGGTCTGAGCTTGCAGCCTCATGCGCTCCAAAGGATTCGCCCTCACAAACGTCTCCCACGCATGCGTGCCGATGCCATATTTGCCGTCAGAAAAGCGCTCCAGCAACTTCACCGACGTCAATTCCACGACCAAACGGTGCGCCGTCGAGCTAGGCAAACCACTGCGACGCGCGATTTCCGAGGCCCCAACCTCGCGTTTTCTGCATCAAAGCAGTGCAACACCCGCATGGTGCGTTGCAACACCGTTTCCCCCGATGAAGAATTAGCCATGCCCAAAGTATAGGGAAGCGTCGAAAAGCATTTTGCTTTTCGACGCCAACCTCCGGCTTAACCCTTAATGCGACGCTGGCGCGAGAACTCCGACAGCACGACGCCGGCAGCAACCGAAGCGTTCAGCGATTCAACCCAGCCCTCGGTGGGTATGGACATGATGGTGTCGCAGTTTTCGCGAACGAGACGGGAAATTCCCTTGCCCTCAGAACCGACGACGATGACAACGTTGTCGGTGCCGTCGTAGGTGTCCAAAGTGTGGTCGCCGCCAGCGTCAAGGCCGACGACCTGGTAACCGTTTTGCTGGAATTCCTTCACGACACGAGTCATGTTGGTTTCCTTCGCCACTGGCACACGCGCTGCGGTACCAGCAGAAGTACGCCATGCAACAGCGGTCACAGATGCTGAACGACGCTCCGGAATGATGACACCGTTGCCGCCGAAAGCACCGACGGAACGAATCACAGCACCCAAGTTACGTGGGTCGGTGATGTTATCCAGAATCACGAACATGCCTGGCTTCTTAGAAGCCGCAGCATTGGCGATCAGATCATGAACATCTGCGTACTCGTAAGGAGGGATCGCCAGGCCGATGCCCTGGTGCATGCCGTTGCCGGTCATACGATCCAGCTCCAGCTTGTTAACCTCCAGCACTGGAAGATTTCGGCCAGCCGCAGTGTGCACTGCCTCGCTCAGACGCTCATCGTTCGCCGCACCCTCTGCAACATACAAAGCAGTCGCTGGAACGCGTGCATGCAGACATTCCAGCACTGGGTTACGGCCCACAACCAACTCTGGCATTTCACGCTGGTGGCGTCCACGATCACGACGATCACGCTCCACCTTGCGCTTGTGAGCTGCGTGATAGGTGCGATCCTCAGCTTTAGGGGTAGGCCCCTTACCTTTCAGACCGCGACGAACCTGTCCGCCACTGCCCTTGGTTGCACCTTTTTTATTGGTCTTGCGTAAGCCGCCTCGACGACTGTCATTTCCTGCCATGTTTAAATTATCTCCTTAAAAGTGTCTGTAATTACTGCAATTTCCATGTAGCGCCATCTGCGGTATCCACAACCTCAATACCAGCATCGGCAAGACGATCTCGAACCTCATCAGCAACCGCCCAATTCTTCTCAGCACGAGCAGTTGCACGACGCTCAAGCTCCGAAGAAATCAGCACATCAAGCGCCTTATCTGCCTTGCCATCAGCGCCTGCATCTGAACCCCATTCAACGGGGTCGAAGCCCAAAACGCCAGTCATCGCACGAACCGAGGAAGCAAGCTTCTCCGCTGCCTCACGATCACCCTTATCCAAGGCAGCATTGCCCTCGCGGACAGCGTTATGGATTTCAGCCAAAGCCTTAGGAACTGCAATATCCTCATCCATCGCAACTTCAAAACCTGGCGTCCACTCGCCTACCTCAACATCCCCCACACGCTCAAGGAAAGACTCAATGCGACGGTAACCCACCGCAGCTTCACTCAAAGCGCTCTCGGAATACTCAAGGACGGAACGGTAATGGGCAGACCCAAGGTAATAACGAAGCTCGACAGGACGAACCTGCTTTAGCATTTCCGGCACAGCCAAAACATTGCCCAAAGACTTGGACATTTTCTCGCCGGCCATTGTTACCCAGTGATTGTGCATCCAGTAGTTGGCAAATTTATCGCCAGCCGCATGTGCCTGGGCAATTTCATTTTCATGGTGTGGAAATTGCAGATCCAAACCACCACAGTGAATATCAAATTGCTCACCCAAATAGTAGGTGGCCATGGCAGAGCATTCCAAATGCCAACCCGGCCGGCCGTCTCCCCAAGGGGTTGGCCATGACGGCTCACCCGGTTTGGCAGCCTTCCACAGAGCAAAGTCCTGTGGCCCCCGCTTACCAAAGTTATCGGGCTCGCCCTGCTCCATATCTTCAACACGGTTTCCGGACAAAGAACCATAGTCAGATCCTTCAGCCTTGGACCACGCTGCGACATCAAAGTACACAGAGCCATCAACGGCGTAAGCAAAGCCGTTATCAATCAAGCGCTGCATGTACTTAATCATCTGAGTGACGTGGCCTGTTGCACGAGGCTCCGTTGATGGAGGAAGCACACCCAACGTGTTGTACGTCCAGGTGAATTCACGTTCATAGGTGGACACCCATTCCCACCAAGGGCGACCATTTTCAGATGCCTTGGTGAGAATCTTGTCATCGATATCAGTGACATTGCGAACAAATGCCACATCAAGTCCCTTAGCCATGAGCCAGCGGCGCAAAATATCAAACGCTACTGCTGAACGAACATGTCCAATGTGGGGTGAAGATTGCGGGGTGGCACCACACAGGTACACCGAGGCATGACCTGGTTGAACAGGTTTAAAATCTCGAAGCGTACGGGTACCGGTGTCAAAGATGCGTAGAGTCACGTCCCCTAGTCTAACCTGTGTGCGAACACTCAAGGTTTCAACTTATGGTGTTGCTGGCACCGCTTCTTTCTTTGCGACGTTGAGCAGGTTGGCTCCCGCTTCAATTTCGCCCAAACCGTAAGTGTTTACAGGTCCGGTTTTCTTGTAATTCGAAACAACAATCGGCGTGGTTACCTCATAACCTGCAGCCTTAATGGCATCAATATCGAATTCACACAGCAGCTCCCCTGCTTTGACTTCATCGCCCTGCTTCTTCAGCGGGTTAAAGTGCGTGCCGTTGAGGTTTACTGTGTCGAAACCAATGTGCATCAAGATATCCACATTGGAACCATCCTCAGCCTTGGTGCGAACTGCGAAAGCATGGCCAGATGGGAATGCCACCACAATCTTTCCACTCACCGGAGAAACTAACTGCCCCTTGGTTGGGACGATGGCAACGCCCGAGCCAAGCTTTCCGCTGGCAAACATGGCATCGCTGACGCTGCTCAGTGCAATAGCTTCACCGGTCAAAGGTGCCTGGATGATGGTGGAATCGTTTGAAAATTCTGCGGGTGCTTCTGCTTCGGCTTTGGTCGTTCCTGCAGGCACTGGAGCAGCGGTTGCATCTGGATCAATGCTGCCGTTGCGGCGAACCAAGTAAAGGCCATAAGCAATCGCTGCGCCGAATGCGATGAAGAAGGTAACAACTGCACACACCAAGAACATGACCATATCTGGAGCATCAATAGAAACAACACCCAAGAAACCTGCAGCGCCCAACGCAACTGCCTTGATATTAAAGAGTGCAATCAAAGCGCCACCGATAGCTGCGGTACCGATACCGATGAAGAACGGCCAGCGCAGGCGAAGGTTCACACCGAAGATCGCAGGCTCCGTAATACCAAGAACAGCGGAGACACCTGAAGCACCTGCAAGGCCCTTGAGCTTTTCACTCTTCGCCAGGAAGAACACTGCCAAACATGCCGCACCCTGGGCGATATTAGCCATAGATGCCGTTGCGAAGATGAAGGATCCACCCTGGTTAAACAGCTCCAGCTCAATTGGCGGGAAGGACTGGTGCAGACCAGTGATGACGATTGGTGAGTAGACCAGACCGAAGAGCAGACCGCCGACTGGACCACCGAAATCATAAAGTCCCTGTAGACCGTGTGCCAGCACATCGCCCACCCAGCGCATTGCTGGGCCAATGGCGATGAATGTAAGGAATCCGGTGAGCAGCAACGTCAGCACTGGAGTGATCAGGAAGTCTGCAGTGCCCTTGAGTCGCTTGTGCAGGAACTTCTCGATCGTTGCCAGAATCCAAGAAACCACCAGCACAGGAAGCACGGTGCCCTGGTAACCGGCTTGGGCAACATCTAAACCAAACAGGGACCACATTGGCATTTCGCCCGCAGCCATGGTGGCGGCCACGTCGTAGCCGTTCACCAAGCTCGGGAACACCATCGCCATACCAATACCGGCGCCCAGGAACTCATTGCCGCCGAAACGCTTGGTTGCGGTGAAACCAACCAACACTGGCAAGAACGCGAACGGCGCAGATGCCATGAGGTTGATCATCTCAGCAACACCGCTGATCTGAGGGAACATCTCCACCAGTGATTGCGGACCGAACAGATCCTGCGCAACCAACACATTGTTGATAGCCATGAGCAGACCGCCACCAACCAAGATTGGAATCAGCGGGACGAAAATGTCCGCCAATACCTTCACAGCACGGCTGAACCAGTTGGCGTTGTTAGCCACAACATCTTTGAGCTGCTCTGTGGACACAGCGATGTCTTTGGAGGTTGCGTCATCGAGTTCTTTGAAAACATGATCCACATCGCCTGGCCCGACGATGATCTGGAACATACCACCCGTTTCAAACGTGCCTTTCAGATCTGGATCATCATCCAGACTTTGGCGATCCACATCCTTGGTGTCTTTGAGCACGAGGCGTAAACGCGTTGCACAGTGTGCGGCGGCGACAATGTTGTCTTCGCCGCCAATGTCGCGCAGGATGCGTTGCGCGAGGTCCTTATGGTCCATGAATTTCTCCTTAACCGGGAAGAAGCAAAAATATTCAGACATGAATGTTTGTTCAAAAGCTAAACAACATTAAACCTGTTTATTTGTGTCCGATCAAGGGATTTTGCGAAGTATTTGTACAATTCGCCACAAAAGACCCTTTTTTATGACTTATCTCTCAATAGTGTCACCTTTGAAAGCCCGGAAAGCGAATGAAACCTGTCCATCACCTGCAGTTATCTCAATGGCTGTATTATCGTCCGCGATCACTAATTCGCCAGGTTTTACCTCAGCTACGCGACGATCACCACCACGATCCACAGACAAACGGACACCATCCCACTCGAGGGAAATATTGCCTCGGATGTCTACTCGGACAGGTTCAGAACCTAATACAGATCTGATTACCCCTGACTCCCCCTCTGGGAGAAGAAGCTCTTGATAGATCGCGTGGTTGCGCAAATGAAGCTTGCGGGGCACAGTCAGGCAGTGCACCCATCCTTCCCGTGCAACTGTTGGGTGATCATCCTGCGCGGGCAGCCCCATCCAGCCCACGAGCCAGGCATCAGAACCGTTTACTGCAACCTGCGGTGCGTAGAATTCATGGCCGAAATCCAGCTCGCTGAATCCTCGCAAGACGCGGAAGGTCGTTCCTTCAAGCTTGCCGACGACATATCCGCACTGGTCAGAGCTTGCGTAGTGAGTAACCTCATCGTGGATTCGGTCCAATCCTTGTGGACAGAAAATCAGCACGTCGAGATCTTCGCCAGTTTCTTCATCGCGAAGCGTAAAAAGGTTGGGGCATTCCCACATGTAGCCACCGGGAACGAGATCAGGAGCAGAACCAGGTTGTGCATCACTGAGGTCAAAGGTGATTTCACCGGAGAATTCCCAGTTTTCAAGATCTGTCGAGCGGTATAGAACCGCTGCACCGGTGAGGTTTTCGCGTTGGGCCCCAAGAACCATTTTCCAACCATCACCATCAGGGCTGATCATGGGATCGCGGTAATGGGGTGTGAAACCGCTGGCGGGTCCGTCGATAAGCGGATTTTTAGGCGAACGGCGATGAATGCCGCCCATCAGCCCAGTTGGGTCCTCGACTTCGACGAGGTTTTGGGTGGCGCGGCGCTTGCCGTCAATTTTTAGGTTGCCGGTGTAGAAAAGTTTAAGTGTGCCGTCAGTAAATACGGCTCCACCGGAATAGCATCCATCCAGGTCATAGGATGCATCCGGGTAAAGAGCGTCGGGCAGGTGCGTCCACTGCAATCGCTGCGGTCCGGTCAACGGCGTGGTGGTGTGAGCCCAGCCGGTGCGCTTTGGTGCGAAGGGGAAACCTGGATCGTGCTGGTAGTAGACGTGGAGGGTATCGCCATCGACGTACATTCCGTTGGGATCATTGAGCCTGCCCTGCGGAGGAGTCACATGGTACGCAGGGCGCAAACTGGAAAGTTCTGTGTGCATAGCCCCACACACTACTTTCCTTTTTGTTTCTAGCGCAGCTTTAATTGCTCCATGAGACGGTAGTGATCAGCGTTTTCCAGCTTGGATGCTGCTGCTTCATCAACGATGATGGTGGCATTGTTGTGCATCTGCAGGATGGAACCTGGGCACATGGCGGTCAGTGGGCCTTCCACAGTTCCGCGGATGGCGTCGGCTTTTCCTTCACCAGTTGCCACCAACACGATGTTTTGCGCGCGGGACAAAGTGCCCAAACCCTGGGTGAGGGCGTGGGTTGGGACCTCTTCGATGGTGTTGAAGAATCGAGCGTTGTCCTCCACAGTTTTAGGGTGCAGCGCCTGGACCTTTGTCAGTCCTGACAGAGAAGATGATGGCTCATTGAAAGCGATGTGGCCGTTTCCGCCGATGCCAAGGATTTGAACATCAACGGATTCTGCAGCGATCTTTGCCTCATACTCTGCAGCTGCTTCGTATGGATCAGGGTTTGCACCATCTGGGCTGTAGACCTCTTCATCAACGATGTCGATGTGGTCAGTGAACTCTTTACGAATGGTTTTGAAGTAGCTGTTTTCATCGTCGCGCGTTAATCCCACGTATTCATCCAACAAGAATGCCTTGCAGTTCTTGAATGACACTTCCCCAGCTTCATACATGCGAATGAGCTCTTGGTAGGTGCTCAAAGGTGACGATCCAGTTGCAAGCCCCAAGGTTCCGCCCTTAGTTGCGAAGGGTGCGATCAGGGCTGCCGCTGCTTTGCCGACTTCTTGCTCGTCTTTGCAGATGATGATGTCCATGGTCGGACTCCTTTTATTATCAGGAAAGTTTTGCTCGTATTTAAATTACTTGATGGTCTAAATGGACCTGTTGTAACTGGCCGTTTGAGTCAAAGACCACAAAATTTACAGGGTTGGATTTAACGATTTCGTGATCGCTAAGTCCGAGAATTTTGGCGGCGACGGTTGAGGTGTGGAGGGTCGCGTCGATAAGCGTCATACCCCTGCGCACGTGGTGCACGAACTGACTCGCTAGTGTGCTGGTACCCCCGGCGATGGCGCCGCCATCGCGCAGACGGGCGACGCCATCGGTGACGGTGACGTTCAAAACGCCCAAAATGTACTCACCGTCTGGCATTCCGGCGGCTTCCATGGCGTCCGTGATGAAAAAGGCGTTGTTGGAACGAGCTAGATCGACCGTTCCATCGGCCAAATGCACGCCGTCGGCGATCAACTCAACATATGCGTCCCCGGCACGTGCCGCAGCAAGCAAAGCGCCCACGCTGCCGGGATCCCTATGATGCAGCGGAGGCATCGCATTGAACAAATGCGTAGCCGTGACCGTCACATTTTTCTCTTTAGCCAAGGCAATTGCGCTGGTAGTGGTATCAAAATCTGCATCAGTGTGCCCGAAGGAAGCAATGATGTGGTGCGCTGCGCAGAGATCGAGAAGCTCAGTAAGATTGTCAGTTTCCGGCGCTACTGTGATCGATTTGATCCAACCTTTTCCCGCATGGATCACCTGGGCAAGATCTGTTGGGTTGCCGGGAAAAATAAAATCCGGGTTTTGAGCACCACAACGGCATGCGTTGATGAAAGGACCCTCGAGGTGAATGCCGCACAGCAGGCCCTCTTCACACAAGGGAATAAGGTTTTCCACCTGCGCTGCCAGTGCGTCAGCCGGCGCCGAAACCATGCTTGCCAACATCACGGTCGTGCCATGTTCGCGGTGATACTGCGCGGCATTCCTCGCCTGGTCCTGCGTTCCCGTAGGAAACGCGCCACCGTTTCCACCGTGATTATGAAGATCAATAAAACTGGGAACAATCGTGGGGAGTTCGGGGTGGAATCCTGCGTTTTTAGGTGCTGGTTCTCCAGAGAGTTCCGTGATGATGCCGTTTTCGAGTTGGAGAAAGCCATCAATCACCCCGTGGGGGGTAACAATTCTTCCTTCAATTTTTTTAACTGCTTGACCTGCATTTTCTTGATAATGCACCACTTCTGCCATCTTTCTGAGGTTATTTGCTTCCTTCCAGCAAGCATAGGACGTATGATGTCTTATGTCTACGGATTTAGGTTAATTATCTTCGGACTTGAGGCCTGCTGTTGCAGGTCTACTGAATTACCTCAGCCTTCCAAGCTGATGATGCATTACTTAAAAACTGCAGACACTTGAAAAACTTCTCACCCGCACTCGTTCCCTCAACCCACAAGGAGCACCATGGCTTCCGCAACTTTCACCGGCGTGATCCCACCCGTAATGACCCCACTCCACGCCGACGGCAGTGTGGATGTAGAAAGCCTCCGCAAGCTCGTTGACCACCTCATCAATGGTGGCGTCGACGGACTTTTCGCACTGGGCTCCTCAGGCGAAGCGGCATTCCTCACCCGCGCCCAGCGCAAACTCGCACTGACCACCATCATCGAGCACACCGCAGGCCGCGTTCCCGTAACTGCTGGTGTCATTGAAACCACCACTGCTCGCGTGATTGAGCTCGTGGAAGATGCCCTGGAGGCTGGTGCCGAAGGCCTCGTTGCCACTGCACCTTTCTACACCCGCACCCACGATGTGGAAATTGAAGAACACTTCCGCAAGATCCACGCCGCCGCTCCAGAGCTTCCACTGTTTGCCTACAACATCCCAGTGTCGGTGCACTCCAACCTCAACCCAGTCATGCTTTTGACGCTGGCCAAGGATGGCGTTCTTGCAGGCACCAAGGATTCCAGTGGCAATGATGGCGCAATCCGCTCACTGATCGAAGCTCGTGATGATGCTGGACTCACTGAGCAGTTCAAGATCCTCACCGGCAGCGAAACCACCGTTGATTTCGCCTACCTTGCGGGTGCCGATGGAGTTGTCCCAGGCCTGGGCAATGTTGATCCTGCAGCATACGCAGCTTTAGCAAAACTCTGCCTCGATGGAAAGTGGGCAGAAGCTGCTGCTTTGCAGAAGCGCATCAACCACCTCTTCCACATCGTCTTCGTGGGAGACACCTCCCATATGTCCGGATCCAGCGCTGGTTTGGGCGGTTTCAAGACAGCACTCGCACACCTTGGCATTATTGAATCCAATGCGATGGCAGTTCCTCACCAGAGCCTCAGCGACGAAGAAACTGCTCGCATTCACGCCATTGTTGATGAATTCCTGTACACCGCTTAAGGCCCACACCTCATGACTGATCCCACTTGCACCCTTGCCCTTGATATTGGTGCCACAAAGATTGCCTACGCACTAGTCCCCGATAACACCCCGACGACAACATTGTCCACGGGACGCTTGGGAACAAAAGAAGGCGACAGCCCTATCGAGCAGATCCGGCTGGTTCTTCTGGCAGGCTTAAAAGCTGCCGAGGAACACGGTCTCAGTGTCGCCCGCATCGGCATGGGCGCTCCTGGTGTAATTCTGGGACCAGAGGGAACCATCGTGTACAACGGTGAAACCCTCACAGAGTGGGCAGGCACTGACCTGCGAGGATTATCCCGAGAAGTCCTCAACGTTCCATTCGCGGCACACAATGATGTCCGCGTATGGGCCTACGGTGAGCACCACTTAGGCACCGGCAAAGACCTCACCGGCAGGGTACTCTACGTGTCCCTCGGCACTGGAGTCGGCGGAGCAATCATCGAAGACGGAATCATGATGAGTAGCCCCACTGGAACTGCGGGAGAATTCGCAGAAGTTGTGTGCTCTGACCATGCAGGATTAGCCGTTCGGTGCGAAAATGTAGCAAGTGGCACCGGCCTAACCAGGTACTACAACGAGGCCGCCGCAACTCAACTTGACCTTCCCGCCATCATGGAGCGCTTCCACCAAGGTGACGGCCTGGCACAGCAAATCATTACTGGAAATCTCCGAGGCTTTGGCCAAGCGCTAGGCGCATTAGTCACAGTGCTGGACCTTTCCGCAGTAGTAGTTGGAGGCGGAGTCGCAGGCATCGGCGCACCCGTCATGGATCCCATCACCGCAGGGATTTTCGATCGAGTGTTAACCCCCAACAAATCCGTACAAGTTTTAAGCACGTCCCTTGGTGCCCAAGCAGCCGTCATCGCAGCAGCAAAATATGCCCGCGATAACGCCTTTTAAGCACCTAAAACGCTGTTCTCAACACAGGAGTTTCCTTAAATAATGGACTTAAATACTCAACGCTCAAAGCTCTACGCACAGCTTCAAGGCCAGCTCATTGTTTCCGTGCAAGCTCCCGACGGCCATGCCATGCGAGATACCCATACGCTCACCCATGTGGCCGCAGCCTGTGTCGATGGCGGTGCTCCTGCCATTCGCTGTGGCGGTTACGGCGGTTTGGAAGATATCCGTTCAATCTCCAACCGTGTCGACGTTCCCGTTTTCGGACTCACCAAAGAAGGCTCCGAAGGAGTTTACATCACCCCAACCAGGGATTCCGTTCGAGCAGTGGCAGAATCCGGCGCCACTGTAGTCTGCGCGGATGCAACTTTCCGACCTAGGCCTGACGGCTCCACCTTTGCAGAGCTGGTCACTGTTGCCCACGATTCCGGAATTCTCATCATGGCGGACTGCGCAACTCCCGAAGAAGTTCTCAGTGCGCATAAGGCTGGCGCGGATTTTGTGTCCACCACGCTTGCTGGATACACCGAACACCGCGAGAAAACAGTCGGTCCAGATTTCGATTGCCTCCGCGAAGCACGTGAGTTAGTTCCCGATGCGTTCCTCATTGGCGAAGGTCGCTTCTCCAACCCTGCGGATGTGGCGCACGGTCGTCTCATTGGTGCCAACGCGATCATCGTGGGCACCGCAATCACTGACCCTGGTTTCATCACTGGACAGTTCGCGTCACTGTTGCACTAGCACTTAGTCCAGCGCTGCACGGATCCACCACAAATCGCTCTGATCAGCGGTTTTGTGGTGGATTTTTGCGTCTCATCTGCCTAAAAGCGCTAGGATCCACCACAGATTCCAAGATTCCTCAGGGATGTGGTGGATCCTTGCCCTGCTAACCCCCAGTAACCACACAGGAATCACACCAGCCTCAGTAGCCCCAAAAACAACAGTGCCAGAATCGCTTCTAAGAGCCCAACGACCCCAAAACCTACCCAGCACCCATCCCGCAATTAAAGGACCGCAAATCGGCCTCTACAGCCCCACTCCAAAATCCTGTTTAACTTCCCCCAACGAGCGACCATCATAAGGAACCGTGACGCCGTAAGCCACTTCTCCACCCTTGCGGATATCAAAAACCAATTCATCCCCAATTTCCAGGGTCTGTCGCGCGGGCTTGCCTCGAGTGCGGATTTTTTGGGTGCTCGCGTCTGGATTGGACACAATTTTGAATACACCTTCACCCCATTGCGATGCGTCAGGCAGTGCGACTTCGATGCCGTCATGGTCATCGTTGATCACCACATGGCGGAGGGATATGGCATCGGAAATGGGCTCATCGATCCGCAGCGAAATATCATTTACGCTGATCACCGTGCATTTTATCGCGCGCGTTCCCTCTGCTTCCCACACCACGGCAACATCTCCGTTGGGCATTTCCGCAGCGGTTGAATAGGCGGCTTCTTCGCGCTCGATGGTGATGCGATGCGCCCAGGTCGCTCCTTCGTCGCTGGATAAATCAACCACCAAGTGGCGTCGCAGATCAGGGTCCGCCAGGTGCGTTGCGGCGAGCATTCCAGCCGCTTTCCAGTAGAACACGTGGCCGTTGCAGCCGGGGTCGATTAGTTCAGGCACAGGCTCCAGCGGAGTGAATGTCTCCCCGAAATCATCGGACACACTGCTCAGACGGTGTCCCACCCCCCTGGAATGCAGCACAATCCGACCGCTCGGCAGCTGCGTCATCGCGGATTCGTTACCGCCGGCAATATCGGTGATGTGGCCATCGCTGCGCAGAATCCGAAGCGAAATCTCGCGCCCGCGCCGCACCACAAAACTCTGAATCCACCGCCCATCCGCCAGGACAAGTCCCGTCCCCGACGAGGCGAACGCGGCATCAACATCCGCAAAATAGTGGGCCATGCTTATCGACGTCCACCCACTCACATCCCGGCGCGCCAGCCGGGGTTCAAGGTCGGTGGGATCCTCAAAAAATCCTGCGAGGTTGGACAATCCGTGGAAGCACAGATCGCCCGTGACAAGGCAGACATCGCCCACACCGCGGTGTTCAGTTTCGACGATTGCTGGTTCTGGGGTGGTCCAGGTGATGCCGTCTGAGGATCGCGCTGACACCACGTCGATGGGTGCGGGGAGGTCGTCAACACTGAGGCGGGCGTCGAAAAGCGTTAAAAGACCCTGATCCCAGACCAGCGCGGGAATGCGGTACAACCCGCGCGCAATGAGGCTAGTGCGCATCGAGCATGTTGGAAATCATGCGGCGAAACGGCGCGTAGTGAGCGAGCACGGCGCTGCGATAATCGTCGATGTTGCCGCTGGAGAGCGCTTCGACGATGTCGCTGTGAGCTTTGATGGTTTCGTCGATGTCTGCGGGCATAGCCAGATTGAGCATGGGCTGCGCCTCGGTTTGGATCTGCCAAAACGCATCGTTGAGCTCTCTAATCAGCGGGTTTTTCGTTCGCGCTAGGAGTGCTCGGTGGAATTTTTGATCCTCCACCACAAAGGATTCGCCCTGATCGTTGTGCTCGCGCATCTTGTCCACCAGATCAAGGAGTAGCTCGCGGTCATCGTCGGTGAACACCTCGATCAGCTCTTCGCCAAGTGAAAGGTCAAGGATTTCGCGGGTATCCACCACGTAGAAAAGGTTTTCCACCGAGGTGTCATTGTCCAACACCGTGCGGAACACCATCCCGTTGATCAGGGGCTCGAGGGACATCCTGGACACGAAAGTGCCGTAGCCGTGGCGAACCTCGACGATGTCCAAGGTCACGAGCGCGCGGATCGCCTCCCTGATCGCAGAACGGGAACAACCCAATTCCTCACATAAGAACGCTTCGGAAGGAAGAAGGTCTCCCGTACGCAGCCGGTTGTCCCGAATGTATTTTTTAATGTCGCGCACTGCTTCTTGAGTAGTGGACCTTGATCGCGAAGTCTTTTTGGAGCTTTCCATTGTGTTCACTTCCTAATCTGGAGATGGTTCTGATCATATCGACTGTCGTTTCCATCAGACCCCATCCGTCTTATCTGAAGTGCTTTCAGATGTTCTACCTGCAAGTTTCTAGACGGCACCCCACTGTAGGGGTAAGTAAATGTGCATTTTCTGAAATGATTTCAAAAAATTTATTCCTAAACGTCTGATGTCTGATGTATATTGACACTACAGCAATTCAATGACACCGCTCACAATTTCTTTTAATGAGCATAGCGTCACAATTCAACTCACGGCCTGGGCCCCTCTTTTAAAAAGGATGTACCTCATGAGCACCACGATTACTCGCCGCAATTTCCTCCGAGCAACCGGAATCCTCGGTGTCGCAGCTGGCATCGGCGCAACACTTGCTGCATGTGCACCAGACAACACCGGCACCAGCGGATCCACCTCCACCGCAGCTGGCACCGGAACTGCAAATGAAGAAGGCACCATCACCGCAGCCATCTCCTACGAACTGGGAACCAACGGCTACGACCCAATGACCACCACCTCGGCTCTCACTGTGGCAGCCAACTGGCACACCCTTGAAGGCCTCACCGAAATCGACCCAGCCACCGGCGAGGTCTACGCAGCACTCGCCAGCGCACTGCCTTCAGCCGATGCGACCTCCCTAGACATCAAGCTTCGCGACGGCGCCACCTTCCACAACGGCGACGCAGTCACCGCAGACGACGTAGTCTTCTCTTTTGAGCGAGTCCTCGATCCAGCCAACAACTCCCTTTACGCATCCTTCATCCCATTCATCAAGTCAGTCACCAAGAAGGATGACACCACCGTCACCATCGACCTCGACTACGCAACCGGCATCATCAGCGAACGCCTCGCAGTAGTAAAGATCGTGCCAAAGTCCGTCGTGGAAGCAGACGCATCCGGATTCGACGCCAACCCAATCGGCTCCGGCCCATACAAGATGACCGACAACGGTGCATCCAAGGTGGTCAAGTTCGAGCGCAACGACGACTACAACGGCCCACGCCCAGCACGTGCCGCCAAGATGGAATGGCAGATCATCCCCGACGCCTCCACCCGCACCAACTCCCTTCAGTCCGGCAGCACCATGGCCATCGACTCCGTTCCATACCTGTCGATCCCACAGCTTGAAGCCACCAGCACCGTAGAATCCGTCCAAGGATTCGGCCTCCTGTTCGCCATGTTCAACTGCTCCGAAGGCAACCCCTTCAACGACGTCCGCAACCGCCAGGCATTCCTCTACGCACTGGACATGGACAAGATCGTTAAGACCGGCATGTCCGACCAGGCAACCCCAGCCACCTCCTTCGTGCAGAAGGAACACCCCAACTACAACCAGGCATCCACGGTCTACTCCCTCGACGCCGACAAAGCCAAGGCGCTGTTCGCTGAAACCGGCCTTACCAGCCTCAACCTCCTGTGCACCGACCACGACTGGGTCAAGAACTGCACCCCACTGATCCAGGAATCCCTCGCAGCCCTTGGCATCAACGTTTCCTTCACCGAACGTAAATCCGCCGACGTCTACAACACCATCGACGGCAAGCCAGAAGCATACGACGTCGTCATCGCCCCAGGTGACCCATCCGTCTTCGGCAACGACCCAGACCTCCTCATGCGCTGGTGGTACGCCGGCGACGTCTGGACCGACTCCCGCATGCACTGGAAGGGCAGCGAATCCTACGACCAGGTACAAAACCTCCTGGAAGAAGGCATCCGCGCTACCGACAAGGCAGAACAGCAAGACATCTGGAACCGCACCTTCGATGTCATCTCCGACAATGTTCCCCTCTACCCGCTGTTCCACCGCAAGGTCCCAACCGCATGGAACTCCAACGCCCTCGTCGACTTCAAGCCAATCTCACTCACCGGCTTGAACTTCTCAGGTGTTGCAACTACTGAATAACAACCCCAGTGGCTTTCAAAGCCCGGCGTAGCCAGAATTCTGCGCCGCGCCGGGCTTTTTCTCTTCAGTTTTCTCCAGCTCTCTCCAATTCTTTCCAGTTTTTGGCGTTTTTCTAGCCTGTTAGTTTTCAGCATTTTTCAGCACACTTTTTAAGATCTCATCGAAAGCGCGATACCCACTATGTCCAATCTTTTGAGACTTGTCGGCCGACGGCTCATCGCTTTACCGATCATGATTATTGGCGTCACCCTGCTGGTTTTCATCGTCATGTCATTCTCTCCTGCCGACCCGGCACGACTTGCCCTAGGCGAATCAGCCTCCCCCGAAGCACTTGAAGCCTACCGTGAAGCCAACGGCCTCAACGATCCAATGATGGTTCGCTATTTCGACTTCATCCTCGGCATGCTCAAAGGCGACTTGGGAACCTCTAGCGGTGGCGTAGCTGTTACCGACATTGTTGCCCGCGCTTTCCCCATCACCCTGCAGCTAACATTCTGGGGACTCATCATCGCTGTTGTAGTGGCGTTGATCCTCGGTGTCATCGCCGCTCTATACCGAGACCGCTGGCCTGACCAGTTGATTCGCGTGGTCTCCATTGCGGCTCTTGCTACTCCTTCATTCTGGTTGGCTATCTTGCTGATCCAGTGGTTGGGTACTATCCCTGGAGCCTGGGGTTTCTTCCCAGCACTTGTCACCCGGTGGGTCCCATTCAGCGAAGATCCCGCCACCTACTTCAACAACATCGCACTTCCAGCGATTGCGTTGGCAGTCCCCGTTGCAGGTTCTTTGGCCCGCGTTGTTCGTACCTCCATGGTGGAAGAACTGGACAAGGACTACGTCCGCACAGCAATCGGTGCAGGTATCCCCAAAACTGAAGTTGTTGCCCGCAATGTTCTGCGCAATGCGCTGATCACCCCAATCACCGTGATTGGTCTTCGCGTTGGTTACCTCATGGGTGGTGCGGTGATCATTGAGATCATCTTCAACATCCAAGCAATGGGACAGCTCATCCTAGACGGTGTGACCCGAAATGACGTCTACCTCGTCCAAGGTGTCACCCTCACCGTTGCCATCGCCTTCATCATCGTCAATATCGCCGTGGACCTGCTCTACGTCCTGGTCAATCCACGTATTAGGAGCATCTAGATGCGCCGTAAACTAACCACCACATTAGAAAACAAGCCCGGTGCACGACTTGGTGGCTTCCGCGCACTTGCACCAACTTCAAAAATCGCGCTGGTTTTCCTTCTCCTGATCTTCCTCCTCGCGATCTTTGCCCCACTGATTGCTAAATACGATCCACTGGCCTCCGGAACTCCAGTCCAGCCTCCAAGCGGTGAGCACTGGTTTGGTACCGACGCCATCGGCCGCGATATTTTCTCCCGCGTAGCCCACGGCGCCAGAGCCTCCCTGATCATTGGTCTTTTCGCTACGGGTGCAGCACTTCTAGTTGCGGCAGTGTTGGGATCTATCGCAGCGACTGCAAACAAAGCAATCTCCGAAGTTCTCATGCGCGTCCTCGACGTAATCATGTCTTTCCCAGGAATTGCACTGGCTGCAGTCTTCGTTGCAGTGTTCGGCAACGGCGTTCCAGTTATCGTGTTCGCCATCGCTTTCCTCTACACCCCGCAGCTGGCCCGCATTGTGCGTGCAAATATCTTGTCCCAGTTCGGTGAAGACTACGTCAATGCTTCCAAGGTCATTGGCGCATCAACCGCTCACATCTTGATCAAGCACGTTGCCCGAAACTGCATGGCTCCGATTCTGGTGTTCGCCACCGTCCTGGTCGCCGATGCGATTGTCTTCGAAGCATCCCTGTCCTTCATCAACGCTGGTGTGAAACCACCATCACCTTCATGGGGCAACATCCTTGCCGATGGTAAAGCCCTGCTGCTTAGCGGCGCATGGTGGCCAACCTTCTTCCCAGGTTTGATGATCCTGCTGACCGTTCTCTGCTTGAACATCCTTTCTGAAGGCCTCACCGACACCCTGGCCAGCCCTAAGCCAAAGCCTGTTTCAGCTTCTGCAAAGAAGGCACTGAAGAAGGAAGAATCCGGTGAAAAGGAAGGCTCCGGAATCGTGCTTGGGCACACCACACGTGAAGAAGCCAACGCCTCACTGCTCGCATCACTTGCTGCGCTATCCACCAGCGAAAACAATTCCAATAACCGGCTTATATTTGATGGCAACCCCACTCCTCTGTTGGAAGTTCGCGATCTAAAGATCTCCTTCCCCAATGCTCACGGAGATATCAATATTGTCGACGGCGTGAACTTCACCGTCGCCCCAGGCCAAACCATGGGTCTTGTCGGTGAATCCGGCTGTGGTAAATCGATTACCGCAATGTCGATCATGGGTCTGCTGCCTCCAACAGCAAAGATCGAAGGCGAGATCCTTTTCGACGGAAAGAACCTCCTTGATCTGAAACCAGACGAGCTCAATGCACTGCGTGGACATGAAATCGCCATGATCTACCAAGATGCACTCTCCTCACTCAACCCATCCATGCTGATCAGCGCCCAAATGAAGCAGCTGACCCGCCGCGGTGGAAAGCGCAGTGCCGAAGAACTCCTGGAACTTGTAGGCCTTGATCCAAAGCGCACCCTGCAGTCCTACCCGCATGAGCTTTCAGGTGGCCAGCGCCAGCGAGTTCTCATCGCAATGGCACTGACCAGAAACCCACGCCTCCTCATCGCCGACGAGCCAACCACCGCGCTAGACGTCACTGTTCAGCAGCAGGTTGTCGATCTGCTTAATGAACTGCGTGAAAAGCTCGGATTCGCCATGATCTTTGTATCCCACGACTTGGCTCTTGTCGCCCGCCTGGTGCACAAGCTCACCGTCATGTACGCAGGTCAGGTTGTTGAGCAAGGAACCACCCGCGAAATCCTTATCGATCCTCGACACGAATACACCCGCGGTTTGCTCGGATCCGTGCTCTCCATCGAAGCTGGTGTGGACCGCCTCTACCAGGTCCCAGGCACTGTTCCATCACCAAAGGAATTCGTGGCAGGCGACCGCTTTGCACCACGATCAGAATTCCCAGAACTTGGCCTTGACCAAAAGCCAGTACTTCGCCCCATCACGGGCACAGAGCATGCATACGCAGCAACCGATGAACTTCTTGCCGCAAAGGGAGAACAACGATGACCTCGACAATCGACACCAGGCAACCCATCCTGGTACTGCGAAACACCAACGTGATCCACAAGACCCGTACCGGAAAGCTGTTTCGCCCAGACCAGGTCCACGCCAACAAAAACATCAACTTCAAGGCCTACCGCGATGAAGTAATCGGCATCGTGGGTGAATCTGGTTGCGGAAAATCTACCCTTGCCCGCGTTATGGTTGGCCTGCAACCGGTCACCTCCGGCGAAGTGCTGTTCAAAGGCAAGCCCATGAAGCCTCGTGGTGCGCAGCGCAAAGAACTCGGCAGCTCAGTATCCGTCGTGTTCCAGGATCCTGCCACCTCGTTAAACCCACGAATGACCGTGCGCGAACAGCTCCTCGATCCACTTCGAGTACACAAAGTTGGCGATGAAGCATCCCGCAACCAGTGGGTTTCAGAGCTGATCTCCATGGTTGGCCTCCCGCAATCCGCGTTGGAAGTACTCCCCCGACAGGTTTCCGGTGGCCAACGCCAACGCGTGGCCATTGCTCGAGCACTTGCGCTGAAACCTGACATCATCGTTGCCGACGAACCAACCTCCGCGCTGGATGTATCCGTTCGTGCGCAGGTCCTCAACCTTCTGCTGGATCTGAAAACTGAACTCGGCCTGGGATTGGTATTCATCTCCCACGACATCAACACTGTTCGCTACGTTTCTGATCGCATCGCAGTCATGCTGGCTGGAGAAATCATTGAGGAAAACACCACCTCAGAGATCTTCAACAATGCGCAGCAGGACTACACCCGCACTCTGCTCGAAGCGACACCATCGCTGCTGAACAAAACTCGTTTGTAGTCTCCAACCCTTTATTCCCTCACAGCGGGCTTATCACTTTCGCACAACCGGCCTAAGTGATAAGCCCATAAGCAGTATTAACCAGTAATCCGGCACCAATGAGAAACAGTGCGATGCCACCAACCAGGGTGATAATGCGATCCGCAGACGGTAACTTTTGCAGACCAATACCCCTGACCAATGCGATTGTTCCCAACCACCACGCTCCTGAGCCAAGCACGATGGTGGCACACAATGCCAAGGTCCTCATTTTCATATCTTCCCCATTCCCAATGAACTGAGGAAGAATCGCTGCAAAGAACAACAGCGCTTTCGGGTTCGTGGCATTGGTGATAAATCCTCGAAAATAACCTGCACTCGATTGACTAGCAGCAGTTTCAGATTCCCCGGTATTTTGGGAAGCACGAAACATGTTCGTGCCCATCCACAAAAGCACTCCCGCACCAAGAAGTTGAATAGCGCTCAATACTCCCGGAGCTGATAGCAATAATGCAGTTGCTCCGGCTATCGCAAGACTCGCATGTAACATCAGTCCCGTCATGATTCCTGCCGCAGTCATGACCCCCGTGCGGATCCCGCGGGTTGCAGAATGTAGAACAAGAACAAGGTCAGGTCCGGGCACCGCTAATGCCACCAATAATGCGAGTGCGAATGCGACCCATGATGCTGCGTCCACGTGTACCTCAATTTCTGTTCAAAGAATTTCCAGAAACTAAATGTACGAATATGATTCGTTAGACTTCAAACATGAATGAATTTCAAATGAAACAAGATCAATCTCCAAAATTAGATTCGGTAGATTGGAAAATCCTCGAACTTTTACAGGTCGATGCAACAATGCCGAACAAGGACATCGCAGCCAAAGTCGGTATCGCACCGAGCACCTGTCTAGAACGGATCCGGCGAATGCGACGAAATGGAACAATCGTAGCCACCCGTGCGCACGTTCGCCCAAGTTTGTTGGGTAGAGGTGAACAGGCTTTTCTTGGCATCCAAATCCGACCCCACGCCCGTGATACAGCCAATGACTTTGTGCAAAAAGTACTCGCACTTCCCGAAACCCTCGCGCTCTACAACGTCAGTGGCAGCGAAGACTATCTTGTTCATGTCGCCGTAGCGAACAGCACCGAATTACAATCTTTGATCATCGATAAACTGCTCGCACTGCCACAGGTCGCGCACTGTCGAACACAACTAATTTTCGGTGAGCCTTGGGTCGCTCCGCTTCGACAAAGCGACGGACAATAAAGCCACCGACATTAAAGCAACAGTCGATCCCGACAAACTACAGGGGTTTACTTCCTCTTAGGTGATTTGTGGAAGTCTTTATACAGGGCAAGAAATCCACTGAGAATTAGTGTGAAAATAACTGCCCCTGCCAAACCGCCCCAAAACTTAGTCCAGGATTGCGCATCAAAAAGGAGCATTAAATTGGGTACAGCCGCAAATGCGTAGAGGCGCGGAATAAACCAATCACAGGGCTTTTTGTAATTCGAAAGTCCCCACACCACAGCTCCGATGGCTATTGCACTCGAAATCCACATCACTAATGCGGTGGAGTTGTTGTCCCGAAATCCCAAAATCTGCTCGGTAGCCATCCCGCCAAGCACGATGATAGCAACGAGATTCCAGACTTTAGGTGAACTCAGCTTGGGCATGCCCCGACCATACCTTGAAGCCAGCCCCCTCCAGTCCCCGCCAGCTCCAAACAGACCAAGTCAGCCCAATCCCTACAGAAAACTTAAGCCTTCCACACCACTGCCGTTGCTACCGATGCACGACCCTCGCTGCGACCAGTGAATCCCATGTGATCAGTGGTGGTGGCAGACAGTGAGCATGGTGCGCCGATGATTTCGGAGATGACTTGTTGTGCTTCTTCGCGGCGGGGTCCAAATTTGGGGGTTTGGCCAACCAGTTGGGCGGCGACATTTCCAATGACGTACCCGTGTGCCGAAAGCAGCTCCCGAACTTCCTTCAACAACTGTGTACCAGAAACACCATCGTATTCAGGTCTCCCCACACCAACGAAAGAGCCCAAATCCCCCAGACCAGAGGCAGAAAGGAGAGCATCCACAATTGCATGAGCTACAACATCACCGTCGGAGTGGCCTTCGCAGCCGTCGACGCCTTCAAAGAGGAGGCAGGCGATCCAGCAGGGTTTTCCCGCTTCGATTTGGTGGGCGTCTGTGGCGATTCCTACGCGGGGGATGATTGGGTTAGTCACCTGGTACCTCAAATATTGTGGGTTCGGCTTCGTCGGTGATGCGTTGTGCCAGCATCATATCAATGGGGGTTGTTACTTTAAACGCCATTGGGTCGCCTTGTACGCAGACTACATCTGCGCCGTACCATTCCATCAAGCTGGCGTCATCGGTTGGGATGAAGCCTGGGTTGGGGTCGGCGAAGAATTTCTCATTCGCTGCAACAAGTTCGGACAGCAGGAAGCCTTGTGGGGTTTGGACGGCGCGAAGTTCTGCACGGTTGGGTGTGTCGACAACTACTCCGCCATCAGGGGACACTCGTTTGATGGTGTCCGATACTGGCAGTACTGGGATGACTGCGGTGGCGCCTTCGTGGACTTTGCGCACCACGCGCGCAATCATGCCGGGTGGTGTGAGCGCTCGGGCGCTGTCGTGGATTAAGACAATTGCATCGGGGGTGGCGTCGTCAAGCGAAATTGCCTGAAGGCCTGCCCAGACCGAGTCCGCGCGCTCCCCGCCGCCGTGCACGAGCCGTACGCGTACCCCTTCGGGGTCGTTCAAAAGACCGCGTTTGCGCAGCAAATCGCGGGCGTAGGTTTCCATGTCGGGGCTGACGAGGATGATGATTTCGTCGACGCTTTCGGAGGTGAGCATGGCTTGGAGCGAGCGCTCTAAAAGTGTGCGTTCACGCAACGTGACGAATGCTTTGGGGATGGGTCCGCCGAGGCGGGTTCCGCGCCCCGCCGCCGCGAGGAGTGCGATGACGGGGATTCGTGTAGACGACATGGGCGTCTAATCTTCGTCGTCGAAGCTCAGATCGTCAAGATCCACGTCGGAATCGTCGAAGTCGTCGAATGCGTCCTTCTTCTCTTCCTCGTCGCCGAGCAGGTCAGCGCGGTGGCGAGCAATGGTCTCATCGACCTGGCTGAGGAAAGCATCCGCCTTCTCATCGTCCACGGTTTCGGCGAGCGCGAGCTCACCAACAAGAACCTGACGCGCCTTGGAGAGCATGCGCTTCTCACCAGCGGAAAGGCCACGATCCTGATCACGACGCCACAGGTCACGGACAACCTCAGCGACCTTGTTCACGTCACCGGAAGCCAAACGCTCCTGGTTAGCCTTGTAACGGCGGGACCAGTTGCCGGCTTCTTCGACGTCAATTTCACGAAGAACAGAGAAAACCTTCTGCAGGCCCTCCTCGCCGACAACGTCACGCACGCCAACGAGTTCAGCGTTCTTTGCTGGAACGCGAACGACGAGATCGGAATGATTGATCTGGAGAACCAGGTAGTCCACCGTCTCACCATTCATTTCACGCTGCTCCAGGGCTGAAATAATTGCAGCTCCGTGGTGCGGGTAAACGACGGTATCTCCGACCTTGAATTCCATTCCCACTCCTTCTAATGGCGGTTCCATTTTTGCTAGAACCAGCCGGTGGCGCCCGCATTGTCCATGCAAGCGACCTATTTAATACTTCACCCTGCTGCGCTACCCCTCAAATTTCAATCGAATTCGGGGCAGGCTTTAACCTATGGAATTCTACCATATTTAACGTAACTTCAGCGCCTTGAGGCGCAGGGATAATGCTTTTCGACGCGGCCCTCCACCCGCAATCTACGGTTGAGCGGCCGAGGCCAAGGCAGCCGTTTCTGCTCCTGTTGTTAATCAGGAAACAGAAAAGGCCATACTTGAAACCATGACGAACCCCTCCCCCGCGCTAAATGAAACCCTTTCCGGCAGGGTGCTGATCGTTGAAGATGAGCGCCCTCTTGCTCGCATGATTTCGCTTTATTTAAGCAAAGCGGGTTTCGATACCACCACGATCCACGACGGCGCCGCTGCTCCAGATAAGGTCGCTCACCTGCGCCCCGACGTGGTCATTTTGGATCTTGGGCTGCCTGGTCTTGATGGTTTGGAAGTGTGCAAACGCATCCGCGCGTTCACCGATTGCTACATCCTAATGCTCACCGCCAGGGGTTCAGAGCGGGATCGGATTACAGGTTTGGAAATTGGGGCTGATGATTACATCACCAAGCCGTTTAATATCCGCGAACTTGTCATTCGTATCCAGTCAGTAATGCGTCGCCCTCGAAAAATCGATGAAACCATCCAAAATGGTTTGACCTTGACTTATGGCCACATTGAGCTGGACACCTTGGCGCATGAAGTCACTGTCAAAGGCGTTGGGGTGACACTGACCCGCACAGAATTTGAGCTGCTTCAAGCCCTCATGCACAAACCGGGAGAGGCAGTGTCTAGGCGTGATTTGGTCAGCCAAGTGTGGGATACCACCTGGGTTGGCGATGAACGCATCGTTGACGTGCACATTGGAAATCTGCGCCGCAAGCTGGAAGCACCTGCGCCGGGTTCACACTTCATCGACACCATCCGAGGTGTTGGCTACCGGATGGCCTTCAAATGACAGCCCTCATCCCAGCTCGCCACAGCCTGACTTTTCGTCTGCTCACCGCGCAGCTTGCTGTGGTGTTGATCAGTCTGCTGGCCGCCCTGATTGTGGCTGCCTTGGTAGGGCCTGCAATTTTCAATTCTCACCTGGATCTTTCCGGCCCGATTGATCCCCGCCAGACGGATTTCCACATTCAGGAGGCCTACCGGGACGCCAATTACATTGCCCTCGCAGCGGCACTTCCCACCGCAGTGTTGAGCTCCATTGGTGTGAGTTTTTGGCTTTCCCACCGCCTGGGCCAGCCGTTGTGGCGACTGTCCCGGGCTGCAACTGCCATGAGCTCCGGCGACTACCAGGTGCGCGTACCCATTTCCGATGTGGATAAAGAGGTCGCTGCTCTATCTCTCGCCTTCAATTCCATGGCGGATCAGCTCGAACACACAGAAGAACTCCGCCGAAACATGCTCTCCGATCTATCCCATGAAATGAACACTCCCCTTTCCGTCCTCCTTGTTTATGTCGACGGTTTGCAGGACGGCATGGTGGAGTGGGACGCCGACACCCACGCAGTTTTCGCCGAGCAACTTGGCCGGCTTTCCCGCCTCACATCAGATCTTGATGATGTCTCTAGAGCCCAAGAACACCGCTTCGACCTGGTCTACAGCACCGTCGCCATCGGTGGTCTCATTCACAATGCCGCCGGAGCCGCCGCAGGTTCCTACCAAGAAAAAGGCGTGGCCCTGGAAGTAACAGGCAGCGATTCCACCGAACTCATCCGCGTTGATAGCCAACGCTTCGCCCAAGTCATGGCCAACCTCTTCTCCAACGCCTTGCGGCACACCCCCGCCGGTGGGAAAGTTCACGTCCGCGTCCTGCGTCAAGGCGTGGGAACCATCGTCATCGAAGTCATAGACAACGGCGAAGGAATCGCCCCTGAACACGTAAAATACGTTTTCGAACGCTACTTCCGCGCCAAACGATCCGACTCCGACGACCAATCCGGCTCCGGAATCGGCCTCACCATCTCCCGCGCACTCATCGAAGCGCAAGGTGGCACACTAACCGCAGAATCCGCTGGCCTGGGCAAAGGCGCGAAATTTACCATCCGACTACCCCTTTTAAGCAAATAAAAAAATTGCTTTTCGACGCTTCCCTCCACCCTTGAACAATCCACATTTAAGATTTATGCCCCTTTTGTTTGCCCCCGTTTACACCCTCCGTTTAATCAACCGACTGTGTGAATGCGCTTAAACGGACTAGGGTTGTGAGCAGCATATCCAGATTTTTCTGGATAAATCCTGGAATTTCTTAAAACCAATGGAGGACGAATCCGTGAAGTCCCTGAACTTGGCTGCCCGTCGTGGCGCGCTCGTGACCGTGGCTGCTGCGTCAGCTCTTGCGCTTGCATCCTGCAGTGCCGGACAGATCACCCAGACCTCAAGCCAGGTTGCAGCAGTTGATGGCAACCAGGCAGGCTCCGCGAACGACCCAGTTCTGGTGCGTGATGTAACCGTGCACCTCACCACCGACGGCGAAGCTGGAGTAAAGTTCACCGCCATCAACCAGGACACCTCTCACACTTCTCACACCCTTGAGTCCGTCACCGTTGACGGCGAAGAGGTTGAGCTTGATGATGCAGAGCCAATCGAGCGCAACTGCTCCCTCGTTGCAGACATCCAGTCCGAACTGGATCTGATCGAGGAGCCAGAAGTTGGCTGCATCCAGCACGTAGCAACTTCTCTTGAGAACCCAGGTTTCGCATACGGCGGAGTCGTGCCAGTTGAGTTCGTCTTCGACACCGGTGCGATCACCATCGATGCCACCGTTTCCGCACCTGTCCTCGAGTCAGGCGTAGAAAACCGCGAGGTCGGCGGAGACACTGCAGAGGCAAGCCACCACTAAGCCTCTCAAAGCTGCTTGAACCGCCCACTTCCAATGAATTGTTGGAGGTGGGCGGTTCTTTTTCACCCCTTTTCGAACACCGTTTCTCTTAATGTCCATCCCACCGTTTAAGGTAGGGGCATGGCAAAAAAGGTTCGCAGCGTACACGAGTGTTCTGAATGTGGTTATTCCAGCCCAAAGTGGTTGGGGCGCTGCCCTGAATGTGGTTCTTGGGGTTCCATGGAAGAGCGCACAGTCGGTGAGTCCGGTGGTGCGGCTCGTGCTGCTGTGTCGGGTGCTGCGCCGGCAGGCTTGACCCCAACTTCCCCGGCAGTGCCCATCGGTAAGATCGTTGCTTCCCAGGCCACAAGCATTTCCACTGGTATTGGAGAGTTAGATCGCGTACTCGGTAACGGCATCGTGCCAGGATCCGTCGTACTCATGGCCGGTGAGCCCGGTGTTGGTAAATCCACTTTGCTGCTTGAGGTCGCAAGCCGTTGGGCTTCAATGAAAGAGGGCGACGGGACCCGCACCGCGCTGTATGTCACCGCGGAGGAATCAGCAGGTCAGGTGCGTCTTCGCGCTGAGCGCACCGCAGCTGTCAAAGACACCCTTTATCTTGCTGCTGAATCCAATCTGGATGTGGTTTTCGGCCACGTTAACCAAGTGAAACCGAGCCTCCTCATCGTGGACTCCGTGCAAACTATGCATGCCGCTGGCGTTGAAGGCGTTGCGGGCGGTGTCGCGCAATCTCGCGCTGTCACAGCCGCGCTCACCACGCTTGCGAAAACCTCCGGAATCCCAATTCTCTTGGTAGGCCACGTCACAAAAGACGGCAACGTCGCAGGTCCACGCGTCCTTGAACACCTCGTTGACGTCGTTTTAAACTTCGAAGGTGACCGCCACTCCTCCTTAAGAATGCTCCGTGGCATCAAAAACCGCTTCGGTGCCACCGATGAAGTCGGCTGCTTCGAACAACAATCCGACGGCATCAAAGAAGTCCCCGATCCCTCCGGACTCTTCCTCTCCCACCGCGGCTCTACCCCAGACGGCACCGCGGTCACCGTCGCCATGGATGGCGTGCGCCCGCTATTAGCGGAGGTTCAAAGCTTGCTTGTCGACGCCCCCTCCAAGAATCCACGCAGGGTCGTCACGGGCCTCGACGCCAATCGGGTCCCCATGGTCCTTGCGGTGTTATCCGCACGCGCCGGACGCCAAACCCAAGGAAAAGACGCTTACGTGGCAACCGTTGGTGGCATGAAAGTTGGCGAACCAGCAACAGACCTCGCTGTCGCGCTCGCTACTGCCTCGGCTTTAGCCAAGAAACCACTACCAGATAAAACAGTGGTACTCGGTGAAGTCGGCTTGGCCGGAGAAATCCGTCGCGTCCCCAACGTTGATCGCAGACTAGCCGAGGCGGAACGTTTAGGTTATGAAAAAGCAGTCATCCCCGGAGGCTCAGGCATCAAACAAACAAGCCTGAGAGTCATCGAAGCTTCAACACTTGCCGAAGCACTTGCAGCAGTAAGCTTATAAAGCATGACACCAACAACCACTCCTGTATCAAACCCAGATGCCCTTTCCACTGGAACTCAGGATGTGCACACCCTCAAAGGAACGTTGCAGCGCCTCGCCCCAGGCACACCACTTCGCGATGGCTTAGACCGCATCGTCCGAGGACACACCGGCGCGTTAATCGTCATTGGTGATGATGAAAACGTCTCCTCGATCTGCGACGGCGGCTTTGAATTCGACGTTTCGTTTGCTGCAACCCGACTCCGCGAGCTGTGCAAGATGGATGGCGCTGTCATCTTGTCTTCCGACCTTGAGCGTATCAAACGCGCCAATGTTCAGCTGCTGCCTTCACCAACCTGGCCAACCCAGGAGTCCGGCACCCGCCACCGTTCTGCAGAACGCACCGCGCTTCACACCGGTGTGCCAGTGATTGCGGTATCCGAATCACAAAACACCATCACTCTCTACGTCGAGGGCAAATCCCACATGTTGGAGCAGCCAGCTGCCCTGCTTAACCGCGCCAACCAAGCTTTGGGAACAATGGAGCGCTACCGCGATCGTCTCGATCAGGTCAATAACCGCCTTCACCTGGCTGAACTCCACAGCTATGTCACCGTGATTGATGTTGTTTCTGTCATTCAGCGCGAGGAAATGCTGCGCCGAGTGGGTGAAATCATTGATGGCGATGTTCTTGAACTAGGCAAAGACGCCAAGGAGATTCAGATCCAGCTCAGCGAATTACGTGGCGATAATGACCGAGAACGTGAATCAATCATTGCTGATTACCTTGTCACCGACGGTATTCCTGCAGATGAGGAAATCCACGCAGCCCTCGAAGCGATCTCACATTTAGATGATAAGGCTCTGCTGAATCCTGCGAACATCGCGCGTGTTCTTGGACTGCCACCGACCGAGGAAGCACTTGATGAGCCAGTCACTCCTCGCGGCTACCGCACGCTCAACAGAATTCCTCGAGTGCAAAAATTCCTCATGGATAAACTCATCGTGGAATTCGGCAACTTGGATGCACTGCTCAATGCGTCAGTAGAGGATCTAAGTGCAGTCGATGGTGTGGGCTCACTGTGGGCACGCCACATCACCGACGGACTTGGCCGTTTAAGTTAGGTTAAAGGTCACCGCTGGTGAAGGGTTATTACCGACCACAGTGTGCAAGTAGTAGCCACCGGCGGGGACATCAGTGCGGTTGTTGCACTGGTTTGGCGCTGAAGTGGTACGAGACCATGTTGCCTGGAAGTAGCGATCCTCGCCGGCAGGGAACACGCTCGTGCCGTCTTCAACTGCAGGGTTGCAGTCGACATCAGACCAGATTCGTGCGTTGGTCGCGAGATTGTATACCTCGAAACGGAGTTTGTTCTCCTCGAGGTCAATTTCGCAATCAACAGCAGTCGGATTATGCACAGCCATAAATAATTCTGGCTGCGCAGAACCTGAGAAAGTCGGCTGATTAGTGCTTGCGGAAATCACCAAGTCACTAAGCTCACAGGTCTTTTTTGCATCTGCTGCAACGGTGGATGTTGCGGTTGGTTCAGCACTGGAAGTCTCTTCTTCTGTGGTGGCTTCAGTCGTGGATTCTTTAGAAGAAGAACTAGACGTCGTGGAAGATTCCATTGAGGAGGTCACTACAGCATTATTTGGCTGCTCTTCCTCAGGCTCCGATGATCCACCTCGAAGCGCGACGACTGCCCAGATAATCAAGGCAATCACGACGAGCAGAACTAGGAGCGCTGCCATGCGGCGGCGCTTGTAAATGACTTCATTATGTCTCGGCGTTCCCACACAGAACACTCTATTACTTTCATCGGCCTGTTCAGCGGATTAGCGTTTTGGGCGTGTTGAGTGTGGGGTTACGTCGAAAAACAATTAGCTGCGCTTGATGCCGATCCATCGATCTGTGGTGAACTCCTCGATCGCCCAATCGCCGTTGAAGCGGCCGAGGCCAGAGTTCTTTGAACCACCGAACATCACGTGTGGTTCATCGTTGACGGTGAGGTCATTGATGTGAACCATGCCGGAATCAATCTGCAGAGCAAACTGGGCTGCACGATCAATATCCTTCGACCACACTGCCGCGCTCAAACCAAAGTCGGAAGCATTGGCCAGCTCTGCTGCGTGTGCCTCATCATCGGCCTTCAGCACGCTGATGAGAGGTCCGAAGATTTCCTCACGAGCGATTTCCATGTCAGAGGTGACATCAGAGAACACATGCGGATGAACCAGTCGGCCTTCAATTGGCCCTTCAACCTGGACGGTTGCGCCTTCCTTTTTGGCCAACTCGATCTTTTCCTTCAAACCACTGAGCTGACTGTCATTAATGACAGGTCCAACAAGGGTTCCTTCTGCGCTTGGATCGCCGGTTGGAATGTTCTTCACTGCTTCAACGAACTTCTCTAGGAATTCATCATGAACTGCAGCATCAACAATGACTCGGTTGATTGACATACAAATCTGTCCCTGGTGTAGGAAAGCGCCAACTGCGGCAGCCTGGGCAGCGGCGTCGATGTCGGCGTCGGCAAGCACAACGAACGGCGCGTTGCCACCGAGCTCTAGTGCAACAGTTTTCATTGGTCCACCATTAATTGCCAGCTCACCGACACGACGACCGACTGGGGTTGAACCGGTGAAAGAAATCAGCTTTGGCACGGCGTGGGTGACAAAGTGATCACCGATTTCAGATCCTGCGCCCGCAACCGTGCTGATCACGCCTGCAGGAACTCCGGCCTCCTCAAAGATTCGTGCAGGAATTACACCACCAGTAACTGGGGTATCACTCGCAGGCTTAATCACTACGGCGTTGCCCACGGCTAGTGCCGGAGCAACCGAGCGGATCGAGAGGTTCAGTGGGAAATTCCATGGACTAATCACTCCGACAACGCCCTTGGCTACGCGGTACACACGGTTTTCTTTGCCCGGAGTATTCGAAGGAGAAATTCGACCATGCACACGACCAGGGAATGAAGCCGATTCTTTAGTGATGTTTCCTGCCAAAGTGATTTCCAAATTAGCCTTGGAACGCGTCGAGCCGGATTCCTTGATCAGCCATTCCACGATTTCCTCCCGGTGCTCTTCAAGAAGTTCAGCCGCACGGTAGATGATGGCAGATCGTTCCGCAGCGGGCGTAGCTGCCCACTCAGCCTGGGCCTTCTTCGCGGCTTCATACGCGGCATCAACATCAGCAATGGAAGCTTGTTTGCTTTCGGCGATTACGGAATCGTCGTAAGGATTGATATTGGTGGAAATTCGATCCGAGTTTCCCTCCACCCACTGACCTCCGATGAGGTGTTTGGTGGCGTCGATTCCAGCAAATGTTGCAGTCACAAGGTCTCCTAAAGTTGATTGTGGATACTTCACCAACTGTACCTTTAGTTACAAACTTGTGATTTTTATGAAATCAATCACTGCTGCCCTAGAGGTCGATTTGCGGGCCTGGATTTCCAAAAGGGCCATAGGGCTGAGTGGCGTTCACCGCCGTTGGAATCGATTCTGCGAGGTCACTTTTTCGCTGTTCAGGACGGGAATTGTGATAGTTTCCACAGCGATCAAACTGGTGCGCCAAGATTACCTAAAAAGCCGAACTTCTGGCACCTGTGTCCGGTTCCCAACCGGTTCTCAATCTCTAAACCTCTAAACCGGACAGGCGTTCCAAAACCTGGAAAAAACCCAGAGTCTTGGCACGCCTGTCTGGTTTCTCTAACTTGAGTCCCCCGAACTACCAAACCACACTGCCCACGGCCCCCAAATCACCGATCATAGGCAATCTCAGACCGAAAACTAACCCACGTTCTTGCTAATTACAGGTTCAGTACGACCGTCAGAGAGTCGGTAGCGCAAACCAATGATTCCCAACTCACCGGTTTCGACCTTCTGATGAATCTCTGGAGAACGGGACAACAGTTGGTTTACCGTTGCCACAACGTGGTGTTCCTCGAATTCCTTGATGGAGCTCAGGCCCTCTGCCTTGGCTTCTAGAATGGATGGTGCAACCTTTTCAACCAAAACTCGTTGGTAGCCTCCGGGAAGTGCACCGCCTTCAAGTGCTGCTGCAGTTGCTGCAACTGCACCACAGGATTCGTGGCCCATGACGATAACCAATGGAACGCCGATGGATTCAGTGGCGTATTCGATGGACGCAAGCACTGCTTGGTCGAGGATTTCTCCGGCAGTACGGACAACAAAGAGGTCACCGAGACCGACGTCAAAAATAATCTCAACTGGCACTCGAGAATCTGAACAGGAAATAACAACAGCTGCAGGCGTTTGTCCATTGCGAAGTTCTCTTCTGCGCGGGGCGTCCTGGTTTGGTCGATCTTCGTTGAAACTGATGAATCTTTCGTTTCCGGCAAGCAATGCTTCCCATACTGCGGGCGGAGTTCTATCAACATTACGCAAAGGCATAAGCTTTATTATTCCACTCGGTGTGACATATGACCTAAAGTGCCAGTCAGTACAATCATTTAGGTCATGTCATTTACAGCTTTTCAAACAGCCCTGCTCGTGTGGTTTAGAGCAAATGCCCGCGATCTTGCGTGGCGTGATCCCAATACTTCAGCATGGGGAATTCTCCTTTCAGAGGTGATGAGCCAACAAACTCCCGTCGCGCGAGTCGAGCCGATTTGGCGTGAGTGGATGGAAAAATGGCCCACTCCGGAAGATTTCGCGAATGCGAGCACCGATGAGATTTTGCGGTCGTGGGGCAAGTTGGGCTATCCACGTAGGGCGCTGAGGTTGAAGGAATGTGCGGAGGTGATCGTCGAAAAGCATGCCGGCGAGGTGCCGGATACGGTGGAGGCGCTGCTCGCGTTGCCGGGGATCGGTGATTACACGGCGCGCGCGGTCGCGGCGTTTCATTTTGGGCAGCGCGTGCCGGTGGTCGATACGAACGTGCGTCGCGTGTACCAGCGCGCGGTAGCCGGACGTTACCTTGCGGGGCCTGCGAAAAAGCAAGAGCTTATCGACGTCTCCCTTCTCCTTCCCAACACTCACGCCCCAGAATTCTCTGCCGCAATAATGGAGTTGGGTGCTCTTATCTGCACGGCCACTTCCCCAAAGTGTGACACCTGCCCACTGCTTGACCAGTGTCAATGGCAAAAACTTGGCTGTCCCTCCCCGAGTGAAGAGGAGCTGGCTTCAGCGAAAAAGCGTGTGCAGAAATTTGTGGGAACCGACCGACAAGTCCGTGGCCTAATCATGGACGTACTGCGCAATGCCACCGCACCTGTGCCACTATCCGCGATTGATGTCGTGTGGCCTGACGATGCCCAACGCTCCCGGGCGCTGTTTTCGCTCATTGAGGACGGACTCGCGGAACAAAATGAGGCGGGTTATTTCCACCTGCCACGGTAAACCACTGCGCGCCTGCAAAAAACAGTAGGTTTAAGTAATGCTTGGTCTCTCTCGTCGTAAGTTTGCCATGCTCGCTGCCTTAACTGCGGGAATCGTTGGCGTTGTTGCCACTGGTTGTAGTACGCCCGCAGAACCTGAAACGATCGATAATCCGGTGTTCATTGGTATCTCCATCGATCCAATTAAAAACCTAAGTCCGAATCACGCTGCAAACCTCTTCGCTTTATCTGCAGATGGCTCGGGAGGAATTTTCCAAGAACTCGCTCCCACATACTTTCCGTCGATCCATCGATTAGGAAACGGATTCATCGCACCCGATAGAGATTCTTTGGTAGTTGTCGACGCTTCTCTAAAGGAAGTTTATCGACACGAAGTGGCCAGGCTTGGTGTTGGAATGCAAACTCAATCAGCTAGGTCTCCACTGCATAAATCAGTTGCCTTCTCCTTCAATGAAGGAACAGCTGAAGCCCCATATAGACACCGCATCGTCTCCGCAACTGAGAAAACATCAGCTTCCGCAATGACAGATCAGCGGCACTTCGCGCTTACTGCATGCGATGACGGATCCACACGGTGGGTCGAATATTCCCCTGACCGCGGAATGGAAGATCCAATGGGCCCCGGCTCAGCACGCATCGTGACTCTCCAGGCCGACGGAGAACTCAGTGAAATTGACGTTGAGTGGAATTTCCCGGATCGGCCCTCCGCCCCAATTATTCTGTCTTGCGAAGATCCAAGCGCTTATATAGTTTCAGAAGAAGACATCATCTATGTAAAAGACGAGGTAAGCCCTGCCGAATCCATAGGAAAATTACCTGCATATGAAATTCCGGACCGCGCCCGATTCGATACAGTTTCCGGCGAAGACTACTTCGCTTTTACGTCAACTGGGATGCTGACACGCATCAATATTCCCCAAGCAAAAATCGTCTACGCACAATCCATTGACCTCTACGGCAAGCATCCGGTTTCCATAACTTTCGATTCCGACCGTGCATACGTGGTTACTTCCGGGGATTCCGGGGAAAGCCTTCTTGAAATCGACTTGAATGATCCAACATGCACTTCAGATCAGCTCTCGCTCACTGGTTTCAACAAATTACTCACAGCTCGGAAACCTAAGCCAGAACCGTCGATCATCATCGAAACCATCTTGCCAATTGACCCAAACTACTCACTGGGTTGTAAGAGTTAGATTTTGGACGGAAGTGTGTATGCCGTTTGGCGCCGTTATTTCTTCCACCTGCCGCGATAGTTCAAACCGCCAGGCAACTTCACTGAGATTCCACCACGCGAATTAATAGTCACCGGCCCGATTCGCTTCGATCCGGAAACGCCAGACTTAGAAACATTCAGCCAACTGTCTTTTCCGGTCTTAATAATTTTCCGATAATTCAGTCCCATGTGAACCAGCATAATCTTCATCACATGGTGTGTGCAGAAATATTTTTGCTGGTCTATTGTGGCGACCGAGGGCCTTTGAAGGTTCGACAAACTGTATAAGGCCTTGAATCTTGAGAATTTATTTTGAGGAAGCAAGAGGAAGTGTCATGAGCAAAGTTGCAATGGTTACCGGTGGTGCACAAGGCATCGGTCGTGGAATTTCAGAGAAGCTGGCAGCAGATGGTTTCGATATTGCCGTAGCCGACCTGCCACAACAGGAAGAACAAGCTGCAGAGACCATCAAGTTGATTGAAGCTGCAGGTCAAAAGGCTGTATTCGTTGGATTAGATGTCACCGATAAGGCTAATTTCGACAGTGCAATTGATGAGGCAGCAGAGAAACTTGGCGGCTTCGATGTGCTAGTAAACAACGCCGGCATCGCACAAATTAAGCCACTTCTGGAAGTCACCGAAGAAGACCTAAAGCAGATCTACTCCGTGAACGTTTTTAGCGTATTTTTTGGTATTCAAGCAGCATCCCGAAAGTTCGATGAGCTTGGCGTAAAAGGCAAGATCATCAACGCTGCATCAATCGCTGCTATCCAAGGTTTCCCAATCTTGAGCGCCTACTCCACCACCAAATTCGCGGTTCGTGGCCTCACCCAGGCTGCTGCGCAAGAACTCGCACCCAAGGGTCACACCGTGAATGCCTACGCACCTGGCATCGTGGGCACCGGAATGTGGGAGCAAATCGATGCCGAGCTTTCCAAGATCAACGGCAAGCCAATCGGTGAGAACTTCAAGGAGTACTCCTCCTCAATCGCATTGGGCCGACCATCAGTACCTGAGGATGTAGCCGGTCTGGTTTCGTTCCTGGCTTCTGAAAACTCCAACTACATCACCGGACAGGTCATGCTTGTCGACGGCGGCATGCTCTACAACTAGGGGTTGCTTTCCCGCACTCAACGCAGTTTTTGAGTGCGGGTTTTTTCATTCTTTTTTACTTTTCAAACACGTATAAACATTGCTATTCGGACAAATGGGCACCCCTCAAAACTTGCACATACCCAGCAATTATCAGAGGTTCTAATAATCTCCTTAGCCTCTGTTCGAATTCTTGGAAACTTCAATAAACAGGTGTCCACCATAGGGAATATAATCTACAGCTGCAGCCAAGGTTTTTCCTAGGCTACTGCCATATTCCCTCTATTTAGGAGACTCCCTTGAAGTCAAAGAAGTTACTGTCAGTGCTTACAGCAGTGGCCCTTTCTGGCGGTGTGGTAACCACAACAGCCATCGTTTCCCCCTCCATTGTTTCCGCAGCTGAGACAATGACGGACCAATATGATCCGTTTTACGATGACACTACTGTCCGGGCGGTTCCTTGGGTGCTACTGTACCCACAAGGCGAAAAGCGTCTGCCATCTGGGACGACTTTTTCACTCTTTGATTCAACTTCATATAGTCCTGAAGTCTTCTCGGATGGTGCAGTTATGATTAAACTAACTCCTAGCAGTGGCCAACTACATGTCTGGCTTAATAGCCTATGAACGCCTAAGCCTGGAGCCACAACAACCACATTCCGAATGGTCGCAGAGTACCCTGACGGATCCTCGGAAATATTCCCGGTAACGTTAAATTTAATTCCGGAAGATACCCTCGTTTATGACGCCGTCTACAAATTCAAAAGCATCCGAACTGGTTCCGAAGATCAAATAACCCCATTTGTATCAAACCAACCTGATGTGCCTTTCCCTGCAGGAACATCGTTCACATTAACTGGATATTATGAAATTGATCAGCTGAGAAGTGCAGGATGGAAATTTGAGCTTAATCCTGTAACAGGTGAACTTTCAGTCACAGTTCCTATCTCTGTAATTTACCCTGATGGGTCTCGTGATAACACAATCGCGACCATGGAATCCGTAGGCCCTGATGATTCTGAGCTTTTCAAACCAGACTTTGATTTAATCCCAATAAAATCAGGTGACTATATAGAGATAGGTGTACTCGCACCAGGGCTTCCTGCTGGTACGGAATTCCATCTCGATTACTACGCACTTCCGGATCGATTCTTTGACTTAGGCGGTTCTACAAGCCTTTCAGGCAACGGTAAGTTCTCTCTTGGAGTTCCACTTACCTGGAATGATGATCTCCAGCTCCCGATCTCGATTACTTTTCCTGACGGAAGCCACACAGTTGAGAATTTGCATGTTGACGTAACCCCCGCAAACTTTGCTGGCAACCCCATTGACGAGCCTAAGGACGATGACAAGGATCATCCACAACCGGCTCCTAAACCAAGTGGCAGCTCATTTGGTTCTAGCTAGTTCCTACTAAACAGTTCAAAACAGCCAGCTCCGCAACTACAAGGTTGCGGAGCTGGCTGTTTATCCAGAAGCGCTCATTGGCAAACAGGGCTATTCAGAGGTTTCGTGTCATCAAATCCAAACCTCTGAACTTGCGTTAGCTTCAAAAACCTCCGTCAAGATCTAGGTGTGACTATGCCACGCCAAGGACTTTTAGCCTTCCAAAGGAACCACATCGAAACCAAGAACTTCCACGCTCATGCCACGTTGTTCATCATCAGCATGGTTACCGGCAGGGCGGGCATCCGACCATGCTTGATAGTCTTCGCGGGAATCCCAACGAGTAACTACGAAGTAGCGATCCTCACCAAATTGTGGACGCAACAACTCAAATTCTTGGAATCCTTTGGCCGTATCTACAGCCTTCTTACGAGCCGCGAAGCGTTGTTCGATTTCTTTTTCAGCCCCTGCAGGGAACGTAAGAGCCGTGATGTTAACAAATGACATGATGACCTCCTCCGCAGCGGAACCCCGTCCGCTGCACTATTCACAACCGGACACCATTAGTGTAACCTAACTACATTGTTTATAGCCTTATGAGAATCATCACCTTTAACTCTCTGACCTGGCATTAATTCAATTAAATCCCGCCTGGCGCGCTTATAGCCCATTTAAGACCTCCGAGTTTTTCGAATGGGTATTTGCATACACAAAGATCCGAAAACCTCTTAAAAGCTCTTCTGGGGAAGTATGACTTTTAGGACTCAAGGGCATAATTTGAGCTCGACCAAACACGCATGCCCAAAATCTTCAAAATCCCGAACGATGGGCCCGGCACCGGAATGCACTGATCCTGAAGTCAGTAGCCAGAATCCCCTCCCTGAGCATTAAAAAAGGGCCCGCACGTTAGGATTTTCCTAAAGTGCGGGCCCTTTTTCAAAAGGTTGCTACTCCTTGCTTGGAGCAGTGCCTCCCTGATCATCGGTGCCGTAGTAGTCACCGGACACCTGATCAATGTCGGTGCCGTTTTCTACATCTTCCTCAAACTTTTCAAGGGTTTCAAGGTCAATGTCGGAAAGTGAATCGGTTTCTGGGACATCGCCGTCAGCTGCAGAATCTACATCTTGAATTGCTTCCGCAGCCTCGACAGAGATCTCAGAGAACTTACCTTCTGGCATTGGCTTTGGACGTGGTGTGAAGGTGAACTTCGCACGGTCGGTGTCCTTGGACTCGCCGTCCCAGCCTTCGACGTCAACGGTGACGATCTCGCCTGCGCCGATTTCACCGAAGAGGATCTTCTCGGACATCTGGTCTTCAATTTCGCGCTGGATGGTGCGACGCAATGGTCGTGCACCCAGAACTGGATCGAAGCCTCGGTTAGCCAGGAGGTCCTTGGCCTTCTCAGTCAGTTCGATGCTCATGTCCTTCTCAGCCAGTGCGTTGGAAACGCGACCGATAAGAAGGTCGACCATCTGAACGATCTGATCCTTGGTGAGCTGGTGGAAGACCACGATCTCATCAATACGGTTCAGGAACTCAGGGCGGAAGTGCTTCTTCAGCTCGTCGTGGACCTTGTTCTTCATGCGGTCGTACTGAGCATCGCTGTCAGTCTCGGAGGATCCGGAGAAGCCCAGGCCAACAGCCTTGGAGATGTCAGCGGTGCCCAGGTTGGAGGTGAAGATCAGGACGGTGTTCTTGAAGTCCACGATGCGTCCCTGACCATCGGTAAGGCGACCATCTTCCAACACCTGCAGCAAGGTGTTGTAGATCTCCTTGTGGGCCTTCTCGATTTCGTCGAAAAGCACAACGGAGAATGGCTTACGGCGAACCTTCTCGGTCAGCTGGCCACCTTCTTCGTAGCCAACGTATCCCGGAGGGGCACCGAAAAGTCGGGACGCGGTGAAGCGGTCGTGGAACTCACCCATGTCGATTTGGATGAGGGAATCATCGTCACCGAAGAGGAATCCTGCGAGAGCCTTGGACAGCTCGGTCTTACCAACGCCGGATGGACCAGCGAAGATGAAGGAGCCGGAAGGACGCTTAGGATCCTTCAGACCTGCACGGGTACGACGGATCGCACGGGAGACAGCCTTGACAGCTTCATCCTGTCCGATGATGCGCTTGTGCAACTCTTCTTCCATGTTGAGCAGGCGTGAAGATTCAGCTTCGGTGAGCTTGAAGACAGGAATACCAGTCCAGTTGGCCAGTACTTCTGCGATCTGCTCTTCGCCAACCTCAGCGATGTCCTCGAGGTCGCCGGAGCGCCACTGCTTTTCCTTCTCTGAACGCTCTTCGCCGAGCTTGCGCTCCTTATCGCGAAGACCTGCTGCCTTCTCAAAGTCCTGAGCATCGATCGCTGCTTCCTTCTCACGGCGAACATCAGCGATACGCTCATCAACCTCGCGGAGGGAGGAAGGTGCGGTCATGCGCTTGATGCGCATGCGGGCGCCAGCCTCATCGATGAGGTCAACGGCCTTATCTGGCAAGAAGCGGTCGTTGATGTAGCGATCAGCAAGCTGAGCTGCTGCAGTAAGAGCACCATCGGTGATGGATACGCGGTGGTGAGCTTCGTAGCGGTCGCGCAGACCCTTCAAGATCTCAACGGTGAGATCAACCGAAGGCTCTGGAACCTGCACTGGCTGGAAACGACGCTCAAGAGCTGCGTCCTTTTCAATGTGCTTACGGTACTCATCCAGGGTGGTTGCACCAATGGTCTGCAGTTCACCGCGGGCAAGCTTTGGCTTAAGCAGGGAGGCAGCGTCGATTGCGCCTTCTGCTGCACCTGCACCCACGAGGGTGTGGATCTCATCGATAAACAGGATGATGTCGCCGCGCTGGTTAATCTCCTTGAGGACCTTCTTCAGTCGCTCTTCGAAGTCACCGCGGTAACGGGAACCTGCAACCAGGGAACCTAAGTCAAGGGAGTAAACCTGCTTGTCCTTGAGGGTCTCTGGAACCTTGCCGTTAACAATGTCTAGTGCAAGACCTTCAACAACTGCGGTCTTACCAACACCTGGCTCACCAATAAGAACTGGGTTGTTCTTGGTACGACGGGAGAGCACCTGCATGATGCGCTCGATTTCCTTATCGCGACCAACAACTGGATCCAGCTTGCCGTCCTTTGCAGCCTGGGTGAGGTTGCGGCCGAACTGGTCAAGGACCAAAGAGGTAGAACGCTCGCCTGGGCTGCCCGAAGATGGACGACCGCCAGGAGCAGCTCCTGCACCAACAGCGTCACCGCCAGTAGGGGCGCCCTGGCCGCCCTCTGGGGATCCGCCCTGGCCACCTTCGTAGCCGGAGAGAAGCTGAATAACTTGCTGACGCACGCGTGGCAGATCAGCACCAAGCTTGACCAGGACCTGGGCAGCAACGCCCTCGCCCTCACGGATCAAACCGAGAAGCAGGAACTCAGTACCGATGTACTTGTGTCCCATTTGTAGGCCTTCGCGGAGGCTGAGCTCCAGGACCTTCTTGGCACGTGGAGTAAAAGGAATGTGGCCGGTGGTGGGCTGGGAGCCCTGGCCGATAATCTCTTCGACTTCCTGGCGGACGGCGTCCAGGGAAATTCCCATGGATTCCAAAGCCTTGGCTGCAACGCCCTCGCCCTCGTGAATGAGGCCGAGGAGAATGTGCTCCGTGCCGATGTAATTGTGGTTGAGCATGCGCGCCTCTTCCTGCGCGAGCACAATCACGCGGCGTGCACGATCGGTAAACCTCTCGAACATGTCTCTCCCCTTAATTCTTTATTTCTAAATTCGCTTTCACCCACTTTAACGCCCTTATTGGGCAAAACTTCCAGACTTTTTCAGCTCGGCTTGGAATTAGCTAAACACCAAACCATATAAGCCCTGTTCAGGGCTAGTTTTTGAGGCCTGAAAGGCCCTGTACGCCTGTAGCGAACACCGGGTTGGGGCGTCGAAAAGCAGTAGTAAAGCAGCAGGAAGGTGGTGGAAAGAGCAATTGAGGTACCCTTGCCGTGTTCAGGGATAACTGATTAATCAACTAGGAGACCCATGCGTTTTCTTAACAATTCCAATCCGCCCTATGAGCTGACATATTCCGATGTGTTTATGGTGCCTTCGCGTTCTGACGTAGGCTCCCGCATGTCCGTGGATCTGCGCACCAATGACGGAACTGGAACAACCATCCCGCTCGTTGTGGCAAACATGACTGCTGTTGCTGGCCGACGCATGGCTGAGACCATTGCGCGCCGCGGTGGCATGGCGATTCTTCCGCAGGATGTGCCCGCCGATATTGCTGCAGAGACTATCGCGAATGTGAAGAAAGCGGACCTGGTTTTTGATACCCCAATTACCGTAAAACCGCACCACACCGTGGGTTATGCACGCAACTTGATCCACAAGCGTGCGCACGGTGCAGCCATTGTTTTGGAGGGCGATCAGCCGGTCGGCATCGTCACCGACAAGGACCTCGAAGGCGCAGACAACTTCACTCAGGTGGGCACCCTCATGTCCACCTCCCTATTGACGCTGCCTGAGGATATTTCCCCCGAAGACGCCTTCGGAATCCTCCACGAACACAGCCGCAAACTCGCCCCCGTCGTCGCGGCTGACGGCTCACTCCGCGGCATCCTCACCCGCACCGGCGCCCTGCGCGCCACCATGTACAAGCCGGCTATCGACGCCAACGGCCGCCTGCGAGTCGGCGCCGCCATCGGCATCAACGGCGACATCGAAGGACGCACCAAAACGCTTCTCGACGCCGGCGCCGACGTTCTAGTCGTCGACACAGCACACGGCCACCAATCCACCATGATCAGCGCCCTCAAACGCATCCGCGCACTCGACGTCAACGTCCCCATCGTTGCTGGCAACGTGGTCACCGCCGATGGTGTCCGCGACCTAGTTGAAGCAGGCGCAAACATCATCAAGGTAGGCGTTGGACCAGGCGCAATGTGCACCACCCGCATGCAAACCGGCGTTGGCCGACCACAGTTCTCCGCAGTGCTGGAATGCGCAGCCGAAGCCCGCAAACTCGGCGCACACGTATGGGCAGACGGCGGAGTCCGCGACCCCCGCGACGTCGCCCTGGCACTCGCAGCTGGCGCCTCCAACGTGATGGTCGGATCCTGGTTCTCCGGAACCTACGAATCCCCCGGCGACCTCCGCTTCGAATCCGACGGACGCATGTACAAAGAATCCTTCGGTATGGCATCCCGGCGCGCCGTGGAAAGCCGAAACCAAAAGGTCGAAGCTTTCGAAAAAGCACGCCGCGCAATGTTCGAAGAAGGCATCTCCACTGCCCGCATCTACATTGACAAACGCCACGGCGGAGTCGAGGACCTGGTAGATCAAATCATCTCCGGTGTCCGCTCCTCATTCACCTACGCAGGCGCCGATTCGATTGAAACCTTCTTCGAACGCGCCACCGTCGGAGTTCAATCCACCGAAGGCTACGCAGAAGGAAAGCCACGCGCTTCGCGTTAAGTGTTGTTGTGCCTTTGAGATTGTGCCGGGAGCTTTAGGGCTCCCGGCGTTTTCCTATTCCGCATTAATGACTTATGTGATCTAAGACTCTATTGTGGTACGCACCATGACTGCTCAACCAGCCCACGAGCCGCCAAGGCATCTCCGGTTCAGTACGAGCGGGATCCTCCCGGACAATCGCGTCCAAATGTGGGAGGGCCACAATGCTCGCGCATTGCTTCCGCTCGACATTAGAACCATTGACGATCGCCCCATGCAGGCCTCCGAAACCAACCTGCACCTCCCATCAATGCGGATGGCGAGCGTATTCGGGACTTCGCAATTTGTCGAGCGTTCAGAGAGTTTCATCTCAGAAAACCCCACGGGTGTGGTTGCGATCTTCTTTGCGACTGAAGGTGAAGCAGTCTTCTTCCACCGTGGTGGACATGTAGCGCTTCGGCCAGGTCAGGCCATTGTTTACGACGCCGATAGGCCATTCCTCCGCGGATTCAACAATCGCTTCCGCGAGCTAGTTCTCACCATCCCGAAGCAGCGCTACCTTGAAATTGTTGGCTCAAAAGGCCCTGAGCTTCCCGCTATTTTTGAGTTCGGAGCAACAGGAACCGCCAATGAACAAGCTTTAGCGCGACTAGTTCAGGAATCTCTACACAGGATTGAAAGTGGCGAGCCGAAGCATATCGATTCCAGTGGACCTTTAGGAAAACCGTGGAGCGATATCGAGCACGAGGCCCACGGACTTATCCGCAATGTACTTGGCGACGCCACAAGTAGCGAAGAAGGCTTAATTTCTGCAGCCCAGAGATTTATTGACATCAATATTTCCGAAAGTGACTTACAAGCGTCGCGGATTGCTGCAGCCGTGGGAATCAGCGAACGCCAACTAAGTCGAATCTTCTCAGACTCAGGACAAACTATCGGACGCTACGTCCTAAACACCCGACTGGATTTTGCAAAGGAAGCGCTGTCGACACCGGAGCGAGACAAGGTTTCGGTCAGTGAGATCGGTAAGCGCTTTGGGTTCGCTTCCCCAAGTCATTTCAGTCGCACCTTCCGCGAGCGGTTTGAAATGACGCCGCTTCAATGGAGGAAGGAATCGCAGCGTCAATCCTTTCAAGAGTGAGGTTTTTGTTCTCAGGCGGACATCATCTTGCCTAACACAGACAATAAGCTGAATCACACTTTCATTCGCAGTGTGATCTGAACTACATTTCTGGTTACTGTACGGAACACGCTCCGTGAATGAGATAGGAAATCCCCTCGAAAGGACCAGACATGCAGTTTCATTATGAAGGATACGCAACCGGTGACCCAATGGAGATGCGCGCGGAAGGTAGCGGAATCAACCGCCCGGACGATCTCCCCGAGGTCATGGATGTTCTCATCGTTGGTGCAGGTCCGGCTGGCACCATCGCAGCGGCTCAGCTTTCCCGATTCCCCAATGTGACCACCCGCCTCGTAGAGAGAAGCGACCGTCGCCTCGAACTAGCCAATGCAGATGGCGTGCACTCCCGAACCATTGAAACTTTCCAGGCATTTGGTTTCGCCCACGAGATCCTCGCCGAAGCTCATGAAATCACCGACATGGCGTTCTGGAAGCCGGACCCGCAAAACCCTCGTGAGATCATTCGCGACAACAGCACCCGCGAGCTGCCACAGCACATCAGTGAATTTCCGATGGCGTTGCTCACCCAGACCCGCATCATCGACCACTTCAACCGGTTCATGAAGAACTCCCCAACCAGGATGAAGCCTGACTATGGATACGAGTTCGTGGACTTTGAAGTAGAAGAAGACGCAGAATATCCGGTAATTGTCACCCTCCGCCGCACCAGTGGCGAGCAAACTGGCGAATTGGTCACCGTCCGCACCAAGTACCTGGTCGGTGCCGATGGTGCACGAAGCCAAGTGCGCAAATCACTGGGATACCGACTCCAAGGTAAGCAGGCTAACCACGCTTGGGGTGTGATGGATATTCACGCGAACACCGAGTTCCCCGACGTGCGCAAGAAGTGCACCATCAAATCTGATTCGGGTCGCACCATCTTGCTCATCCCACGTGAGGGTGGCTTCCTCTTCCGTCTCTACGTTGACCTGGGCGAAGTACCTGATGATGGCAGCAAGGCTGTTCGTGATACCCCACTCCAGGATGTCATCGACACCGCGAACCAGATCATGGCTCCATTCACCCTCGACGTGAAAAACGTTGTGTGGAACTCCATCTACGAGGTAGGCCACCGCGTCGCAGACCATTTCGATGACCGTGTTTCAGAAAAAACCTCGAGCGAACACCCACGCATTTTCATTGCTGGCGACGCCTGCCACACCCACAGCGCTAAGGCTGGCCAGGGCATGAACGTGTCCATGCAGGACGGATTCAACCTTGGCTGGAAGCTTGGACATGTGGCCAGCGGAAATAGCCCACGCGAACTACTTCAGACCTACGCTGAAGAGCGCGAAGACATTGCCTACAAGCTCATCGAGTACGACAAGAACTGGTCAACACTCATGGCAAAGCCAAGCAGCGAAATGGGCAGTGCCCAAGACCTTGAGGATTTCTACCGCGCGAACTCTGAGTTCAATGCCGGCTACATGACCCACTATCCTCCTTCTTCCATCACAATGGATGGCAGCAACCAAGATCTGGCAAAGGGCTACCCAATTGGCCGACGCTTCAAGTCAGCGATGGTTGGTCGAGTCTGCGACTTCACCGAAACACACCTCGGTCACCAAGCAACAGCCGACGGACGCATGCGCGCATACGTCTTCGCAGGATCCGATGCACTTAACGGCGAGGGTTCTGAGCTAGACCGCTGGGCAGAATGGGCAGAGGCGAACCTTGACCCCACGCTTGTCGACGCCAAGGTGATTTACCAAAGCCCTTATACCGAGCTCGACACCCGCCAGGTTCCATCCGTGTTCAAACCTGCAGTCGGGATCTTCGAACTGACCAATGTGGAAAACTCCTTCGGTATCACCACGGACTCCGACATCTTTGATAGTCGCGAGATCTCCCGCGATGGTGTCGTGGTGGTAGTCCGACCAGACCAATACGTTTCCGGAATCTTCCCACTCACTGATACCCAAGGGCTTGGCGAATTCCTCACCGGATACTTCCCCAAAATGAAAGGCGCACATCAGCTAATCAACGCGAACTAAGGCACAGCTGTTAAAACAGTGGACGTTCTGCTCAAATTAAGCAGAATGTCCACTTCTGTCTAGCCGCGTACAGCTCGAAGGACTCGAAGAGTCTTAAGACTGTCCCTCACTCTGCGAGCAGCCATTGCGCTATCGGCAGCTACCTGCAAGGTGCGCTGGTGGGAAGCGTCGACAAGCATCTTTAAGTAGCGTTGATGTATGCGCTCACTTCAATCGGTCCTTGACCTGCTGACTTCTAAGTCCAAAGTGGCTACCAAAATTGTGGTGGAACGAATTGAAAAGCATCCTGTTCATGGATTGGGATGGATGATGTATCCGCCATTTCATCCATGGACTGATGCTTCGACCTTGACGATTGAGCGAAACGGAACCAGTCGGCGCGCGAGTCAGAATGGCGTTGCGGTTCTTCATCAGCATGAGCAAGTTCAAACTATCGGTCTAGCCAGCTATTTTATCGACTCCAAGATTTGGGTAAACGAGCTGGCTGGCCTTGATCGTATCAACATTTCTGAGAGTGAAGTTGCTGGTCGTGACGTATTAGTTCTGCCGTTATCTGATCTGACTTTAAGCATCGATGCGAAATACGGCGTGGTTTTGGCTGCGGAAGACAGCGATGAATCAGTGCGCGCGGTATCCGTGGAGTTCCTGGACCAGTGGGTAGATGAAGAAGAACCCCCAGCGGAAGAAGTGCCTAAATATACGGAAACCAGGGAGGAACTTCCTCCACTTGAGATTCCTCCGGCTCCTTCCGGAAATCGTAATCTCCGAGTTCTGTGCACGTGGGGAGCGATGGAAGGAATTATTCCTGAGTGGAAACCCGGCGATCAAGTTTCACTGTTTTTGTCTTTCGACCTCGACGATCCGCCGTTCGAACAGCTCAAAACCACTCGTCGCGGGTACACCGAACCTGGCGAGATTTATGGAAACCAGCGCAGCTATAAATTTCACGCTGATGGTTGGAACGCTGTTATTTCCGCCAAAGTGCCACTGCGCACCGAAGAAAACCTCACCGGCTACTTCACCCACAGCTCCTACGCGGACACGAGCCGCCGCACGTCAGCGGTCATCACCGCAGTCTACCGCCACGGTAAGGACGCAATTATCGACGTGACCCTCGACGGTGCGAAACCTCCTAGATATCAAGAATCCTTGGATTGGAGCAGCACCAGTACCTGTGACGGTGAAACAATCTGGCTGTCCGATAAGAGCTTGCCCTTCGTCCGCGGTTTCAATGTCTCCACAGGCAAGCTAGTACACGAGATCTCCATACCCACCTTCAATGAGATCGCCCTCGAATCCGGCAATAGAGCCCGCGCAGCGAAAAAACTTTGGGAACTTCCAGATCTTAAAGAGGCAACCGACCCTGTCCCAGCGATCCCCGCGGGCTGGAAACTACACAAAAGATTCGGGAAAAACTTCCATATCGTAAGCGCTGACAACGGAACCTGGAAACAAACCATCCTTAGGATCAAACCCTTCAAAGCAATTGAGCTTGATCTTGGATACGCCAAGATTTCGACGATTTACCAATACGGTGAACGAATTTATCTGCGTTCCGATCTTCACCAGATCACGTTTAATCAGGATCTTGAAATCCTCAGTGTAGAGGTCCACGGAAATCCCGATGCAGGTTATTGGCCACTTTCCGATCTTCCACCAGGGGATTCTCCAACGCTGGGATTTCCTATCGGATCACTCATGATGTTCCACGAACAACAAGATATCTACGCTTTCCACGATCCTAAAACAACAAAGCAACTAACAACTGTGAACTTGCCCAAAAGGCAGTTTGAAGTGGAATATGCTTCTCAGAACAGAATTGTTATTTCGCTGAAAAATCCAGAAAGCCGCCTCATTGACAAACTGTTGGTGTGGGAACCACAAACCAGGTGGCGGGAACAAAACCTGGAGAGCTGAGCACGGTTTGATTAACGTCGATAGGCTTGAGAAATGGAATCCGTTGATGAACTCCTGAGTCTGATCCGCCGAGGTGCAGCCACCACCGTGAGTATGAAACTTCAGGTGACCCGAGCTCCGAGCTCCCTTCACTTCGAGGGTGGGATGAGACCAACACAGCTCTTGAAGTACGTGAATCTAGATGGTCTAAACATCGATCGCAGCCACAGTACCTTCCACGTGCAGCAAGATGGGGCCGATGTATTACGCGGATCGGGAAACATACGGTGGTGCTTCGAAGAAGACGATATCCCCTACGAAGTCGACGTGGATGACTTATTTATCCTCGGTGGCTTAGACAACTTCATAAATCCCCTTGGAGTGATTGAGATAATGAATCTCCACTCCTTAGAGATTCGCCAAATTTCATCCGGCACAATTTCAGAACGAAAAACTTGGATCTTTCCCACTGCTGCTCGCTCATTCAATCAAAATCTAGTACACCCGCAAAGCATTGAAATCGATGCACAAACCGGCGTTATTTTGGCTATGGAAAACCGACTACAACGTACCGAAGTTGAATCAGTAGAGTACCCAACGGATCTTCCTAATCCTGCATGGACAGGTCCAGCCATTTCTTGGCCACTAAAAGACCCATCAATCGATTTCCCTGACCCGCTCCCCCACAGCATTTCCGAATTACCACCTCAATCCGATAATCCTCGGCATTTGCGAGTATCCATCAGCTTAGATGCAGTGGAAGGTGCTTTTCCGCGCTACCGGATCGGAGATTCAATACGTATTCCGCTTGTCTTTGCCCGGGACACGCCCTTCATGTCCGGCTTAGAAACAACACGTCGCGCCTGGATTGAGGCGGCCACGGAAATGGACATCCATAACACATGGCCCATAATCCTCACCGGTGACGGCTGGACTGCACTCTCTCATTCAGACAAACCAATACGCCACGAAGCCGAGTTAAAGGGATGGTTTTTCCACAGTTTGTTCGGCAGTGAAATGCCCTTGACTGATCTGAAGATTGAACGAATCTACGGAGGCCTGGGTACTTTCGACAGCGGAGCCACCCGGTGGCAAGAACTCACAGACACAGATGATGCCTACACAGAAAATGGCAGCTGGCTGTTGGAAGTTATCGTCGATGCCACCCTTGACGGTGCAATTCCACCACCACTTCAGCCACAACAGTTTGAAGCATCCATCACTCACATCGTCGATGAGCAACTATGGGTCCTTGGGCAGATGCTTCCAGTTCTACGATGCTGGGATCTTGAAACCGGAAAATACCTGGGGCAAACCTATGTACCTATTTCGGTTTCTCATAGTTCTCGGCTTCAGTTTTCGGAAGGGTTGATTCACGATTATGAAAATGCCTGGTCGCTGAATCCTGGGGTGCGCATGCTTGCGGAGCCACAGCCGTGGATAGAGCCTGTCATAGAACTCGACGTTCCAGCGCCATGGGAATTACAAGAAAGCTTCCCCGATGGGCTTTACTCCCTAACTGATGGAGAGCAAACAGCACTGGGTCGAAGCACTCCAGCAGGACAATTGGAAATCTGTGTAATCAGCAATGACGGATCCAGGATCTTAAACGCAGGCCGAGTAGAAGACCTGTACTTTGTGCAATTCTGGGGCATGACCGTCTTTTTGAATTCCAACTTTCAAGTGCAAAGTGCCGAAGAACATCAGCTTGGTGCGAAACGTGAACGCTGGATTACACAAGAAGGCGTAGCTGCCAAGTTCACCGAAGAAGATGAAATCGTATTCCTCGATCAGATATCTGGAAGCGAAATAACCAGGTGGAAAACACCAGAAGGATACTTCACTGAGGTCAGAATTCTGTCACCAAACCACTTCAACATACTGGTTACTCCGCCTACTGGTTCTGACTATCTCAAACCAGTACCTTCCTCTGTCTCAGTGTTTAGAGACGGTCAATGGAGCAACATTAAATTCGAGGACGTCTCTGTAGAAATCTAGGGCTTTCGACGCTTGAGCCCCGCGCACCTGCAAGGTGCGCTGTAGGGAGGCGTCGACAAGCATCTTTAAGTAGCTTTGAAGCATGCGTTCCTTTCAATCGATCCTTGACCTGGTAAATTCAGCATCCGAGGTGGCTACCAAAATTGTGTTGAAGCGCTTCGAAAAACGGATAACCAGCGAAACTGACTGGGTACCGTATCAGCGGTTTAGTCTTTGGTCGGTTGGTTCTCCGCTAACGATCGAACGCAAAGGCCCCGATGTGCGTGTGAGCAAGGACAACACTGCCGTTCTTCAGCGCTATCAAAGACCGGAAGCAGAAGGACTGATCAGCTACTTCATGGATCCAAAGCCATGGATAACTGAATTGGCAGGCCTGAATCTGGACGATGTTTCCGAAGATACAGTTGCAGGTCGGACAGTATTAGTGGTTCCCCTATCCAATGTCATTCTCAGCATCGATGCGGAATTTGGGATGATTCTAACTGCGGAAAACGACATAGAAAAGATCCACGCAATATCTGTCGAACTCTTAGAAAAATGGAGATCATCCCATTACCCTGAGCCGCATTTTCCTGCAGCGGTTCTCCCACCTGCGTCGACTGGAAACCGCAACCTCCGAGTTCTATGCCCTGAGTTTTCCATTCCAAGTGTCAACGTTGGTGATCAGGTTTTACTATTTTTAACATTTGATCAAACCCTGCCACCAGTAGATCAGCTTGAAACTACTCGCCGCGGATACACTGATCCAATCCAGCTTGACTACGACCACCGCCAATACAGGTTTCACGCCGACGGTTGGGATGCCATCATCTCCACGGTGGAGCCACTACACGACGAAGAAGAACTCACAGGTTACTTCCTGCACCGCCTTGACCCAGATAGCGCGTACCCAACCATTGCAGTCGTTACAGCAGCGCACTACCACGGTACGGACGCAATTATCGACGTGACCCTAGATGGTGTGCATCCACCCAAAAACCAAGAAACTCTTGAAGGCATCAGCACTAGTACCAGTGACGGTGACATATTTTGGCTCTCCGATGAAAGCTTGCCTTTCGTCCGTGGATTCAGCGTGTCAACAGGCGAACTATTACACGAGATCTCCATCCCCACGTTCCAAGAGATCGTCCTCGATTCCGCTAATAGAGCCCGCGTAAAACAAAAGCAATGGCCTCACGATTTCAGTGATTGCAAGGGAAAAACATGGGAGCTTCCGGATCTTAAAGAAGTATTCGAAGCTGTCCCTTCGATTCCAGCAGGTTGGAGATTGTTAGACAGCTTCGGGAAAAACTTGCACAATGTCACACGCGAAAACCCTCGTCTTAATGACAACTTTTGGCTTCAAACAATCCTTAGGCTTAAACCATTTAAAGCAGTAGATCTTGATATCGGCCGATCGATAATCACAGCAATTTACCCATACGGTGATCGAATTTACTTACGCGCTAGTAACCACCACATCACGTTTAACCAGGACCTCGAGATTCTCAACGTAGAAGTCTTTGGCGACCCTGAGGTTCCCGAATCTGGTCTAATTTATCTTCCACCTGGGGATTCTCCAACACTCGGTTTTCCCACCGGAACACTCATGATGTTTCATGAGCAAGAAGGCACATATGCTTTCCACGACCCTGAAACAACAGAACAAATAACAACTGTGAACTTAGACAGGAATAGTTTTTCAGTGGCATATTCTTCCCGAACCAAAATTGTTATTTCACTGAAAAACCCAGAAAGCCGACCTACCAACAAGCTGTTGGTGTGGGAACCACAAACCGGGTGGCGAGAACAGAACCTGGAGCGCTGAGCACGCTTAAGGTGAGGTGGCGGCGGGAGGCGTCGAGAAGCAAAAAAATGGGGCAGAAAGTCAATGACCTTCTGCCCCATTTTTTGGTATTTAGTGAGCTTCTTCCTCGACGCGAGTGACGAAGAGGGAAACAACCAAAGCGATCACCGCGATGATTGCGCCTGCGATGAACGCAACCTTGGTACCAGCGGCAACAGCTTCAGCATGCGCAGATCCCGAAGACGCTGCAATGGAAGTGCCGAAGGAAAGTGCTGCAATCATGATCGCTGTTCCGGCTGCGCCTGCGAGCTGTTGGAACGTGTTCAAAATTGCGGAGCCGTGACCATAGAGGTGCTTCGGAAGGGCGCCGAGAGCGGTGGTCATGAGAGGGGTCATCATCAAACACATGCCGATGCTGAACACAACGTGCATGACCACGACCATCCACACGGGTGAATTCTCATTGAGGAAAGTCATCGAGGATGCCGCGATAGCCAGCGCAATTGCTCCGGGAATCAGCAGCGGACGTGGACCGACCTTGTCGTAGAAACGTCCGATGAATGGGCTGATCAGACCCTGGAGGAGGCCGCCGGGCATAACAACCAAACCGGTCACCAAAGCAGTAACTCCGAGGGAAGTCTGCAGGTAGATTGGCAAAACCATGACGGTTCCGAGCATCGCGCCGAACGCCAAAAGGATGGTGGTCAAGGAGAAGCTGAAGTTCCTCACCTTGAAGGCTCGGAGATCCATCAGTGCTTTGTCTTGCTTGCCGAGTTGGTGCTGTCGCAAAGCAAAGATGAGGAGTGCGATGGCGCCAACGACGATCGCGAAGATACCTACGGTGCCTTCGCCCTCCAGGATTGCTCCGAAGGAACTGAAGCCGTACACCAAACCACCGAAGGCAAACACCGAAAGGATGACAGACAGAACATCCAGTGGGGTGATCTTGGTTTCGCCGATATTTTTGATCAAGAAGAAACCAATTACCAAAGCGATAACAACGATCGGAAGCATCATCCAAAACAACCAGTGCCAGGTCAAAGAGTTAAGAATGACACCAGACAACGTAGGACCAAGCGCCGGCGCAACAGAAATCACGATGGAAATAATGCCCATCATCGAACCACGACGCTCCGCAGGAACCACCGTCAACGTAACCGTCATCAGCAAAGGCATCACCAGCGCAGTACCAACCGCCTGAACGATACGAGCACCAAGCAGCACCGCAAACGTTGGAGCCAACGCCGCAGTCAACGTACCAACCGTAAAGAACAACAACGCAGTAACAAAGATCGTCTTAGTGGAAAAACGATCAAGCAGATAACCAGTAGTTGGAATCACCACTGCCATCGTCAACATAAAGCCAGTGGTCAACCACTGTGCAGTAGTTTCAGGCACGGAGAAATCTTCCATGATGGAAGGCAACGCAACCGACAGAATGGTTTCATTAAGAATCATGATCATCGCGGAAACCACGAGGATCGAAAGAACAACAACGACCTCCCTAGGCAGCTTCGCAGCTGCCGGAGAGGTCTGAGTATTAATTTGGGAATCCATGAATGGAGAAAAGGCCTTTCACAGCATGAAGCTCAGTTTCTAGAGTTCTCTAAAGTTGCGAAACTGAGCTATGAGAAAAAACTACTAAAGAGTGCCACAAGCAAGTGCATTGTGCAAATGGTGGTTCTTGGAGTGTTTAGGCGGCTTGCTTGAGGTGCTCAGGTGGGGTCTTCTGCAAAGTGTTTTTGAGGATTCCGATGAACTCACACTCCCCATCTTGGTTGAGGTCTAACTGTTTCGGATCGATTCTTAAGACCGCATAGCCCTGATTGAGGAAGAATTTCTCCCGATCGCGTTCAGCCATGAGCACCTCATTGAGCTCCGGGGAATCATATTTCGAACGTCCATCAATCTCCACGATGATCCACTCATTGATCAAGAAATCGACGAGGAAATACTTGTTGTGCGATTGATCGAAACGGGCCTGCACCTTCACTGACTGGATTTCCGGGAGCTTGGCCTCCCGAAGGATTAACCGAGCCCTCGTCTCCTGAGCACTATCCGAATTGGGAATCGACAACTCAATCGCCTGCCGATACGCCTTCACACCCCGATGCCTCGGGAAACTTTCCGCACTGTGCATTAACTTCTCACGCGTAAGCGATGGATTCTGTCTTCGAGCTGAATCAATAGTGACCACAGCCGCCACCACCCCATCATCCAAAGCGATGTCCAAAAATGTGCGGAACGCTCCCGTAACTCGGATCCCATGAACCTCTCGAATATCACGCGACGAGAGGTAACGATCTTTATATCGCATCCCGGACGGCCAATGCTTGGAGGATTTTGAACGTAGCCTTTCCGGCAACAGACACAACACGGTTTTCTCAACAGTCAAAGTTTGGTATCCCCATAACCTCGCCGCAGACTGCCCCGCTACCACTGCTTTGTCCACAGTCATACCCACTGCAAAAGCTCGGGCGGCTGCTTTATCCCATGCAGGAAGGCTTCGGTACTTTTCAGCATTGATTGCGACTTCATGAGTGAGTTTAATCATTTGACCATTACTGATTGCCGCAGAAGTCTCGGTATCGCTATGCAGAAGTTTCGTGAGATTGACTAGTTGGAATTCTTCTTGCCAGTTTTTCATGACCCCACTATGGATCCGAAGGCATAAGAAGCCAAGGATGAACTTTGCAGAAAACTGAAAACCTGTGGATAGATTGTTCTATCCACAGGTTTGGAGGATTCAAAATGCTGTTGGTAGCTGGAGTGTGCTAATAGGCGACTTCACGTACTCGACTTCGCGTGCTCAACTTCACGTGTGCTGACTTCAGTGGGCGATGTCAGGATTTTCTACCGAAGTCGTGTGGTGAGAAGTTGAGTATGAGAAGTCAGCACACGTGATGTCGCCCCTTCAGCCACTAAAAGATCCCCGGCAAGCCGGAGGTCCTTGGAGTCAAACAGCTCAAACTCCAGTCCATCCCAAGCACAAAGAGCAAAAACCTACTTTTGTTCTGGTTTCACCATTGGGAAGAGTACGGTTTCGCGGATTCCGAGGCCGGTGAGGGCCATGAGGAGGCGGTCGATTCCCATGCCGTTGCCGGAGGTTGGTGGCATGCCTTGTTCCATTGCGGTGAGGAAGTCTTCGTCGAGGACCATGGCTTCGTCGTCTCCGTCGGCGGCGAGGCGGGCTTGGTCTTCGAAGCGTTCGCGTTGGATGACTGGGTCGATGAGTTCGGAGTATCCGGTTGCTAGTTCAAATCCGCGGACGTAGAGGTCCCACTTTTCGGTGACGCCTGGCTTGGTGCGGTGTTGGCGTGTGAGTGGGGAGGTTTCTACTGGGAAGTCTTTGACAAAGATTGGTCCGTAGAGTTGGTCTTCGCAGAGGAGTTCCCAGATTTCTTCGACGAGTTTGCCGTGTCCCCAGCCGCCGTTTTCGGGGACGGAGAGGCCGATTACCTTGGCGATTTCGCGGAGTTCTTCGACGGTGGAGTCGATGGTTACTTCTGGTTGTCCTGGGAATTTGCGTGCGAGGGCTTCGTTGAGGGAAGGGTACATCTCGATGACTTTCCACTCGCCGCCGAGGTCGTATTCGGTGCCGTCTGCGAGGGTGACCAGGGTGGTTCCGAAGACTTCTTGGGCGACGGATTGGACGAGACCCTTGATCAGTTTCGCGCCGGTTTCGTAGGTTCCCCAGGCTTCGTAGGTTTCGAGCATGGCGAATTCTGGGGAGTGGGAGGAGTCGACGCCTTCGTTGCGGAAGTTGCGGTTGACTTCGAAGACGCGCTCGATGCCGCCGACAACGCAGCGCTTGAGGTAAAGCTCTGGTGCGATGCGCAGGTAGAGGTCAATGTCGAGGGCGTTGGAGTGGGTTTCGAATGGTCGTGCTGCTGCGCCACCGTGGAGGGTTTGCAGCATGGGGGTTTCTACCTCAAGGAAGTCTTGGTCTTCGAGGTAGTGGCGGAGTGCACGCATGACCTTGATGCGGGTGAGCGCGTTGGTGCGGGCTTGTTCGCGCATGATGAGGTCGGTGTAGCGGTGGCGGACGCGGGTGTCTTCGCTGAGGTCCGCGAATGCGACTGGCAGTGGGCGCAGGGACTTGGAGGCCATGTGCCAGGAGTCAGCCATCACGGAGAGTTCGCCACGCTTGGAGGAGATTACTTTGCCGCGGACGGAAACGATGTCACCCATGTCCACATCGGCTTTCCAGGCCTTGAGGGATTCTTCACCGACTGCTGCCAGGGACAGCATTGCTTGGACGGTGGTGCCGTTTCCTTCTTGGATGGATGCGAAGCAGAGCTTGCCGGTGTTGCGAACGAACATGACGCGGCCAGCGATTGCGACCTCAACGTCGGTTTCTTCGCCTACTTCGAGGTAGGTTACGCCTTCTTCGCGCTCTTGGAGGTCTTCTGTAATGACAACAAATTGGGAGCGCAGGTCAGAGATTGAGATGGTGCGATCAACCTCGACTGGGTAGGCGTCCAATCCACTGTCCAGAATGCGCTCGCGCTTTTCGCGACGAATTCGCAGCTGCTCAGGCAAATCGGCGGAATTGTTCTTGGAAGTGGGATTGGAATTAGTCACGATTTCCTAGGGTAGTCGAAAGGTATGCGAACTGGGTAAACCGGGATCAGCCTTCGATGTTTTTGAAGCCGATTCCAAGGGGTAGGCCGACGTTGTCGTGGAGTTGGACATCGCCAAGCGTGATGGCTGCGAAGAGTCGGGCGTCTCCGATTTCGGGGGCTGGTCCAAGATCCAGGCCACGGATTTCTACATAATCGGGGGTCACGCCTGCGGCTTTGAGCACTTGCGTGACTGTTTCTTTAACCACTGCCTCGCCGTGTTCTGCCGAATGCGCACCGGCGGTGAGGGCTGCTGCCAGGCTCAATGCCGTTTCGCGGGAGTCTTCGGGCACTGAAATATTACGCAGGGAAATGGCTAGTCCATCTGGCATGCGCACGGTTGGAACAGAATGCAGTTTTACTGGAATATGCAGATCATTAAGGGCGCGCTGGACTAGAACCACCAGCTCATAGTCCTTTTCACCGAGCACCACATCAGTTGCTCCGGTGATTCCCAACAGCCCCAGCACCTTGGTTACTTCCGCACCTTGTGGGGTAAGTGTTGGGCCACCTGTAACTTCCACCCGGATGCCGTGAGGCCATAGCGTTTCGGGATTGAACGGGAAGATCGCGTCGATAAGCTCTTCCCTTAAACGTGCGTGATCCGATTCCGGGCCGGCATAGGCGACGACGACCACCGCACCGGGGATGCGTTTTGCTGCGCGGATGAGCGCAATATGGCCTGCGTGGAGGCCATTTCCCAAGGGTACGAGCACCACTGGTTTGCCGGTTTTGCGCAGGGCGCTGCCGAACATGCGGATCTGCTCGACGGTATCAAAAACTCTGCCCTGACCATGCGTGAAACTCAACGGTCCTCCTTCTGAATTGCCCACAGCTCAATATCTTGCGCGCGGGAAATCTCTGCCTGCCTGCGCGCCAAATCCCGGAAAAGGCGTTGCCTGCCGGGGTTGTTAATCGAATCGTACTGGGCAATGACCTCATCCAACGAAGGCAGTGCCTGGAATTGCTGTGCGGAATCCATAACGATGTCAGAGGTCACATCGGGATCGCCAAGAAATTCATCCAGGAAATACGACGCATCGCGCTGCAAGGTGCTTAAAAATCCGGCATAGGTCAGCGCTGCAGCCAACTGTGCGCGCTTGTCATCGGCGATCTCGACAATCGAGCCACCGAGCTCCCCCACCAAAAGCCCCACGATGGTCTCCCCCAACTCATCCAACGCGGACGCCACCCACCGGTCCTGACCAATCGGGTGCGCAGACATCACGATGCCGCCGGACGTCTCCAGCGGATCCATCACAGTGATGCCGTGCGTGAGCGAGGTATGCAGGAACATCTGGCCACGGCGCGCAAAAGCAGAAAGCTTTTCGACGTACCCCTCCACCCCGTGGGCATCAATCACGACAAGCTCAAAGTCACGAATATCTTCGGGCGCGTGAAGCACAGTCACGTAGTGCCCGACAGAATCTAATTTCTCCGCCATGTTGACGGTGGATGATCCATCATCAAAAATTCCAACGCGAAGGCGAGGAGCCTGCATTAGTTGTTTTCCTTTTTCCTTGCTGCTGCCAGAAGATCAGCCACGCTCAAACCGCCTTGGCGTTCATCTTTGCGTCGGCGTCCGCCAGTTTCTTCGGGAGCTGCGTGCCTACGCCTTCTGCGACCTGGTGCTGGTTCTTCCTCAGCTTCGACAGCAACTTCAACTGGCTCAGGTTCTGGTACTGGTTCCGGCACCGGTGCAGGTTCCGGCATTGGCTCTGGAACTGCAACAGGCTCCGGGACTTCTGGCTGCGGTGCCTGGAACTGCTGGGAAAGCTGCTGGGATTCCAACTCAAGGATTCGTCGGGCTTCGGCACGCAGCATGGTTGGCTCATAGCCCCATTCACGGCCAGAAAGCTCAGACAGCTGGGTGCGCATTTCCTCCAGTTGAAGTTTGATTTCCTCAAGGGTTTCCTGATCGCGTGCACGACGGGATTCAGAAATCTCCATTTTTTCTTGGACGAGTTCAGCTTCTAGTCGGTTGAGTTCAGATTGGTGTGCGTATTCGAGGGTTTCCTTCTCCCGCGCAGCAGCTTCGACTTGTTTGCGGGACCGATAAACAAGGAAGAATCCGATGATTGCCGCCCACAGCGCTGCAAGAAGTGCTATTTTCATGGCGCCGTCACTGTTGGCCAGCAGCATGATGACGCTGGCAATCAGGGCAAGTCCAATGAGTACTGCTAGCAGAATCTGTCCACGGTCGACAGAATTGCCGTCGCCGGAATCCTCGTGTGACAGGTCTTGATTCATGAATTCCAATCTAGCTGATCGCTTCGCCAGATTGGGGAGGCGGAGCCTCACAGCTTCGCTCTAAATAAAGTCCGGCAGCTGAGAGTGCGATTCCGCCCAGCGCACAGGCAATAACTCCCGGAAGATCATTCGATGCTGCGGACAACTCACCGGCGCGTGGGATTACATAACTGCCAATTCCCACATAAACGCCGCCGAAAATTGCGCCACCCCACGCACACGCTCGACCCAGCATGGCCAGATAGGCAATGGTCACGGGGTTCATTTGGGATTTGTCCTGGCCGATCAGCCCCTCATCGAGGCGACCTTGGACCTTCACACCTGCGAAACCACACACCACGGCCAACAACCAAAAAGTGATGGATACCGTGATGGAAATAGAGGTCATGGATCCATAAAAACGCCACGTCAAAATGGCGGACACAGCGGCGAGGAAACCTCCCGTTGCGATCAACCAACCCGCTGACGTTTTCTGCATGAAAGCCACGACTCCTTAAATCTTGGTGACACCTTCAATGTCTGTGGGATCAAGATTATCCACATGTTCTGCAATGGTCGTGCCGTGCAGGACGGCATCAGGTTCTGCTTCCAACCAAGGGATCAACACGAAGGCACGCTGCCAAGCCCAAGGGTGTGGCAAGGTCAGTTCGGGATCCTCAGAAAGGATCTCTTCCCCATCTTTAATGATCTGCACGATATCCACATCGAGGGTGCGTGGCCCCCATTTGCGGACGCGGACCCGCTCGGCGGCTTCTTCGAGTTTTTGGCCACGGCGCAGCAACTCGATGGGGGTTTCTTCAACCTCAACAACGAGCACTGCGTTGAGGAATTCATCCTGATCCTCAATGCCCCACGGTGGGGTTGAGTAGATCGCAGACTGCGCCACGATCTCATCTTTGAATTCCTCGATCACTGTGTTGAGCAGCGCGTAGCGATCATCCATGTTGGAACCGATGGACAAAACTGCATGCATTAGGCGTTGCTCCTTCCAGCAGCCATGGATTTCCTGGAACGTCGGGCAACCACCGCGACGTCAGCAAAAGTACGTGGGATCGGTGCTTTGGGCTTATGGATGGTTACTTCCACCGCATGAAGCGCATCAAATTTAGCCATCACAGCATCCGCAGATTCCGTGGCCACCGTCTCGATCAAATCCCTGGATGGGCCTTCCACGATTTCAGCAACCAACAATGCCAACGCGCCGTAATCTACGGTGTCGGAAAGGTCATCGCTGGCACCTGCGGCATCGAAATCCATCCAGCAGGTGACATCCACAATGAAGGGCTGGCCTTGCTCTTTTTCAAAGTCGAACACACCGTGGTGTCCGAAGCATTCAAGGCCTTTAAGTTCAATACGATCAGCCATGGTGAGTTCCTCCACTTCGCCACAATGCGGCAACATCAACAGCGTCCCTTGATACTGGGACATCGTGCACGCGCACACCCCATGCTCCCATATGTGCAGACACTGCGGTCACCGCTGCGGTTGCTGGGTCGGCATCAATGGGGGTGACATCTAGGCCACGGTCTTTGCGCACGCCAGCCAGGAATCGCTTCCGGGATGCTCCCACCAGGATGGGGAAAGGTCCAGAAATAAACTCGGGCAGTGCTTGCAGCAAACGCCAGTTGTCTTCACGTGATTTGGCAAAACCCAAACCTGGATCAAGCACGATCTGGTTTTCGGCCACACCAGCAGCGGTGGCGCGGGCGACAAGATCATCAAGCACTGCGTGCACATCGGCTACAACGTCTCCACCGTGATCTGCCTGACCTGCGGCATCACCGAATTGGAGGGTGCGCCAGTGCATCAAACACACGGGAATTTGCGCTTCCGCCATGACAGAAAACATCTCAGGATCAGCCAAACCGCCAGAGACGTCGTTGATCATGGAGACGCCAGCGCCCGCGGCAGCCTGCGCCACGGAGGCCCGCATGGTGTCTACGGAAGTGTGGATGCCGGCGTCGTGAAGCGCCTTAATGACCGGCACAACCCGGTCCCGTTCCACGGACGCGTCGACGCGCACTGCCCCAGGCCGGGTGGACTCGCCGCCGACATCAATCATGTCGGCGCCAGCAGCCACCAATTCCTTGGCATGCGCGATCGCCTGATCAACGTCAATGTACTTGCCACCGTCCGAAAAGGAATCCTCAGTGACATTGACAATTCCCATGACCAAACAGCGTCCCGGGATGGTCAAAGAGGATACGTTCATTTAGTGCCCCCGAATCAGGGAGAACACCTCAGCGCGGGAGGCAGCGTTGTTCTTAAAACCGCCGCGCACCGCAGACGTCGTGGTCACAGCACCAGGCTTACGGATTCCGCGCATGGCCATGCACAGGTGCTCAGCTTCAATCACCACGGCCACGGCCTGGGCATCAAGCTTTTCGACGAGAGCATCCGCAATTTGGGAGGTCAAGCGCTCCTGAACCTGAGGTCGCTTAGCAAACATATCCGCTAAACGCGCCAGCTTGGACAGGCCAGTCACCTTGCCGGACTTACCCGGAATGTAACCAATGTGCGCCACGCCAAAGAACGGCACCAAGTGGTGCTCACACATGGAGTAAATCGGGATCTCACGAACCAGAACCAACTCTTCATGGCCCTCAGAGAACGTCTTCTCCAGCACAGTGGTGGGATCCTCATGCAGACCCGCGAAAGTTTCCTTGTACGCCCTAGCCACTCGAGCTGGGGTTTCCAACAGGCCTTCGCGATCTGGATCCTCACCCACAGCGATGAGCAACTCACGAATCGCAGCTGTTGCGCGCTCCTCATCGAACTCGCGAACTGCAGCGTGGTTATCCACGGTTGTCTCCTTCATTTTCCGGATTCTCCTGTGTGCCCTCAGCGGACTTCCCGGAATCACCATCGATGGGCTGATCTGGAACGACAGGCATTTCTGTGGTTTCAGAAGCATCCAGCACCGACTCTTTTTGCGCCTTTTCTGGGTAGTCCGAACGTTCATGATCCGGCAAACGGAACCCGATCATTTCGGTTGGGGATTCCTGTGAAACGTTACCTGGGGTATGTTCCGCACCTGTTGATTGGTCCATGAGTTCGGAATCGCCGAAGCCATAGGCCTTCATACCAGGGTGCTCACCGGATGCGGTTGGAGTCGCGTAAGGGTTGGGGCGGCCGCCACTTGAATCAGGGGACTGCTCAGGAGCTTGTGCCGGGGTCTGAGCCGGGAAGCCCTGCTCAGCTGGCTGTTCTTCTGCACGTGAGCGGTGCTTTCCAGCGGAACCGGGCACGCTCCAATCAGCTGGAGGTGGGGTGCCATAGGATCCGGCAGCTGCTCCGGCCGCAGGTGCCACGCCGGCAGAAGACGCAGGCTGCACCGGCAACTTACCCTGAGCTTCCAATTCCTTGCGACGGCGTTCGCGGGTTGCGCGGGAGGCCTCAAGAATGGAGAACTTCTTTGGTGGTTCTTCGCCACGTTCCAGTGCGAGCTCCACTGGGGTTTTTACTGGTTCGCGGTTTTCTTGGCGAGGGAATCGTGTGGACTCGTCGGGGAAGACTTCGGCGACCTTGCGTGGGACGATGTCGTCGAAAAGCGCTTCGAGGTCTGGGCGTCGCAGGGTTTCCTTTTCCAGGAGTTTTTCCGCGAGGCGGTCCAGGTGGTCGCGGTATTCAGCCAGGATGGAGTAGGACACTTCATGGGCTTTGTCCAGGAGGAACTGGACTTCGGTGTCGATGGTTGCTGCGACTTCTTGGGAGTGGTCCAAGTTTCCACCGCCACCGCGTCCGGAGAATGGGTCGCCCTGTTCTTGGCCGTATTTCACCATGCCGACAGCTGGGGACATGCCATATTCGGTCACCATGGATCGGGCGATCTTGGTGGCCATTTCAATATCGGCGGAGGCGCCGGTGGTGGGTTCGCCGAAGACTAGTTCTTCCGCGGAGCGTCCACCCATGGCAAAGACCAGGCGGGCGAACAATTCGTTGCGGTTGTACATGCCCTTGTCATCTTCTTGGGCAGTCATGGCGTGACCGCCGGTGCGACCGCGGGCCAAGATGGTGACCTTGTAGACGCGCTCGATGTCTTCCAACGCCCATGCGGACAGGGTGTGTCCACCTTCGTGGTAGGCGGTGACCTTCTTTTCCTTCTCGGAAATCACCTTGCCGGAGCGACGTGGTCCACCGACAACGCGGTCGGTTGCTTCTTCCAGAGCGTCGGCGGTGATCACGTTGCCACCCACGCGGGCGGTTAGCAGCGCGGCTTCGTTAAGCACGTTTGCCAGGTCAGCGCCGGACATGCCGGCGGTGCGCTTTGCCAATGCCTTGATATCTGCATCGGGTGCGAAAGGCTTACCCTTGGCGTGAACTTCCAGGATCTGTTCACGGCCGCGTAGGTCAGGGTTGGTGACTGGGATCTGGCGGTCGAAACGGCCAGGACGCAGCAGCGCTGGGTCAAGAACATCTGGGCGGTTGGTAGCAGCCATCAGAATGACGCCTTGACGATCACCAAAGCCATCCATCTCAACGAGCAACTGGTTCAGGGTCTGTTCACGCTCATCGTGTCCGCCACCCATTCCTGAGCCACGGGCGCGACCAACCGCATCGATCTCATCGACGAAGATGATGCAGGGACTGTTTTCCTTGGCCTGCTTAAACAGATCACGCACACGCGAGGCACCAACACCGACGAACATTTCCACAAAGTCAGAACCGGAAATTGAGTAGAACGGCACGCCAGCCTCACCAGCTACGGCACGAGCCAGCAGGGTTTTACCAGTACCGGGAGGGCCGTAAAGCAGCACACCACGAGGGATTTTCGCTCCGAGGGCTTCGTAGCGGGTGGGGTCTTCCAGGAAGTCCTTGATCTCATGGAGTTCATCCACTGCTTCTTCAGCGCCAGCAACATCCGCGAAGGTGTTGGTGGGCATATCCTTGGTCAGCTGCTTGGCCTTGGATCCACCGATGCCAAACATGCCACCACCCTGCATGCGGGTGAGGAAGAACATCAGCAAACCGAAGATGATCACCATCGGCAGGATGAAGCTCAGCATGGACATCAGGAAGCTCTCCTGCGTCACATTGGTGGTATAGGAATCAGTGTTGGATGCTTCCACCTTCTCAAAGATCGCTGGCGCGGTACGAGCTGGGTACTGCGCGAGGATCTCTTCAACGCCTTCGCGTTCATCCACCGTGATGGGTTCACGCAAGGTCAGTCGGACGCGCTGTTCCCTGTCATCGATTTGAGCTTCGGCGACGTTTCCGGCGTCAAGCTGTGCCATCGCAACAGAGGTATCGACCTCCTGGAAGTTCCTGGTGTCACTGCTAAACAGGGACACCAAGAACAGAACGATGAGGATTACGGCTGCGATACCGCCGAACTGCAGGTATTTCTTGTTTTTCATACGCAGTGGCAACCGGCTCAACTAAGGCCGTTTTGCCCGTGCCTTTCTCGGAATCGAATAAAAGGGATCTACTAGACAACTAATCAAACGAAGTTGAGGGCCAAAACGTTCCCTCTTTCGCACTTTTGATTACTAGTCGGAGTACACGTGAGGCTCGAGGGTGCCCACATATGGCAGGTCGCGGTAGCGTTCTGCGAAATCAAGTCCGTAGCCCACAACAAACTCATTTGGAATATCAAATCCAATGTCGAACATGTCGATGTTGGTGGTCAGGCGCTCTGGCTTACGCAGCAAGGTGATCACGTTGAGGGACTTAGGGTTGCGGTTTTTCAGGTTGCGCATCAGCCAGGACAGGGTCAGTCCGGAATCGATGATGTCTTCCACGATCAAAACGTCGCGGCCTTCAATTTCCTTGTCCAGGTCCTTGAGGATGCGCACCACGCCTGAAGAGGAGGTGGAGTTTCCGTAAGAGGACACCGCCATGAACTCGGACTGGGTGGGGATGTCGAGCATGCGGGAGAAATCTGCCAGGAAGTAGAACGCGCCCTTGAGCACGCACACCAGGATGAGGTCTTCTTCGGCGTCTTTGAACTCTTCGGAGACGCGCTTGGCCATTTCGGCGATGCGCTGCTTGAGCTTCTCTTCGCTGATCAATACTGATTCAATGTCGGTGCCGTATGGGTTGGCTGGAACATTGAGATCTTTGTGGTCGGCCATTTCTACGTTGTTGCTCATCGTCGCGTTCCCCTTGTGTTGTAGATTCAGGTGTCAATCAGTGATCTTAAGCTTGCCACTTTGCCGCACCACTTCCAACCTTCCATTATCGCTTTTACCCACGGCTACGCCACCCTGTCCGCGCCAATCGGTGAGCAATCGGTCAATGGCGTCGAGTTTCCTCGAGGTCACAGCGATGCCTTCCCCACGCAAAAAATCCGCCAACATGCGTCGCCTAAGGCCCGTAGGTTCCCCGGCCAACGTCACAGGAAAACCGTCCTGCCACTCTAAACGCCGCTTCTCGACGTCGCCCTCCACCACTTCGGCATCCTCCACAGCGCGTCGCGCCGCAAGTGCCAAACCAGGTACAGGGTCTCCCCCGTGCACCTGCGCAAGAAGAGGAATCACCTGGTTTCGGATGGCTACCCGCCGAAAGGCATCGTCAAAATTTTGCGGATCGTGCCACGGTTTCAACCCCAACTCCACGCACGCCCCGTGCGTGTGCGCACGCCGAGCCCCCAGAAGGGGTCGAATAATGGATAGCTCGGGGCGTCGAGAAGCATCTTTCATGCCCGCGGGATTCCCCCGCAAACCGCCAAGGAGATAGGTCTCGGCTTGATCATCCATGGTGTGCGCCACCCAAATCTCATCGGTGAGCTGCGCAAAAGCCGCGTACCGAGCCTCCCTGGCGGCGGCCTCCATCCCCTCCCCCGGCGCGACCTCGATGCTCTTCACGATCGCCTGTGCGCCCATGTGGCGCGCCATCGCAGCAGCGTTGTGCGTGACTTCAGCAGAACCGGTCTGCAGATTATGATCGATACAAATCGCCGTTACCTGGGATTTCTCCGCGAGCACAGCAGCCACCAGCGCCAATGAATCCGGCCCGCCCGACAACCCAATGTGCACATGCTCTTTCAGGTAAGGGCGCACCGCCTTGCGTAATTCCAAGAAATTAGGGCTTACCCTAGGCAGCTCAAGATTCCCGATGAGGGATGCCACCTTAAAAGTCCCTCAGAATCGACGCCATCTCATCCAAAGCCTCACGCGCCGGCACAATCGCGGAACCATTAGACACAAAAGCAAAGGTAAACACACGCCCCGACTCCGAGGTCACCACCCCTGCCAATGCCGATGTATCCGTCAGAGTGCCAGTTTTCGCCCGCACCCAACCCGCACCTGAGAGTCCGTCGTAGCGATCCTCCAAGGTTCCGGTTCCATGCGCGATAGGCAGCGATGTCAATAGTGAACTCAACTCAGGTTCCGTGGCGGCGCGGGTCAAAATATCATCAAGCAGGCGGGGCGTGATGAGGTTGTCAAAGCTCAAACCCGAATTATCCACAATGGACACGCCACTCAAATCGAAGCCCTTGTCCTTGAGAATCTCCAACGTCATCTTCGAGGTACTCGCCGAATCGGTAGCCAAATCCTTCGACGCGGCCACTTCCTTAGCGATACCCTCTGCCATCACATTGTCAGAATCCTTCATCATCCGAGCAAGACGCTGATCCAACGTGTCAGACTCCACGGATGCCAGCACGGTTTTGTCCGGAGCGCTGCCCTCATCTACGGTGTCCGCGCCGACACGATCCGCCAACGCCTGCGCAACATCTAACGCCGGAGTATGAGACCTCGGCAGATCCCCCTCCGACCCACCAATGCGGGCAGCCTCAATCATCGCGGGCTCCACATCAGCGATATAACCAGCATCAACATCCACTGGATCCCACGTACTAGCAAAGCCCTCATCAGGCCAAATAGACGTATCGATCAACACAGTGCCAATATCTTGCCCCTCAAGCTGGGTGGCCAAATCATCGAGCATCTCCTCACTCAACGTGACATCACCACCCGCCTTAATCACCACCGTTCCCGGCTGCTCCCCCTCAACAACCTTCGTTGTGATGGTGTCCTCACGGCCAAGCTCATACAACGCCACCGCCGCCGTCAAAATCTTCGTCGCCGACGCCGGCCTCACCGCAGTCCCCTGATTCTGCTCCCACACCACCTCACCAGATTCCACATCCCTGGCAACACCGACAAAAGTGCCCAACCGAGAATCCGCAGCCTGCGAGGTCAAATCCTTCTCCAAAGTGGCAAAATCTGGGGCTTCCAAAGCATCCGGATCAATCGCAGAAGAAAACAGCTGCTCAGGCATCTCCACCGACATGGGCTCCGGGTGATCCAAACCAAAACCAGAATGATTCACCCACACGCCACCACCGATGACAGCCCCCACTGCAATCAGTACACCAACCGATGAGCCAACCCACCACGCATTTTTCATGGGCGCTCCTTCTCCTGCAAATTTTCTTGCGATTCTTCTTGCGATATCAGGACTCCAACCTTATATCGACCGTCGTCTCACGCACGAACCATACGCGCGGTTCCAAAATTTTCGAGGATTTCCTTGCCCCGGGTCTCGTTTATTTTTGAACACGCTAGAATTCAAGGGCAGTAACTAATTTCAACCCGGGAGAAATACCTATGAGCATCGAAGTAACCGTCGAAATCCCTAAGGGATCACGCAACAAGTACGAAATCGACCACGAGACCGGAAAGGTCTACCTCGACCGCTACCTGTTCACTCCAATGGCATACCCACTGGACTACGGCTACATCGACCACACCCTCGGCGAAGACGGCGACCCATTGGATGCACTGGTCATCCTCCCCGAGTCCGTTTTTCCAGCAGTTGTGGTTAAGTCCCGAATCATCGGTGTTTTCAAGATGACCGACGAAGCCGGCGGCGACGACAAGCTGCTCTCCGTTCTCGACGACCCACGCTACGACCACATCCAGGACATCTCCGACGTGTCCGATTTCCTCAAGGATGAGATCGAGCACTTCTTCGTCCACTACAAGGACCTGGAAAAGGGCAAGCACGTTGACGGTTCCGGCTGGGGCGACAAGGCTGAGGCTGAAAAGATCCACGCTGAGGCAATCGACCGCTACAAGGCATAAGTCTTTTGTAAATTAAGAGCTGCGCATCCCTGCGATTCCGGTTTTCCGGTTTGTTTAGGTGGGGTGCGCAGCTTTTTGCATGCTCGCTTGGGCTGGGAGGGGTGTCCGCGGCTCTTCAACTCCGCAAAACCTGGCACATGTGACAAAGATGTCGGATTTTCAGATTCTTTGTCCCACTGGTCTGGCCCGAGCCCCGCCTGATTCAGCATTCGAGTGCCGCGATCAAACCACGGTGCCCACCAAATCCATTTTCATGATTCGTGGGCATCGTGGTTTGGTTTCAAGACCTCGAAACCAGTCACAGATGCCCACGAAACTCATTTTGGACCTTCGTGGGCACGCCTGTCTGGCTTTCCAAAAGTCAGCCAGAATTCCAGCTCAAACCCCAAAAATCACACCATCACAGAATGCGATTTAAGGGACTTTCACACCCATCCCGATACAAATACTCATTCGAAGATACCGATCGCTTACATCGCCACACAGCGCATCGTTGCAGCTAGTCGCCTGATTCGCGGTATCCCTTGCGCAGATCCTCCACCACGCGGGGATGATCCAGCGTGGAAGGTTCCAATTCACGAGGCTGATTATCCAACCCAAACACCCCAGCAGCCACCAGAACTTCATCATTAAGGAAAGTCAGTGGCGGGGTGTCTTCCCGAAGCTCTAATTCCATGTCGGCAGGGCCACACAGTTGGAAGCCCCAGTCGCCAAATGTGGGAACATGCACGTGATATGGGATGACTTGTTCACAGCCCGCCGATTTCAAGGTTGCTCCAACTCGCCAGAACACATCTGGAGTGGTGTAGGCGCTGGAGGATTGCACCACCATGCGGCCTTGTTCGTTCAGTCGTGCTCGGGCCAAGGTGTAGAACTCTTCTGAATACAGCCTGGCCATGGTGTCGTTGTTTGGGTCGGGAAGATCGATGATGATGGAATCGTAAGTTTCGCCATTATTTCCGCCGGAGCGCAGCCAGGTGAAAGCGTCGTCAACGATGATGGAGACGCGGGGATCTTCCATCGCTCCCCCATTGTCAGAGCGCAGCACTGTGTTGGCTACTTCGATGACTTCTGGGTCTAATTCAACTTGGGTGATCTGCATTGATGGGAATCGGAGGAGTTCCCGTGCTGCGAGGCCATCGCCACCGCCGATGATTAACACCGATTCTGCCTCTGGATTAAGGCTTGGATACACCAGTGATTCTGTATATCTATGCTGGTCACGAGTGGAATACTGCAAACCGCCATTGAGGTAGAGGCGTCGGTCTTTGCCTCGTTCTGTCACTACGATGTCTTGGTAGTCAGATTGGTGTGAATAGATCACGGGGTCGCGGTAGAGCTGTGCGCGGGCGGTGGCAACGATCCCGTCGGATTTCACCAACACGGTGGCTAGCGCTGCGATCGCGAGAAGAAGCGCCACCACGGATACGAAGAAGTGGGTGCGCGGAAGCAAATGTCGCAGCAGCACACAGCCCACGAATAGTGCTGCAACGAGGTTGATCATTCCGGCTGCTGCGGCACCGCGCATCATGCCAAGCCACGGCAGCAACACAAAAGGCCAGGCCAGGCCACCTAAAAGTGCGCCAAGGTAATCAGCAGCATTCAAGGTGGCAACCAGAGATCCTGTGGTTTTGGCGTCGGCGAGGCGGCCTTGCTGGATCATGGTCATCAGCAGTGGAAGTTCAGCGCCGACCAGGATGCCAATTGCAGCGGTGGCAATCACCAGAATCCACAGGGATTGGCCGATGGTCGCGAAGGTGAAATACAGCACCAGCGCGGAACAACCACCAATAAGTCCAAGGAGGGTTTCCACACCGAGGAAGGTTTGCGCAGGCCAGTTGAGAAACGGCTTGACCAGCAGTGCACCAAGTCCAAGGGCAGCTACATAACCTGCGACGATGAGGGAGGTTTCTACAATTCCGCCACCGTTCAAGCTGGTGGAAAGCGATACCAGGGCTAGCTCATAGACCAGCCCCGATGCCGCACAAATGGAGACGGAAACTAATAACAGCCAGCGCCAGATGGGTCCTAAATCAGACATGCAGCGTTTACGGTTCCCACCACGATCAAGATGACGGCGGCCACGACGGCACCGGAACGGAGTTTGGGATCTTCCACGAGATCACGGAAACGTCCCGGAATGACAGCTTCCAACACCGCCATGACCACCACTTGGATAACCAGACCAAGGGCACCGAACACTGCAGTCTCCAGCAAACCTTCACTCAAAATATCTGAGGAGGTCAGCACAGCAGTGACCACGATGATTCCGATGGAAACCTGCTGCGCCACGGTGATCACAGCGGCGTTGGGCAGATGGTGCACAAACACGAGTTCATGCAGTTTACCTGGGGTGATCAAGTCCAAAATCACAAAACCGACCACGAGGATCACTGCGGCCAACACGAAATATGAAAGGGTGCCGAGCACTCCGTCGACAAGATATTGACTCATAGTGTTCTTTCTATTTCACGCCACCGCCGGAACCGGAGGATCCGCCGCTGGAACTGCTTGGTGAGGATGGGCCGAAACCGCCGCCGAGCCAGATGAACGCACCACTGTTGACGCGGTCAAGGCCTTCGACGGTGATGGTGCATTCCGGCGTGCCTTCACCTGAGATGATGATCAGGTTTTTGCTGTATCGCAGGTAAGTATCGCCAGTTGCGGGGTCGGTGGCGCGGTCGGTTGGGGTGGACATGTTCACGATTTCATCCACCACCCCACTTTCGCCAGCGCATGAGTAGGTGCCGTTGTTTCCGGGCCAGCGGTCGGAGACTTGGCTTCCCACCGCAGGCTTGGCAAAAACCGCAGCGAACAGGCACAACACTGCTAAAAACAGCAGGATGAATCCTATGCTTCGGTAGTTTCGGGAGCTCATGGTTTGTAAATGCTCCTCGTGCTCACGATGGTGAGCTCTTCTGGGTAGAGGTGGTGGCTAAACCATTCCCATACGTCTTCCAGAAATTCTGCGGTCAGCGCGGTGAGGTGGTGTTCGCCGGCGCCGGGGAAACTGGCGATCAACCAGTCGTCGTCGCCGTTGGAGATTTCTTCGGCTGCGCGGGCAAAATCTTCCTCAGACAGCACGGCGACGTTGGTTTGCAGCAGGTAGTTTTCCCGCGTGATGCTGTCGGGCAGCGGCCAGCGGGAATCTTCCGCTTCTTGTGCATGGCAGGAAATTTCTTCCCGGAAACGCCCATCGGGCGTTTCAACGGTAACCACATGCGAGCCGCCAATCACCGCTAAATGGCAGGTGCTGGGGTGTGGGGATGCGTCGATAAGCTTATCGACGAGCACCTCCGGCGATTCCCCATTCCAGCTCACGCCGAGCGCTTCGGCGGAGACATCTGTAGGCATGCAATCGATGTGATGAATCATGAGGCCTCTGGTGCTGGGTAAACGGTGAGTTCGCCGGGCAGCACCGTCCACCCGAGCGATACTTCAAATGGACTGTCTTTGCCGTAGCGTTCAAAACTGAGCAACCTGTTTCCGCCAACTTCGGCGAGATCCCAGTATTCAAATTCACCTTGATCAGCCACGCCGGTGGTGCCTTCGGAGGTGAAGGTGCCCACGCCAGATTCGGTTTTACGGTAGCGAACGCCCTCCACGGTGACATCATGTGCGGGCTGTTGTGCCAGGTCAGGGCGGGTAATCCACCATCCGAGGTTGAGTTGGCCCTCATCGTATTCCACGCTCAGGTACTCACTGCCTTTGCCACCGTCGAGTAGATACTCGTGCCAAATGTATTGGCCTTGACGGAACTGGATGGCTCCGCGGCAGACATAATCCACGCCACCGCGGGAAATAATTGCTCCAGGACCCAAAATGCGGGCATTAAAAGTGTCGGATCCGTCGGCAAATTTCAGAGGATCTTGACGCTGACGAGGAGGCTGCGGTTCGCTCTTTTTCTTCTGTGCTGAAAGATAAAAGAACACGACAGCGATGATGGCTAAAACACCGGCCAGGATAAGCCACGTGATATTCATGCGAAACTCCCATGAGTTTTCTAAGTTCGGTACGAGCCAATCCTACAGACCGACACGCCCCTCCTCTTATCGCGACAACTTCATCAAACTCGCTACATGCAACGCCAACTGCAGCACCACTGGAATGCCCAGGAAGGTGACGTCATTACCAGCCTTTTGGAAAGCCACCAGAGTCATCGACTGGAGTTCACCGTCAACCAACACGGTTACTGCCTGAAGCTGTGTGTGCAGCAATGCACCAGCGAGTGCGACTGATGTAAAGACATTGGCACCGAATTTACGAGCCGCAGTAATCGCCAAAATGACTGCCAAGAACATGAAAAGGCATCGCCTGCAGCATAAAGAATTTGATAGGTCGTGGATGTCGTATCCACCGAGTGCGCTGCAGCTGCAACAGCTAGAAGGCCTTTGAGGATACCAACACCAGCCATGGGTCCCAGAATCGGAGCAAAGATGGAAGACACGATATCCACTGCTTTGCCGAGACAGTTTCCAGAACCTCCACCTTGCGCAGCGCCCTCTGAATCCGCAGTGATCGATGCCGGTAGTGCTGCGTAAACCTAAGGAACGTTGTTTCCAATCACAACTTGGAACTGACCACCGGATTCCACAACGGTGATAACACCTGGCAGCTTCTTGATATCGTCACCGTTCACTTTGGCGCGATCTTTGAGTACAAACCTTAAACGCGTTGCGTAGTGAACAACTGAAAAACATTTTCTTCCCCACCGATGCGCGACATTATCTCACCCGAAAGGGCTTGATAATCCACTTTTGTGGCCATGATGGACCTCCCTAAAAACCTTTAAGGACTGCTTTCCATCTGTTTCTGAAATGCAAAAAACCTGGCCACCGTTGGCTAAAACGCATCCTCAAAAAAGGAGGCAGATTCAGCATTTGAAGACCAGGTTTTGCTTCCAGTGCCTGGAATAACAACCCTGATGGACTATTGCTTATGCAACTGAAATTTGCTCTAGATCAATTCTTTCAAAAAATGCAAGAGTGATTTCCAACCCACTCCGCCCCAGACAAGAAAAGGCCACGCCTCCCCTCTTTGCAAAAGGGCAGCGCGGCCATCAAACACACTGCTTAGAGCTCTGAATACGGAACTTCTGGATCCACTAGCTTCTCGGTGTCAACGCTCTTTCCTGATGCGATGAGAGGCTTGATTTGATCAGGAACATCCCACACATTCACGTTCATTGCGGCGAGAATTCGGTTTTCAGTATCAACCCAGAAGGCGACAAATTCTCGTGTTTCAAGGTTTCCACGGATGAATACCTTCTCCTGCGAACCGGTGGCGTGGCCGACGTATTCACAACCCAGATCGAATTGATCTGTAAAGAAGTACGGAAGGTTGGTAAACTCGGCGTCTTTGCCAAGTAGGGATTTCACCGCAGCCGCAGGTTGATTCAACGCGGTGGCCCAGTGCTCCACGCGGATGCGGTGTCCTAGAACTGGGTGATCGTGGTTCGCAATGTCTCCAACTGCGTAGATATCCGGGTCGCTGGTACGCAGTGCTGCGTCCACCAAAACACCATTGTCGATTTCCAGTCCAGCAGTTTCCGCTAGGTCAATCACTGGGGTGACACCGATGCCAATGACTACTGCGTCTGCGGGAACCACTTCGCCGTCATCAAGTCGCACGCCAACTGCACGTCCATCTTCGGTGACGATGTCCGTAATTTTCACTTCGGTGCGCAGGTCAACGCCGTTTGCCACATGCAGATCGGCAAAGACTTGCGCGACCGTTTCACCAAGGACTTTCAAAAGTGGGAGCTTTCCACCTTCCAAAACAGTGACGTCAGTGCCAGCTCCTCGTGCCGCTGATGCGACTTCGAGTCCGATCCAGCCACCACCGATGAGGACCAGCTTTTTACCTTCACCGAAGGTTGCCTTGATCGCGTCAGAGTCTTCCACGGTGCGCAGGTAGTGCACATTAGAGGCGTCGGCTCCCGGAATTGGAAGTTTGCGCACTGCTGATCCAGTAGCAAGAACTAGTTTGTCGTAGTTAATGGTCTCAGTGTTTCCGCCATCATCAACGGTGACTTGGCGTGAACCCGCATCAATTGCCGTTGCACGCACACCTTGACGCAGCGTGACATTGTTTTCTTTGTACCACTCCGCCGGGTGAACAATCGCCTTGTCAAAGCCCACTTTTCCAGCCATGTACTCCTTTGACAGCGGTGGGCGCTCATATGGCAGATAATCCTCTGCTGCGATGAGCGTGATGGAGCCTTCATACCCGTTTACACGTAGTGCCTCTGCGGTTTTCGCTCCGGCTAAACCGCCGCCGATAATGACGATGCTTTGTGGTGTGCTCATGCTGTACTCCTAGTCCCTAAAAAAGTGGACGGTCAGGCGCAAGGTCGACCGCATGGATCTATACACCATGCTAGTTAAAAGGCCGAAACCCTCGGCGAGCGCGCTAAATACCCGGCCCTAATTGGGGGTGTGAGGCAGCACACAAGACCAAACTCTAACGAAATCGCCGGACTCCTCGCAATCACAAGAAGCGACGACTAGCCTGTGGGGACAAACTATTTCAAGAATTTATTCAACAAAGGAGTTCTTCACAAATGAAGGAAGTAGCAGTCAACGAAGTCCCAGCAGGCGCACAGTTGATCGATGTCCGCGAGACCGATGAATACGCAGAGGTTCGAGCACAGGGTGCCGTCAACATTCCTATGAGCGAGTTCGTTGGCCGCATCGATGAGATCGATCTGGACCGCGACATTTATGTCATTTGCAAGCTGGGTGGACGCTCAGCTCAGGTTGCCGAATACCTTGAGCAGCGCGGAATTGAAGCCATCAACGTAAACGGTGGCACCGACGGCTGGGTTGCTGCAGGATTGCCAACCGAGGCATAAGAACCCGCCGCAAAAGATCCCGGCATCTGAATTCACGTCAGATACCGGGATTTTTCACGCCCTACAAAGCCCCTACATGCCCTACAAAGCCCCCAACACACCAACCCAGATACCTCCACCCTCAAGTAGAAGTCGAGATTTTTCATTTCACTGCAAACATAGTTCTAGATCAGACCATTTAAAAAATTACACCCTCACCTGGAATTTTGCAGAAATAGGGCAAGAATCAAAATAGTGGGAAATCCCCATGTTTCGCGAAGTCCCATTGTTGGAGTTAGGCTTATACCCATGGCTACGCATCCAGATATTCCCACAGAGTTGCTTGAATCTCCGAGCTATCAACTTGAACGACTTCGACGACGCACTCGTGACCATGTTGAGGCCGAATTGGCCAAGCATGAGACCACGATGAGGGAATTCTGGACGCTTACATGTCTGGTTCATTCCGACGCTGCAAGCCAGTCAGTTCTGTGTGAGCTGCTGGCCATTGATGCATCGGATATGGTCAGACTCGTTGACTCACTTGAGGTACGCGGCTGGGCGAAAAGGGAACGTGATCCCAAAGACCGTCGTCGCCAAATTGTTGCGTCAACGAAGAAGGGAAAAAACGCCCAGGCGGATCTGCACAAAGTTGTGCTTGAGGCAGAGGATGCTGCGTTGGATGAGTCTACGTCCAAGCAGTTGAAGCACCTTCGTAAATTGGCCGCAGCAATTATCTCCACCGAAGAGGACTAAATATAACGTGGCATTGAGCAGTGTTCCAGCACAGTTCCTGAGATCCGCCCAGGCGCCCCCGAAGCGTACTTTGTGGGACGTCTTAGAATCCGTCGCCTCTACTTATCCTGAGGCAGCAGCTATTGACGATGGCCAGGTGTTGACCTACGCAGAGTTGATGGAAGAAGTCACCGCGTTGGCTGATTCCATTCATGCACAGGGCATTCGCCGTGGTGATCGCATCGGTATTCGCATGCCGTCTGGTACGCGTGACCTTTACATCGCTATTTTGGCCACTCTCGCTGCTGGTGCTGCTTACGTGCCAGTTGATGCAGATGATCCTGAAGAGCGCGCCGAGATGGTGTTTGGTGAAGCAAATATTAATGCGCTTTTCGACGCCACCGGCTTCCATATGCTTCGCCCGACCGCGGGCGGCGATACCCGTAGACCACGCTTGGATGATACGGCGTGGATTATCTTTACTTCCGGTTCCACCGGCAAGCCTAAGGGTGTGGCTGTGTCCCACCGTTCAGCTGCGGCTTTCGTGGATGCCGAAGCACAAATGTTCCTTGTCGATCACCCTTCCGGCCCCCTTGGCCCAGAAGACCGAGTCCTTGCGGGATTGTCTGTAGCCTTTGACGCATCTTGTGAGGAAATGTGGTTGGCCTGGGGCCACGGCGCCTGCTTGGTGCCAGCACCACGCTCCCTAGTCCGTTCCGGTATGGACTTGGGCCCATGGCTGATTCGCCGCGACATCAGTGTCGTCTCCACCGTCCCAACTCTGGCTGGTCTGTGGCCAGCAGAAGCATTGTCACAGGTCCGCTTGCTCATCGTCGGCGGCGAGGCTTGCTCGCAGGAGCTCGTTGAACGCTTATCGACGCCTGACCGCGAGGTGTGGAACACTTACGGCCCCACCGAAGCAACGGTGGTTGCCTGTGGCACTCAACTCTATGCTGGTCAGCCAGTGGGCATTGGTTTGCCACTTGCTGGTTGGGATCTTGTTGTTGTCGACGATGCCGGCGAACCTGTCGGAATCGGCGAGGTCGGCGAATTGGTCATCGGTGGTGTGGGTCTTGCACGCTACCTTGATCCAGAAAAAGACCGCGAGAAGTATGCGCCACTGAAGTCTGTTGGTTGGACCCGCGCTTATCGTTCCGGTGACCACGTTCGTCTGGAAGAAGATGGCCTCTACTTTGTGGGCCGCGTTGATGATCAGGTGAAAATCGGCGGTCGACGCATCGAGCTCGGTGAAGTTGATGCCAATGTGGCAGCGCTTTCCAACGTTCGTTCCTCCGCAGTGGTTGTTCAGACCACTGGTGCGGATCAAAAAGTTCTGGTTGCATACGTTTCTTTGGAAGATGCTGCAGCTGGATTTGATCACAACGTCGCGACTGCCCGACTCACCGAAACCATGCCTGCTGCTTTGGTTCCGCGCATTCACGTGATGGATGATCTGCCTGTCACCACCTCCGGCAAGGTTGATAAGAAGTCTTTGCCGTGGCCTCTTCCTGGCACCGTGGTGGAAGCTAATGACCTCAGCGCAACGGAAGCCTGGATTGCTCAGGAATGGGTCGATATCCTCGGCACTTCTGTGAGCAGCAAAGACGCCGACTTCTTCTCCCTTGGCGGTACCTCTCTCGCGGCTGCGACTTTGGTTGGCCGGGTACGTGCAAAGGTTCCCACCGCTGCGGTGCGTGATCTTTACGATCACCCTCGCTTGGAGAAATTCGCCGAGCGTGTCGAGGCTATCGCCGCCGACACTGGCATTTCTTTGGAGGCGCCAAACCAGGTGGAGGAGCGCGTCGTCAAGCCTGTTTCTTTTGGCACTCGTGTGATGCAGACCCTCATCCAGATTCCGATCATGACGCTGCAAGCAGCACAGTGGATTGCATGGTTGCTGTTGGGCAACAACATCATGGCAGCGCTTGATTTCGATTGGGCTGTTCATGTCTCCTGGTGGCTTGTCATCGGCATGATTTTGGTGTTCGCTACCCCGATTGGTCGCTTGCCGATCGGCGGTTGGGGCGCCCGCATCATCACCCGTGGCATAACTCCTGGCTCCTACCCTCGTGGCGGTTCCACTCACCTGCGCATTTGGTCCGCCGAGCGCCTTGCTGATGCCTCTGGCTCTCGCAATATTTCTGGCGCAACCTGGGTGAACTACTTCGCGCGTTCCCTGGGTGTGAAGATGGGCAAGGGCGTGGATCTTCACTCCCTGCCACCAATCACTGGCCTTTTGACCTTGGGCAACAATGTTTCCATCGAGCAAGAAGTTGACCTTCGTGGCTACTGGCTCGACGGCGATATCCTGCGTGTAGGCACCATTGAGGTCCATGACAACGCTCGTATCGGCGCTCGTTCCACCCTGCTTCCCGGCACCGTGGTGGGCACCGGCGCTCACCTGCTGCCTGGTTCAACAGTGACTGGTGATAAGACCATCAAGCCTGGTTCTCGTTGGGCTGGCTCCCCTGCACAAAAGGTGGGTCGTGCAAAGCACCGCTTCCCAACCTCCCATCCTCCACGCAGGTCCCGGTGGGTTCCGGTGTTCGGCGCGACCTCCATCGTGTTGTCGCTGCTGCCACTTCAGGCTCTCGCTATTGGCGCTGCTATCACCTTGTGGCTGGCCACGATTAGCCCGCTTCCACTGATCTGGGGTGTGCTGGTTTTTGCTACCGTCGGCGCGTTGGCTGCGTTCTTTGCTTACACCGTGACCATCTGGGTGCTTGTCCGTTTGATCCAGATCGGCATCAAGGGCGGCACCGCACCAGTGAGGTCCCGTCTTGGTTGGCAGGTCTGGGCAGTTCAACGCCTCATGGACGATGCCCGCACCTATCTCTTCCCGCTCTACGCATCCCAACTGACCCCACTGTGGTTCCGCAGCTTGGGCGCGAAGATCGGCAAGGATGTTGAGATCTCCACCGCGGTGATGGTTCCTAAACTGGCTGATATCCGCGAAGGCGCATTCCTGGCCGATGACACCCTCATCGGTGGCTATGAGCTGGGTAATGGTTGGCTGCTCAGTGGTGAAACCCGCGTGGGTAAGCGTTCCTTCATTGGTAACTCTGGCATCGCAGGACCTGAGCGCAAGCTCGCTAAGAACTCCCTGGTTGCAGTGCTCTCCTCCACCCCGAAGAAGGCTAAGGCCAACTCCAACTGGTGGGGTTCCCCTCCAGAGCGCATGCGTCGTGTCACTGTCGAAGTTGATGAGGGCGAAGCAAAGACCTACAGCCCTGGCTTTGGTGTGAAGTTTGCACGTGGCGCGGTGGAAACCGCACGTCTGCTTGCTCCAATAACCTCTGGTGTGTTGGCTGCGCTGTCACTGCTGCTCATGCAGTACCTGCTCACTGAGTTCAACATGTGGATCACCTGGTTGCTTGGCGGACTGATCCTCATGACGGTTGGTGTGCTCGCCATGGGCATTACGGTTGTGATGAAGTGGGTTTGCGTCGGCAAGCATAAGCCGTCTGAGCACCCTCTCTTCAGCCGCTTTGTGTGGCTGAATGAGCTGCAAGATGCGTTCGTGGAATCCGTGGCTGGCCCATGGTTCCTCGTGCCCAACCTGGGCACCGGCGCGCTGAACGCCGGCATGAGCGCGCTTGGCGCACACATCGGCCGTGGCGCATGGATCGAATCCTACTGGCTGCCGGAAACCGACCTCTGCTACATCGGCAAGGGCGCAACCGTGGGCCCTGGCGTGGTCGTGCAGACCCACCTCTTCCAGGACCGCGTGATGAGCCTAGATACGGTGACCGTCGCTGACGGCGCCACCCTAGCGGACCACTCCGTTGCCCTTCCTGCTTCGCTTATCGACGCCTCCGCCACCATCGGCCCAGGCTCGCTGGTGATGCGCGGCGACAAGGTACCAGCGCATACCCGCTGGCAAGGCAACCCAATTGAGCCGTGGAGCAACTCTTAAATAACAACAATCAGCCGGATCCTTAAAGCAAGGGTCCGGCTTTTTGCTACGGCAAAACTTTAAAGATTTTGCCCAGCTTTAGCGCTGTGGCCACGGTGTCTGAGTACACCTTTCGCGGCATTTTGGCCGGCCCACGCATAGACATCCAGCGCTGCTCCGCGATGTTTCGGATCTCCGCATATTTTGTAATTCCCTCCGCACCATGGCGGTGCCCCAGCCCCGACTGCTTCATGCCACCCAGAGGCGTGGACACGCTCGCCCACGTCGCGGCGTAGCCATCATTAATACCGATACCGCCAGCTTCCAGCTGGCCTGCAACAAGATTGCCGGTTTCCGACGACCCAAAGACGGACGCATTCAGGCCGTAGGGCGTGCCATTTGCCTTATCGACGGCTTCTTCCAGTGTGGCTACCTTTTCGATGAACACCACCGGCCCGAAGACTTCCTCCGTGAGCAGTGGGGTGCCCTCTGGGACATCCGCCAATACCGTGGGCTCATAGAAGAAGGGACCAATATCAGGGCGTGACTTGCCACCGCACAGCACCGTGGCGCCCGCAGCTTTAGCCTGATCAACAAAGGTGCTCACCCGATCCAGCTGCGCCTGATTGATCAACGAACCCATCTCATATTTCCACTCAAATCCGGCACCAATGGACATGGCTTTCGCCGCCTTGCTAAACCGTGCAATCACCTCCTCGTACACGTCTTCCTCGACATAAATACGTTCAGTGGAGACACACAATTGCCCCGAGTTGGAAAAACACGCCTGCGGAAGCTCAGCTTCCACCTTGTCCAGATCTGCATCCTTGGCCACAATAAGAGGGTTCTTTCCGCCTAATTCCGCAGAGAAACCCACCAAACGCTCACCCATTGTCCGACCCAAGATCCGGCCCGTGGCCGTGGATCCAGTGAACATGAGGAAATCACACTGAGCTGCAATCGCACCGCCAACAATATCGCCAGGGCCGGTGACAACCTGCATCAAATCACGCGGCAGACCGGCTTCAATGAGCAGGTGCACCATGATCAAGCAGGAGAAAGGTGTCGCGAGGTCAGGTTTAGCCACCACTGCGTTTCCTGCCAGCAGCGCCGGAACAGCATCAGATACTCCCAAAGTTAAAGGGTAATTCCACGGCGTGATCTGCCCGACCACTCCCTTGGGCACATACTGTTGTGTGTTTTTCGTGATGATCGGAAGCGCGCCGGGGCGTTTCTTGTCATTTAAAAACTTTCCTGCATTGTTTGCGTAGAAGCGGGTGGTGATCGCAACGTCCAACACCTCATCGGCAGCCGATGCTCGATTTTTGCCTGTTTCCAACTGCACGATGTCCATGAGCAGCTCACGGTTTTTCAATACCAGATCATGAAACTTCAGGAAGATCTTCTTCCGTTCCACTGCCGTGGTGTGCACCCACTTTTTCTGGGCTGCCCTTGAAAGTGCAAAAGCATGCTCGACGTCTTGCTCATCACCATCAAAAACAAATCCGAGGGTCTCGCCAGTAAATGGCGCTATAACCTCCACTTTCGCCGCATCTTGGGCATTTGCGGTCAGATCAAGCAGAGTCTGATGAAGTTCTTTAGGCAGCGGACCTAAAGGAAGACGTTTGATCATGGGCTTTTACCTTCGTTTCGCGTTCTGATGCTCGTGTGGTGCCCAGCTTATGCAGAATCCTTCACAGCTGATTTAAGACCCGCCAAGTAGTTGTCCACTGCCCATTTAGAGAATCCTGGTTCAATCGTCTCCACCTGAACCGGCAACGGCCGTGAAGTGGCAACTAACCCAAAGTGAAAACGAATTGGACTTAGATCAGGTGCCGCAAAACAACGCATTGGCTCGTCGTCGGATTAATGCGCCTTTGCCATGATGAAAAAATATAAGTTTTATCGCGATCCTCAGATCTGCCAGGAGATCGCAGCAGCATAGAACACCGAACTAGATCACAACCGATTGGGCTTACTTAAATAAAAAACTCCCCAGCACCTTCTACTGAAAGGTGCTGGGGAGTTTTTTCATGCCCGCCTAGTGACTAGTCACCGATCTGGTCGCGCCCACGAAGCACAACCTTAGGGTCAGGCTCACCAACGAGCTCGTAATCCTTGTCGGTGTAATCAAACTTGGACAATACATAACGCATCGCGTTGATACGCGCACGCTTCTTGTCATTCGACTTGATGGTGATCCACGGGGACTCATCAGTGTCGGTGTAACGGAACTGCTCTTCCTTAGCGCGGGTGTAATCATCCCAGCGATCAAGTGAAGCCAAGTCCATTGGGGAAAGCTTCCACTGACGCACAGGATCAACCTGGCGGATAGCAAAACGGGTGCGCTGCTCTTTACGGGTCACCGAGAACCAGAACTTGGTCAAGCTGATACCAGAGCCCAGGATCATGTTTTCCAGCATTGGAACCTCACGCAGGAACTCTGCATGCTGTGATTCGGTGCAGAAACCCATGACGCGCTCCACGCCGGAACGGTTGTACCAAGAGCGGTCAAAGAAAACGATCTCGCCAGCAGCTGGGAAGTGCTGAATATAGCGCTGGAAGTACCATGAGGTGGATTCGCGTGGTGATGGCTTCTCCAACGCAACAGTACGGGCACCACGAGGGTTCAGGTGTTCGTTGAAGCGCTTAATGGTGCCACCCTTACCAGCGGCGTCACGCCCTTCGAACAAAATGATGTGGCGCTGGCCAGTTTCCTTGGTCCAGTTCTGCCACTTCAGCAGCTCGATCTGGAGGGAGCGCTTGACCTTCTCATAGTCTTCGCGGGTGACGCGCTCTTCATAAGGGAAGTCTTCGCGCCAGGTTTCAATGGGGGTTCCATCTGGACGCAGAAGTACTGGATCATCTTCATCCGAGTCATCTACAACATAGCCTTCGATTTGGGCAAGGTCGATAACTGGAAGATCATTTTCGTTGGTTTCAGCCATGATGGGAAGTTTACCCACCATTGACTAATTCGGCGTGCCAAAGGGGCGTCTTTCTGGTGGCAGATACGAAAAAACTCTGATCCATATGGATCAGAGTTTTTGAAAACTTTGCCCGTGGGCGAAGTTAATTAGCCAAGCAGACCGATGAGGTCAGCAACTGCGCCAGCCCACTTGCTGGAAGCGCCGAGGAAGTCGAAGACGTAGCCGATGAGGCCGGAGCCGGAAAGGACATCAAGGTTTCCAAGGAACTCGTAAACGTTTTCCATTTTAAATTCTCCTATTAAGAGTTGAGATGAGGGGGAAGGGGGAAGGCTGTGGATTTTAGCCAATCAGCCAAATCGGATTTCTCTTAGGAAGAGAAGTTATCCAGATTCTCGCCGGTGGTGTCAGCGAGATCTCCGAAGTTGTCGAAGAAGTTAAGGATGGAATCGAGCAGGGTTGGGATGCTCTGAAGAGCGGTACCGATGTTGCCACCGAAGGTCTCGTAGTTGCCGAGGGTTTCCTTGAGAAGGGAAAGATCCATGAGAAATCTCCTTGAGAGGACCAGCAAAGAAAGCTGGTGATGGTTGCCAGTTTGCTGACGCCCTCAGGACGTCACTCAATTATTCAATCACATTTTGACAACACGTCAAGGCGAATCAGGAAAGTTTCCCAGCGTGCTTTTCAACCAAACTCAGCAAAGAATTATTTGACGATTTTTCCCGTAAATATATCTTGACCTGCAGAAATGTTAGATATTTAAGTGAACAGGGAGAAAACTTTCCAGCTAAACCCCATGAAGGTGTAACACTACTTAACAACGGCTCGATTAAAGCGAAACTTTAAAAAAGCGATTGTCATACACACCCTAATATGGGGGTAATTTACACCATTGGCTAAGTGGGGTGGTCGAAAAAAGGTGTGGAGTTAGTCTTTTTTATCAAGATTTGAGATGTCTAGCAGGTTAACGGAAGGTTGCCGTGCATGTCACCTTACGCCCCTCCGAAGGTGTGGGGAGACGTCGAAAAGCAATATCTTTTGACACGCAAAAGCCCTCCCGCAAAGCGTGCGGGAGGGCAATTGAGGTGCGCGAATGAGGGGCTTAGAAGCCGCCCATGCCGCCCATCTCGTCTGCACCTGGCATGCCAGCTGCGCCTGCAGGCTGTGGCTTGTCAGCAACGACAGCCTCAGTGGTCAGGAACAGAGCTGCAATGGATGCAGCGTTCTGGAGTGCGGAGCGGGTGACCTTAACTGGGTCGTTGATGCCCGCAGCCATGAGGTCGACGTACTCGCCGTTTGCAGCGTTGAGGCCCTCGCCCTGTGGGAGCTGGGAAACCTTGTCAGCAACAACGCCTGGCTCGAGGCCAGCGTTAGCAGCGATCTGCTTCAGAGGAGCAGTCAGAGCCTCGCGGACGATGCGAACGCCGGTTGCCTCGTCGCCGGAAAGCTCAAGATCGTTGTCCAGGACGTGAGCAGCCTGCAGCAGCGCAACGCCACCGCCGGCAACGATGCCCTCTTCAACAGCTGCCTTAGCGTTACGGACAGCATCCTCAATGCGGTGCTTGCGCTCCTTGAGCTCAACCTCGGTAGCTGCGCCCACCTTAAGCACTGCAACGCCGCCGGCAAGCTTAGCCAGACGCTCGTTGAGCTTCTCACGGTCGTAGTCGGAATCGGAGTTCTCGATCTCAACGCGGATCTGGTTGACGCGGCCTTCGATCTGAGCCTCAGAACCTGCGCCGTCAACGATGGTGGTGTCATCCTTGGTGACAACAACCTTGCGTGCCTGGCCTAGAAGTGGCAGATCAGCGGTCTCAAGGGAGAGGCCAACCTCTTCAGAAATGACCTGGCCACCGGTCAGAACAGCAATGTCCTGCAGCTGAGCCTTACGACGGTCGCCGAAGCCCGGAGCCTTAACAGCAACAGACTTGAAGGTGCCACGGATCTTGTTGACAACCAGGGTGGACAGAGCCTCGCCCTCGACGTCCTCAGAGATGATCAGCAAAGGCTTGCCGGACTGCATGACCTTCTCCAGCAGTGGGAGCAGGTCCTTGATGTTGGAGATCTTGCCGGAAACCAGCAGGATGTAAGGATCTTCCAGAACAGCCTCGAGGCGCTCCATGTCAGTTGCGAAGTAACCGGAGATGTAGCCCTTATCAAAGCGCATACCCTCAGTAACCTCGAGCTCAACACCGAAAGTGTTGGACTCTTCAACAGTGATGACGGAATCCTTGTTCAGCTTGCCACCGCCAACTGCGTACATTGCCTTAGCAATCTGTGCGCCGATAGCTGGGTCAGCTGCGGAGATACCAGCGGTAGCAGCGATCTGCTCCTCGGTCTCAACTTCCTTCGCAGCCTCGAGCAGCTTCTCAGTTACCTGAGCAACAGCCTTCTCGATGCCACGCTTGATGCCCATTGGGTTAGAGCCAGCAGCAACGTTGCGCAGGCCTTCCCGAACCAGAGCCTGTGCCAATACGGTAGCGGTGGTGGTGCCATCGCCCGCGACGTCATCAGTCTTCTTAGCGACTTCCTTGACCAGCTCTGCGCCGATCTTCTCGTAAGGATCCTCAAGCTCGATCTCACGTGCGATGGTGACACCATCGTTGGTAATGGTTGGGGCACCCCAAGCCTTTTCCAAAACGACGTTACGGCCCTTTGGTCCCAAAGTAACCTTAACAGCGTCAGCCAGGGTGTTCAGTCCCTTTTCTAGGCCACGACGTGCTTCCTCATCAAAGGCGATGATCTTTGCCATGTGTTTGTGCTCCTGAAATATTTGTAGGACGACACTCACGTCTTCTGCCCGGTAGGCGCCCGCGACGGCACGGTTAGTGAGTGTGGACCAACCTCACCCACCAAGCAGTTGATGATCAATATTGGCACTCTGATTAGTTGAGTGCTAACTACTTTTCTAGCACTCAAGGGGTGTGAGTGCAAGATTTTATAGCTTCAAATGCCCTAATCAGATACGTGACCAGATAAAAACCATCACGAGCACAATAATTACGGCTGCCGCAATGCCAGTGCCGATCCACAACATCGCAGAACGATTCCGCGCCTTTCGCTTGGCCTGTCGCTGCGCCTCATATTCTTCCTCTGCGCGAACCGCATCAAGCCTCACGCCTTCGGCATGCTGAAAACTCATTTAAACCACCTCAGGAATCCACGTTTTTTAGGTTCTTCAACCGGGGCCTCTTGGGCTTCAGGCTGGCTGGTCGGGGCAGGTTGGGCAGGCGGGATATTGCTTTTCGACGTCTCCAGCCCCTCTAGAATCCCAATTTCCGAGAACAACTCTCTCAACGGATCCAGGCAACGAAACGGTGCGATACCGCTTCGATTAATCCGATCACCTTCAGGACTTGCACCCAGAGGAGACACCGCGAAGCACTGGAACGGATAAGCCTCTTCACCAGCTAGGGGCTGATTGAACTGGTTCAGCAAATGCGTCGCATCCAAGCACTGCAGCATGCTTCGAATTTCCAGATCCAAAATCTCGCCAGCAACGCGATCATATGCACCATCAAGCGGAGCACTGTCCCTGCGGAAAGTTGCACCAAAGTTGCTCATCACGCGCTGCCAATTCACCATGTTTGCTCCTGCATAGTGCAGGTGATCTTGGTTCACTTCAGCTAGCTGCTGCATGGTGTCGAACTTAGACATGCACAGGGAAATCTTGGGGCGATAATCCGGTCCCAACACTCGGAGCACGTTTCTTAAGACAACCATCGGCCCATCAGTGTCCACCTCATGAGTGGGGACTGAACCTTCCAACATCTGTCGGATTCGTGGAACAGACATGGGATCAAACAGAAAAAGAATGCGGTCCGCGTTTTGGAAAAACGCTAGTTCGTCTTCACGAGCCGAAAAATTCTCTTCCTGCAGATCTTCGCCTGCCACATCCCTAAAGACTAAAAAGAGTCGCTGCTCTGGATGATTCGAGGTTGAAATATCAAAGATCAATGGACGCTGCTGATGTGCATCAGGAGCCGATGCTGGCGGAGTAGGCGGAAGCAATCCCATCTGTTCAAACAGTGGCTTCTCGTATTTTTCCTGGTAAATCCGGCGGGTGTGCTCATCGGCGTATAAAAATGATCCACCGTTGGCAACGACCAGTTTGCGCAGCAGCTTCACGATCACCGCAATGTACATACTCTTGCCCGATGACCTGTCACCTGCCATTGCGAAAGTCAGAGTTCCGGAATTTTGCCACCCGTCTGGCAGGGTCGCATCCTGGACCGTCGCATCAACAAAAGGTGATGAGGTCGCTTCTGGATCCGGCAGCACTTGGAAAGTGAAAGGACACCGTGTGGGGAGCAGACCAGTGGAGGGTGGGTAAACATCAGGAGCGGTCATGTCGTTGGATCCTCTCGTCGTGCAACCGAAGTCAACGCGTTAAACATTTGGTGGACAGGTCCAGCGAGAAGACGCTGATCATGATTTTTAATAGCGTTAATCAGCACTGGATCGAAATAGGTGGTGCTGGTTCCATGTTCCACCAAAGGTTTCCGAGAACTCAAAACATGCAGGTTGTTGGAGAGTTTTAAGATCTCGGCAGGAATGTCATCAGAGATCACCACCAGCGCATCGTCTGGGGAAATCTGGTGCAAATCCGAATTCCACCCCACTTCCCTCACCGGCGCGTACTTTTCCGAAAGCTTGCTGATCTCCTCCGGATTAGCGACACGCACTTTTGGATCCGTAGCGCTACTGGTCATCACATGGATGGAGCGTCCCTGGCTCACTACTGATAAAACACCAGTGGCGAAAGAACACATGAGATCAAAGGTCTCGCGGCTGGTGCTTGCTTTCATCGACGCCGTCTTATCGACCAACACGGTGACATTAGCTCGAGCAATATCAGCTGAGCCGTCCTTATCAATGGTGCGTCCCAACGCTGATCGAACTGCCGAAGCCTCAGAGTCCAAAGAACTGTCATTGCTCACATCGCCAGCCTGCATGCGAATGATGCCCTGGCTTGGGAAAACGTTAAGAATCGGGATGGAGCGTAAACCACCGATAGGATACGTTGGAAGCTGCAGCGTAGTTTCTTGGCGCCCAGCCTCCTGAATCACCACAGTTACATACAGCTTGGTTCCCGAAGGGAATTCTCCCCGATCGCCATCAGGAAACACCGTGACCTCGGTATTTCCTTGAGGATTACGAATCCACCACGTATTGCCACGTCGGTTGGTTTCTGTGGAAGGAACCTCTACCCGGAATCCTAAGTCCTCGCTGAGATCAAATTCCAGACGTGCAGAAAATCCCTCGCGTGGTACGTCATAGGTCTGGTTGGAATCCAGTCGAATCACGTTCATGACCGCATGTCCTTTCCAATATTATTCCGGCTAATTGCTCTGATGATAGCGCGCGCCATCTCAGTAAAAATCTGGTTAACATCCCTAGACCGGGACACTTTCTTATTGATGATATCTTGGTCGATATAGCCGAGATATTGCTGTACTGCTCGAGCATTGGTGAGAATCGACGGCAAATCCTCTCGGGCAATCTGCTCACCATATTTCTCGAATCGTCTAATGTCTTCCGTTCTGCCCTCTTGAAGAGTTAACTGCACGAAACTAAGAACAGAATCGACCGTGAGAGTAGTAAAAGCCCTGTAGGTATCTTCGTCGCCGATCAAAGCGACTCCAAAATACGCCCGCAAAAGATCCCACATGAAGTGGCTTCTACCAGTTTGAACAGACGCACCCGCAATGATTCCTGCAAAGATCTGCTGAGCTTCATCGCTTCTCGTCCAGTCTTCGATGTCTGGCAAAGACCGATCTCTGCTGAAGTTCGGAACGATATGGTCCAAGACGATTGCCGCAGGTGCTCTGTTCCTAGCATCGCGTTCTGCGTCCACGAGTAGTTCCCTCAAGCGAGGGTGCGCATCCTCGGTGAACTTAATGTGTCGCCAGTTGTCCATCGCTGGAAAGTCTGAAAAACTACTCCGAAAAAAGGGATCCGAAGCATTAATGCTTGTCGCAAGCTCAGTTTTCAAAAGGAAATCCAAATAGGCAACAAGATCCTGTGCCGGCGAATCATGAAGCTTCTCAATGCTGTTGATCGCCTGCTCTGACATATTGATGATCCTGCGCCGACTATCCGGCAATCGCCTCAGACTTGGCCAATCTTGTGATTCTGATGCTCTCCGAGGATTGTGAACTACCTCAGATGCACGCGCCCAAATTGCATTGGGGTTTGGTGCCGGAGCGACAGGCTCCACCTTAGGTGCTGGCTTGTCTGGCACCTTTCCAAACATATGCTGATCAGCAAGTACGCGAAGCGGGTGCGTGCCGGAAAAACGGCCATTCCGGATAAATCGCGCTAAACCGTCTCCAAATTGAGCGAGTTCCTTTTGGCTATTATCCAGGTTCTCGTTGGCACGAATCAGCCCTGCGACAAGTTCATCAGCATCAAAACCGTCGGAGAAGAGCCCTTCTGTCATTCGGGACCAGGATCCCTGCGGGCCGAAAGGTTGGCTCTGTGGAATCTCCGGATCGATAATCACAATCCCTGAATGCTCCGCCAACAATTCACGATCAATTCCTGGGACCACAAACAGAGAACGAGCCTCCATTGATTTATCTGGAGCTGGCAAGGTAGCAGCACGCTCAAAGGTTGAGAAGTGCAACAGACGCCGGGCTTCATTCGGAGTCAATGTAGAAGACAACGCTTGAAGCCAATATGCTGCCTCGTTAGTGCTGTTCAGAACCAAAACAGTAGCTTTATCTCCAGCTTGGAGAGCATCTTGAAGCTGGTAGAACTGCTGTCTGCGATCGCCAAACATGCTGTCGATCATCATCCACGACAAGGACAGATCAGTGATGGGGCCAATTCTCGGCTCGCCTGCATCCAAAGGGAGCTCGGCAGCGTTGACCGCGGCTGCACGAAAAGGGGTCAGCAAATCAGGTGAACGGTACAGGGAAATGGGATAAACAGACTCCAGTGGGCTTTCTAGATCCCCATCAAATACTGCATGGGTGAACACATTCCCTGGACGTCCAGTGGCATCTTTACCTGCAGGAACAGACTGCATGATCAACGATCGGCCTGCCAAAGGACGGTACTCAAACCTCCTCGGCAACGCATCGATATCTTCTGATGAGATGAAATCATCAAAAGGGGTCACCGTTTCAATATGAGTGGGCGCAACCTCCGCGATAAATTGGAGGTCTTCTTTAGTGGCCTGAGCAGACCAAGTTCCCACCTTCCACCCACCCCTACCTGCAGTTCCTCTAAAGGACGCGTAGGTGACATGAGTCCATCTCAAGGCCACGGGCAACTCACCTGCTTCCACCAATCCACGTTCCCAGATTCAGCAAGGAGGGAGCGGGATCGATTAGAGCTTTCACATGAACGTCATCGGACTCTTCTTGGTGGATGAATAGGCGAAGATAGCTAGTTGGTGGAAGGCTAGCAATCTTAGGATCGATCTCCCAGTATTCAACTTCCGGTTCTTGCTCAGATCGTAAAGATGAGGAACTAATGCCAGCTAGAAGATCAGCATACTGCTGCCCTCCCCCATCATTGATGATCTTTCGAGTCATCACTTCTTGACCATCTTCTGGTTCAAGCGGGAGACGGGACGGGTGAATCCTCAAAGAGAACTGGTTGAACTGATTGTTTGGTCGCTCGCTGTAAATAGAAAGGAACAAACGGTTATTCATCAAATGCAGTTTGTAACTGAATTTGTCTAGACCTCGGTACTTGAGGATCTCAGGCTGTCCCCAAATCTGGCGTCCTTCATAAACTCGGGAGGCAAACAGCGCAACATCGCCGGCACCAGGCAGTTTCACCCGCATGCCACCTTCCTCCTCGTAGGCTTCCCTATGGATGGAGACAAGACTAGAACCTGGGGCATCGGCAGTTGGTCCTACTGAATGACCTGAACCGGGCTCGCCAAAAACAGCAGTGACTTCGTGTGCTTCTTCAGGCCAACCAAAAGTGAGCAATTGGTTATTCACCCGCTCGTACAGCTTCGGACGGCTAATCTCTCCCACCCGAACTCGTGAATAGGTTTGTCCAACTTGAGCTTGGTTGCCCACAACATTGACTGGGGTGAGGAAGATCGAATACCAATCTTCAGGCCACACCACATTGCAGGAGGTCTTGGTGTCCTCCAGGTCATTGGCCCAATCTCTTCGCGCCAGGCCAAAGCTTTCCAGTTGGTCTGTTTCAATCGCGTTGAACTGCAGGTCGCTTTCTGGTGCTTCCTGAGTTCGGTAAATCCAGACTTCACCAGAGTGAGGAGCATCCCACGTCACGTCAAAACTCGTGCTGAATCCGTCGAAACGCTCTTCGATCGAAATTGGCACCTCGACGACCTCAGCTGGGACGTCGATGACGAACTCCTCTGACGGCGCCGAGCCGACCAGCTTTCCGTGGATTTCCGCAAAACGGCGCGCGACAAACTTGTACTCCCGGCCGCGGTGCTGCGGATGGAAACGGAATCCCTGGAAGTTGTTTTTATCAGCGGCGATCTCATTTCGAGACGCCGTGACCAGGCGTTCATTGCTCGGAGCTGCGTAGACAGCAACTCGGTGGGTGTGTTCAGCAGGAGCCCACTGCCCCTTCACCTCAGAACCTGCCACCGACAACTCAATGTTGGAAACTGGGTTGATAAACACTGATTCCCCCACCAATTGCGGTTGGGAATTCACTGCCGAGGACTCCGTAACACCCTCGTACATCCACACCTGATACATGCGATAAGCAGTGGTCAAAGGCTCCTGATCCACCCAATGGGTGCCCACAGTGCTCACTCGGTGCTCCGCTAAATCAGGATCCTGCTCAAACGCCATCTCATCACTAACAATGCGGAAAACCCGAGATGCATTGATATAAGACTCCGGCGCATCCCACTCCAGATCCAACCCACCCGTGAGGTTTGCTGTAATCCGGAGGAAACCACCGTGAGCCTGCTTGACCTCTGCAAAGCCATCAAGTCGTGCGAACTCATAGTCCTGCCAATTGCGGATATCACGATCAATTGATTGAGCTTCAGCACTTGCCGAACGATGTGATCCGGTGTTTTGGCGTCGTCGACGTGGTGCAGGGGTTGGATCAGGTTCAGGGGTTTCAGGGATTTCAGCAACGCTTGGTTCAGCTTGGTGCGCTGGCTTGCGAACCAGCTCTGGTGCAGGTTCAGCCATAGGCTCAGGTTCAGCCACAGGCTCAGGAGCCGGCTCTGGTTCCGGCGTAAATTCCGGAGTAAATTCCTGCTCAGGCACTAGCTCAGGCTCTGGATCCAGCACTGGTTCTGGCGCTACTACCTGCTCAAATACCTGCTCAGGCACCTGTGCTGGCCCTGGAACAGCATGCACAGGCTCCGATTCCAGTTCCGGTTCATACTCAGGCTCATCAATCACTTCCGCGTAGTGATAATCAGCTGGCTCATCGTCGTAGAACTCTGCGTCAACGGGTGTGTCTTCGAGCGCGTCCACGGAAGCATCTTCAGGTTCAAAGTGCTTATCAAAATCAAGGTCAGGGGTGAACATCGCTGCGTCGGTGCCCTGCTCAATGACGTGAAGGGTGCCTACTTGGACGTATCCCAGGACTCGTCGAAGGGCTGTCGCCCACACGAGAAGAGCTGGGTAGTCGCCGCCAGGTTTGAGCTGGTCAGGGTCCTTAGCGGTGGCGAGTAGTTCCTCGTCGGTGGGGAGCTGATCTTCGTTGAATTTTATGCGGGCAATGTCGCGCCAGGTTTTAAACGCACTGAGAATTTGGTATTCGCTAGCCATTAAAACTCTCCCGTACCTGGTAGTTCTGGCCGCTTGTGAGATTGGTTTCCGCGGTCAAGGAACGGCGATTCAGCGGGATTCTCTGAGCGGAAGTCTTCATTGGTGGGCATTCTGTCGAACAAGGTTGGATCAAAGGTTGTTTGTTGAGGTCGGACAAATGAGATGTCAGCGTCTTCGGCGGGTTCACTGATTTGGAGCAGCACTTCGCTGATTCCGATGGCATCTGATTCGTTTTCTTGTGGCTGGTACATGCACAGGGAAGGATCCAGGCTGAGGATGCCTTTCACGCGACCTTTTTCGCTGGCGATTTCGCCGTTGAAGAAACCAACAGTTACCAGGTCTTTTAGTGGTTGTTGGTATGGTGCGTCGACCTTTTCGCCACCGCGATAGATCTGGAGTGAATTCAAAATACCGGATCGAACTTCATGGCTTTCCTGCGAGAGTTGCAGGGTGATGTCATCCCAGATCTGCACGCTGCGATCTGTTTGGCGGAATTTTTCGCCGGTCACGAAATCCGACAATCTGGCTAGATCACCGTAGGAGCCTTCGCCGGTGCTGCCAAAAAGGGTGCGTTCATTGACGCTGTTTCCAGACTCCGCTGCCAAGGCATCTGATGCGGAGTTCAGCGCAGCCATTACCCGTTCGCTCACCCATCCCTGCTGGTATAGGTCTCGGCGGAATTGTCTGGTCAGTTTCTCCACGGCATCTGAATCAGGAATAGCCTCGGCGAAAATGACTGAATCTGGCATCGAGTTAATGGGGATCGGTGATTCCCTGCGGGCTCGTTCAATGTTGCCGAAAGGTCGTTCCAGCAGTGCACCCATAATCTTGGATACAGACAGGAACTGTTGGTAGCCCACTTGAATGCGGAGCTGTGCCTGCTGCGAAATCTTCAGGTTCTTCTTCGCAGCATCAAGCTCGGTGACTAGGTCTTTACGCAGGTGAGTAAATCGAATTTCATCGCGAGTCTCAAAAATGCATTGCGCAATCCAACAAATCAGCCAGATACCAAACCAAATTCCGAAGAATTTCCACTTGAAAGCGGTGTCTGTCGCAGCGAAACTTACAGCCCAGCGACTGATGTCCATTGGAGTTTCAGCCAAGTAGTATTCTGCAGCCCACCACACGCCAAAGATGGCCGCGGACCAGAACGATACCCAACCCAACCAGCGGAAAACTCGGGATCCTAAACCTGTTCCATCGAAGGATTTTCCTTGTTGGGACAGGCGATTAATTTCTTGATTCCACCGCTTTTCCTGAGATTCCATCTCCCGTTGGAGATTTTGCAGCCCAGATCCCACGAAGTAGGCAAAACTCTTCGAGTTTTGGTCTTGCCAGCGCTTGAATTCGCCAATAACCTGGCCCATTCCGCGCTGCCCGCGGTCGCTTTCTTTTGCTAATCGACGCTCAAACTCAGCGACGCCTTCCAGGTCGTACGGGGGCACTTCTTCGACATCGACAGCCACTTTGACCTCAACGGGCAGCCCATCGCCATAGTTAGTTTCTGGGCCTGGGATAACGTCAGCGCTTCGTCGTGCAACAACCACTCGTTGGGATTGTCCAGTGTGAACGACCGACGGGGTTCTCATCCCGTTTTCACCGTAAGCAATTGCGCGAGGCTGAGCATCAAGAAGGCTCATTGCGGTGTTGGCATATGCTTGCCACAGTTCTTGAAGATCAGCGGCATATCTGATTTTGAGGTCCTCAGACTGCACTGCCCTCTGGTTTTTGTTTCCACTCAAAGCAGACGCAGTGACACGATCACCCACGCGAGTACCCGAACCGGAATTGCCGTAGACACTTGCTTGAAGTGCATCTTCTGCGAAGGTCTTTGATTCAGCAGAAAACTCAGCAAAGAAGCGGTTCGGTGTAGTCACCATCTTCTTGATCCAGACGCTGAAGAACTGCTTAACTACCGCACTTCCAGAAATCGTCTTCGTTTTCTCAACATGAGCTGCAGCTTCTTCACCGATCAGTGGAGTTCTGAACTCATCAAGAATTTCCTGAGCTGCTTTTTGGGCGAAGGTATCCGGATTTTCTGCGTACTGCGCAGTGCGCTCCTTACCTGGAATGTCCAAGCGAGGAAGCGGGTTTTCCGCGGTGCTGAGAATCTTCTCCTTGAGACGAGCCTGAACTGCTTGGCCGTCAATTCGCCTGTAAAAAGACCTCACCAAACGAAAGCTGGAACCTTTCGCAGGTACGAGCTGTTCGATTGGTGTGGATGTGCTGCCTTCCCACAGTCCGTACAAGCTGGCGATATTAGCCACGCAGTGCAGGGTGAAACGGTGATCGCTGAAACCATGACGGTAGGTCACTGTTGCGGTGCCTGGGCTGTGGCTATCTTCAGGTGCCAGCATCAGGTTCACATAACCACGAAGAATTGGAAGTTCCTCATCAAGTGTGGCAGCCACCGCACCGATCATCACGTTGGATCGGTGAATTTGGTGGTGTGAACAGACACTGTCGATGATCCCAACCAATGGGTTGAGTTCTTCTGCATGAAGCATGCCTTCGCTGCCATCAATGACGTTGATGACACCGATGTGAAGCTTGGTGGTTCGTGACCGGGACACCAACTCATTGAAAGGTCGTCGCTGAAGCTCCGGAAGACCGTCTTGGTTGGTTGCCAAGTGGGTGACTTCAGATGAAGACTCGTGGAAACTATCGGCATCAATCCACACCAGGTTGCGGACTAGGCCGGTTTCTGCGAAGTCTTCTAGGGTCTGTCGGATCCCTTCAGCGGTCAGACCCCTCCCCAGAAACACCGTCAAAATGGTGTCCTGCGAATAGGCGGCGGACATTTAGAACTCACCCTCACCAGGTAGAGAAGGTCCTGAAGAAACGTCGCGGCGAGCTACGTTCATGTCAAAGACCTGTGCTGATGGTGGACCTGCAGCCAAGCACTTTTCCAGGATGTCGATGATTTCTTGGGTGCCATCAAAAACATCGGCTGCAAGGTCAGCAAACACTGGAATCTGTGCTGCTAGTTCACGATCCTTGACGTCGCCAAATGGACGATCAGCGGTGGTGAACAGACGGCCTTGGCGAAGCTTGTCGCTTGGGACGTAATTTTGCGAGATCTCGTTCTGGCGCTGCAGGAAGTTCTTCGCAGCCTCAAAACGTGCAGCTGGGGTGACACCAGCTTCGGTTCCTGGGATCTGGAGGACGTTTCCAGCCATGCGGTTGCCGTCGAAAAGCCAATCGTGCAGCAGCTTCTCACCGCGGGTGGTGCGTCCTGGCAAGGATGGGCTCGCAGCATCATCCCACAGTTGGCGGAGCTGGATGTAAGGCTCGACGGATTCAAAGACAGGACGCTCGCCTGCCCGTGCCCATGCCAATGATGCTGATTCCAGAAGGTTTGGCAGCCAATCGAGGCTTCCACGGAAACGGGACACTGGGGTGAGCATTGGGGTGGAGAAGTTGATCCACGAATCAGACTTCTCATCGTAGATCTGCACTGGAGTGGTATCCGCAGTGTCTAGAGTTGCGGGGAAGAATACTCGTCCGACCAGACGACCGATGTACCAACCCTTGACCATGGCGTTGCGCTCTAGGTCTGTCATTGGAAGTGCAGCAGTCAAAGGACGAGTACGGCGGCCATGCCAGAATTCCGTGCGATCGCCGGTGATCTGACGCCACTGCTTCTCGATTGGAGGCAGCAGGGAGTCAAACACGATCGGCGCGTAGTTGGGGTAAGAGCCGAAGATATCAATGGAACGCTCTTCACCTTGGGAGACCAAAGCCTTGCCCAGTGGCTTGGAAATATCTGCTGGTCGGTGGTTCGGGTAATCACGAACTGCCTGTTCCAGGCTGGATCCAAGCTCATCGCCGGCAAATGGGATGCGAGAGAAGTTGAAGTTGTAGCGGACTTCATCGCCGTAAAGCGCACGAACCAGTTGAGGGTTGATCTGAGCCAATGGAAGCGCGTAGGTCATTGCCTCACTGAACTTGCTCAGCACCTGCTGACGGCGCGCGCGACGCTCGTGGTCTGCCAAGCCCGGCGCGGTGATGAATTCACGCAGTGAGCTGGCGATGAACTGCTGGAAGGAGAAACCAGGGCGGCGGATGTACTGGCGGGAGCGCTCGAGTACTTCGCCGGTATCAATCTTCAGCTCAAAGCGTGCTTGCTTAGGGTCGCGGAGGCTTCCCGAACCGGACGGATCCCTGGTCAGGTCACGGGCAACCCATACGTCGATGAGGCGGATGAGATCGCGTGGTGCTTTTTCAGAGCCGGACTTGGATTCCCACACACCGCTGACTACTCGAGTTGAGGCCTCTTGCAGGGCGCTCGAGTAATCGTTTTGTTCGTTGATGTCATCGGTGGACGAGCGGACGTGTGCTTGGAACTGCTCCGGGAAGGAGGCGACATCGGTCAGGAAGACTTCGTTGGCTGCCTGACTGAAACGTGACGGGACGGTAGTTTGAGATTCATCTGGCCACAGTGCTGGAACGTTGGTTTTCAGCTGGGAGATTCCCAGGTTCACATCGTTGGTGAGCTGGTAGTCCTTTTCTAGGGAGTGGTGCTCACGTTGGATGGTGCGCTGAAGTGGGTAGATGAAATTTTTGAGGAAATCGTCCAGAACCGAAGCCATGTGGTCCGCAATGTATTGCACTGCGCGGGTGTGTAGTTGACCAGTGGATCGTGACACGATTTCCTGGATGTAGCTGTCAGAATCGTCGATCCTGCCCTTGCTGTTGTCCAGTTCACTGCGGCTGACATCGTCTAGTTGAACAGCCTCAGGTGCACGGTTGTTTGCCAGATCAGAAAGCTGTCCGATGAGTTGGTTTTGGATTGTGGCGCTGAGAGATTCGATCACGCTGACGCCGTAAGGAACGCCCAGTTTTGCGATCTCATCACGAAGCAACTCGACTACTCGGCGCTGCAACACATCAGCACTGGCCCAGTCGGCGACACCCATGTAGAGCTCATGGCGGGAGTCATTATCAATCATCTGGCTGGATGATTGGAAAGCACGCTGGACATCCCCGAGCCATTCACTTCCGCGCTGGCCATTAGCTGCAGGAATTTGGCTCTTGATGATTGCTTTCATACGCTGGGTCCAGTTTTCAATCATCTGGTTGAAACTATGGAAAATCCAGTCCCCTGCCGGCGCGTTGACGGGCAAAACGTCGCTGAGGTTGCCCATCAGCGATGGACGGTTGTTCTCGAGTCGCTTTTGAAGCTGCTGGTCAGAGGCCGCATCATTGCTTGGATCAAAGTGTCCCTTGAGCAGACGATCCACGGCAGAGCGTGCCAGTCGCTGGGCGGCGTATTCTGCGTAGCGATCACGACCCATGGATAGTTGTGAGTAGCCGTAGCTGCCCCACGGAATGTTCTTAGCTTCCTGTGCACCCCATGCGTACTTGCTCTGATCGGCACTTCCGCCACCACGGTTGCCGAGGGTGAATTGCTCGAAGTTGTCCATGGACACTTCATCAGCCATCAGAGCTGCAAGGCCACGGCCGAGTGCGCGGTAGACGGTATCTGGCTTGCCATCACCAAGCAGAGCGCCGTTTTCACCGGAGCGAATACCCACTGGGAAGATACGTCCAACTGGGATGGAGTCATCGCCAACAGAAACACCCAAAGCGTTAAACAGTCGGGCATCTTCTTCGGAAGCTGCACCCATCTGTGCTGCTGCGAGCTCGGCAAACATGGCCAGCGCGTTTGGGTTAGTTCCGGCAACCTGGTCTGGGGAAAGCTGGGAGAAGATATCCGGGGTCACCATAAACAGTGAGCTCAGACCCACTGCGTTGCCTTCAAGACCGGTGAGCAGGCGGCAGATATCTAGAGCCATCGAAGCACCGGCGCCACCAGCCATGGAGGAGACAACGAAGATAATTGGCTGCTCTTTAGAGGTTTCACCACTGGAAACAGACGTGCCATACAGTGCAGAACGAAGGTCAGCGAGCTCACGTTCAGTCTCACCGCTGAACAACACATCCCATGATTTACGTAATTCAGCCTGAATTTCCTGAAGTCGGCTCAGGATCAACATACGGCCAATGGAGCGGTACTGGCCCGCACCTTTACTAATTGGGGTGGTTTCAGAATCAGGGTTTCGAAGCGCCCATGAAGAAACGCCACCCAACGCGCCCCTGGAGGAGAGCTGGTTGGACACCGCAGTATCAACGGTGGCATAGCGATCCGAGGAACCACAGGAAATATAACGTCCACCGGCTTCTGGAACATTCGGAAGGTTCGGGCCGGGGCTTTCTGGGGAGGTCGGAACATCCACCGACACGAACTGCCACGCACCAGGAAGTTTTGCTTCCTTTGGATTTGGGTAACGCTCGGGAAGACTATCCGCCAGGGTGGTCTTGAGCTGGTCCATCATATAAGCGAGCGTTTTGGCACCTGAACCACCACAGCCGACAACGAGAACTTTCTTCATGTGTAAATCCTTAAGTTAGTTTTTAATCGCAAGTTACAGGTTATCGCGCGCCGAAGCCGCCGCTGGAACCAAATCCACCATTTGTGTCGTTGGATCCGCTACCGGAGCCAAAGCCTCCACCATTGCTGGAGCCGAAACCACCACCGGAACCAGTGCCAAAACTAGGAGCTTGCTTTTCGACGTGGCCCTGCGCGGCTGGGGCGCGCGGTGGAACCTTTGCGGGCTGGGAGGTCGCGGCGTCGTCAAGCAATTTTTGTAGTTCGCGTGCCCTATCAGGGGCTTTGCTGGTGATACCTGCGATCATGCGGTCGATTTGGCCCTGCTCGAGCGGCAGGTTTGTCAGGGCGATGAGTTCCATCTTGGAAGGGTCAGCGCCGCTTGCAGTGAGGAACCAACTGCCTTGGACCGCCAGCGGGAGTTTAGCTTGTGTGCCCTTTTGTTTGCCGTCGAAGCTGATCGACGGGTCGGTCTGCACGATCACTGCAGGAGACGCAATCGGGTTCAGCTGGAAGCGCTGGACTTTAAGTTTGTGGCCTTCCACATTGAAGGTGTCTCCATGAACAACGACCTGCTTGGTGGCGGTGGTTTGCGATGCGAGATCAGGCATAGTGCTGCCCGCATAGCGCAGAGCTTCACCGGAGAATTCCACTGGAATGCGCACGCCACTCATCGCAGAGGACGGAACCTTTGCGGAGAGGAAACGCACAATATACAAAATGAGCAGCGGAATCAGGAGGGAAAGCACAAGGGCCAAAATGAATGCCAATGCGAAAGTGGAGGCGTTAATGGGAACGCTCAACGTGCCTTCTGTCGGCAGATCCACGCTGGTTTCATTGGCGCCCTCAGCGTTGGAGATCTGGAGTGGAATCGAGCCGTTGACCAGTCCGTCACGAAGATCGCTCACGGTTAGTTCAACAGGAATCGTGCCCTGCTCATCCAGTCCGAGCACCAAAGCATTATCTGGGCTGTCGAAAGTACTTGATGCTGCAATGCCGTCCACGCCGTCTGGAAGCACTCCGCTGAGCTGGGTTCCCGGTGCAATCCATACCTTGCCGGGGCCGGTGATGGGGATGTCTACGGTAACAACGTCCTCATCCGCTGTGAAGCGAACCGACGCTGGCAGCTGAGGCATATCGCGCTGAGTGATGGTGATGCGCGTGGTGTTGAGAATTGGGCTCAACGTGGTGCCGGGGAGATCATCGACGCCTGCGGTGGTGATCGTGGTACGCGCTTCCACCGTGCCGATGGCTGGGAGCTGCGAAATCGTATCCAGCGGGAAGCTTAATTCGCCGCCAGAAATATCAATTCCTTGAGCCAAAGGGGCGAACTCGCCGGTATCTGCGCGGGTGAAACCAAGATCGACCAGCGCGGACCCCTCAAGGATGCGTGGCTGACCATCACGGCCCACCAGCTGCATATTCAGCTGCTGATCATCGCGAAGGTTAAGTGCACCTGACGTCGAATCACCGCCACTGAACACAAGCTGGAGGTCAGGCTGGATCTCCACTGAGTTGAATACGCGTCCATCAACCGCTGCAGGATCAATTCCTTGGAACTGAATCTGCCAGACACCCTTCCAATCCCCACCTTGCTGCAGGTTGAGGGAACCATCAGCCATTTTTACTGGGCTGCTTTCGGCTTCCCAACTCACGTCAGTGCTGTTGGCGACGCTGCTTCCAGAATCTTTGAGCTCAACCGTTTCGCCGTTGGGTGCGGTGAGCACCAAGTGGGCGTTCGGGCCGAGATCATCCTTGGCGATCGCGGTGAAACGCACAGAGTTCACCGAGTTGTCCAGGGTGAAGCTGAAAGGATCACCAGCTCGGGTTTCACCAATTGTTTCACCACCAATCGCAAGGGCTTCACGGAATGCTGCGAAAAGTCCGCCCACGTTATCTGCTGGGAAGAATGCACCGTTAGCTGGTTCGACACCACATGTTCCGCCACCTGCGGTGGTTCCGCGCAGCAGGCTGAAATCAGATGGGTTGGTAGGTGCCGATAAACCGATGCCGATGTGGGTGATGCCAGCACTGCGCAGTCGATCGGTGACGCCACCCGGCGCGCACAGTGCTGCTTCTGCAACATCGGCGCCTTCTTGAGCGGTCAGTGCGCCGTCGGTGAAGGTCACCAGCATGCGGCAGGCGTCCTCAGAGCCGGACCTAGTGAAGTCCTGGTAAGCGCCCTCAATCGCGGAGGCGTAGTTGGTGTACTGCTCCTGGGTGCGGTCAGCGAAGCGGGAGATTTCATCTTGTACTCCGCCAACGGTGGAGGCATCTAGTTGCGTCCATGCTCCGTAATTGTCTGGATCAGTGGCACCAGATTTGTACGTCTGGCCGAAACCAGCAACACGGATGCGGGTGTTCAGATCACCATCGCTTTGCTTGGCTAGAAGCTCATCCACAAAGCTCTGTGCTGCAGGAACACGGTGGTGCTGTGCGTCCGCGCCTGGTTCATTGGCGTTGACCACGCCGTCACGAGCTTCATGGATCAAGGATTCTGTCTCATCGATCATGATGATGACATCAAGAGTGCCTTTATCAGCGATGCAGGCACCCAGGTTGCTCAAAGAACCTGACGCTCCGGCCTCAACTGCAGGTGGTTCCTGCGCCAACGCACTAGGCGCGAGGCTTACCAAAGCGCCAAAAAATAGCGCTGTGGCTGCAGCAACAACGCCTCTGGCAAAACGGGGTACATTCACGGTTTTAGAGTTCAACGTGTTCACCATGACTGCTTTCCTACCCACAGGGCAATATCCAAGGCCGACCACACAACAGCAAACACCAATAGGACGGCTGTCGCAGTAAAGAGCGCTTTCTTCCACGGCACTTCTGTATAAAAGCCTGTCGACTTTCGCTCATTTACTGCTGACATGTACTTGCCGATGGACAGCACGCTCAAAATTCCTGCCAACACCCACGCAATTCCAGCAACGATGAGAAAAAGATTATCGGTGGCCACTGGCGCACCGAAGGTAATCCACGCATTGAGTCCCAGGCTGATCAGCCCTAAAACTAGGCCCGGAAGAATCCATTCAGTGGGTGCCGATTGAAGGCGCCCACCAGCTCTTTTTCGCCCCGATGAGCGCCCCGGCGCTGGGCTTTCTGCAACCTTTGGCGTCGAAAAGCCCGATGGGTTTGACGTTGCTCCGGCCGGGGTAAACCCGCCAGTTGAACCGCCGAACGAGCCATTCGATGAACCCCCAGAGAAACCGCCTGAAGAGCCACCAAAACCACTGTTTTGGGAGCCTCCACCGAAACCTGATTGCCCGCCTGAAAATCCGCCAGAGGAAGAACCAAACGTTCCCCCGGGTGGTTGGGTAAATCCTTGTGACATCAGCTACTCCGCACGTGAATAATTGATCGAAACTCTAAAGCTGCCAAGTTTCCTTGAGATATGCCTTCTTCTCTGACATTTTCCTGTTTGATTAATATAACCCACGGGGTGGACACCGCTCTCGTCCTAATCCATAAACGAAGTAGAGTTTTCGAACACTTCAACGCTGCCCCTCTATGCTGCTCCTAGTTACCCCTGCACAAATAGCGGTTTTTCTCACGCATTCTGCATCGAGTCGGGTCGACGTATATAAGGTGGAAAGGCATGACCCAATTCGAAAACGCGCAAGTACTTAAAGAGAACATCGAAAACCAACGCGAGCAGATCTTTACCCAGTTGAAAGAAATTGTGTCTTTCAACTCCGTGCACAGCGATCCAAACCTACTGGAGGACTACGCCGGCGCGAAAGAATGGGTAAAAGAAACACTGACCAACGCAGGTCTCACCGTCAGCGAATTCGCTGCCGAAGATGGAACCACCAACTTCATCGGCACCCGCAAGGGCTCCGAAGGTGCACCAAAGGTACTGCTGTACAGCCACTTCGACGTTGTCCCATCCGGCCCTTTGGATCTCTGGGACACCAATCCTTTTGAACTCACCGAGCGCGACGCTGGCCACGGCACCCGCTGGTACGGCCGCGGCGCCGCTGACTGCAAGGGCAACCTGGTCATGCACCTCGCAGCACTGCGCGCCGTCGAAGCCAGCGGCGACACCACACTCAACCTCACCTACGTGGTCGAGGGCTCCGAGGAAATGGGAGGCGGAGCGCTCAGCGCGCTCATCAAGGACAAGCCTGAGCTTTTCGACGCAGATGTCATCTTGATTGCAGACAGCGGAAACGCTTCCGTGGGCACCCCAACCTTGACCACTACCCTGCGCGGTGGCGGACAGGTCACCGTCACCGTGGACACCCTTGAAGGCGCTGTTCACTCCGGCCAGTACGGTGGCGCTGCCCCAGATGCTGTTGCTGCTCTCGTGCGCGTTCTGGATACTTTGCGCGATGAACACGGACGCACCGTCATCGACGGCGTCAACACCACCGCAAACTGGAAGGGCGAGCCTTATGATCCAGAGACTTTCCGCAGCGATGCCGGCATCCTCGACGGTGTAGACATCATGGGCGACGGCGACAACCCAGCAAGCATGCTGTGGTCCAGGCCTGCAATCTCCATCACCGGATTCACTTCCACCCCAGTGGCAGAAGCACTCAACGCAGTGCCCGCAACGGCATCCGCCAAGCTAAACCTTCGCGTGCCAGCAGGCCTGGAAGCAAACGATGTGGCCGAGAAGCTGAAGCAGCACCTGATCAATCACACACCTTGGGGCGCAAAGATCACGGTGGAGATCGATGACATTAACCAACCGTTCTCCACCGATATTACCGGCCCTGCAATGTCCACCCTGGCGTCCTGCCTGAGCGCTGCGTACGAGGGCAAGGATCTTGTCACCGAAGGCAGCGGCGGATCCATTCCACTGTGTACCGAACTGATTGAGGTCAACCCAGAAGCAGAATTGGCACTCTACGGTGTGGAAGAACCCCTCACCGTTATCCACTCCGCTAATGAATCTGTTGACCCCAATGAGATTCGCGATATCGCCACCGCAGAAGCATTGTTCCTGCTCAACTACACCAAGTAGACCCAAAAGCAGGCGTTAACACTGCCACCTTTACAAAATTAACCACCCCCTGATGGGGTGGTTTTTTCATGAGCTGAAAAAAGTGTCTTGATTCACTTTGTGATGACGGTTACCATAGCCATCGTGACTAAAAACATTGACCTTAAGCGAGTAGCCAAGGCTACGTACCCTACTGCGGGATAGATGGACTGGCTCCCCGCACTAGGGAAGTAGTCGTTAATCAACACCAAGAAGCTTAAGAGTCGGTCCTCCACCTAACAGGATCCTTCACACCCTTCTTTTCAATATCTAGAAAAGACCGATCCGCCCAACATCTTTTTCATGACGCAAAGGACCGTGTCAATGTCTCTCTACACCCGTACTCAAAATACCCGTCACTCCACCATCATCGAGTTCCGCCGCGAGCAGACTCGTAATCACACGATGGAGCCAATCCAGTCCGAGCCACGGATCTACGCTGACGATCCTTTCCGTGCACGCTTCGGACACCAACTCCCCCGCGGACTTCGCGAAGAAGCACGCGGCATGGAATGGCGCACCTTCACCAACACCTACGCACCAACCGGCAACCTGCGCATCAGCAACCTCGAGTCCGAGGCACGCCGCGGAGGAATGTTCCACTTCAACGCAACCCTGATCAACAACTGCCAGGGCGAGCGCACCACCACCGACGCTCACATCATGGCAACCGGCCCAGTTTCCGCATGCACCAACTTGCTTGCCGACGCCGGCCGTCGCGTTGAAATCCTCGAATTCCACCAATTCGACATCTTTGAAGCAACCGTCACCTTCATCTACACCTGCAACAACGTTTCCCGCACCTGGGCAATGGGCTTCGGCGGTACCCCTGAGCAGTCCGCTGCTTCCGCAATGAGCTCCGCAGCTCACTTGCTCTACGGATAGGTTGCAATAACATTCATTCCCCGGGAGCCTTGAGGGCATCCGGGGAATTTACTATTTTCTATAAATCTCTCACCTACCTGCTACAACCTGTTGAGCTGCAGCAACACTTGGCAAGCGTGCGCAATAGCCCCCAATATATACAGTGCAATTCGGATTTCCGTTGGGATCTCAGTCAAGACACAGGTAGACTGCCCCTGTATTGGTCGCGCCCTGTGCGACGCCGACTGAGCTTTAAAAGTGTTTCTCAGTTGACAGACTTGGTTTCTTAATTACTAAAAAATCGATGTGTGTTGCTAACTGGGGGTGGCACGCACGTTGGCGTTGTTGTTTGGTGTGGCTCCAGAGTAATCCACAACGCGCAAAGGGGAACTGGAGAACACGTGCTCATTCTTTTTCTCGCGCTCACTGCAGCCGCAGTAGTCGCCCCCATCCTGATCCGAACTCTCGGTCGACCAGCTTTTGGTCTGCTGGCGCTTGTACCTGGCATTGGTTTTTTCTGGGTGCTTTCGGAGTTCATCAAAGGCACTTTCAAGGATGGAGGTGAACTCCTCCTCCACTATGCCTGGATGCCTTCGGCTCACCTCAATATCGATTTCCGTATGGATTCCCTCGCGGCGCTGTTCTCACTCATCGTCTTAGGCGTGGGCGCCCTAGTGCTGCTGTACTGCTGGGGATATTTTGATTCCAACGCGGGTCGCCTCAGTGCCTTTGGTGCTGAACTGGTGGCCTTCGCCATGGCGATGTTTGGTCTTGTCATTTCAGACAACATCCTGCTGATGTACGTCTTCTGGGAAATCACCTCCGTTTTATCCTTCCTCCTGGTTGGTTATTACGGCGAACGCGCATCTTCACGTCGCTCTGCAGGTCAAGCCTTGATGGTGACCACCCTGGGTGGATTGGCCATGCTGGTGGGCATCATTTTGATGGGTACCCAAACTGGCGTGTGGCGATTCTCTGAGATCCCTGCCTACTCAAGCTCCTGGGCAGATGTGCCGTATATTTCCGCTGCTGCTGCCCTTATCTTGGCTGGCGCACTATCCAAATCGGCTATCGCACCAACCCACTTCTGGCTTCCCGGCGCGATGGCCGCACCAACGCCGGTGTCTGCTTACCTGCACTCCGCAGCGATGGTGAAGGCGGGTATTTACCTTGTGGCTCGCCTCTCTCCAGACCTCAACGTAGTTGGTTCGTGGTACCTGATCATCATCCCGTTGGGCATGTTGACCATGCTCATGGGTGGTTGGATGGCGCTGCGCCAAAAGGATCTCAAGCTGATCCTGGCGTACGGCACGGTATCCCAGTTGGGCTTCATTATTTCCGTGGTGGGCATTGGTACCCGCGAAGCTTTGCTGGCAGGTCTTGCACTGACCGTTGCGCACTCCTTGTTTAAGGCAACATTGTTCATGACAGTTGGTGCCATTGACCACACCACCGGAACTCGTGATATTCGTAAACTCTCCGGTCTGTGGCGTAAACAACCGATCCTGTTCGCCGTTGCTGCTGTTTCGGCGGCGTCCATGGCTGGTATTCCGCCACTGTTTGGTTTTATCGCCAAGGAAACAGCGCTGGATACCGTGTTGAATGAGCAGATGTTGCATGGCATGCCAGGTCGATTGATGCTGGCTGGCATCGTTTTGGGTTCCATCTTCACCATGGCATATTCCTGCTACTTCCTGTACGAAGCCTTTGCCACGAAGCACTCCAAATTCCCAGAGGCCAACGGTGTCTCACCTGCAGTGGAGGCAATGCATCCGGTGAAGTTTAAGCTGTGGATCGCACCTGTCATCCTGGCTATTTTGACCGTAGTGTTTGGTGTTTTCCCCAAGCCAGTGTCGGAAGCAATTGTCACGCATCTTGATAACGTCACGCCATCGCTTGATGATGTCCACACCAAACTGGCCTTGTGGCATGGTCTGAATCTACCGCTGCTGCTGTCTGTGGTGATCATCATTTCCGGATTCATCATCTTCTGGGAGCGAGACACCGTCGAACGTTTGCGCCCTAACACCGCAGCGTTTGGCAGTGCCGATACCGCCTACGACGCCATTCTTGATGCACTGCGTGTGCTCTCCCACCGCCTGACTGCATCCACCCAGCGTGGTTCTTTGACCCTGAACGTCGGTGTGATCTTCTTCGTCCTCACGATTGTTCCGCTGATCGCTTTGATCACTGGCGAACAAAGCGATGTCCGCATGGAGCTGTGGGATAGCCCTATTCAGGGCTTCATCGCGGCCATCATTATCGTCGTTGCGATTGTGGCAACCACCATGGATAACCGTTTGTCTGCGCTGATTTTGGTGGGTGTGACAGGTTATGGCATTGCCGTTATCTTCGCGCTACATGGCGCACCGGACTTGGCGCTAACCCAGGTGCTGGTGGAGACCATCGTCATGGTGGTATTCATGCTGGTGCTGCGTAAAATGCCGACAGAAGTTGCGTGGAAGGCAGAACCTAAACAGTCTCGCGTGCGAGCGTGGCTTGCTGGCGCCACCGGATTGTCCGTTGTTATTGTCACCATTTTTGCCATGAATGCTCGCACCACTGAACCGATCTCTGTATACATGCAGGATCTGGCCTATGAGATCGGACATGGCGCAAACACCGTCAACGTACTGCTCGTAGACCTGCGTGGTTTTGATACCTTCGGTGAAATTTCCGTCCTTGTGATCGCGGCAACCGGTATCGCCTCCCTGGTCTACCGAAACCGCAGCTTCCGCAAGGATTCTCGCAGACCAACCCTGGCTACCACTGGTCGCCGTTGGTTGGCTGCTGCTGTTGATACCGAAAGGGCGCAGAACCGCTCGCTGATGGTTGATGTGGCAACGCGCATCCTCTTCCCTGCCATGATCATGTTGTCTGTGTACTTCTTCTTCGCCGGACACAACGCGCCGGGCGGCGGATTCGCCGGCGGCCTTGTTGCCTCCTTGGCGTTCGCCTTGCGCTACCTTGCCGGTGGACGTGAAGAACTTGAAGAAGCGTTGCCTATCGACGCCGGCCGTATCTTGGGAACTGGACTATTTGTTTCTGCAACTGCAGTGCTGTGGCCCATGGTTCTTCTTGGTGAACCACCGCTGACCTCCCATATTTGGGATCTCACACTGCCACTTATCGGTGAGATTCACATTGCATCCGCGCTGCTCTTTGACCTTGGTGTCTACCTGATCGTCATCGGTTTGACCATGCACATTCTCAACAGTTTGGGCGGCCAGCTCGACCGCGATGAGGAAATGCGTAAGCAGCGTGCGCGCGACCGAGCTCGACGCTTGGCGCGCAACCAGCGTCGAGAAGCAGCAACCGTCGGCGCACGCAGGTCGAACGAGAAATCGACACGCCAAATGCCGACGATTCGGCCTCCAGGGGCAGACACAGAATCGGTGGAGCAGAACGGTGAGAACCAGACGTCGATAAGCACAAAGCGTTTAAAGCAGGAAGGAAAATAACACATGGTAGCCAACCTTTTCCTGCTCCTAGCTGCTGGAACTCTCATTTCTGCGGGTGTGTATCTGCTGCTTGATCGCGCGATGACCAAAATGATCATGGGTCTCATGCTGATCGGCAACGGAGCCAACCTGCTGATTTTGGTCGCTGGAGGTTCCGCTGGATCGCCACCGATTCTGGGGCGTGAAAGCGAAATCTACGGCGACAAAACCGCTGATCCGCTAGCCCAAGCCATGATCCTGACCGCCATCGTGATCTCGATGGCGCTGACCGCGTTCATGCTGTCGCTTGCCTACCGTCAATACCGTTACCGCACCGAGGACTTCATTGAAGATGACACCGAGGACGTTGCAATCACCGTCCGCCCCAGTTTTGCGTCTGCTGCACCTGACCACGATGCATCTGACGACCCAGAAACTGGTCGCATGACCTCAGACGGCGACGATTTCGGCCCAGAATCCTTCGAAGCACCACTGAAGGGAGATAAGGATGACTAGTTTGTACGAAACTCTCGTCCCGTTGATCCCTTATATGGTCCCGCTGCCCATCATTTTGCCTGCGGTTGCGGCGGCGCTGGCATTGATTTTGTCGAAATATCTGACAGCGCAGCGCACCATTACTTTGTCTGTTTTGGCGTTCCTCATTGGTCTTAACGCCACCATGCTGTACGTGGTGGATCGCGAAGGCATTCAGACTTTGCAGTTGGGTGGCTGGGATGCCCCGATCGGAATCACCCTGGTGGCCGACCGACTGTCTGTTTCCATGCTGACGGTGAGTTCCATCGTGCTGTTTTCTGTCATGTGGTACGCGATCAGCCAGGGTATTCGCGACGGCGGCAAGGACGAACCTGTTGCAGTGTTCCTGCCTACTTACCTGCTGCTCTCGATGGGCGTGAACCTGGCGTTCCTCGCTGGCGACCTGTTTAACCTCTACGTTGGTTTCGAAGTGCTGCTGGTGGCGTCATACGTGCTGCTCACCTTGGGTGCATCGCCGGCACGTGTACGTTCCGGCGTGGGTTACGTGATGGTGTCCATGGCGTCATCGATGGTGTTCCTGTTTGGACTCGCAATGGTTTACGCCTCAGTGGGCACGTTGAACATGGCTCACGTTGGCCTACGCATGGAAGATGTTCCGTCTGGAACTCGCTCCGCGATCTTCGCAGTGTTGCTCGTGGCATTCGGTATTAAAGCTGCCGTGTTCCCCCTAGATTCCTGGCTGCCGGACTCCTACCCCACCGCGCCATCGCTGGTCACCGCGGTGTTCGCAGGTCTGTTGACCAAGGTGGGTGTGTATTCCATCATTCGAGCACGCTCGATTATTTTCACCGATGGATCCCTTGACACCATGCTGATGTGGGTGGCACTCGCCACCATGCTCATTGGTATTTTGGGCGCGATGGCGCAAAACGATATCAAACGTTTGTTGTCATTTACTCTGGTCAGCCACATCGGCTACATGATCTTCGGCGTAGCCCTTGGATCTGCACAGGGTTTGTCTGGTGCGATCTTCTACGCAATCCACCACATTCTGGTTCAGACTTCCCTGTTCCTGGTGGTCGGTCTGGTGGAACGCCAAGCCGGATCCTCCTCGCTGCGACGCCTTGGATCCCTGGCATATATCTCCCCACTTCTTGCGATTTTGTACTTCATCCCCGCCATCAACCTGGGTGGTATCCCACCGTTCTCCGGCTTCCTGGGCAAGATCATGCTCATCGAAGCCGGCGCCGAAGATGGCAGTTGGCTGGCATGGGTCCTTATCGCAGGCGCCGTTGTCACCTCACTGCTCACCTTGTACACCATGGTTCTGGTCTGGTCCAAGGCCTTCTGGCGCGACCGTAAAGACGCCCCCGATGGAGCAACCGCACTAGCAAGACCCGCACCTTTGGTAGATATCCAAGACGAAGTCGCCGTTAAAGACCGCAACGATGTCGGACGGATGCCTTGGGGCATGGTCTTCTCCACTGCCCTGTTGGTTTCCGCATCCCTTGCTGTATCCGTGCTCGCAGGACCACTGTCATCTATTACTGGACGCGCCGCCGAATCCGCACAAGATGTCAACATCTACCGCGCCGCAGTACTCGGCCCCAACTACCTCGACCCATCACGCACACTCGAGATGGAGCGTTACGACGCCAACCGCGATGACATCAACCACCGCGTCGACACCAATGGAACGGAGGACCAACCATGATCAGTGGATTCAAACGACGCTTCCGCCCCGTCTTCATCATCGGCCTCACCCTGATGTGGGTCATGCTCATGGCAGAATTCACCTGGGCAAACTTCGTCGGCGGTTTCCTCGTAGCTAGCGCAATCGTGCTGTTCCTCCCACTTCCAGCCATGCCGATTGAGAACATCTCCATCCGCTGGGGATCACTCATCCTGCTGATCCTCAACTGGTTCAAAGACCTCGCCGTGGCATCAGTCAAAGTTGCTTGGCTCGCACTACGCCCAGCCGACCCACCGCGCACCGCCATTGTGCAAGTACCCATGCGCGTTCAAAACGACCTAGTTTTGTCATTCGCCACAATGCTCTACAACTTGCAGCCCGGCGGAACCGTCACAGACATCGACATCGCCAACAGAATGTGGACCATCCACGTACTCGACGCCGACGACGAAGAAGACCTCCGCCGCGAGATCCAAAACGTCGCAGACCTAGAAGCCACCCTGATCCACACCTTTGAAAGGAGCTAAGCGATGGACAACACCCTCTACACAGCAGGCCTCACAATCGCAGCTGCCTTTTTCATGCTGTCGTTCATCTTCACCATCTACCGCATCATCGTCGGGCCCAACTCCATCGATCGCCTACTCGGCCTGGACGGAACCGTCTCCATGATTCAATGCTCCATGGCCACCTACATCTGCTGGACACTCGACACCACCGTCACCAACTTCATGATGGTCATCGCACTCTTAGGATTCATCAGCTCTGTATCCGTAGCCCGCTTCCGCAAGAGGGATGGTGCCTAAATGACCCTGCAACTATTCACCGACATCGTGTCTCTGGTGTTCATTCTCAGCGGCGCATTCTTGTCATTCTCCGCATCCATCGGCCTCATACGATTCAAAGACACCATGTCCAGAGTCCACGCCATGACCAAACCCCAAACAACCGGCCTTATCCTCACCGTTGTAGGCGCAATCATCCGCATCTTAGGCCACGAACACTTCGATCAATCACAACGCAGTGACCTCGGAGTCCTTGTTCTCCTCGTACTGTTTGCACTGCTCACCAGCCCAGTGACCGCGCAGCGTGTCGGCCGTGTGTCCAGGCGTGAAGGACTCTACGGTGCAAAGGACGATATGTCGGATAACCAGGCTCCTGCGGAGTTGAAGCCGAAGAAGTCTTGAGTTTTCTGAAGGCTTTCTGGAGGTTTTAGAGAGAATCAGCGCCCGGGAGCTGTTTGGGACTCTCCTGGGCGCTGATTTTTGTTATTTCAGGGTGGTTTTCGGGTTTATTGTGGCCTGGGTATGCCCCGAGTAGGCCGATGTGCAAGGGCGACTCCGCAGAACCGGACAGGCGTGCTAAAATGTCGAATTTTCAGCACATCTTGGCACATGTGTCTGGTTTCAAGCTCTCATAACCGGACACACGTGCCAAAACCTACGGATTTCCAGGATTTGTGGCACGCCTGTCTGGTTTTCCAAAAGTTAGCCAGAATTCCAGCTTAAAGCCCAAAAATTACACCATCCCAGAATGCGATTTGAAGGACTTTTACACCCGCATCCACACAAACACCCATTCGAGAATATTAGGGCCTTAAATTGGCGTTTAGGCGTGCCCTTCTATTGGGCGAGGAATTCCGCAATCGCAGCACCAGTTTGGCGTCCATGCGTTGTGTAAGTCAGCCAATTGGCACCAATAATGGTGGTAGCCCGAGCGCTCGGGATTTGTTTTTCCAAGTCAGAATCAATTCCAGCCTTCGCAGCGGAGCCTCGGATGATTAACGTCGGCATGGTAATCTCGGAAAATCCCATCGGAACTGCAGTACGGGCTTCTTCTACCTGCTGCAGGAGGTCTTTCTTGTTCTTCTTTCGGAAGAAGAATCCTGGCATCATTTTCAGTGCGGTGCTCATGCCTTTGAGTTGTTTCTCATCAAAGGTCACCAACGGTGAATCCAGCACGAGGCGTTCCACGCGGCGGGGTTGGTTCTTGGCAATTTCCAACGCCACTCCAGCTCCGGTTCCAGCGCCGACCAGGATGACGCGCCGGATTTCTTCACGGTCGAGGATGGATTCCACAGCCTGCACACCTGCGGAAACACTACCGCTCCACGGTACGATCCGTGGTTTGATTCCGGCGGGAATCTCGTTGACTACCTCGGTAAACTCGTCGGGTGTTTGTTGGGATTCCGGGATGAAAATGATGTGTTGGGATTCCACCATAGCTATTTAGTCCAGTGCTTTGAGGTCGTTGAGTTCGTCGCAGGCTAAATCAACTGCAGCTTTCCAACTGCCAGTTTCTTTAAACACTCTGCGTTGGCGTTCGTATCCACCACCACGTTCCAGGATTTCCAACACAAGTTCAAGCTCACGAGCGCAGCCGAGTTCGTTGGCTAGAGGCATCAATTGCGCTACTAGTCGGCGGAGTTCGTCTTGAACCATCGCTTCATCGGTGTCTCTGGAAATGATGATTTCGGCATCCAGACCATACCTAGCCGCGCGCCATTTATTTTCCGAAACGTGCCATTGTTGCAGGGAGGGAAGCTCTTCGCCAGCGTCGATCATGCGGTCGTAGTGCACCACGAGACAGTGGGTCAACGCCACGATGGCAGACAGTTCCCGCAGGTTGGAGGTAGAATCGGCCACGCGGACTTCGATGGTTCCCCATTTGGATGCGGGGCGGATATCAAAGTGCATGGATCCGGTGTGGTTGATGACACCGGATTTATCTTGATCCGCCATGTAGCTGCACCATTCATCCCAGCTTTGGAATTGGTATGGCAGTCCGGCTGTAGGCAGCTGTTGGTAGAGCATCGTCCGGTTGGAGGCATAACCGGTATCAAGTCCGTCCCATGCTGGAGAGCTTGCAGAAAGTGCCAACAGATGTGGGTAATTTGTCAGCAGCGCATTGATGATCGGCCACACGCGATCTTCATGGCTGATGCCCACGTGGACGTGAATGCCCCAAATCAACATCTGGTTTCCCCAGTATTGGGTGCGCGCGATGATCTCGTCGTAGGAGCCTTTTTCAGATACTGGGTTTTCGCGGAAATCCGAAAATGGGTGGGATCCAGAGGTCCACAACCGAAGCCCGAGAGAATCCGCTGCTTCTTTCAGCGCATCTAGATCGTGGGAAAGCTCTGCCACCGCTTCGGGGACGGTGTCGCACACTCCGGTGACAAGCTCCACGGTGTTTTGGAGGAATTCGCGCTCGAGGTGCACCTCAGGGTGGTTCTTGGCCACAATCTCTAGTATTTCTGCAGCGCGCGGGGCTAGATCACGTGTTTCTGGATCAACAAGTGCAATTTCCCACTCAACGCCCAGGGTGGGTCGCGGTGAACGCTTAAACTCAATGCCCATGGCGTGAGCCTCCTTAAAATCCGACTAATTACGACTAGTTCCAACAAATCCGAGAAAACTACAGCGCTACGTCTTGGACCAGCACCAAAACGAGGGCATCTTTGCCTTCTGTTTCGGTTGGCAGTGCATCGCTGCGTTCCATTGCTACGCCACTGACGCGGTCAGCGAGTTCACGTGCAGCCTTTTCAGCTTCGGTGTTTCCAGCGGTGAAGTACACAGTGTTCTGCGGAATGATGGTGTCTGGAAGGTTTCCGGACTCTACCTTTTGGTAGTCACCGCTTAGGCTGTCTGCCACTCGTGCTGCAAGTTGTGGGACGGTGGAGTTGTTGAGCACGTACAGAGTGTTCACTGGGGTGGAGTTGCCGTTAGCCGAACTAGCGCCACCAGCAGCAGCGGCCCCAGCAGCATTAGCGGCTTCGCCATCTGCAGCTGGCTGCTCAGCAGAGGTTTCTTCGGAGGTTCCAGGTTCTGCTGATGCCTGCTCGGAATCCGAAGAGCCAGAAGATTCAGCAATAGTTCCCGCGTTGGTTTCCGTGGACTGGGTTTGTCCGGCGCTGGTGGTGGAGGTGTCGTCTTTGCCCTGCATTGACCACAGTGCCCACGCTGCGAGCAATACGGCCACGGCGATCAAAATCATGGCCAAACCGCGCATGGGCAGTCCGCCTTGTTTTTCTTCTGAAGGCGTGGCCGAGTGCTGTGGAGAATTCTGCATGTCCGAAGTCATGTGGCTTAGTCTATCTTTCCGGCGCGACGTCGTAACCTGGACACCAAAGTTGGATTCACTTTCATGGCTTCGGGGGTATCGATGATCACGTTGAGGCGTTGGTAATAACGCACCGGTGAGATACCAAAAGTGGCGCGAATGGCTTCCTCTTTAGCCCCGATTGCGTGGGGTGCGTGAGCCTCAAACTCGAGGAGGGTTAAATCATCTGCGGAAAGCATGCTTAGAATGTTGCCATGACTGTCCGACCAATCGTTATTCATGGAGATCCTGTTCTCCACAACCCTACCCAGCTTGTTACTGAGGATGTCTCTGAACTGCAGGAACTAATTGCAGATATGTACGAGACGATGGATGTCGCCAATGGTGTGGGTCTTGCGGCCAACCAGATTGGTGTGTCCAAGCGCATTTTTGTTTATGACTGTCCTGATGATGAGGGCGTGATGCACAAGGGTTGTTTCATCAATCCTGTGTTGGAAACCTCTGAAATCCCAGAGACCATGCCTGCCGATGATGGCTCCGACGAGGAAGGCTGCCTGTCTGTTCCTGGCGAGGGCTTCCCCACTGGCCGTGCTCATTGGGCGAAGGTTACTGGACTGAATGAAAAGGGCGAGGAAGTTTCTGTTGAGGCTGAGGGTTTCTTGGCTCGTTGCTTCCAGCATGAGGTTGGCCACCTTGATGGTTTCTTGTACACCGATGTGTTGATTGGTCGGTGGAAGCGCATGGCTAAGAAGGCTATTAAGGCCAATGGGTGGACTGAGCCTGGTTTGACCTGGATGCCGGGTGAAGATGAGGATCCTTTCGGGCATGACGCCTAGTCTTCCCCGTTTCCGCAGCCAGAAACCTGCCGTCGGCGATCGTGTTGTTGCACGTCGCCGGATTCCTGGTGCCAATGTGCATTGGACAGATGTCATTGGCCATGTGATTGGGGTGGATCCGTTGGTGGTTCGCCCGCAGTCGGTTGGTGGGATGCCGTCTGATGCGGAAGAAATTGTCATTCCTGATGATCAGCTTGAGGTGATTAAGATTTTGTCGCCGCGCACCATTAGGAATTCGGATATTCGTGCGGTGGAGGTTGCCACGGCGAAGGCCTTTCCGGGGCTGGTCAATGAGTGGCATGATGGTTGGCTGCTGCGTGCCGGTGATGGCATTGCGGAGCGTTCTAATTCTGCGTCGCCACTCGGCCCAAGTGTCGGTTTTGAGCCGGTACCGATGGAGGATATTTCGCGGTTTTATGCACGTCACGATCTCCCCGTGAAGCTGCACATTCCGGAGCGGATTGGTCGGCCTGCGCAGAAAGTCATTGACGCCGATCCCCAGAAATGGGTGATGGGCCCGGAGATTTTGGTGATGACGAAATCTTTGGACCATGTGGAGTCGCACGAATTGCCCGGTGGCCTAGAATTTAGCGTCGATAAGCAGCCTGACCAGGAGTGGCTGGGCATGTACCATTTCCGCGGACAGGCGTTGCCCGCTCACGCCCTTGAGCTTTTGCGCACGCAAATCGAGGGCCGCATGGGGTTCGGGCGCCTGACCACGCCGGCGGGGCAAACCGTCGCGATCACGCGCGCCACCATCACGGCTGCGGAGGAGCGCATATTTTTGGGCTATTCAGCGGTCGAGGTGGATCCTGCTTTTCGACGTCAGGGGCTGGGCACCGCGCTCGGCTCGCGCATCCAGGAGTGGGGCGCCGAGCAACACGCACAGGAGGCATATCTCCAGGTTGTCGCCCATAATGAAGCAGGTATCGGCCTGTATCAAAAGCTCGGGTTCAGTGAACACCACCGACACCGGTACGCCGAACGGAAATTCTAAAATCCAAAACAGCTAGGGTATAAGTCATGCGCATCGTTAATTGGAACGTCAACTCTGCTCGCACTCGTGTGGACCGGATGGTCGATTTTTTGCTTCGCCATGATGTTGATGTATTAGCGGTGCAGGAAACCAAGTGTAAAGATGAGCAATTTCCCACCGAGCGTTTCACCGAAATCGGCTATGAGGTAGCCCATTTCGGCCTTAACCAGTGGAATGGTGTCGCCATTATTTCCCGCGTTGGCATTGAAAATGTGGAAACCCACTTCCCTGCCCAACCGGGATTCAACAAAGACATCACCAAGGAACAATCCATCGAAGCCCGCGCCATCGGCGCCCGCTGCGGTGGTGTCCAGGTGTGGAGCCTCTATGTTCCCAACGGCCGCGAAATCGCAGATCCTCACTACGACTACAAACTGCGCTGGCTATTCTCCCTGCGCAACTACGTGATCGACACCTTGGAATACCGCCCCGAGGAAAAACTGGTGTTGCTCGGCGACTTCAACATCGCGCCCACAGACATCGACGTCTGGGACATCGCAGCCTTCGAAGGAAAAACCCACGTCACCGAACCAGAACGTGCAGCTTTCGACGGCCTCATCGAAGCCGGACTCAAAGAAACCACCCCCGGACCTGGTACCTACACCTACTGGGATTACAAAGGCGCACGCTTCCTCAAAGGCGAAGGCATGCGCATCGATTTCCAGCTCGCATCCCCGGCCCTTGCTGCAACCGCGGGTGAAACCTTTGTGGACGTTGAAGAACGCAGCGGAACCGGCGCCTCTGACCACGCACCAGTCATCGTTGATTACAAGGTGTAACTGCGTATGATCTTTCAGATCAACCTCGAATCTTGGCAAACCGTTGGTTTGATCATCGACTACACCATCAAAATCATCGCCATTGGCTACGTACCCGAAGGACGCCGACCCAGCTCCTCCACCGCGTGGCTCCTGGCAATTTTGCTGCTCCCCTACGTCGGACTCCCACTGTTCCTGCTTATGGGATCGCCATACATCAACCGGCGACGCCACCGCATCCAACAAGAAATCAACGACCTCATCGAAGACGTCCACGACGACGTCCCCGACATCCCCACCGGAATGGATGTCTCCGCGGAAGTTGAATCTGTCATCAAACTCAACCGCCGCCTCACCCGCATGCCAGCAGTGACCGGCGGAAACAACGGCTTCTACTCCGACTACCGTGAATCCCTCAAACGGATGACCGCCGCAATCGACGAAGCCGAAGAATACATCTACGTCGAGATCTACATCATGGCCTGGGATTCCTACACCCAACCATTCTTCGCAGCACTCGAACGAGCCCACAACCGCGGCGTCAAAGTCCGACTCCTTTTCGACCACGTCGGCAGCTGGAAATACCCCGGCTACCACCGCCTCAAAAAAGAACTCAACCGCATGGGCTTCGCCTGGTACCTCATGCTCCCCCTCCAACCCTGGCGACGCCGCTTCCGCCGACCCGACCTGCGCAACCACCGCAAAATGCTCATCATCGACGGCCACACCGCATTCATGGGCTCCCAAAATCTCATCGCCCCGAGTTACCTACAAAAGAAAAACATCAAACTCGGCCGCGAATGGAAAGACCTCATGGTCGAACTCACCGGCCCCATCGTCTCCTCCATGGAAATGATCTTCGCCGGCGACTGGTACGTCGAATCCAACGAAGCCCTCGACATCCGCGACCACGCAGAAGCCCACGGCTACATCGGCAACACTCAAAAAGACTCCGCCACCAACCTCGTGCAGCTCATCCCCTCCGGCCCTGGTTACACCACAGAACCCAACCTGCGCATGTTCAACTCCATCGTTCACCACGCCAAAGAACGACTCATCTTGTGCAGCCCCTACTTCATCCCCGACGAATCCCTCCTCGAAGCCGTCACCTCAGCCTGCTACCGCGGAGTAACCGTCGAACTATTCGTCTCTGAACAAGCCGACCAATTCGCCATCGACCACGCCCAATCCTCCTACTACCAGGCACTCCTTGAAGCCGGCGTGAAAATCTACCAATTCCCCAAACCCGACGTCCTCCACACCAAGTACATGATCGCCGACCCCGACGACACCACCGGCAACGAAGCCCTCGGAGTCCTCGGATCCTCCAACCTCGACATCCGCAGCTTTGGCCTCAACTACGAAATCTCCCTGATGATCGCCAAAGGCAACCTCATCCACGAACTCAACGCCCTCACCGACCGTTACCGCACAGTAAGTTTCAAGCTCACCTTGGATAAGTGGAACCAGCGCAGTTGGCGGCGCCGCTACGTGGACAATGTCATGCGTTTGACCTCGGCGCTGCAGTAGTTTGGCGCGTTTGGAGTGCGTTTGAGGTGGCTTTTAGAGGGACCGACTTACCCATCGCCATTATGCAAATATCCGTTCGAAACTTTGGTCGGGCCACGCGTTTGTGGTGGATTTTTGCACCTTGCAGCCAGTTTGATGCGAAAATTCGTTCGGTTTAATGGTCGGGCCACGCGTTTGTGGTGGAAATTTGATCAGGGAACTGACAGGATCCCCAATGGTCCCATCATCCCCAAAAGTCACACCCCTAGATTGCCGTTTAAGGGCCTCGAATCACCATTTCCACCCATGCGTCCATCCGGCACCTCAAAGCCCTTAAAACGCCACCTAGAGCTACTTCATTTCTGGAATACCTTTTCGACCTGCCAGGTACGCACACCCACACGCCAGCAGTGCACAAGCAGTCATTGCGATTCCCATAGTCAAAGCCTTATCAGAGCCTAATCCGACCAGTGAACTCACCAAAGCACCCATCGTGAATTGCACGAAACCCAAAATTGCAGAACCCGATCCCGCCCTGCTTCGCACCACTTCAGTTCCCAGAGCTGTCGCGTTAGCCATAACCATCGGAATATGGGAAACGATAAGAAACAGCAGCAACAGGAACAGCGGTATCCAATTAATAAACAGCACTTCAATCAGCAAAAGCGCACACAGCACAGTAAAACTGGCCAGCACAGTTTGCATGATGCGGTGTGGATGAATCCGCTGCAGAAGTCGCCTATTGACCATTCCGCCCACAATCAAACCAAAAGCATTCACTCCGAAAATAATGGAATACAGCAGTACCGGAATGCCCATTTGATTCTGCAGCACGAACGGCGACGCCGAAATGTAGGAGAACATCGCCCCAAAAGACAGCCCCAATGTGAATACATATGCCAAAAATTGAGGATTCTTCAGCACAAAGACATAGTTGGACAGCATTCCGCCAAGTCCTGCTGCGGTACGCTCTTCAACTGGCTTCGACTCCTTAATCTGCAGCAAAGCAACAAGCAGCTGCGCAAAATTCACCAGTGCAAGTGCCCAGAAAATTCCCCGCCAGCCAAAAGGCCCGACCAGCACACCACCAATGAGCGGAGCTACCACGGGAGCAATTCCCTGAATAATCATCAGCAGTGCAAAGGCGTGCGCAGCCTTTTGTCCGCGTTCAAGGTCTGGCACGATCGCGCGCGCAATCACCACGCACGCACCGCCGCCAAGCCCCTGCACCAGGCGTGCGATCACTAATACGCTTATCGACGGCGCCAGCGCGCACACCACACTAGCGACCAGCGCAGCCACCGCACCTGCAACGAGCAGGCCTTTCCTTCCCAATTGATCCGACAAAGGACCAATGATCAATTGGCCAATCGCCATTCCAGCCATAAAGGAAGAAAGAGTTAACTGCACCATCGGTGCAGTTGTCCCCAAATCTTCCGCAATACCAGGCATTGCCGGCAAATACATATCAGTCGCTAGCGCGGAGCTGGCTGACAATAATGCCAATCCCATAATCAGGGCGGTGCTCAGCTGTTGTTTTTTCTGCATCACTGTCTCGTGTATCTATATCGAAGATTTGGGGGTATTTTTAATTAGAAATTTTCATTCAGGTACCATCAGCACCGGAAGATAGCACCAATACTTAAAACTTTTAAGAGTAACGGATTTAAATCGGGCACGTGAACAAATCGGGAATTTTGTTATTGGTTTGTTCACTCCCATGCAATGTACGATCGGTTCTAACGTCTACGGCAATTGACACGTCAATTTAATTCAGGAAAGGGGTGGGGAGAATTTATGTCTAGTGGTTTTGAATATGTTCAACATCCTCGACGAGCCCTCCCTCCGCCTATACCTGAACGGAAAGGTCCTGCCGCAGCATTCCTGCCGGGAACTTTCCATCCCATTAATCCAAAGAATATTGCAGCGAGCCACGATCAGGTGCTTCTATCTGGTTGGGGCAAATTTGTGCGTTGGCTCTTGGTATTGTTGTCCATTTTGGTCATCATCATTGGCATCAACCTCATCTTGGACGGTGTCTACGGATTTGGTACTTTTTCAACCACCCAGATGTACCAAGTTGCGAAAGATCCACTCATTGGTGTGCTGATCGGTATCTTGGCTACGGCCTTGGTGCAATCATCAACCACCACCACAACGTTGACGGTGACTGCAGTTGGTACGGGCATTGTGTCGGTGCCTGTGGCGATTCCGATCATTCTTGGCGCAAATATCGGTACGACGATCACCGCGATGCTCGTTGCGTTTTCTTATGTGGGTGAACGCAGGGAGTTTAAGCGAGCTTTTACGGTTGCCGCCATGCATGTGTGGTTTAACGTGCTCGTCATTCTTGTTCTATTTGTTGTGGAATTGCTCTTTCATCCATTCCGCACAATTAGTGGTGCGATCGCAACGGAGATCACACTGACAACTGGTGGCTCTTTGCCTACCAGTGGTGTGATGACCAAGATTTTTGATCCCCCAACCCAACTTCTGGGTATGAATGGTCTTATCGGTTCGATCGGCAATCCTAGTATTTCGGCGATTGTATGTCTTGTGGTGGGCACCATTCTTATTCTGATTTCGGTGCGTGCCATGAGTTCTCAGATCCGAACCATTACGGCAGCGACCGTAACCTCAATTATGGACAAGGTGATCAATCCAGAGAACAGCCCCAAGGCGACGATTCTTTCCAATTTCTGGAGCTTCATTCTTGGAGTTTTGTTCACGCTCATGGTCACTGCCTCGTCAGTGACCGTGGCTTCCATGCAGCCAGTGGCTGCCTCTGGTGTCGTTAAGCAAAAGCCATTGCTGGGCGTCATTTTGGGTGCCAACGTGGGCACCACGGTGACCGCAATGTTTGCTACTTTCGCGATTGTCAGCGATCAGGGTGAGTTCGCTATTCAGGCTGCGTTGATCCACCTCATTGTGAACTTCACCGGCGCATTACTAGTGCTGTGTATTCCGCAGCTTGCCAATGTGATTATTCACTTGGCCGAGAAAACTGCGAACCTCACTGCCCGCAGTTACTCCATCACCCTGGCCACAATTGTAACGGCCTATGTCTTGGTTCCTTCAGCTGTGTTGATGATTTACTTCTTCATTTAAAACTCTGCTGTTCCTTGAAAGATCGTGGTCACAGAGCCGCCCACCCAAATCGCATGAGATTCAATACTGATGTGGATTTCCCCGGCGCGACCGATGGCGGTTCCTTGGGATGCCAAGTAACCTTCGCCGGCGCGACCATCTCGGTGTAGCCACTGCGCAATGGATGCATTGAGGCTTCCTGTTACTGGGTCTTCACCGATTCCTTGAGCGAATGCCCGTACTTCAAAAGCGTGGGGAGCCCCTTCGGGATAGGCCCCAATCACTCCGAGTTTCAATGTTGGATGTGCACTGAAATCGGGTTCCAGATCCAATACGTGTTGGGCGCTCGGTAGCTCCACTACTGCCCAGCCGGGGCCGTTGTCTACCCATTGGTGGGCTCGAATGAAGTCGGGGCTGATTCCTAAAGCCTCACAAGCTGCGTCTAGGTCGGAAGCATCCAATGGCCCGTCTTTGAGTGTGGGTGGAGCCTGAAAAGCCAATCCACTTGCTGGCCCGTCAATAGCGCGCACAGCAACTAAACCGGCGACACATTCCTGAACCAACTGGGTTCCCTGTTCACCGTGCAGTTCCCTAAACACGTGGGCGGTTCCGAGTGTTGGGTGTCCAGCGAAGGGGAGCTCACCGGTTGGGGTGAAAATGCGTACCCGGTAGTCAGCACCTTCTTGGGTTGGCTTTAAAAGAAATGTGGTTTCTGAGAGGTTTGTCCACCTAGCGATTCGGGCCATTTGTTCGGCACTTAAGTCATCAGCATCGGCGATGACAGCAAGCGGGTTTCCCATGAACGGCTCGGAGCTGAATACATCTACTTGGTAATAGGGCCGCGATATTTTAGAGGGCATTTTAGGCGTCTTTCTTTTCTAGGACGACGATTCCGAGTGCGAACAGCACGAATGCCCACGCTCCGAAGTACACCGCTCCCATGGTGGTGGACCATCCTGGATCAATTGATTGATAGTCGGTGATGAATGCGTAGAGGTTGGTGAAGGGACCATACTTGCCGACGTATTCGCCGATGCGTGGCAAGAAAGACAGGAGGTTTTCGATAGCGAAGTGCCACATAAGCACCAGTGCCACTGCTCCTGCAGTTTGACGCAGCAGGAGCGCAATTCCGGAACAGAAAGTTACCAATAGTGCTGCTGCCAGTGGGTATTGCCACATGATTCGTCGTGCTTGCGTATCTTCCCACACCACCAGGGTGGAGCTTGCAGTGTCTGATGCCAGGGCTTTGGCTAGATAGAAGCACAGAATCACGGTGATGAAGGTCAACACTACGGCGAACACGAGGTACAGCAACCATTTGGAAACGGCGACAACCCAGCGTTTTGGTGTGGCGAGGAAGGTTTGGGTTTGGTAGCCGAATCGAAATTCGGTGGTGAACATCATGATGGATTGGATCATGATCACCACGAAGCCAAGGAGGTAAAGGCCGGTGACTGTGCTGCCTGCGAGAAGGAACAGTGATGCAAAGCTTTCGCCGGTGGCGAGTGATCCGGTGAGCGCTGCGTATCCCAGGCTGAAGACCAGAATTAGTGCGGTTGTCCACCAGAAGGATTTGGTGGTGACAAGTTTGGTCCATTCGGAGCGGATGGTATTAATCATTGTTGTCCACACTTCCAGCCTGGTACTGCACTGCTTCGCCGGTGGTTTCGAGGAATGCTTCTTCCAGGGATGCTCGGGTTTCGGACAGTTCTAACAAGGCAATTCCTCGTTCGAATGCCAAACGGCCGATGTCATCGGTGGTGGAGCCATCGATGCGATATGTCATGCGTCCGCTTTCATCTGGTGCTGTGTTGAATGCGACTCCGGCTTCTTTCAACGCGTTTTCCAAAGCGCCGGGTACTGCTGCGCGCACCACAACTGTGGAAGCGGAATGGGAGCGCACAAACTCATGCATGGGCATATCGGCGACCAGCTTGCCACGCCCAATCACGATCAAATGTTCCGCAGTTTGCGCCATCTCGGACAGCAGGTGGGAACTCACGAGCACGGTTCTGCCCTGCTTGGCGATGTTTTGCAACAAGGTGCGCACCCAGTGAATGCCTTCTGGGTCAAGGCCGTTGACGGGTTCGTCGAGAATTAAGTATTCCGGATCGCCGAGCAATGCTGCAGCAAGTCCTAGACGTTGGCCCATGCCTAGTGAAAACCCACCGGTCTTCTTTGACGCAACACCAGTCAGTCCCACGAGGGTGAGAACTTCATCGACTCTTTTGGTGGACAGCCCATTTGCACGGGCGATCCACTTGAGGTGGTTTTCTGCTGTTCTATTTGGGTGTGTTGCTTTGGCATCAAGCAGTGCTCCCACTTTGGTCAGGGGATTTTTGAGCGATCGGTAGGGTTGTCCTTCGATCGTGGCATGCCCTGCAGTTGGATTATCTAAGCCAAGGATCAGCCGCATCGTGGTGGATTTTCCGGCGCCGTTGGGGCCGAGAAATCCGGTGACTATTCCGGGTTTTACTTCGAAGCTCAGATCATCGACTGCGCGGACCTGACCATATTGTTTGGTGAGGCCTTCAACGTTGATCATGCGCACCAGTGTCGCATAAACCTACTCTGTTGTGTTCAGTAGCTTTCTTAAAGAGGGCCACGCTTTGGCGAATGCTGGCATCAAAGCCAAAGAGTCAACCGCTGCGATATCTACCCACCGTAGTTCGAGGGATTCTTCATTAGCGGTGGTATCTAGGGTTTCGCCGGTTTTAGTTCGTGCGATGACCGTGGTGTAGGTCCAGTTGCCGGCAAGTTCTGGGCGTTCTGGATCGGCGGGAAAAGGGCCTGCGGTGACTATTGAATCTAAAACTTCCACGTCGTCGGGCAGGATTCCAGTTTCTTCAAATGCTTCACGCAGGGCTGATTCCGCTGCGGTTTCATGTGAGTCTCGTGCGCCTCCAGGGAGTGCCCAGGTGTCGCCGTTGTTGGTCCATGCGGCTCGGTGCTGCATGAGCATTTGTTTATCTGCTACCAACAACAATCCTGCTGCTCCGTTTTTGCCCCATACTGCCCCGCCATTGGGTGCTGCTGCCCATCCATCGCCGTCGCCTTTCATGGTGTCCACATTAGGCTAAACGCTGGGGGTATTCATCAAGGTAGCCAATACTTTCAACATGTCATGAGTCACGCTATTCTGAAACAATGATCCGGGATGGAAATGGGGAGCATTCAGAGGTGCCTAATCCTCTGGATGATTCTGCGGTGCAAAATTCAGCCCCACATTCAGCCCCACATTCAGCTCGGACCCGGTTGGAGTTTTTGGATACCGATGACTCGCCTGATCATTGGCTTGATCCGTTAACGGAGAAGGATACTTCTAAGCGCACTCTCGTTAATTCGATTGTTCAGGAAACTTTCGGCCAGCCTATTTTTGTTGCCCGCAAGATTTGGGCTTTCGTCAATACGTCGCCGGGCCGGATGACGTTGATGACGATTATCATTTCGATCGCCATTTTTGCTGCTGGTTACGCCATGTCGGTGTCTTCGGATACTAGGCAGTCCAATTTGGATGATTTGATCACTAATGCGGAGCCTGTTTCCTATAACGCGCATGTGCTGTATACATCATTGTCGGTTGCTGATACCACTGCTACCACTGGTTTTGTTCAGGCTGGTGTGGAGGGCCCGGTGAATCGGGTGAAGTATCACACTGCTATTGATCGTGCTGCGGTTGCTGCTACTCATACTGCGGCGTCTGCGGATAGTAGTAATGAGCATTTGATGGAGTTGGTGCTGGAGATTCAGCGTCAGTTGCCGGTGTATACGGGGTTGGTGGAAACTGCTCGGACTAATAACCGTGCGGGTAATCCCGTGGGTGTGGCCTATATGTCTGAGGCCAGCGCGATGATGCGTAATGAAATTTTGCCGATGGCGTCTGAGCTTTACAACCTGACGAGTCGTGCGGTGTCTGATCAGCAGCGTTCGGTGACGGGTCCGCAGTGGTTTCCGCTGTCTGGATTGCTTGCGGCTCTTGCCATGTTGATTGTTGCGCAGTGGTGGTTGATGCGGATTACGCGCAGGCGCATCAACAAGGGGTTTGCCCTGGCCACGGTGATGATGATGACGGCAACGTTATGGGTGTCAGCTGCAAACTGGGCGACGTGGCAGGCTGGCACGAAGGGTTTTGAGGAAGCGTCGGGGCCGTTGAATTCCATGACTACGGCTCGTATTTATGCGCAGCAGACCCGCACGACGGAGACGTTGTCGTTGGTGCGTAGGCAGTCGATTCAGGGCAGTGGCACTGGTTTTACCGCAACGATTAATCAGATTAAGCGTGCGCTGGATGAGTATGAAACCACTGCGCAGTCACAGACTCCGGAGCATCAGCAGTTGATTACGGCGATTCGTAATGCGATTGCTGCATGGACTGCCGATCACGATGAGTTCACGGTGTTGTTGGCGTCTGGTGATTACAACGGTGCGGTCAATGCGGTGCTCAACAAAGATGAGGAGGGCCAGACCAGCTTTGATGAGCTCGATACTGCGCTGGCTGAGCTGATCGCGGATTCTCGCAGCTCCATGCGTTCCTATATCCAGTCGGGCCTGCAGGCCACGGAGTTGGTGTCCGTCATGGTGATGATTCTGTCTGTCGTTTCTGTGTTGGCTTTGTGGGTCGGCATCCGCCCCCGTTTGCAGGAGTACTTATAAATGCACGCTTTTCGACGCCCCCCTCCACTCACCACGCGAGTCGGCGCTGCATTGCTGGCCGCAACGCTGCTTGCTTCCTGCACTCCAACACCTGTGGAACCGGCAGAAACCTTGACTGCTTTGGATCCCGATGCCGGTCCACCACTGCCACCGGATTCTTCGATTGAAGCTCCCGGTGAAAAAGAGCCCATTGTGGAAGTAATAGAGAATTGGCCAGGTTCTTTACGCCCGGATGATCTGACCCCTGAGGAGCGGGTACCTGGCATCGTCAACCGGGGTCGCATCATTGTGGGTGTGGATCAATCGCAAAACTTGCTCAGTTTCCGTGATCCGGTGACTGGTGAGCTGCGCGGTTTTGAAGTGGAATTAGCGAGGGAAATTTCCCGCGACATTTTCGGTGACCCCAATAAGGTGGATTTCCGATTCGTCGGCTCGTCCGACCGTCTGCGTTCCCTTGACCAAGGTGATGTAGATATTGTGATTCGTTCCGTCACGATCACCGACGAACGCGCCAAATTGGTGGAATTTTCCACACCGTACCTGCGCACCCAAACCCGCATGTTGACCATGGAATCTTCAGGAATCACGTCCATCGCAGATCTACCCGGCCACACCATTTGTGTCACCGATGGCTCCACTTCATTGCAGCGAGCCCGCACCATTGCGCCGGAGGCCTCAATCTTAAAAACTCGCAATTGGTCCGATTGTCTCATGGCGTTGCAGCAGCATCAGGCTCAGGTCATTTTGGGCGATGATGTCATTTTGTCCGGCATCGCAGCACAGGATCCCTACACCGAGATTCTTGATACCTCCCTCGATTCCCATTCCTATGGAGTGGCAGCGGCATCGACCACTGCTGAAACAGACTCTTCGGGGTTGATTCGGCAGGTAAACTACACAATTGAACGGATCCGCACAGACCGCATGTGGTGGACAATGTTCGACGATTGGTTCGGACCTTATCTCTGGTCCTACGGTCCACCACAGCTGCAGTACATGCCAGAGGAAGAAGGGACAGAAAACGATGAAGGATAATGAAGATTTCGATCCAGATTCACCAGCAACCGAAGCTGTTGCCTTCAACCCTTTCGACGATGACGATGAGGATGATTCCCCCGCTACCTCAGCCGTTGCCTTTAACCCTTTTGAAGATGACGATGACGACGATGAGTTCCAAGGCGAAGGCCTAGAATTCCTGCTGCGCGACCTCGACAATCTGCGAGCCACCCAAGGTCAAATGGTGGTGGAACAACCAGCAGTTGAAGACAGCCTCGGGTCAGCATCTGCGCATACGGAGACAACTGCGGCCTCACTGCGTCCCCGCCCAGAGGTGGATCCAAGTGAGAGGAGTCGTCGACAAGCAATTTCGCTGTTCCGCGAACGGCGCCGCGTAAGGCGCCAATCCCGCCCAGTTGCTGATGGCATGGTGGAATTGCCGTTCATCACCCCCAAACCGGAAGATGAGCTGCTCATCGACCCGGAAAAGAAGCGCAAACCTGGTGTGGCAGCGCCGCAACTTGTCGCGGGCGATATCGTCGCAGAGCAATATGAAGTCCTCGGCGTCATCGCGCACGGCGGCATGGGTTGGATTTACCTCGCCAACGACCGCAATGTGTCCGGCCGCATCGTGGTGCTCAAAGGCATGATGGCGCAATCTTCCGTTCAAGACCAAGGCACCGCTGAAGCCGAACGCGAATTCCTCGCCGACATCACCCACCCCGGCATCGTGAAGGCCTACAACTTCATCGACGACCCCCGCGTCCCCGGCGGATTCATCGTCATGGAATACGTCAACGGCCCCTCCCTGAAAGACCGCTGCAAAGCCCAACCCGACGGCGTGCTCCGCGTCGACCTCGCCATCGGCTACATCCTCGAACTCCTCCCCGCCATGGACTACCTGCACCAACGCGGCGTAGTGTACAACGACCTCAAACCCGAAAACGTCATCGCCACCGAAGACCAAGTTAAACTCATCGACCTCGGCGCGGTTACCGGCATCGGCGCATTCGGCTACATTTACGGCACCAAAGGATTCCAAGCACCCGAAGTAGCCACCCATGGCCCCTCAATCTCCTCCGATATTTTCACCATCGGACGCACCCTCGCAGCACTCACCATGCCCCTCCCCGTTGAAGACGGTGTCCTCGCACCGGGCATCCCCTCGCCCAAAAATTCACCTCTTCTGCGCAGGCATTTGTCGTTCTACCGCCTCCTGCAACGCGCCACCGCCGACGACCCCCAACACCGATTCCGCAACGTCAGCGAACTACGCACCCAACTCTACGGCGTACTGCGTGAAATTTTGGCAGTCCGCGACGGCAAACAATACCCGCCACAGCACTCACTATTCTCCCCACAGCGAAGCACCTTTGGCACCAAACACCTCGTGTTCCGCACCGACCGCATCATCGACGGCATCGAACGACAAGCACGCATCACAGCACCAGAAATTGTCTCCGCGCTGCCTGTCCCACTCATCGACCGCACCGACCCCGGCGCCCGTATGCTCTCCGGATCCTCCTATGCAGAACCCTCCGAAACCCTGGAAACTCTGCGCAACTCCATGGAAGACGAGCAATACCGCCAATCAATCGAGATCCCCCTCGGTGTCGTCCGAGCCCTCCTTGACCTAGGCTTTACCACCGAAGCACGCCAATGGCTCGAAACCCTAGAGGGACGCATCGGCGACGACTGGCGACACAAATGGTTCTCCGGAATCACCTACCTCCTCCTCGACGACTACGCCACCGCCCAAGTATTCTTCAACCACGTCCTGACCATCCTGCCCGGCGAAGCCGCTCCTAAACTAGCCCTCGCAGCTGTTGACGAACTCATCCTCCAACAAATCGGCGCCGAATCCACCGCCTATCTCACCCCAGACATCGTCTCTGCAACCGCGACCCTCAGCAAAGATTTCGAAGACCTCGACGCCTCCGCCTTCGAATCACTCAGCGACACCTGGTCCCACATCTCCAGCGACCCACACGTAGTCCGCTTCCATTCACTGCGCCTCTACGCACTTGTCTGGGCAACCAACCCCACCACCGTGTCCTCCGCGTTCGGGCTCGCCCGCCAACTCATGGCCGAAAACCAAATCGAACTCGCAGTCCAAGCCCTAGACAAACTCCCCCAATCATCCACCCACTACCGAATGGCCACCCTCACCACCATCTTGTTGCTGGTCAGCTCCAATTTGAGTGAATCCCGCATCCGACGGGCTGCCCGCCGACTCACCGAAATCCCCACAAACGAACCCCGCTTCAACCAAATCAAAATTGCCATCATGTCGGCAGGCCTCAGCTGGCTTCGAGAGCGAAAACTCAAAGCTTCCGCCTCCGCGAACCCTTTGTTTGAATACCCGTTCTCCCAAAAAGGCCTGCGCACCGGCATCTCCGAGGCACTCCGCATTCAGGCACGTTCTGCACCGTTCCCGCACCACCGTTACGCACTTGTGGATATGGCGAATGCCGTGCGGCCACTGAGTTGGTTCTAGCTGTTTTGACTTGGGGCTATTTGGTAGGTGGCGATTTAAGGGCCTTTAGGAGTGCGATGTCCCCTAGTTTGACTTTGGGCGAGTTAGGCCCTTAGAAGCGATTCTGGGGGAGTTACTTTTGGGACAATTGGGGCTGATGTGATTTCTGCGGGGTTACTGCAGGTTTCCTGTTCAACTTCTCGTTACGGGTTGCTGGAATTCGATGAAATGGAACGAATATTCGCATAATAGCAAGGTGTTAGAGCAAATTTTCGACCAAAACCGGCCTTTTAATGTTCGGTGGGGACGAAAATTCGCAACCCCAAGAGGTCTAGGGGCCAACAAGCGATTCCTGTGAAGCTCCAGGGCAAGGATCCACCACGTTCCAAAGGAAAACTGGGATCTGTGGTGGATCCGTGCAGTTTCACCCCTTAAAAACGCAAAAATCCACCACAAAACCGCTGATCAGAGCGATTTGTGGTGGATCCTAACCAGGAGAGCTAAGCGAACTTCACCGCGTACCTAGCGATAGCTAACTCTTCATTAGTTGGAATAACAAACACCTTCACCTTGGAGGCATCGGTGGAAATCAATCGAGGACCATCGTTTGGCAATGCGTTACGCTCTGGATCGATCTCAATTCCGTACATTTCCAAACCTGCCAAGGCATCCTCACGGACAAACTGGGCATTTTCACCGACACCGGCGGTGAACACGATGGTGTCTACCCGTCCCAGTGCCACCATGTAGGAACCGAGGTAGCGGCGGAGTTGGTGTATGTAAATGTTGTACGCGGACCAGGCATCTTGATCATTGTTGTCGATCATTTCCCGCAGTTCACGGAAATCATTAACACCGGAAAGTCCCTTTACACCCGACTTTTTGTTCAGCAGATTATCGATCTCATCGATGCTCATGCCAGCGGTGCGGGAAAGGTGGAAGACGATACCTGGATCAATGTCACCGCTTCGGGTACCCATGACAAGGCCCGCGAGAGGTGTCATACCCATGGAAGTATCTACCGCACGGCCACCTTGAACAGCAGCCATGGATGCGCCGTTGCCCAGGTGGAAGGTGATGGTGTTGATGTCTTCGGTGGGCTTTTCCAGAATTTCCACCACGCGCTTGGACACAAATTCATGGGAGGTGCCGTGGAAACCATAGCGCCTGATTCCGTGTTCAGCTGCGACATCCTTGTTGATGGCATACAGCGCAGCTGCTGGTGGAAGTGAGTGGAAGAAACCGGTGTCAAAGACAGCTACGTGTGGGACATCGGGGAGAATTTTTCGAGCAACATCAATGCCGTCAACGTTTGCAGGGTTGTGCAGTGGTGCGAGTGGAATGAGATCGCGGATCATTTCCACGATTTCATCAGTGATAAGTTCCGGTGCGGAGAACAAGATTCCGCCGTGGACCACGCGGTGTCCAACTGCGGTGATTTCCAGTTGGGAAGGACCACAGTTGTGCTGGTCCATGAGATCGAACGCCAGGTTTAGGCCTTCGGAGTGATCTGCGATGGGTGTCTCTAGGGTATATTTTTCACCCTCTATTTTGAGTACGATGCGGCCGTTTGGCTCACCAATCTGCTCCACAAGACCAGAAACATATGGCTCGTCGATGGCAGAGTTTTCGGGGTTGACCAGCTGGAATTTGATGGAAGATGAACCGGAGTTCAAAACAAGTGCCAATGCCATTAGCTGCGTCCTCCTGCCTGAATTGCTGTGATGGCTACTGTGTTGACGATGTCAGGGACTGTTGCGCCACGGGAAAGGTCGTTGACTGGTTTGTTTAGGCCCTGCAGAATCGGACCAACTGCCAGGGCGTGACCGGTGCGTTGTGCAGTTTTGTAGCCGATGTTTCCGGCTTCCAGGTCAGGGAAGATAAACACATTTGCCTGGCCAGCGACGTCAGAGTCTGGCATCTTCTTGCGCGCCACACCCGGGTCGACGGCGGCGTCGAACTGAAGTGGTCCATCGACGCATAGTTCTGGGTTAAGTCGGCGTGCTTCTGCAAGAGCGTCGATGGCGCGATCCACATCTGAGCCTCCGCCGGAGTTGCCAGTGGAGTAGGACAAGATGGCTACGCGAGGATCAATGCCAAATTGTGCTGCAGTTTTTGCTGACACAACGGCGATTTCACCAAGCTGTTCAGCAGTTGGGTTCGGGTTAACAGCACAGTCGCCGAATGCCCACAGTCGCCCGCGCAGCACCATGAGGAAGATGGAAGAAACGACGGATGCTTCTGGAACAGTTTTGATGATCTGGAAGCTTGGCTTAATGGTGTGTGCGGTGGTGTTTGCTGCACCGGATACCATTCCGTCGGCGTCGCCGTTGTGGACCATCATGGTGCCGAAGTAGGAAATATCCTTCATGATTTCGCGGGCTTCATCGATAGTGACGCTCTTTGACTTGCGCAGCTCCGCGAATTGTTCGGCGAATTCCTCCAGGCGAGGATCTGTCAGCGGATTGACCAGGTATGCAGTGTTAAGGTGCAGGCCAAGTTCGGTAGCGCGCTCCTTGATCTTTACTGGATCGCCCAGGATCGTGATGTCACAGATGTCTTGATCAAGCAGCTGGTGGGCAGCCATCAAGATGCGGTCGTCGTCACCTTCTGGCAGCACAATGTGGGAGTGCTCTGCGCGTGCGCGCTTGAGCAGCCAGTTTTCAAAGAGTTCGGCGCTCATGACTGGTTCGAGGTTGCTGTGGTTGCGCACAGCCTTGCGCAGCTTATCCGGCATTGGCTCTTGTTCAGCGGTAAATGCTGCTGCAACAACTGCGCCGGCATTGTTTACCTGGGTGCGAGCAAGAGCAACGTGCTTGCCTTGCTTGTCTACCAGCAGTAGCACTGGGACGCCGAGGGCAGCGGCGACCTGGGCGTCGAAAAACGTGTTTCCTACACCGATGATGAGAGCTGGCCCCTCAGCGAGGAGGTCCGCCGCGAGAACTTTGGATACTTCTAGTTCTTCGTCGGGCAGGTAGGTGAGCCGAACTCCAAGGTCTGCTGCTACTTCTTCCAAATCGAATCCATCGAAGCTGCGGTTGACCGTGGTGATCAGAGCTGAGGTCGGTGTGTCAGACATACATCGCCTTTCTAATTTCAGCCTGAACCTTCTCATTGATGACACTTCAGGCTTGTGCCTCCTGGCACTAATGAGGGGAGGTTGTGATTTCTTACATAGTTTAGCGTTCGTCCGCCTTGCGTACAGCCCGGTTTGCAAAGTTTTATTTTGTAATTTTCAAACCGATCTCAATTCCACGCTTTGAGCAGCACAAATGCTTATTGCCGTAGAAAACAATACGGAGCGGTTACAAGTTGCGAAGCACCCTTTGCAAAGTTTTTAGCGGTACTTTACAGCTCTTCACCCCCCATTAATGGGGTCTATGAAAGCGCGCAGCGTGACAAATCTGACCCCAGCAAAGCCCCCAATACTCCCCGACTGGCCTTTATTAGTCTGCACTTACCACGTATCATGGAGGGTTGATAGCAGGGCACCATTAGCAGTCGCACCCCGATAGGAGTCGAATCTACAAGTGGAACCCCCGCTCACATACTCCACATTTTTTAGAACCCCTTTAAGGAATCGAACTTTATATGTCTCGCCCTTTGCGTGTTGCCGTTGTCGGTGCAGGTCCAGCAGGAATCTACGCGTCTGATTTGTTGATGAAATCCGACACGGACGTGCAGATTGATCTTTTTGAACGTATGCCAGCGCCTTTCGGTTTGATCCGTTATGGTGTTGCGCCTGATCACCCTCGCATCAAGGGCATCGTGAAGTCCCTGCACAATGTGATGGACAAGGAGCAGCTGCGTTTCTTGGGCAACATTGAGGTCGGCAAGGACATCACTGTTGAGGAGTTGCGTGAGTTTTATGACGCGATCGTGTTCTCCACTGGCGCTACTGGCGACCAGGATCTTCGGGTTCCAGGTTCTGATCTGGAAGGTTCGTGGGGCGCTGGCGAGTTCGTTGGTTTCTATGATGGCAACCCGAACTTTGAACGCAACTGGGATCTTTCTGCTGAGAAGGTAGCGGTTGTTGGTGTCGGTAACGTGGCGTTGGACGTTGCTCGTATTTTGGCGAAGACTGGCGATGAGCTGCTAGTTACTGAAATCCCTGACAATGTCTATGAGAGCTTGGCTAAGAATCAGGCTAAGGAAGTGCACGTTTTTGGTCGTCGTGGACCTGCTCAGGCGAAGTTCACTCCGTTGGAGCTGAAGGAACTTGACCATTCCGACACCATCGAGGTGATCGTGAACCCTGAGGACATTGATTACGATGCAGCTTCGGAGCAGGCTCGTCGTGATTCCAAGTCTCAGGACCTCGTGTGCCAGACTTTGGAAAGCTACGCGATGCGCGATCCTAAGGGCGCTCCTCACAAGCTGTTCATTCACTTCTTTGAGTCCCCAGTGGAGATCCTCGGTGAGGACGGCAAGGTTGTTGGCCTCAAGACTGAGCGTACTCAGCTGGACGGCAACGGTGGCGTGACTGGCACCGGCGAGTTCAAGACCTGGGATATGCAGTCAGTTTACCGCGCGGTAGGTTACCGTTCTGATGCGATCGAGGGTGTTCCTTTTGACGATGAGCGCGCGGTTGTCCCCAACGACGGCGGCCACATCATCGATCCTGAGGTCGGCTCCCCCATCACTGGCCTGTACGCCACTGGCTGGATCAAGCGTGGCCCAATTGGACTGATCGGCAACACCAAGTCCGACGCCAAGGAAACCACTGAGATGCTGCTTGCTGATCACGCTGCTGGTTCTTTGCCTGCGCCTGCAAAGCCTGAGTTGGAGTCCATCATTGAGTTCCTCGATGAGCGCAAGGTTGCGTTCACCACATGGGATGGCTGGCACCTGCTGGATGCTGCGGAGCGCGCGCTGGGTGAGCCTGAGGGCCGCGAGCGCAAGAAGATCGTTGAGTGGAATGACATGGTGCGCCATGCTCGTCCAGAATACGACATCTAAAGTCGCTTAAAGCCTCAAAAAAGGGCGCTGTTGGAGGTTAATCCACAGCGCCCTGTGTGCACTCTATTAGTGAATATCCGGTGAATGCTCGTCCCTCGACTGTCTACTTAGTAGGTTTGCAGGCTAGTCTTTTGTCATGACCCGATACTTTGCAGTTTCCAATCTTCAGGAGCTTGGCTCCCTCGAAGTACACAAATTGTACAAACTTCGTGTAGATATTTTCGTCCACGAGCAGCAGACTCCGTACGCGGAGATCGATGACACCGATGCTGCCCCAACCACCAATCACATCCTGGTTTGGGAGCGCGCCGACGCCACCCCAACCAACCTCATCGGCTGCGCACGCCTCGCGCCCATCACCGCCGCCGAGCTTAAGGCGTACACCGGCAAGGGCATTTCGCTTGACGACGCCACCCCGCTCTCACAACTCGGCCGCGTAGCGGTGGCACAGGAAGGGCGGGGCTCGGGGCTCTCAGGTGAGCTCATGCGCAACGCGCTGCGTCTTGCATATGAGCAGTACCCCGACCGCGATGTTGTCCTGACCGCGCAGAAGCCTTTGGTAGATTTCTACGCAGAATACGGCTTTGAGGTCTTGGGTGAGGAATACCTTGACTCGGGTGTTCCTCACCTTCCGATGTTGCTCAAGGCTGATGAGCTTGAAAGGTTCTCAGACCTAGACGCCTAATCCGTAGTCACTGGAACTCACCCACATCTCCTCGCCGGTCGCGGTGCGGAAACGCACCCGATCGCCGTCGAGTGTTACGGAGAGGGAGGCGTCGAGAAGCGAATTTGGCGCCTCAATGAGCTGGCGGCCGCGGAAATAGTCGAGGCCGGGGTTGCCCACTTGGGTGCCCATCAGGCTGAGTTTTCCGCCGGTGACCGTCAAATGAATGAGGTTGCTGCCGTCGTCCCAGCCGGGGGTGCTGAGTGTTTGGCACCAGAAATCTTGCGATCCCGGCGCGTCAAAGAAACATGACATGGCGTTGCCGTCACTGAACCGTAATTCCGCGATGTTGGAAAATGCCTGGTACAAGCCACCTTGTGTGGTTAGTTCCGCGTCGCGCTGGGCATTTGAGAGCATCTCAAAACCCTGCGCGCTGATGCGGAATGTTTCATTGGTCGCGTACTTAATGCAGGAAATTTCATCGGCAGACTCGGTGAAACAAGCCATGGTGTGTAAATCGATGTAGGTTCCCGGCGGCAACGTGGTGTAATTTTCCGGCATGACATGAGAAATCGCCGTGGTGTACTCAGCAAAACCTGGTCTGTTTTCCACATTTGTATCCGCCACTACGTAACCATCGTCGAATTGGCACGCACCCTGCACGAAACTCAACCGCCAATCGGTGGAGGGCTCCCGGTTGATAGGTGCGTCCTGTTCCATGGGGCGAAACTCACATTTAATGGTTCCATCAGCTGAGGAAAAACTCACCTGTCCAGGCTGATAACCACTGGAAAAGTGCCCCACATTTTGGCGAGTGTAGCGAGGCGTCAAGTTGATACCTTCTGCCTGCTGCGTGGTCGTTTCCGCAGGTGTCGTGGGTTGTGGTGGCTGCGCTGCCGTTTCAGAAGTAGGTTGCGGGGCGGTTTCTGTCACTGTTTCTGTAACCGGCGGCTGCGTATCAGAGCATGCAACCACCGCAAGCGCCACGAATGGAATGATCGCTAACCACTTGGTTTTCATCAGTGCTCCTAAAATTAGTGTGTGCCGGCTCCAAAATCGTGTGTGTTTGCCCAATACTGATTCCCCTGAGGCGTGGTCAGCGTGAGGGTGGTTCCATCAAATTCTGCACTCACACCGTTCGCGAGGAGATACGATCCCGGACCGAATATTTGTTGAGATTTATAAACGCTTTGCGTTGGATTCGTGGGGCGAGCACCCTCAAACTCGGAGTCGGCCTGGTTCAGATTCCACCACAGGGTGTTGGCAGGGCCAGCTGAAGTTGACCAGCCTCCAGGACCACTGTTGTGGCACAAGAACTCTTCCGCCTGCAACTCACTGACACAGGTGATGCTGGTGCCATCGGTGAACTGGAAATTCGTCATTTTCGATAACGTTTGAACCTGGCCACTCGAATTAATTAGCTGCTCAGTGGCTTTTGCAGGATCAAGCTCATGGAAGCCCTGTTCATTCATGGTGAACGCCTGGTTGGAGGCGAAATCGAGACAACTAAACTCCGATACACTCGGCGCCCAACAACCCATGTGACCAAGATGCACCATCTCACCAACATCGAGAGTCGCTTGCGCTTCTGGTAATTCTTCTTCGGTTTCACTCAATTCGGCAAAGCGTTCCCGGACATTTTCATCCGTGGTGACGCTGATGTGTTGATCACCAAAAGCGCACGTTCCCGCAGTTTCGTCGAAATCAAACTCCTTGATCTGATAGCTGGTCTCCCCCGGTGTTGCCTCGAAGAAACACTGCGCTGTGATCCCATCGCCAGTGGTAAATACGGCAGTTTCTTGGTCTTGGACACCGATGTCATACGTTGCTGGATCGATGTGGAGATAATCCAACTCGGTGGCTGCTATGGGAGTTGCTATGGGAGTTGCTGTGGAGCTTGCTGAGGAGGTTGTTGAGGCTTGAGGAGTCTCGGGAGCCTGCGAAGTCAGGGTGGGCGCTGGCGTTTGTTCTGGGGTTTGTTCCTGTTCGGAGCAGGCCTGGAGCATCAAAAGCCCGACTGAACTAAGCGCCATGAGAACTGCGTGCGCTGTTGTCGTTCTAGCCATGATGAACCTGCCATCTCACGAGGTGTGCTGGAGTCCACTTGTTTCTAAAACGTTAGTCTCCCGAAACCTTGATTAATACCCTCACGGCTAATTGTTATAACCTCGTTAAATTTTTATGCCTACTCTGCTGCCTCTCCTGAAAGCGCAAAAAATCGTGATCACCAACCACAACACTGCACACCCAAAGTTAATGAGCGCAGGGTGGAAGATCACCGGGTCACTCACTGGTGTAGTCCACACGAGGTAACTGATGAAAAACAGGGCAGCAATTGCCCCTGAAGCCACCACCTCAGAGGTGGTGGTGTGCCTGAGAGAAATCCCAATGATGTACAAACAAAGCGATACCACGGCAAACACTACCCCAATACCTAAAGCCCACCAGCCGGCAGCCCCGCCGGAGTCAAGCTGCGGGCCAACAGCTACCGCCGCGTATCCGATCAGGATGACACCGATGGCAAGCAGGATCGTAGAAACCCACGAAATGCTGCCCCGATGCTTTCCCAGCATGTTAAGCCTCTGCGGAATTTCCTGGATGAACCTTGATCGCCGCGGCAGCCAAAGTGGCGCGGTCCCTGGCTGCAGCCACATCCTCAGCGGTGGACACTGCAACACCCATGCGACGCTTGGTGAAGGCCTCTGGCTTGGCAAAGATACGAAGATCAGTTTCAGCCACTGCCAGCGCTTCAGCCAACCCGGTGTAGCTCACGCCTTCAGATTCGATGCCACCGTAGATGACAGCGGAGGCACCTGGAGAAATCAGGGTGACATCAACAGGCAATCCCAGAATTGCCTTGGCGTGGAGTTCAAATTCAGAGAAACGCTGGGTGGCAAGGGTGACAAGGCCGGTGTCGTGTGGGCGTGGGGAGACTTCAGAGAAGTACACGTCATCGCCGGAGACAAAGAGCTCCACACCAAATACGCCGCGTCCGCCCAATGCGTTGGTGATGCGTGCGGCTACTGAGCGTGCGTTTTCCAGCGCGCGAGGAGTCATCTCCATTGGCTGCCAGGATTCCACGTAGTCGCCGTCTTCTTGGCGGTGCCCAATGGGCTCACAGAACCAGGTCGCAGGCTTAGAGGTGGTGGGATCGATGGACCTTACTGTCAACAGGGTGATCTCGTAATCGAATTCCACGAAAGCTTCCACGATGACGCGGGAGTTGGCCACGCGTGCACCGCTCATCGCATAATCCCATGCTGCCTGCAGATCGTCTGAACTACGCAAAACAGATTGGCCCTTGCCGGAAGAACTCATCACTGGTTTCACCACGTTGGGGTAACCAAGCTTTTCAGCAGCTGCGGAGAATTCCTCGAAAGTGGAGCAGAACTCATAGTTGGAGGTTGGAAGACCCAGTTCCTCTGCCGCCAGCTTGCGGATGCCTTCGCGGTTCATGGTCAGCTTGGCTGCACGTGCAGTGGGCACGATGGTAGCTAGCCCCTCTTCTTCGATCTTCACCAGTTCATCGGTTGCCAGTGCTTCGATTTCAGGAATGACAAAATCTGGGCGCACACGCTCCACCAATTCCCGCACCTGGGCTGCATCTGTCATGTCGATGACATAGGAGAAGTGAGCGACCTGGTGGGCTGGGGCATGTTCGTAGCGATCAACTGCATGGACTTCCAGGCCGAGACGCTGGAAAGCGATGGCTACTTCTTTGCCTAATTCTCCTGATCCCAGCAGCATCACTTTCGTGGCATTGGGGGTCAAAGGGGTGCCGATCGACTCTGGGATGTACATGCCTTTTAGCCTCCGTTGGAAGATGTCAGAAATATTGGTGTTCACTTTATCTGACGCCACCTCGTGAAAGCTCTAAACCTGTTAAAAAGGTTGCTTAATTTTGCGACAACTGATTGCTGTTAACTGCGCTGGAGACCAAGATCAGTGGCCGGTTCAAGTCTTAACGGCGCATCCCGCGAAATGAACACTGGTGGGCTGAAATATAGAAGTCGATTTAAGAAGTTAAAGTATCTCATCTCTATGGATGAGACTCATTGAAACTGTGTGGAATGAGTCTGCAAAGCGTGATTAAAGATTAGCAAGATACCTGAACAAAAGTTCGGAGTTCTCGATCCAAATACCCATTATGGATCAAAAGCGAGTTCAGACCCCATAGAACAACCCAAAAGTTGCAATGTAGATAGACGTGCAACAAGTCCTGAAGAACCCAAGACAGCGTTCTTCGAGACGATCAATCAGGGGATATCCTGCCTTCGGACCAACCAGGCTATAGCGATTATTGGCCCACCGGGCAGCCGTAACTAAAAGAAGCTGGGATCAACTGTCCCGAAATAGCTGCAGAGATAACCATAAGCCTGGATTCACCAAGGCCAATTCAAAGCTACACACGAAATTAGAAAATGCCGCCCTGAGCTAGAATAACCTAGATCGCACATAGCCTGATCCGCCCTAAACATGACACGGACTATCCATGCAGTAATTCCGTTTCAGAAGGTGTTCAAGGTCATGTAACGCGATCCCCAATCCGTGATTTCCACACAAACTTGAACCAAGCCACAAAGTAACTAAATCTCAGGTCCACATCCTTCAGTCGAATAATGCAACGATTCCCCACGCTATGCAATCTGGAACACGTTGCATCAACTCGACCCCGAAATAGTTTTAAACAGGTTCGCTAATCTTACTCCTTTAAAAACTTTTGACACCAAGGGTATTTTTATTTTGAATCCTGACTAACAGAGAGATTGCTAGCCAGCCATTCACCGTTTACCCCCTTAGAAAAACTGAGGGTCGGGACGGTTAGTTTATTTACTAAAGAAGTGGTTGAATCACAAAGTACCACATCAGACGGGTTCAATAAATCTGATTCAACTGAATCATCGGACCAAAATACAATGCCTGATTGCTCAGAGCCTTCCAAATCCGGAACCAACTCTATGGGTAGATCAAGCACTTCAGATGAATACGTACTGGGCGTATCTGCGCAAATGAACGCGAAAGCTGTCCACTCGCTCCCGTAGATATCAGAAAGGTTAACTACCGGACGATTGAAATTAGATTCCTCGAGAAAACTCAAAAGCGGTGATTGTGAATCAGAACAGCTAGTAAGTAATAGACAAGAAAATAATACTGCAGTTCCTTGCTTAACAAACCGGGCTTGAAGCATGATTGCCCTCAAATCAATAAACTAGCGAAGTTTCCAAAGCTAACCCTGATCCGGTTTGGATCTCTAAGATTTCGTTACCTTGGGTTATGCGTTGAAAGACACCGGCACTTACCATTTCAATATTATGAGAATTAGAGTTCTCTATGATTTCATTCGGCTTCTCTGATGATTCTGGGAAAACCAGAAAACTTAGTTCTTTCGTGCCATCATTCAATGAAATGCTTCCACCCCTGCTCTCAAAGGCCTCTGCGGAAACATTGGTTACAGCTTGAACTTCAGGACTTACAATTTTTAACTGAACATCCCCCGCAGAACTGTGAACTTCCTGAAGGGACCAGGATCCATCGGTCCATCTAGTACTTTCAGACGCAATACTGAAAATTTCATCCTGACTATCCGCAATAGACATTCCCCCACTTGGGATTCCTCCAATCCATGCTCGAGCTGGCGCTTCTTGGCCACCCAATCGATATTCATATGTAAAAGAAGCACGTTCATTATTGAGCTGAGAAGTGCTAACACTACAAGTGTCTCCACCAACTGAAGAATAAATCCCCAGTCTACAAGTCATAACTACCAAAGGGTTATCGGTAAGACCGCTGCTTGCATTACTGGAAGTTCTTAAAAAGCCCCACGATCCTGCACCTTCATACATTGTAGTACCTGGCGTTACAACACCATTAAACCAAGTATTATCCACAGCGTTTGCAAGTGGAGCTGACATCAAAGGAGCTGCAAACATAAGAGCTACAAGACATCTTGTGGCTTTGCTTAGTTTCATGTTAAACCTTTCGAGTTTAGGAAGGAGAACAATTTGAATATAGCTAACAAAAACAACAAATAACTTTTCTAAGCGAAAATTCCCGAAAAGTGCCCAAATCTTGAGGGTGCAAAAGGTATACATTCAAAACGTGAAGTGCAGATAAGAAATGCTATAGTTCTGTCAAAATAAAACCTTCCTGATAAGCGTGTTTAATCACTGATCTAACTCACTAGGGTTGTTGACTGACTCTAAACTATGGTCACGGTCCCGAAGATTGGGACCTGCCCCCTGGAAACACAGGCGATTTAATCAGGAAACAGATTTCAGAATAGCTAAATTTCTACTCTCGAACACCGCAGGCACCACATAGCCACACCAAGAATGCCTGCGATTTGTGCTGTACCTGGTACACCAGCGAAATACCTCCCGGCGGCACACCAACTGATTGGCAAACGTCTTGGAATCCTGCAGCACCTCTCGCTTGAGGGCGGCATTAAACGACTCCGCCAGCGAATTATCCGCACTGGTACCAACAGCACCCATCGACTGACGAACACCCAACTTTTTACAAGTGTCCTGAAACGCCTGCGAGGTGTACACACTGCCGTGATCCGAATGAAACACCGCACCCTTCAGGCTGCCTCGCTGACTCTTCGCCATCAGCAATGCCTCCTGCACCAATGACGTGCGCATATGATCCGCAATCGCAAAACCCACCAGCCTACGGGAATAGCAATCAATGACCGTAGCCAGATACATGTTCGTGCCATCTGCGATCGGTAGGTAAGTAATATCCCCGACGTAAACTTCATTTGCTGCTAGTGCGTTAAAATGACGTTTGACCAGGTCAGGGAAGACAGGCTTCTTTTTATCAGACACGGTCGTGATGACCCTGCGTTTCTTCGTGAAACCAAACAGCTTTAATGATGCCATGATCCGGGCGACTCGTTTATGGTTAACCGGAGTGCTGCCAGGATCATCGTTGAGCTCAGCCGTGATGCGTTTTGAGCCGTAGCAGCCGCGTTCTTTCGTGAAGATGGACTTGATCTTCGCTCCTAAGACTGCGTCGCTGAGCAGGCGGTTGCTCCTGGTCGGGGCAGTCTTTTTCCATTTGTAGTACGAGGAGCGGTTGATTTTCAACACTTCGCATAACCGCTTAACCGGATAGGTTTTTCGCACGTCGTCAACAAACCGGAAGCAGCTCACCAGTTTGTCTCTTGCCGGGAAATATTTAGCAGCTTTCCGCAGGATGTCGCGTTCTTGCGCGTTGTAGCGCGTTTTCCTTCTTCAGCTGCCGGATTTGTTCAGCTTCAGAGACTGCCGCAGATGGGGTTGTCCCTTGTACGTTGTGGTTGGATCCGTATTTGATGATCCAGTTTTTCAGGGTTACTCGGTTGATGCCGAGATCGTTGGCGATCTGTTGGAGTGAGGCCCCGTCGGAGTTCTCGTACAAAGCAACGGCGTCGCGTTTGAACTCCTCGGAATAGGTCTTGGTTGGCATGATCGGTAGGTTACCTTTCTATCCCAGAATGTTGGGATGTTAGGTGTCTACCAAACAGGGGCCAGGTCCCTTTAACGACAAACAGGGAAGGTGGGTAAAATGTCGCAAATTCCAGCAGTTATAGTAAGTGATTGAACAAGTTCAACAAATAGAGACAATTTAAGAATCCTCACATTTCAAAGGTAGTGAAATAACTACTTTCCAGTATCCTTGCAGTGAAGTCACACAGACCTGTCCTTTAATATTACGTATCCTTCTGGTTAAGCTTTCTACGCCAATGCCCACACCTGGAATTGCGGACTCCCCATTTGCATGCCAATCTCCAATAGGATTCATTACTAGAATCTGAAGAGACTGTGCTTTTTCTGTTATGCGAATAGTAACGTTTGCCTTGGGCGGAGAATGTTTAATTGCATTACAGACTGCCTCATTGAAGGCTAAAGCAAACGCCGTTTCAGCAATATGGTCCAGCTTATAGTTCTTTTTTCTACTGTCAAAGGAAACGACATGTCCTGCATCTACTAATAACTGAATGGCAGAATTAACCGTGTCATGAATAGAAACTGCAGCCCATGCTCCAAACGCTGTGGCTTTTTCAGCAGACTCCTCGACCACGAGGTGTCTAACTAATTGATGCAAATCAGCCACTGCCTCTTGTCCAATTTTGGCAATACTGTTTAGTTTTTCTTGAATCTTTTTTGGATCAGGCTCTAGTTCAGTCAGCTTTGATTGAACTATCATTATTGCCAACGATCTTGCCATACTGTCATGCAAATAGTGCGCTATATCAGTACGGATTTTTTTGATGATTTCCTGCTGAGTAATTGCACGTTGCTTGCGTTCACTCAAAATTTTCCACCGACCTGCCCCTGTGCCAGCTGCTACAAGTATGAGCAAAATTTCGGTAATGAGAGATGGAGAGTCTTTAGCCTCAAGAGGCCTTTCCAAAGCTACCCCATAAGCAATTAAGATCCATTCAACTCCCAAAATCAATGCGAGAGCGAAGCGCCCACGGCTTGTTGCGTATTCCACAGCAAGATAAACAATAAAACCAGTTAGGAGAAGATGGTCTGCCCAAGCATTAAGCCATACAGTCGCCACTAATGCGAGAGGTAAGGCGGCAACGGGAAAACGTACATTAATAAGTGGGATCATTGACAGCGCGATTACCTGGATGCCAAAATTTCCCAAGCCTATTGCAGGCATAGTTAATGATAAAGTTATTAGGAACAAACTCGTTATACATTCGAGACTCCCATTATCTATATATCGAAGTAACGAGAAGAGTTTCTCCTTCTTCATTTTTTACTTTCATCTCCCTGGGCGTGATTAGTCTGTAATGAAGAATCTCAAGTTAAGCGTGTATCGCCCCCTCTCAAAGTCGGGTCGATGCTACGAGTTCCAGACGACTTGATACCTGAAATCGTTGCATCAATCGACTAACGGATTTTTTGACTGAAACTGTCGATAATTTCAGCTCTGCAGCGATATCTGCATTACTCTTCCCCAAATGAAGAAGGGTGAGAACATCTCGCTCTCTGGTCGGAAGATCACTTATGGAGGAAGGAGGCTGCGACAAAAATTTACGTAAATTTGTTGCTATTTCAGGGGAGATGGTAGTTCCCCCCATAGCTGCTGATTGGACAGCTTCTATTATCTCATCTCGGTCGGCACTTTTGAGTAAAAATCCAAAGGCCCCAAATTGAAGCATAGAGAGCATCGCATAATCATCTAGAAAAGAAGTTAATGCTAGCACTCTGCAGGTAAGTTTCTTTTCAGCAAGTATTTTCATCAACTCCACACCGCTCAAAAGTGGCATACGAACATCACATAACACCACATCCACGATAGTCTTTGATAGAATGTCTAGCGCTTGCACGCCGTTCTCTGCCGTTGCGACGACATTGATGTTCTCATTAGTGGAAAAATAAGTTTCAAGTGCATTAATGAAAAAGGGTTCATCATCAACAATTAGAACTTGAATCGGGCCAAGCATGAGAGAATCCTAACTATGAAAAAGGAAGAGTGAGCGCAGTATATTTATGCTCATATCATTGATTTTAAGATCTGCCATAACTGGGTAAAACGTGAATACTTCCACTACTTTCCGAGTCGACGTAAATCTCTTGCGAAGCTCGCCTTTCAACGGCTAGGTACACCTAGAGTCCACTTCTCCCGAAATTCTATATTCCGGGAAATTACTGCTAGATAAGTACACGTTGTTGCATATGATACAAGATCCCATGAGGATAGTGTTCTTCACATGATGCATTTAATTCTGATTCAGACATGCATCTTTGCTTTGGTCACATAATCACTGATGCGCTTGATTACTTCTCAGCCTCGCCCCGCCCGGCCAATCGGTCAACCTGGTATTTTCGGCAACCACGTCCACCGAAACCTAATTAATCTGTCCATCGTGGACTTTCCCATCAAACCGGAGCCATTAATGGACTTGCCAAAAGAAAAACTCCCCGACTGTTGGAATCTGATTTCTCAGGCCGACTTCCGGGGAGTGGAGAAACTCACTGATGTTTATCAGTACTAGTTGTCAGCTAGTACGTCATGCAGGACGATGGTCTGATCGCGACCAGGTCCAACACCGATGTAGGAGAAGCGAGCACCAGAGAGTTCTTCCAGACGTCGGACGTAGTCCTGGGCCTTTTGTGGAAGATCCTCGAAGGTCTTGCAGTCGGTGATGTCTTCGTCCCATGCAGGCATGGTTTCAAAGATTGGGGTTGCGTGGTGGAACTCTGACTGGGTCAGTGGCATTTCATCGTGGCGAACACCATCAACGTCGTAAGCTACGCAGATTGGGATTTCACCGATGCCGGTGAGCACGTCTAGCTTGGTCAGGAAGTAGTCGGTGAATCCGTTGACGCGGGATGCGTAACGAGCAATCACGGAGTCGTACCAGCCACAGCGACGCTTACGGCCGGTGTTCACGCCGACCTCGCCACCGACGGTCTGCAGGTACTCGCCCCACTTATCAAACAGCTCAGTTGGGAATGGGCCGGCACCAACACGAGTGGTGTAGGCCTTGATGATACCCAAGGAGCTGGTGATCTTGGTTGGGCCGATACCTGAACCAACACTTGCGCCACCGGCGGTTGGGTTGGAGGAGGTGACGAATGGGTAGGTGCCGTGGTCCACGTCGAGCATGGTTGCCTGGCCACCTTCCATAAGAACGTGCTTGCCCTGATCAAGTGCCTCGTTGAGCACCAAGGTGGCATCGATGACCATGGGGCGCAGACGATCAGCGTAGGAGAGGAAGTACTGCACGATTTCCTCAGCGACGATGGCCTTGCGGTTGTACATCTTCACCAGCACCTGGTTTTTGTAATCCAGGGCGGATTCGACTTTTTGACGAAGGATGGATTCGTCGAAAATGTCTTGAACACGGATTCCCACGCGGGATACTTTGTCCGCGTAGGTTGGGCCGATGCCACGGCCGGTGGTGCCGATTGCGCGCTTGCCCAGGAAGCGTTCCTGAACACGGTCCATCACCTGGTGGTATGGAGCAACCAGGTGAGCGTTTGCAGAGATGCGCAGGCGGGATGCATCCGCACCGCGAGCCTCAAGGCCGTCGATTTCTTCGAACAGTGCCTCAAGGTTGATCACAACGCCGTTGCCCAAAATTGGGGTGGCCGTTTCGGAGAGGACGCCGGCAGGAAGGAGCTTTAGCTCGTACTTCTCGCCGCCGACCACAACAGTGTGTCCAGCGTTGTTACCGCCATTGGGCTTAACCACGTAATCGACGAGTCCGCCGAGAATATCCGTGGCCTTACCTTTGCCTTCATCGCCCCATTGAGCGCCGACAATAACGATTGCAGCCATTGGTTTACGTCACATCCGATCCATGAAGTTGGAGTATGCACGCGTGTGCGCACACAGACGTTATTTCATCTTACTATCCCATGTGAGGTTTTTAATCATCGCGATACTAAGCTTGCGGTATGCGTCTTCTGGTTTTGCGGTGCGATGCCCCACACATCAACGAATTCCCTGCCCTTTCCACCTCTGTGGAGATCCACGATTTGCCTGCGGTGCCCACCCGAAAAGACCTCAAAATTCTTGATGATGTGGCCTTTGATGTGCTCCCTCAGGATCCCACGCCTTCTCTCGATGAGATCGCCAAGCAGCCTGATGTCGAGCATTTGAGCAGCCCTAAGTTTGCGCCACAACAGCCTGAAACCCGTTTGCGCATCGTGGTGATCGGTTCGGATGCAGCGCTGTCTGCGGTCCTGACTCGTCTCATGCGCGCCGATAATTTGTGGGCGGAGATTGGATTCGTGCCCGTTGGTCCTTCAACGGCTGCGAAGAACTGGGGTCTGCCCGCCGATGAGGCTGCCGCGCTTGAGCTCGCACTGACCGGATTGGTCAATCCTGCCCCGCTCATCCGCGATGACGTTGCGGTCGCCGTCGCCGGTTCAGCCACCATCACCAACTGGGAGCCGGGTGAGATCACCGGCGAAGTCATCGTCGATGATCATGTTCTCATCCGCCACGAGGCTGCCTCGAAGGCCCCACGCCGTGGCGTCTACGGTGCCCGCTTGGTGCCGATGCTTGACGCCCCAGGCATCGCTGCGGTCATCATGGACACTCCCCTGCCCGGCGAGGTGCCCTCCCGCAGCCTGTTCCCTCGCCCCTCGGGCTCGGTTATTCCAGAGAGCTTTTCGACGGGCCGTGCCATGCAAGCCGGCGGCCCCTCGCTACAAATCCGGGTTGACGGAATTTCCCGCAAACGTAAAGTGGAGCGCGTTACCTTCTATCGACATTTGCGCGATCTCCAAATCGTGCGGCCGTAAAACAAGGAGCCAGCATGGCACCAGCGACATCTCTCCCGCTTGAATCAGGAAATAATATTCTCTTCCCGCCAATGTATGACCTTGTTTGGTCTGTGATTCCCTTCGTCATTCTCTTGGTTGTGGCCATCACCGTCGCAACTGTGGAATACACGAGAAAACGGGATGTAGTGGCTTCATTGGGCTGGGGAGCTCTCGTGTTGTTCCTCCCCATCATCGGATTTGTCATTTGGGCAGTAGCAGCGCTTATTCGCCGTGAAAACCGAACCGCGATAAAAGGCTAGTCTTCGTCATCCCACAGCTCCGGAGGGTAAGCCGGACTCTCTGAGGTCGGAACCAACACTGCCACCGCAGATTCCCTGGACATGCCGCAGATCTGCAACAGGTCCACAATGATGGATCGCGATTGCGCCAAAATTACTTGTGCGGATAGCACTCGATCTTCGGCGATGTCCTCGCCCACTTCACTGCCCAGTTGACGCAGTCGGTTAACCAACTCAGGAATTTCCAGTGCTTCACTGATTTCTTTGTGGTGCTCATAAAGGTCTGACAGTCGCAGTGCAATGTCTGCGATTTCCTCAATCACGTGGATTTGTTCATCACTGACGGTGTCATTGTCTTCGGTCAGCACCACTGCCCGTCGCGCAAGGACTCGAGCATTTCGGATGACGTTGTCCACTGGCGCCAGAATGCGATACAGCGATCTCACGCGGGCCCTATCTCCCCATAAAAATGGCGATACGGTGGTTGCTTCCTTGCCTGAAGATGCCGCAGTTTCCAGCTTGTTCACCGACGCCTGCGACCTTCTCAATGCTTCCAAAGCATTGTTGAGTTTGGCTGCATCCTTGGCTTTTAGGGAAGCTGCCACGTCTTCCAGCACACTAGCTGCGATCCCCAAAACGTTGGCCACTTGATGCCGGCCTGCGTCAAGAGGAGATGAGGGAAGAAGTGCGATGACCAAAATTCCCACGCCACCACCAATGAAGGCGTCGATCATACGGTCAATGCTTCCACCATCACCTGGCGGGAACATCGTGGCAATCAAAATGCCACCAATGGCCATCTGATTACTCACCAACGGTGCCGGTGAAACAAACGAGGCCACCAGCAGCGCTAATCCAACTACCACAAATATCTGCCAATAGCCCGTGCCGATTTGCATGATCAGTAAATCACCCAAACCAACGCCTAAAGCACAGCCCAGGGTGAGTTCCGTGGCTCTTTTGATGCGGTCTCCTCCGGAGAGACCCAAAATAATCACCGCGGACATCGGTGCGAAAAACGGTTGTCCGTGTTTGATCACTTCCACGGCGATCCAATACGCCACACCCGCACCAATTGCGGAATGAACAATAAACAGCAGTCGGGAACGAACCCGCAGCAATCTATTGCGCAGGGACTTATCCAGTTCAGACAGTCTGGCGACAGTCCCCAGTTTCTTCTTTGCCATGGCCTCAAGATTAGCTATGCATATTCACAAGAGCATGAGAAGACACGAAAAAGGGCAGTCCCCCTGATGCGGAACTGCCCTTTTTAACTGCTGAGATTACTTAGAGGTGGTCTTTCCAACAGACTTGAGGTCCTGGCAAGACTCGATAATGCGCTCAGACATGCTCTGCTCAGCCTTCTTCATGTAAGAGCGTGGGTCGTAAGCCTTCTTGTTTCCGACCTCGCCGTCGATCTTGAGAACGCCGTTGTAGTTCTCAAACATGTGGGAGACGATTGGGCGGGTGAATGCGTACTGGGTGTCAGTATCAACGTTCATCTTGATGACGCCGTAGGTCAGCGCCTCTTCGATCTTTTCCTTCTCGGAGCCTGAGCCACCGTGGAAGACGAAGTCGAATGGAAGTGCGTCGTCTGCAAGTCCAAGCTTCTTGCGTGCAACCTGCTGGCCCTCAAGGAGGACCTCTGGGCGCAGCTTGACGTTGCCTGGCTTGTAAACGCCGTGGACGTTACCGAAGGTAGCTGCTAGCAGGTAGCGGCCCTTCTCACCGGTGCCGATTGCATCGATGGTCTTCTCAAAGTCTTCTGGGGAGGTGTAGAGGTTTGCGCCAGCCTTAGCCTCAACGCCGTCTTCTTCGCCACCGACAACACCGATCTCAACTTCCAAGATGATGTTCGCTGCCTTGGCCTTAGCCAGCAGCTCCTGTGCGATTTCGAGGTTCTCGTCGATTGGGACAGCGGAACCATCCCACATGTGGGACTGGAACAGTGGAAGCTCGCCGCGGTCGACGCGCTCCTGGGAGATAGCCAGCAGTGGGCGGACGTACTCGTCCAGGACTTCCTTCTGGCAGTGGTCAGTGTGCAGAGCAACGTTGATGCCGTAGCTCTTTGCTGCCTCGTGGGCGAAGGCTGCAAGCGCAACTGCGCCCTTGACCTTGTTCTTTACTGCCAGGCCGGAACCGAACTCTGCACCACCGGTGGAGAACTGGATGATTCCGTCAGATTCAGCCTCTGCGAAGCCCTTGAGAGCTGCGTTGATGGTTTCCGAGGAGGTGCAGTTGATGGCTGGGAAGGCGAATCCGCCTTCCTTAGCACGATCGAGCATCTCGTTATAGACCTCGGGAGTTGCGATAGGCATAAGGTGTCTCCTCCAAAAGGTGACTGTCACTGAACTATGTATGTAATTTCATCATGCAGAAACATGGTGAAGCGCGAACCGATAATCCCACATTCACAATGTCTGATTCTGTTGGATCAAACATTGATTGTGGCATCTTCAGTTGCCTATAGCCAATTATGCCTGCATCACTCAACTTTTGTCGTGTGATATTTCCTTCAACCTAAGGAAAATGCATAAACGCAGGTCAGCACATACACTATCGGGGCTATCGGGAGCGACCGGTGTAACTATTGCCGTTGTTTTCCAGTTCTTCGGCCACTTTCGCTGCTGCTTCCATGAGCATCCAACCGGACAATTGCACGGACAGATCACGTTCATCCACGCGCACAACACTCACCAGATCGCTCAAACTAGAGGAACTCAAACCAAAGTTTTGTGGCAGGCGTGCATCCGTTGTCCAGTCTGTGGCGAATACCGGAAGGCCATCAACTTCCAATCGGTGGTTCCATACGCTTTCCGCCGATTCCAGTACCAGGCGTGCTGCAATCTTTTTGGTTTCCCGGTTGGTTGGTGAATCGTCAGGCAGGCGGATGGCCACATCAGCTAAATAGCGGACCAAAATGCCCTTGAACAAACCGCCGTCGCCGTCACCGGTGTCCCAATCAATAACGCCGTGGAAGTTGGTCATCTTCCGCGACACAGCCTGAACCACAGCGTGGATGTGTGCAAAGTATTTGAGGGAGTCTTCTGCCTTATCGGCATCCGACCAGTGATCCACCACAGTAGTGGTCAAGCCTGCGCGCTCACGCAGTTTGAGAGCAATTTCCAAACACGCACCAATGGCGACACCTTGGCAATACGGGTGGATGGAACGGACAAGCTCAGGTCCGTGCATGCGCATGCGCAATCCGTCCATCACAAGGCCGTCGCCATCGATCAGGTTGTCAAAAATCCAATCGGTGATTTTCATAGCCTCGTCCAAACGGTCGGTGCGGGCCATCATGATCGCAGCAGGACCGTTGGAGGGAACGTTGTAGAAGGTTTCGCCGGAACGCCACGGCAGCACACCAGTAAGGGAATCAATGCCATCGACGATGTTTTGTTCCAACGAGGGCAATGATTTTGGTGTGCGCACCTTTCGCACTTTTCCGGCACGCCCAAGAGCAAGGGCCAGCCAAGCTTTGTCGTCGTAATAACGATTCGAGGTCAGCTTGCCCACATTGCGCACCGAAATGCCGCGGATGGTGTCCCTGATGCGGTCGCGACGGGCCTTTGTGGTGCGTCGACGAGCAGCATCCACCAGGCAGTCTAGATAATGCGCTTGCCACCAGTAGTGCCAGTGGATAAACAGTTTTTCTTTGGCGTTGGATGGCCATGCCACAAACCCAAGATTTGTTCGAGGCAGACCCCAAACCCTCGCGGAATGCCTTTCGTTGATGGCGGATTCCGCTAGGTCAGCTCTGTTTACCCATTTGTCTAACACTGAGTGTTTCTTCGCTCCAATGCAGGTGTTGTACAACTAAATACGACACCCAAAAGTATAACGAAAGTCTAACGATCTAGGGTATAAAATTACCAGGCTTGCGATAAGTCGGCATGTTGACGAATCCATGCATGCATTGCAATACCAGCAGCTACACCCGCGTTGATGGATCGAGTGGAACCAAATTGGGCAATCGAACAGGTCATTAACGCACCTGCACGCGCAGCTTCGGTGACACCTGGGCCTTCCTGACCAAACAGCAACAGGCAGTTCTTCGGCAACTCAGCGGTTTCCAAAGGCACGGAACCTGGGGTGTTATCGATCGCGACGATGGTAAGCCGCTCCGCGATTGCCCACGCAAGCAGCGAATCAACGTCTTCGTGGTGCATGAGGTGCTGGTAACGGTCAGTCACCATGGCTCCCCTGCGGTTCCACCGACGCCTGCCCACAATGTGGACTGTGTTCACGGCAAAGGCGTTGGCGGTGCGCACGACGGTGCCGATGTTGGCGTCGTTTTCAAAGTTTTCGATCGCTACGTGGAGGCTGTGGCGGCGGGTGTCGATATCTTCAACAATCGCCTCACGGGTCCAATAACGATAGGCGTCAACAACGTTGCGGCGATCGCCCTCGTTGAGGAGGGTGACGTCGAAAAGCGGGCTTGTAGGCCGAGGTACGCCGGGGTTTTCCTCTTCCCATGGACCTTTGCCCACGCGGGACTCGCCCCACTCCGTGGGGCCGGGGGTGTTAGTTGAGTCCAAGATCAGAAAGTCCCAGCAAGCTGCGGTAAGGAAGGCCTTCCGCTGCGATAACCTCATCTGCACCGGTTGCGCGATCGACCACGGTGGCAACGCCCACAACCTCAATGCCAGCTTCACGCAACGCGGCAACAGCTGTCAGAGGGGAATTTCCGGTGGTGGTGGTATCTTCCACCACGAGCACCTTCTTGCCCGTCAGGTCAGGGCCCTCAATGCGACGCTGCATGCCGTGCTTCTTGGCCTCCTTGCGCACCACAAACGCGTTGATATCGCGGCCGTCGGCGTGCATGATGGCGGTGGCAACCGGGTCAGCGCCCAAGGTCAGGCCGCCAACTGCGTCATAGTCCCAGTCAGCGGTGGCTTCGCGCAGCAGCTGACCGATCAGGCGAGATGCGCGCGCGTGCAAGGTGGCACGACGGACATCGATGTAGTAATCAGCCTTCTTGCCCGAAGACAAGGTGACTTCACCGTGGACGACAGCTAGCTCTTTGATCAGTTCAGCAAGCTCAGCGCGCGCTTCTGCGTTAATGGAATTAGATGACATGGATTTCCCAGCCCTTCCCTAATTTGATGATTGAGGTTTAAACCCGCGTTTGTTACAGCATAGAACCTGGGGTGGACACGGCCGAAAAACACCAGTTTTCTACCACTTTTTTGGTGGCTCATCCGCGTCGGTGGAATCTTGGAAAATACTGGACTGACCATTGAGATCACGCAGCACACGCGTGCCATAAAGATCGCTCGGACGCTCTGGATCGCCCTCCGCAATCGACTCCACATCATCCGCACCCAATGACCGTGGCTCGACCACTCCGCGGCTTTCCTGCACACCGCGAACCGGCATCTGCAACGGCTCCTCGGGGCGGATCACCAACGGCTGAGACAAATCTTCTTCCGAAGCATTGGGAGTAAACGCTGGCTTTTCTGGCTGCTCCGGCTTCAGACGGCTTGGTTCCAAATGCTTCAAATCCAAGGTTTGCGCACGCGTGGAACGAGGTGGCAACGTGAAAGACGCGTCCGTGAGCAGCGCCAACGGCCGCAAAATCTCTTCCCAATCGGAAGGCGTGGAACCCTTGATGGTTTCCGCCAACACCCAATCAGATTCCATCCACACAGCAGTCACAGCTTCTGGCATGGAATCCAAACCGACGTGAATGCGCTCGTCGACAAAACGCTGCGCAACCCCCGCCACGTTACTGAGCAGGCGGAATCCAGAGACGGTATCAATCTCGACTAAATCATCAGATTCTTCACGCTCTGGATCGGCAGGCTGCTCACCGCGGCGCGCATCAATGACCACGTCAGAGGTAATTCCACGGCGCATCGCCATCACGGGCACGCCCGCCAAATCCACCAGATGCGTTTCATATCCTTCAGCCATGCCACTGACCACATCACGTGCAACGGCACCAGTCGATGCCGCACCCCTTGACCATTCATCGGTCAAAAAGGCATCTTCCTTGATGAAATCGAAGTGGTGCTTCGCCGCCCAGTTTCGGCGCTCCCGGCGCTGCGAACCAGGCAAAGAGCTCAAAAACGAATGCTTATCGACGCCCCGTTGCTCCTCGTCCGCAGCTACCTCCGCCGTGGCAGGGGCTTGAGGTTGCTCAGACTGCACTGGCTCTTCCGGGTAGTCTTCTACCTCAGTAAGCTCAGCCAAGGCATTTTCAACATCAGCATCGAGTTCAGGGGAATCATCAAAATAAATGTCCTCAGCCTGATCCGGCTCAAGATCTTGAACTGGTTCTGGCGCAAATCTAGGCGCAACTTCCAGCTCTGGTTCTGGTTGCGCTTCTGGTTCAGGGTCCAGTTCTGGCTCAAACTCAGGGTCCGGCTCTTCTTCAACCAGCACGGGCGCAGGTGCGACTGAGCCCACAGGTGATTCAGCCTTTTTAGCTGCCTGTTTAGACGAGTCCGCGCGCCACAGTACGATGCCTGCCACCAAGATCAGTGCGGCGATGATCAAGACACTTATTTCCATCACATCACACACCTTACTGGCAGTGCGTACTCAAGCCACGATTTTAGGCCTCGATAGGATTCTCGGGGTTAGCGCTCCACTGTGACCAACCAGCAAAATAATGGCTCGCACCGGTTAGCCCCGCGTGCTCCATGCCAGCCAGCAACTGGGACGAGTGGTTACCGGAACCGGAATAAACGATGACGTTCTCTCCGCTGGTTACCCCCTTGTCCGCAAAAATCTGGCGGATTTCTTCTGGTGATTTGAAGGTGAAATCATCTTCCAGCAAAGATTTAGCGTTGATGTTGATAGCGCCTGGAATGTGTCCGGCTTTCAGATCGAGCTTTTCACTGCGACCCGCAAATCGTTGTTCATCGCGAGAATCAATCAAAATGCCCTGATGTGCCTTGACATCTTCGATGGTCGCTACCGACAGCTGACCTGGGTTGGGACGCACATTGCAAAAGTGCGGGAAGTTTCCAGGCCCGCCAGCGTGTCCCAGCTCATGGTCTTCCCACTTCTGGAAACCACCGTCAAGGATGCGAACGTTGGGCATGCCCGCCCATCGGAGGATCCACCAGGCGCGTGCAGCAAAAAGGCCACGTCCCTGATCGTAAAACACGATTTCACGATCGGTATTCAAACCCCAGGTCCTGAAAGAACGTGCCAACACATTCAGCGGTGGCAGTGGGTTGCGGCCATCTTCAGAGGAAGGAACTCCGGAAAGCTCAAGGGCAGGGTCGCAGAAAATGGAAGTTGGGATGTGCTCAGAGCAGAAAACTGTGCGGCCTGCTCCTTCAATTGGAGCCCAGAAAGCAGCGAGAACAGTTTGTTTCTTACCAGCGTGGATTGATTCAGCAAGGGTGGACGGAGAAATCAACACGGTCATAGCCCCGAGCCTAGGCGTTAATGTGACCAAGCGCAGCGCGGGCAAAACCTAACCGGTATAAGACACCGAAACTTCCCCTACCATTCACTTTGGTAACCCGTTGGGGTGCGTACGCTAAGTATTTTAGCGCCAACCGCTCGTGAGGTAATCGGCTTCCTCGAACATGTGGAGGCTGTGTAGATCAATAACTAATTGCACAGGTGCCACAAAATTTAGCCTGTCCTGGGTGTAACTTCCCACCAGTTCCGTGACCGTTGCGGGCAGGAGAATTAGATCGGCGTCTTCTGCCACATCAACAATGGTGCCCAGCGCTGAGACATCGAGATCGTGGGCAGGTTCGTGCCACACAATCGAATTCCCCAGCACAATTTGTCCCATGATCACCGTGGCAGCCGCAGCGCCCGACAGCGCCCATTTGGTTTTGTGCTGTTGGAAAAGCTCCGGTAGCTCAGCGATGCCGCGTGGATTGAGTTTCACAAACTGCGCATCCTGGCGATGTGTGATGCCCTGAAGCGTTCCGGCTTCAGAGACAAGGGTGAGCGGATCGTTGATATTCCACCGCTCAAAACGGTGCAACCAAGCGAGAATTTCCTGGTTGTGGGGATTTTCGGGGACGGAGGCGTCGATAAGCGTGCGCGCTGCAGCGGCCGCAAAGGGATCGCAGGCGTGGTGCGCGGCGACCTTAATATCAAGCCCGAGCGCCAACGCGACCTCACGCAGCGTCGACAGGGTGGGCTCGCTGGTGCCATCGCCGACCCGCTTCAGGGTCGAGCGCGAGACACCGGAACGCCTGGAGATGCGAGTGGGTTGCTCCGCGGCGAGAGCAATCAATTCATCGATCTTCACAACAAACCATGCTAATCATCACGGTTTTTCGCTCAGGCACCGGCCAACGCTTTTCGACGCGCCCCTCCACCTTTTCAGTAGCGTCACGGGCGCCAATCCTGTATTTTTAGCAGCAGTTTGAGGGTTTTTGCTCCCCATCTTTAGGAGACACCCCGTGTCCACGTTTCATAAAGTTCTGATCAACACCATGATCTCCAACGTCACCACTGGATTTCTGTTCTTTGCCGTGGTGTTTTGGATGTATCTTTCCACTGGCAACGTCGCACTGACCGGCATCGTCAGTGGAATTTACATGGGTTTGATCGCCGTTTGTTCCATCTTTTTCGGAACCGTTGTTGATCACAATCGCAAGAAGTCCGTCATGCTGTTTTCCAGCGTCACCACACTCGTGTTTTATTGTCTCAGTGCCCTGGTGTGGGTGTTTTGGCTGGAGGAAGACGGCCTGAGCATCGGAAATACCGCCCTGTGGGTGTTCGTTTCTTTCATCCTCATCGGATCAATCGTGGAACACATGCGCAACATCGCACTGTCCACCGTGGTCACGCTGTTGGTTCCTGAAGCTGAACGCGACAAAGCAAACGGCCTGGTAGGAGCCGTGCAAGGTGTTGGATTTTTAGTCACCAGCGTCATTGCTGGTTCCGCCATCGGGTTCTTGGGCATGGAAATCACCCTGTGGATCTGCCTTGGGCTCTCACTTGTCGCGCTGCTGCACCTGCTGCCGATTCGCGTCGACGAACCGGAAATCATCACCCAAGAAGACGCACAGCCTACTGTTTCTGACGATTCAGTTCCCACACCTACCTCCGATTTGGCGATCGTGTCCAAAGGCATCGACCTAAAAGGATCAATGAAAATCATCCTGAGTGTTCCGGGACTGCTCGCGCTTGTGTTGTTTGCGTCCTTCAACAACCTCATCGGCGGCGTGTACTCCGCACTCATGGACCCTTACGGCCTGGAACTTTTCAGCCCACAGCTGTGGGGGCTACTGCTTGGACTCACCAGCCTCGGCTTCATCGTTGGTGGTGCTGTGATCTCCAAAACTGGCTTGGGCAAAAACCCTGTGCGCACCTTGCTGCTGGTTAATGTTGGTGTGGCTTTTGTTGGCATGTTATTTGCCATTCGCGAATGGTGGTGGCTCTACATCCTGGGCATTTTCATCTTCATGGCTATCACCCCAGCTGCCGAAGCCGCAGAACAAACCATCCTTCAACGAGTCGTCCCATTCCGCCAACAAGGCCGCGTATTTGGACTAGCCATGGCAGTGGAAATGGCAGCCAACCCGCTCTCCACAGTGATCGTGGCGATTTTGGCCGAAGCCTACCTCATTCCATGGATGGCTGGCCCCGGCGCGGACACCATCTGGGGCGTGATCCTCGGCGAGGGTAAAGCTCGCGGCATGGCACTGATGTTCCTCGCATCAGGTGCCATCATGTTGGTTGTCGTGCTGTTGGCATTCATGTCGAGGTCCTACCGGAAACTCAGCCAGTACTACGCCACCACCAGCCAAGACATTGCGGGAGCTGCTGAGAAGTAAGTGCTCTAGACCGTTGTTTGATTGGCTTTTCTTGCCTGTTGAACGAGGGAAAGAAAAACAAACAGTCCTGAAGCTACACCCAAAGAAGCAGCATAAATTGGTTCCGCAGGGAACCCATTGGCAACAAAACACAAGATAATCATTGCGCCAACTTGCCAAACCGGGGCCCGCTTTTTCCAAAATCGAACTGTGGAGAATTTATTAATCCCCCATGACAAGGCAACAAGGAGGCCGATGAAAGCTATGGCTAAAAGAACTTGATTCAGAGTTAGCGAGTAAATGAACAATCCAAAAAAACATAGAAGCGATAAAACTCTGCCAGTACATATTCACCTTGAGAGGCTTTGGGTATCGGTAGTCAACTGATACAGAGGGATCTATTAAGTACATTTAAGAGTACTTCACTTTGAATCGTTGTTCTGGGATTCTCTCAACCCCGGGCCTAAAACGTCAGCTCTCTACAATTAGGCGCTCTATAACGCCCTGAAAATTACCCCCTGAGCATGCAGATCATCGAGCAGGATCTCCAAACCGTGCGACGGTGAATCGGGGGCAATATTGACAGTTAGCATTTCTGACATGGGAGCTTCCACGTGTAGCCCAAGTGTTTCTAGTTGGGCTCGCACGTGGTCAGCAGCGATGGCATCAACGAGCACCCGGAGGGTTTTGTTTCCGCCAGCAACTGCCACTTCTTGAAATTCCAAGACCTCATCAACATGATGTGCCCGCACGACGTCACCCAGGGCACAGTCCTGGGCGACAGCCGGCAAAGTGGCTACCAGGTAGTAGCCTTCGGCAAGCAGTTCTACACCTACCTCTTCTGATTCCACTCCCGGAACATCGAGAGGAATGCGCAGCTTTTCCTGCTTGCCCACGAGCCGTTAGACCGCCCTGGAAACGTCGAGCTTCTGGCCGCCGTCGGCGACGTCGACAAGCACACCATCGCCATCACGGACGTTGCCTGCCAGCAGTTCCTTAGCCAAAGTATCACCGATGGCCTGCTGGATCAGCCTGCGCAACGGACGAGCACCATAAGCAGGGTCGTAGCCACGCTCCGCCAGCCAAGCCTTCGCGCTGTCGCTGACTCGAAGGTTAAGCCTGCGGCCAGCCAAACGGTCAGTCAGCTGCTTGATCTGGATATCAACGATGCTGGTCAGCTGCTCAGGGGACAAACGATCGAAGATCACAACATCATCGAGACGGTTCACGAACTCAGGCTTGAATGCCATCTTCACAGCATCCATCATTTGTTCGCGAGTACCGCCTGCGCCCAGGTTAGAGGTGAGGATCAAGATGGTGTTGCGGAAATCCACGGTCCGGCCTTGGCCGTCGGTGAGGCGACCCTCGTCGAGAACCTGCAGGAGGATATCGAAGACATCAGGGTGAGCCTTCTCCACCTCGTCGAAAAGCACGACGGTGTACGGACGACGGCGCACTGCCTCAGTGAGTTGACCGCCCTGGTCATAGCCGACGTATCCCGGAGGGGCACCGACCAGACGAGCAACCGAGTGCTTCTCACCGTATTCGGACATATCGATGCGGATCATGGCGCGATCATCATCGAAGAGGAACTCCGCGACAGCCTTGGCCAGCTCAGTCTTACCGACGCCGGTAGGTCCAAGGAACAGGAAGGAACCAGTTGGACGGTTTGGATCGGCAACACCCGCGCGTGAACGACGCACCGCGTCAGACACTGCAGTTACCGCTTCTAGCTGACCGACCACACGGTTGCCCAAGACGCGCTCCATGTTGAGCAGCTTCTCGGTCTCACCCTGCATCATCTTGCCTGCAGGAATGCCCGTCCATGCGGAAACCACATCGGCGATCGTGTCTGGCGTGACCTCCTCAGTGAGCATGGCATTTTCATTGACCTCGACCTTGGATTCTGCATCCTCGATCTGCTTTTCCAGCTCAGGGATTCGGCCGTAGCGCAGCTCTGCGACACGACCATAATTGCCGTCACGTTCTGCAATATCCGACTCAGAACGCAGCGCTTCCAGCTCTTCCTTCATCTCACGGACATCGTCAATAGCAGTTTTCTCATTCTGCCAACGAGCCTTCAACTCAGAGAGCTTTTCGCGTTCATCAGCAAGTTCCGAGCGCAGCTTTTCTAGACGTTCCTTGGAAGCTGCATCGGATTCCTTGGACAGCGCCATCTCTTCGATCTCGAGGCGGCGGACGATACGCTCCAGCTCATCGATTTCCTGAGGTGAAGAATCAATCTCCATGCGCAGGCGTGATGCTGCCTCATCAACTAAGTCAATAGCCTTATCAGGAAGGAAACGGCTGGTGATATAGCGGTTTGAGAGTTCAGCTGCGGCGACCAGTGCGGAGTCCTGGATGCGGACACCGTGATGGACCTCGTAGCGTTCCTTCAATCCACGAAGAATACCGATGGCATCTTCTACCGTTGGCTCACCGACATAAACCTGCTGGAACCTACGCTCCAGGGCAGCGTCCTTTTCGATGTACTTGCGGTACTCATTCAGCGTGGTGGCACCAACCAAGCGCAGCTCACCGCGGGCAAGCAGTGGCTTAATCATGTTTCCGGCATCCATGGCGGATTCACCCGAAGCACCAGCGCCGACGATGGTGTGCAGCTCATCGATGAAGGTAACGACTTCGCCGTTAGCTCCCTTGATCTCATCCAGAACAGCCTTCAGTCGCTCCTCGAATTCACCGCGATACTTAGCGCCGGCAACCATGGAACCAAGATCAAGACTGATCAGAGTTTTGCCCTTGAGGGATTCTGGAACGTCACCAGCAACGATGCGGCGTGCAAGGCCTTCCACGATGGCGGTTTTACCGACACCTGGCTCACCGATCAGAACAGGGTTGTTCTTGGTACGACGGCTAAGCACCTGAACGACGCGACGAATTTCCTGGTCACGGCCAATAACAGGATCAATCTTGCCTTCACGAGCAAGCTTGGTCAGGTCAGTGGAGTACTTTTCCAAAGCCTGGAACTGTCCCTCTGGATCCTGAGTGGTGACACGCTGAGATCCACGAACCGAAGGGAAAGCCTCTTTGATGGCGTCATAGGTTGCACCCTTGTTGGTCAACAGATCCGCAGCATCAGACTTTCCGCGAGCGATACCGGCAAGAAGTACTTCGGTTGAGACGTACTCATCGCCCAACTCACCGGCAAGCTCCTGAGCTGCAGTGAACGCATTGAGGGCATCCCGGTTGAAGTTTGGATTAGCCATATTGGCGCCAGAAGCCTTGGGGTAAGAAGCAACCAACTTCTTGGCCTCTGCGAGGATCTCCTTAGGATCCACACCAGTAGCCATGAGGACTGGCGCTGCTACGCCATCAGTTTGCTCCAAGATGGCAGCCAACAGGTGAGCTGGACGAATATCAGGGTTGCCAGCCGAGGATGCCTGCTGAAGAGCAGCCTGCATGGCTTCATTGGTTTTGGTAGTTGGATTGAATGAACTCATCTTTCAACGCCCTTTCTTTGTTGGGCGCCAACCTACACAATCAGTGTTGATCTCAATTTCCTGCAGGTCAAGCGCCATTATTTAACTCTCTAATATCTATAACGCACAAAGAGTTGAGTATGTTCCACTCAAGTTCAAAAAATTTGAAAATAAATTGAGTGGACCGCAGTCAATTTTAAGCACTGACTACCACTTAAGCATCAGGGAAAACCCGTAACTTTAATGTTACGTGGAGGGAGGCGTCGAAAAGCATACGAAAAAAGCGCCGGACCTAGACCCGGCGCTTCCAACCTTTATTGCGGCTTACCCTCGCCGCGGACATGTCCGCGCTCCGGCAACCACTTCAGACCCCACGCGAGGCCAAAAATCACGATCGCAACAATCAACGACGCCCAACCCAACCCCATGGTAAAGCCTGCGAGCACCGCGATCGGCGCGATGATGGTCATGCCGATTTCAAATGGAGCAAAACCGATATAAGCCACGCCGTACTCATTAAGCGCTCCCGACTTCAACTTCGGATCCACGATCTTCAGCAACGCGATACCGGTAGCAACCGCGGCAGTAGCCCAACCCCAACCGAAGATCGCGCGCTCCAGCCACTTCTCGCCAAAGAAACGAGGCGCAACCCAGAAAAAGAAGAAACAACAGTAGATGGTGCCCAAAACAAACAGCACCACAAGAGGAACCCAGTAATCAGCAATCGCAGCAGGAGCAATCGAGGCAATACCAAACGCAATGAGGTAATCCGTCGCCGCGCCCGACACGGAATTCACGGTGTCGCGATCCAAATACTCAGGCTTCTTCAACAAACGCATAATTCCCATGCCCACAATGCCGACCACAAATGACATCGCAAACAACGGAATCTGCACGGTTGGGAACATGCTACCCAACCACTGATTAATGGAATACGCAACCGCAACAGTCAACAAAATAATGCCAGTATGCAGCGCCAAAGGCTCAATCGCAGACGGATTCGTACTCGCCTTACCAATCGACGGACGATCACTCAGCTTATCGATATAACCCGAACGCAAATCCCACGGCAACTGCGCAGGCATCGCCGCAGTCTTGCCCTTCTTAATACCCCACGTTGTGAAAATAATTCCACCAACAATCGCAGCAAAAGTACCCACCGTCGCAGAGGTAAAGCCCAAAGACATCGCAGCCTCCGCACCCGAAGACTCCAACGCAGTACCCACCGCAGCAGCAGTACCAAAACCACCAACAAAACCAACCGGCAACATCATGCCGAACCACTCATCGGTACCCCACACCGGCTGGAACAAAAACAGACCCAGCAAAATGAACAGACCCCACTGCCCCACAAACATCGCAGTCGAATACGCCCACATCGTCTTCATGCCAGTACGCACGCCACGGTCAAACTTCATCGAATACGGCATCGAAGCAAACACAATCGCAATGAGCACCGTAGTGTAAGTGGAAAGATGATCCGACCAACCAATCAGACCCAACACCTTAGGCCCCAAAATCATGCCGATGATGCCAGCAGTAATAGAGGAAGGAATGAGCAAAGTCTGGAAAAACGGAATCTTCCGGCGCATGATATTGCCGATGATCATCAACCCCGAGATCCACCCCACATCGAGAATCAGACTAAACGGTGTGTACTCCATACCTAAAGCACTTCCTTCCACTTCTTCATAGAAATCTTTTTTGAGATTCAGTTACATTCGGCCGGGTTCAGCCTTACTGGTTTTTGTTTTGCGTTCTAGTGCGCGGGTTTTGGGGCGCAATTGTTGAACAAAACACAACAACCCTAATCGAGTGGCGCGGATCTTCCACATTTCCTATACGGATCGACAAAATCTGCAGGGAATGGGCTCGGGTTGGTGGCATTGCCGGGTGCTGTTGGGGCTTTATTGGTGCATTCTCGGAACTTTCTCAGGGCATGAAAGGTGCGCATGCCTCAGTGGTGATTTAAGAGGCCGAGTTTTTGGAATGAACATAGATGTGGTCGCGACACTTTCAGGCCCTTAGAAGCGATTCTGTGAGGTTAACTTTTCTGGGATCTTGGCCGTGAAATCACTCTCTTCGAGCCAGACCAGACAGGCGTGACAAAGCCAAGTGAATTTCCAGATTCCTGTCACCCAGTCCGGTTTTCCAAAACTCCACCCCTCGATGCCCTAATTAACGCCTCAATTAGTGCCAGACCTTGCCGACCGCAGACCAAACTTCACCATTTCAAACCATCCCTAGCCACAACAACGGCAGTTGTGCAATGATCTGCGTATGAATGCAGATAAGAAAATGTGCGGAATGAACCCGGATAGCCAATACGTCGAACTTGCCGTCGAAGTTTTCGGACTCCTCGCGGACGCCACTCGAGTTCGCATCATCTTGGCACTTCGAAACAGTGGTGAACTTTCCGTAAACCACCTCGCGGACATCGTCGATAAATCCCCCGCAGCAGTTTCCCAACACCTCGCCCGGCTGCGCATGGCCCGAATCGTGTCCACCCGTCAAGAAGGTCAACGAGTTTTCTACAAACTCACCAATGAACACGCATCACAGCTAGTCTCCGACGCTATTTTTCAGGCGGAACACACCATTGCGGACGGCCAGACTCCCCCACACCACCACCGAGAACGAGAACAATCATGACCACCCACAGTCACCAAGAACATAGCCACTCCACACACAACCACTCCACACACAACCACGAGGGTCACGACCACCATCACCCCACCGGATTCAAAGGATTTTTGTACGAGATTTTCGTTCCACACTCCCATGACACCGCCGACTCGATTGATGATGCTATGGAGGCGAACTCAGAGGGTATTCGAGCGCTGAAGTTTAGCCTTGTATTGATGCTGCTCACGACGGTTTTGCAGGCTATCATTGTGTCTTTTTCTGGATCTGTTGCACTGTTGGCGGATACGGTTCACAACCTTTCCGACGCATTGACTGCGATTCCTCTTTGGATTGCTTTCATACTTTCCCGGCGCGCAGCGACTCAAAAATATACGTATGGATTCAATCGTGCAGAGGATTTAGCGGGGTTGTTTATTGTCGCGATGATTGCTCTTTCGGCGATTGTTGCTGCATGGCAGGCGATCGACCGGATGATTAATCCTCGCCCGATGGAGAATATTGAATGGGTGATTGCGGCAGGTGTTATTGGTTTCTTAGGAAATGAGGCTGTGGCAATGTATCGCATTCGGGTTGGTAAGAGGATTGGCTCGGCTGCTTTGGTTGCAGATGGCGTTCATGCTCGCACGGATGGTTTTACTTCACTTGCAGTTGTCGCAGGTGGTGTTGGAGTTTTTCTGGGATTCCCCCTGGCTGACCCAATTATCGGATTGATCATTTCTGCGATGATTGCCACCCTTCTTGTTGGTACGATCCGTTCGGTTGGCAGACGCCTCATGGATGGAATTGAGCCGGAGTTGGTAGAGAAGGCTACGCACGCGATCTGGCATGTGAAGGAAATTGAGTCGATTGATCGACTGAGGTTGAGGTGGGTTGGACACCGTCTTCACGGCGATGCCACGGTCAGCACTTCTACATCATCGCTATCGGAAGCCACCGCAATCGCCCTTGAGGCTGAGCTTTCCGTCAAACAACATCTTCCCAATGTGGATGAAATGACTGTGACCATCACCCCTTCCAAACCTTGAGTCCCGTGATACAATTGTTGATATGTCAACAAATTATGAAGCAATCATCATTGGAGCAGGTCAGGCTGGACTCGCGGCGGCGCATGAACTTTCCCGCCGCGGTTTCACTCCCGGAAAAGATTTTCTCGTCCTCGATTCCAACGACGGGCCCGGTGGCGCCTGGCGGCATAGGTGGGATTCACTCACATTAGGTAAAGCCCACGGAATCGCCGATCTCCCAGGGCTTCCCATGAATCGCCCCGATCCGAAAACTCCGGCTTCCACATTGGTTGCTGGTTATTACGGCGCTTACGAGAACGAGTTCTCCTTCGCAGTTGTGCGCCCAGTCAAAGTCTCACGAGTTGAGCCCACTTCCGAGGATCCTTCGAGCCCATTGCGCGTGAGCAGCGACGATGGTCGAGAGTGGATTACCCGCATGGTTCTTAATGCAACAGGTACGTGGACAAACCCTTATGTTCCGTACATTCCTGGCATCGATAAATTCCAGGGCAAGCAGCTCCACACCGTTAATTACCGCAAGGCCGAGGATTTCAAAGGTAAGAAAGTCCTGGTCGTCGGCGGTGGTTTGAGTGCTGTGCAATTTCTGCTGGAGTTGGAAGGCTTGGCGGAAACCACCTGGGCGACGCGTCGTCCGCCGAACTTCACGCAGCGCGAGTTCGACGCCGGCTGGGGCATTGCGGTTGAGCGCGCCGTCCGCGAACGCACGTTCAACGGTAAAGCTCCTGCTAGCGTCGTGCGCACCACGGGAATTCCGCAGATTCCTGATTATCTCGCTGGCGTGGATCGTGGACTCATTGTCAGCCGCGGCATGTTCGAGGAAATCACGCCCACCGGTGTGGTTTTCGGTGAGCCTCCCGCCGAGAGATCTGAAGGTTTAGGCCCTTCGGCAGGCACGACGCTGGCGGTTCCGGAAAGCTGGAAGCCATATCCTGCAGGCACGCACCTGGATGTGGACGTCATTTTCTGGAATACCGGCTTCCGCGCCGCACTGCGTCACCTCGCACCAATGAAACTCCGCGGGCAAGGTCGCGGTATCGAGCTGATCGACGAGGTCAGCCCCGCCTCCGACGCGCGCGTCCTGCTCGTTGGCTACGGCTCCACCGCATCCACGGTCGGCGCCACCCGCGCGGGCAGGGTCGCCGGCCGGGTTGCTGCTAAAAGATTGCTTGTCGACGTCTCCCCTCACGTAAATTAAGGTAAAGAAAATGAAAGCATTCGGTTTTTTAAGCTTCGGGCACTATCAAATCGGCCACGAACGTTCCATGCTGAAACAAGCACTGGAATTAGCAAAAGAAGCAGATGCCATTGGAGTAAATGGCGCATACTTCCGCGTTCACCACTTCGCTCCCCAAGGTACATCCCCGATGCCACTTCTTGGAGCCATCATCGGTGCCACCAAACACATTGAAGTGGGCACTGGAGTAGTGGATATGCGTTATGAAAATCCCTTGTATATGGCCGAGGAAGCAGCTGCTCTCAATCTGCTTGCCGACGGCCGACTAGCCCTCGGAGTTTCCAGGGGATCACCCGAACCAGCCGAGAAGGGTTGGGAAGCTTTCGGCTACGACGGCGGTGATGATCCTAAAGCTGCAGGCATGGCACGGGAGAAATTCCTTCGCTTCCTCGATGCCATCGATGGTCGCCCCATGTCCATCGCTTCCGAGAATCAATACCCACGCCTCTACCATCCGGGCACTCCCCTGCCGATCTTCCCGCATGATCCTGACCTGCGTAAATCCATTTGGTGGGGCGCCGGTTCCCACAACACCGCCGAACAAGCAGCACGCGATGGCGTTAACTTGATGAGCTCCACCCTCGTCGCCGAAGCCACCGGCCAATCCTTCGGGGATCTGCAAGCCGATCAAATCGCGTTCTACCGCCAAGCTTGGAAAGAAGCCGGACACGATTGGACCCCACGTGTGTCTGTCTCCAGGTCCATCTTCCCGATCGTCACCGACCGCGACCGTGAGCTTTTCGGACTTCAGGGACAAGGCGGTGACCAAGTAGGAATCCTGGATGATACCCGATCCACGTTCGGTCGCAGCTACGCCGGAAGTCCCGATGAACTCATCGACCAGCTCAAGGAAGACAAAGCTGTGATGGAAGCCGACACCTTGATGCTCACCGCCCCCAACCAAATGGGTGTTGAGATCAACGCGTCGATCCTGAAGAACTTCGCTGATCATGTCGCCCCAGCACTGGAGTGGCAACCAAACACTGAAGGTCTGGTTACTGGCTACGAGTTCTAACCCAGAACTTTGTCGATTGAGGCGTTGAGGTCTTCCCATAGATCTTCAACGTCTTCAATTCCTACGGAAACGCGGCAAAGAGTCATCGGTACTCCTGCCACCACTTCAGCATCCCGCCTGGTGCGACGTTCAATGGCTGTTTCCACACCTCCCCAACTGGTCGCGTGGGTTAAAAGTGACAGGCTTTCGAGAATCTCATCAGTTCGTTCAGGTGTTGCATCAAGCTCAAATGACAACATGTTTCCACATCCAGAGGGTAGGACTCGCACGGCTTTTTCATGTTGGGGATCATCAGGAAGTCCTGGATAATTGACGCGGGTAACCGAAGGATGCGCGTTAAGTCGCCGCGAAAGTTCTGCTGCGTTGGATTCTGCTCGATCAAGACGCACCGCCAAGGAATACAATCCACGGAGAGCAAGAAACGCTTCAAGACCTCCCGGCACTGAACCATGATCATGACGGTGAGTGGCAAGAAACTGCGCATGGTGCTCAGACTTGCACACTGCGACTCCAAGAAGAAGATCAGAGTGTCCACCGATAAGTTTGGTTGCCGAGTAAAGCACAATATCAGCACCAAGTTCCAATGGACGTTGACGAAGTGGCGTTGCGAAAGTCGCGTCAACGACAGTCAAAACTCCAAGCCCACGCACACCGTCGACTATTGCAGGGATATCAGCTACCACCATCGTCGGATTAGCGATCGATTCCACCCACACCACATCTGCACCTTGAGCAGCAGCAATCACTTCTTCGGTATTGTCTGCATCAACAGTTCGAACCTTCAGCCTTCCGCGGGCTTCCATCCTGGCGAAAATATTGGTCACGCCATAATAGGCAGCTTTAGGTAAAACAACTGTGCCACCAGTAGGAACCAAATCAGCAATCGACGTTGCCGCTGCCAAACCTGAAGAATAAGATACCGCGAACCCACCATCTAGAGTTCCCATGGCAGCCTCAAATGCACCCCATCCATCATTGCCATCGCGCCCATAAGCTTTTTCTGAATCATGAACATAAGTGCTGGACAACGTGATAGGTGGGTTCATCGGCGCACCAGGAGTTCTGGCTGGCCGTCCCGCTTGCACAGTTACTGTGGGTGGACGCCACGCAGGGTTAATAGGTACAGATGGTGGGTAAAAATTCATCAGGCTTCCTTACTTGTTATATCAAGCACGAGGTACACGCTTGTCCAAGGCAACTAAATACCTAGTGGCTACGGTGGTGGGATTAGCAAAGTCGGTATCTCGCGGAGGCCCAAACCGTAGACAATCCCCCGTTGAAAGTTCGTGGACCTCTTCACCTTCAGTAATACGAACGGCCCCTTCGAGTACCCAGACCACCTGATCCATGAAACGATAAGCATCAGCTGGGTAGCCAACTTCCGCCCCAGGAGGCAGCATTACTTCCACTAGTTCTAGTGGGGATTCTGACGGCTGTGACACTGCACGCCGTGTGTAACCGGTAGCTGGATCTGTCCATACAGACTGCTTTGACCGCCGAGCGCCCCGGTCATAGCCACCTTCAGCCTGTGCAATGAGCTCCGAAAGCGTCATACCCAATGCACCGGAAAGGCGTCCAAGTAATGCAGCGCTTGGTTGCGCCTCTGCGTTTTCCACGCGGGAAATCATTGCTCGCGACACACCGGAGGATTCAGCTAACGCCGAGATAGAGAGCCTGCGTTGGGTTCGCGCGTCGAAAAGCGCTTTGACGAGAGCAGCACTGAGATCGTCTTCCATGCAGACAATAATGTCGCTTTAAGAACAATTTTATCTACTATGAGAACATTTTTAGAGAAAGTAGCCCGCTCTGTGGGAGTAGCATTGGATTGCACAAAACGGATCGGGTCACGGGGCTCGGAAGACTACGATGATTCACCCACCTACCGAAAGCGCTTACTGCGATGAATAATCAGCTAGATCAGGGCCCCCTTTTCCACGGAACAATAGCGCGGCTTCAACCTGGTGACCTCCTTAAACCTGGTCATAAGTCTAATTACCGTCCTGACATAATCATGAACCATGTTTATTTCACCGCTCTGATTAATGGCGCTGGGCTTGCTGCCGAAATCGCTGCTGAATTAGACGCTGGCCTATCGGACGATGTTTTTCAGTTCCCCGGAAAACTCCGCGAGTTTATGAAGTGAAACCACTGGGGAGTTTTGACAACGATCCCAACGTGACCGACAAGAAGTTTCCAGGCAATCCAACGAGGTCTTATCGCAGTGACGAACTGCTGCAGATTATTCGAGAGATCACCGATTGGACTCGGTTAACTCCTGAGGCACTAGCGAAGTGGAGGGAAAGGTTACGCAATTACCCCCAATAAGAGCGTAGAAATCATTAACTAGCTGCATCGTTCAATATTAGTGAACGTTCAATATTGATGAACACACGCTACACTTAGATTATGCCAATAGTAACTTTTGAGGACTGGAATGAATCGTTCCTTCAGACGGGACTTCCCTTTGAACTCCTTGGACAGGTTCAAGGCAAGACTTTAGAAGACGAACCCTTCGCCGATATGGGCGAAGCCAAGTTAAGGATTAAAAATTTTGAATCGGTGAATGCGTCAAAAATAGTGCATGCGCTATATTTCCCCAACTTGAAATATCTCCGATTTACACTGCCACAGTCTGTGGACAAGTTCTTTATCTTATCCCCAAGTATTCCCCCTCGAGTTGCTGAACTTTTGCGCGAACAAGGGTTTATGTTCGCCGACCAACGAGGCAATGGTTTCGCATCATGGCCTGGGGTCCATATCGATGTCCGCGGTAAAACAAGCACCGATTCATCAAAGAAAATCAAAAGACGAACACCAGATCGTCGAACTGCATCACTTTTCACTCCTCGCAGAGCTCAAGTATCCGGAGCATTGCTTGCACAACCAGCCATATTAAGGTCACCAATCCGCGAGATTGCAGACTCAGCGTCCGTCTCTGTTGGCACCGCGATCCAAACTCTTGAATTACTCACCGAAGCTGGCTACTTGCGCAAAATAGAAAGCGGATACCGACTCATGAAAGGCGATGCACTGCTTGATTCATGGGCGCATGCCTATCCGACTGGGCTCGGTGTAAGCCAACAAACTTTCAGAGGCAATGGAGACCTTAATCGCTTTAAAAACATTGAACCTCTTGGGTGGATCAGTGGCGAACAAGCTGTCCCAAAACTTATCAGTGGCGGAAATACTGCACATATTTATGTCAACGATGACAGCGACGACAAGGCCACTAACAAAATCATTCAACAAGGACGACTTCGGAGAGATGATACCGAGGGCCAGGTATTAGTTCGACGAGCATTTTGGCGGCAATCAAAAAAGCATAATGAAAGCTACCATAAAAGAAATCTATCGCTAGCTTTTCCAACCCCATTTAACATGTGGCCGATCGCTCCATTACCAGTAATCTATGCAGATTTACTGTCCGTTGGGGATCCGCGCCTATCGGAAGTTGCCTACATTATAAAAACTCAGATTCAGGAATACACAGACCATGATGAATTCACCGAACGCGGACATTATTTTAGTAGTTAACAAGCTGTCCAAGTTTATTGATATCGAAAATATTATGCTCGTTGGAGCACGATGTAGAGACATTCACCAGCAAAAATATCGCGATCAAACAGCGGGTAGAAGAACTAAGGATGTTGACTTCGCTTTAGCTTTAGAAAGCTGGGACGACTTCAATCTATTAAAGCAACAATTCTCACCGACTGGTAACGCATGGCAAGGAATCACCATTGGAAATATTCCAGTAGATCTCGTGCCATTCGGAAATATTGAAAACCCACCCGGTGAAGTCTTGTCCAGAAAAGGTCATCTACTTAATGTCGCTGGGTTCAAGGAAGTATTCGAGCAAGCTGAGCTATATCCCCTAAATGATGCGATAGACATTAAGTTGTCTACAGTTCCCGGACTTACTGCGCTAAAGCTACATGCATGGCTCGACCGTAAAGAAAATAACATCAAAGATGCAAGCGATCTAGCATTAATCTTGTCGTGGTACGAAGAGGATGTAGAAACTTTATGGAATCGCTATTTTGCCCTGGAAAATCAAGGATACATAGGTGAACCAGAGGCAATGGCAGCTGAATTACTAGGACTTGACACTGGAAGAATACTCGGCCACAAGGAAACTCAAGCCCTCCTTGATCGATTTAATGAACAGTCTCCTCCTGAGCTAAACCAATTTGCTGAATCACTTGAAGCCCCTCCTGAACACAGTCACCCATTAGAACGGCGTCGTATCCAGGTCGAGGCACTGTTAGGTGGACTTAGAGATTCCCTCGGTTACGATGAATAGCTTCCAATCCCGCATTGTTCAATATTACTGAACGTTCAACATTAATGAACACGGCTGTTTAATTTTCTTTTATCCATCAGTCATTTTAAGCTTCCGCCCCTCGGCAAGGTGACGAAAATTTTGTTATTCTCTACGGTTTGAGGGCTTCTCGCGGGAAGGATTGGGTGAGGAGGGAGGCGTCGAAAAGCAAGAAACGCCTGACACGCGTAGCCGTGGCTGCGCACCTTTTACCTTGATTAGGTGCACAATAGGGAGTGTGACACCTCGCCCTGTTTCTTCTGTTGCGCGACTCGTTGAGGATAACGCGCAAGATTTTCTTCGCGCCGTTCAGGCGAAACTTTTAACGCTCGCGCCACAGGCTCGTGGGCATTTTCCCACTGCGGATGATGCGACTCATATCAGCATCGCCGAAATGGTGAGTGCGCTGTTGGAAGGCACTGGTGAGGAAGGGAAAGTAGACGACAAAACACTGGAGTTCTTTAAAGAAGCGGCGTTAGATGCGCGTCGATTTGGCCTGACCCCAGAAATGCACAGCGCTTTGGGTGAGGCCGTGCGCAGCGAACTATTGTCATTATGCGAGGATCTTCCCTTTGAAAATGTGCTGTTTGCCGAGCGTGCGATTGCTGCAACCACGGCTGTTTCCGTCGAGGCGGTTCGTGAAGCTGATGAGGCACACATTCCTGCCTCATATCAGGCAGAAATTGTAGAAGTTGAAAAGCGCAGCCGTAGGTTCACCGTCGTGCGCATGCAAGCTGAAACGCAACTGCCCTACCTACCGGGACAATATCTTGCAGCAACTGCGGATTTTCTGCCCAACACATGGCGCTACCTGTGCCCTTCGATCCCCACTAACGAATGGGGGCAGGTGGAGTTTCACATCCAATCAGACGCAGATGATATCGCTGGACTTTTAGCCACCACACGCCTTGGCGATAAATGGCGACTTGGCCCCGGTCGTGGAGATTTCGGACAAAGCAAAATTAGTTCCGGCAATGATTTGTTATTTATTGCACATGGAACGGGCCTAGCTCCTCTTCGCGCTTACATGTTTGAGCTGATGAACCAAGCAGCACCTCCACGTTTGCACTTTTTCGTCGGTGCCGACTACCCCGGTGAGCTGTATGAACTCACCGGCATGTGGAATTTTGCTGCAGCCAGCCCATGGCTTTCTGTCGTACCGGTGTCAACGCATGACAAGGATGCGTGGTGGGTTCAAGCCACCGAAGCATCGCAGCCACCGAGGGGTTTGCATTTGCATCAAACGGGTTCGATGGCGAAGATCGTCACCGAAGCAGGTGCTTGGGCCGACCGCGACGTGTTAATTGCTGGCCCTGAATCGTGGGCTCGGGATGTTCGGCGCGCGATGATTAGGCGTGGAACTCCGGCCCAGCAGATTGAGATTTTAGGGTTCTAGGTTGCCTCACCGGGCTGACCAATCAGAAGCGCCGACGTGCCCAACGAGTGATTCCTTAGACAGTGGTTAAAGAACAGGCAATGCCTCCCGAATTTTGGCCAAACCGCTGACATCAATATCCGCGATCAACATTTCTGGCTCATAACCCGCGCTAGCAATTACTTCACCGTGTGGGTTTGTCACCATGGAATGACCAATCCCCGTAGGGCCTTTTCGTTCATCGCGTAATTCTTCTGGAAGTCGCGCTTGCCCACACGCTACGATCCAGCAGGTGGAATCCAGTGCACGCGCGCGAGGGAGGACTTCCCATTGTTCTAATTTTCCAGGACCGTCTTGCCACGACGTGGGAACCACAATTATCTGTGCACCGTTGCGGGCGAGGTCTTTGAACTGTTCTGGGAATCGAATATCGTAGCATGTCGCCACACCAAATTTAATATCGTCGACCTCGAATACAACCAGCTCATCGCCCGGTTTCACAGTGTCGGATTCCCTATAACCGAACGCGTCATATGTGTGAATTTTGTTGTATCCCTGATGCAATCCAGCGCCACTAATCAGCACGGTGTTGTTGACGCGCGAGATCGTTTTTTCACCGCGCTGCACGGTGTCAGCAGGGGTGAACATGCCCGCAACGATGACAACGTCCAGCTCATCGGCTAATTTTCGTACCGCGGTGGAGAATTCGCCATCGAGCTCCTCCGCCTGAGTATCAAGCCTTCCCGTACCAAAGCTTTGCGAAGTCGCCTCCGGAAACACCAACACCCGAGCCCCCTGTTCCGCAGCTTTTTCAGCAGCATCACGCAGCAGGGCGAAGTTGTCCATCTTATCGGAATTCGTCGAGATCTGAAGCAAGGCAATACGCATAATCCACAGCCTAGGCGCTTTGAGGCAAGTTATACACAGGTTCGCGTGATCACTTCTTGCCCAGCATCGTAAAAACCACTTGAATCAGCAGCATGTACCTACAAACCGACCTCCCCAATCACCTCATCCACCGCGACATCACCTATCCCAGCCCCACACTTAACTGCACGCCCAGCCACACGGCCACCGCGCTGAGCAGCGCGAATCAACACTGGCGTCTATTGCTTTTCGACGCCAACCTCCATCTCAACAATCATCTTTCCGATATGCGCACTGTCAGCGAGCAGATGCTCAACATAGACGTCGATCTTGGCCACACACTGAATAAGTTGCACTGATGCTCGCCCTCAAAAGTTCAGAATTAGAAGGCATAGCCACATCACTCACCGCCGTGGCGGGTGCGCTCCACGAATCAAACACTGACCGGTTGCAGTCCTGGCAGCAGCTCGAAACGATGACCTCTGCCAGCTCCCTTATCCAGGGCTTTATCAAGCTTGTCGATTACAACCGACCCACAGTGAATATCGTGGAACAAATGCACAAAACCGCATCCACGCTTTTCAACACCGCTGATTTCCTACGCACTTTGGAAGGCTATGTTGATGTACTGGAAAAACAAGCCGATAAATCTATAACGCTCACCGTCATGCTTCGATATATTGCCAGCTTGAGTAGCCTTTTAGACCTCATGTGTGCACGCGAGATCAACGCGTTGTGCACAGCGATTACTCCAGAACCATTGAAGCATCTGGGCGATTTTGGCACTCTACCCGCCTCAGCAATCCACGAGTTTCATTTGGTGAATGCCCCACCAGAAATCCGTGCCTTAGCCGAAGCCCATCCCGATATGCAGATCCTAGAAGCCGGCGATGGTTCATTGGTAGCATCGTTTGGGGATATTGATAGGGCTACGACCGTGACCACCATCGTGGCAGGTGTGGGTTCCTCCAACCCAGAAGGGTGGAATACATATGTTGACCGTGCCCGCACAGTATCTGCTTCCACCGGTTCCGCAACGGTGTTGTGGCTGGGATATCAAGCACCCGCTTCGATTCCTGCTGCGGTATCCGGCGCGGCAGCGAATCGCGCTGCCGCGGATCTCCAGAGGTTTCAAGCGGCACTACAGTCCCGCAATCCCCACCAAAGAAAAGTAGTGATGGGCTACAGCTACGGTTCCACAGTGGTGGGAAAAGCTGCGTCTTCCGGCGAGCTCAGTGCCGATGCGTTGGTATTGGTTGGCAGTCCCGGCGCGGGTGTCTCGCACTCTTCCCAGCTTGGCGCACCTGTGTATGCGGTAACAGGGTCTGCTGATCCCATCGGTTTTGCCGGCACCCAATATGACGGCATCCACGGCACTGATCCCACCGCTGCCCTATTCGGTGCAACAGTGTGGGATTCGCCCTCAACGCATTCCGGTTATTGGAATGACCAGGAGTTCCTGGGCAATGTGGCGGAGGTGGTTCGCGGCAAATAGAAAAGCCGCCGCACACTGGAGGATGTGTGAGGCAGCTTTTCTAGGACTTAACGCTTAGATCAGAACAGTCCGGTTGGGTTTGGATCGTAGGAGACCAACAGGTTCTTGGTCTGCTGGTAGTGGTTCAGCATCATGAGGTGGTTCTCACGGCCGATGCCGGACTCCTTGTATCCACCGAAAGCGGAGTGCGCTGGGTAGTTGTGGTACTGGTTGACCCAAACTCGACCAGCCTGGATTGCGCGACCTGCACGATAAATGGTGTTTTGGTCACGGCTCCAGACACCAGCGCCGAGGCCGTAGTTGGTGTCGTTTGCAATACGGATGGCCTCATCGAAGTCGCTGAAGGTAGCAACAGAAAGGACTGGTCCGAAGATTTCCTCGCGGAAGATCCTCATGTCGTTGGTGCCGCGGAAAACGGTTGGCTCAATGTAGTAACCGTTCTCCATGCCATCAACCTTGTTGACCTTGCCACCAGTGAGGGTTTGAGCGCCTTCTTCTGGGCCGATCTTCAGGTAGGAGGAGATCTTGTCCATCTGCTCCTGGGACGCCTGAGCACCCATCATGGTTTCAGTATCAAGTGGGTTACCCAGCTTGATGTTCTGAACTCGCTTCACGCCAAGCTCGAGGAATTCATCAGCGATGGACTCATGAACAAGTGCACGGGAAGGACAGGTACAAACTTCACCCTGATTGAGGGCGAACATCGCGAAGCCTTCAACTGCCTTCTCTGCGAAGGCGTCATCCTGTGACAGAACATCGGAGAAGAAGATGGATGGGGACTTACCGCCGAGCTCCAGGGTGACAGGAATGATCTTGTCGGATGCAGCGCGGTTGATCAGCTTGCCGACCTCGGTGGAACCGGTGAAAGCAATCTTGCCAATCCGATTAGAGCCGGACAGTGCAGCGCCTGCTTCACCGCCGAGTCCGTTGACGATGTTGAGGACGCCCTCTGGGATGAGATCGCCGATGATGTTAATCAGATACAAAATGGATGCTGGGGTCTGCTCAGCTGGCTTCATGACGATCGCGTTACCTGCAGCAAGTGCCGGTGCGAGCTTCCAGGTAGCCATGAGGATTGGGAAGTTCCAAGGAATGATCTGACCAACAACACCGATTGGCTCGTTGAAGTGGTAAGCAACAGTGTTGTGGTCGATCTGTGAGGAACGATCTTCCTGAGCACGGATCGCGCCAGCAAAGTAGCGGAAGTGGTCGATTGCCAGTGGGATATCTGCAGCAAGAGTCTCACGGACTGCCTTGCCGTTCTCCCAGGTTTCTGCAACTGCGATTTCTTCCAGGTGCTCTTCCATGCGGTCCGCAATGCGGTGCAGGATCAGAGCACGTTCAGCGACAGAAGTCTTGCCCCACGCATCAGCGGCTGCATGTGCAGCATCCAGTGCAAGCTCCACGTCCGCTGCGGTGCCACGTGCGACCTCACAGAAAACTTCACCAGTGACAGGTGAAATGTTCTCAAGGTACTGGCCCTCTACCGGTGGAACCCACTTGCCACCAATGTAGTTCTCGTAGCGCTTTTCATAGTTAACGATCGAGCCTTCGGTTCCTGGATTTGCGTAGACAGTCATTGGGTCTCCTTTGGGCCACCTCCACCTGAGCACTACCTGTGCGTCAGGTGACACTTGGTCAACGATTGTGACAACGCGCACATTCGCACGCTTAGCAGCCACCATATTCACGAAAATCAATCCGCGCTAGAACCCCCGTTAAATTCACCCCCTTTTCTCAAAATTCTCGCAGCTCAACGCCGAAAGCCTTTCAAAAGTTATTACCCCTGTTCGGGTGGTTATACATGTATCTAATTGGCGAAAGCACGAAACGGGCACCTCCAAAAGATAAATGGAGGTGCCCGCTTAATTTGCTAGAAAGTGGCGTCGACAAGCATGTTTTTACTTGGAACGCCCCTTGCGGCGTTCCCACATGACCACCGCGGTGGAGCGGGGCACGTGCACCAGCTCGCCACGCGGACGCCCGCTGCGTAATTGATCTTTGAGCTGCTCATTCTCAGCTGTGACCTTACGCAGGGATTCTTTGAGGTTTCGGTTTTCTTCGCCGAGCTCGATGATCGCCTTGATTCCGGCGAGGTTTACGCCTTCCTCCTGGCTGAGGTGCTGAATTTCTCGGAGTAATTCCACGTCAGCGCGGGAGTAACGGCGACCGCCTCCGCGAGTGCGTATCGGGGTGACCAAACCCATGCGATCGTAGGTTCGCAAAGTTTGGGCATGCATGCCGGCAAGCTCGGCTGCGACAGAGATAACGAAGACTTCCCCTTGAAAATCGACACGGTCAAACTGACCTTCATCGTTGGATTTTTTCGGTGTGGATGCCATGTTTCGTCACCTCCTTTCTCAAAGAGAACGTCTAGCGGTTCTGGCCCGCCCAGTTAGCGCGGGGATCAAAACCTGAATTAGTTTCTGCTTCAGCATATGCGCGGAGAGCTTCCGCAGCGTTGTCATCCAGATTCTTCGGGACAGAAACCTGGACTGTAACCAGCAGATCACCAGTGGAATCACGTGCTTCGATACCGCGACCGCGTACACGCAAAGTACGACCATCTGGCGTTCCCGCAGGTAGCTTGAGTTTTACAGGCTTGTTGAGCGTTGGCACAGAAATAGCGCCACCCAAAGCCAGCTCGCTGAAGCTCACGGGAATGGTGATCAAAATGTTGCTGCCGTCGCGTGTGAACACATCGTCCTTTTTCACGTGGACTTTCACAAAGAGATCGCCCGCTGGTTTGCCATTTGGTCCTGCTTCGCCTTGGCCTGCAAGACGAACTTTCTGTCCATCTTCCACACCAGTTGGGATACGCACGGTGATGGAACGAGACTTCCGGACGGTGCCTCGGCCGTGGCAGTTATCGCAAGGATCAGTGATTATTTCACCAGTGCCACCACAGGTTGCACATGGAGCGGAGAATCCGAAAGCACCCTTGTTCTCAGAGGTGAATCCGGTTCCATCACAGGTTCCACATTTTGCGGGGTGGCCTGATTTGGAGCCCGATCCGTGGCAGGTGTTGCAGGGCGCATCGCCGGTGAGTTCCACTGGGATGGTCGTGCCTTTCGCTGCCTCAACAAACGAGAGAGTTATTTCGGTTTGTACATCCGCCCCCCGCGTCGGCCTAGCTGACTGGTGAGAACCAGCGCCGCGGTTGAAAAGGCCACCGAAGATATCGCCCAAACCGCCGTCCGTAGAAAACCCTCCACCTTGTCCTCCTCCGAAGAGGTCTGAGGTGTCGAATCCTCCCGTCGACGTGCGAAACCCGCCGGGGAATCCCGCACCTCCGCTTCCGAATCCTCCGCGGATTCCACCAGAAGCTAGAAGTGCTTTGAGCTCGTCGTATTCTTTTCGTTTCTTGTCATCACCAAGTACGTCATATGCCTCGGCCGCTTTTTTGAATCGATCTTCAGCGGCCTTGTCACCTGGATTTTTATCTGGGTGATTTTCCCTGGCGAGCTTGCGGTAAGCCTTTTTGATCTCATCTTCTGAAGCGGACGAGGAGACCCCCAGGTCTGCGTAATAGTTCTTATTTGCCCATTCGCTGTTGTTCACTGGGCATCCCCTCCTTCCATGAGTCTTATATGCGGTGAATTGTATGCAATTTCTTAAGTTATCTTGTGTTGCAAGTTTTGTTGTCCGGACACCGGCGGATACCTTTGAGTATTTATTACTTCAAGGATATCCGCCGGTGTTGTTCAAGGAGTTCCATCTGTGGACCGTGGACAACGGCGGAAACCACTAAGAGACTTAGTCTCTCTAGCTCTCCTCTGGATCCCCAATGAGGACCATTGCGGTGCGGATGACGCGGTCGCCGAGGCGGTATCCCTTGCGGAGTACCGTTCCCAGAACCTTGACATCACCCTGTGAGAGATCCTGTACTGCTTCGTGGATCTCTGGATCGAATGCTTCGCCGATCTCGCCGAAGGATTCCACCTTCAATCCACCCAGGATGTTGATCAGCTTGTCAGACAGTGACTTCAGCGGACCTTCGTTAAGGTCACCGTGCTGTTCAGCCAGGTCAAGATCGTCGAGCAACGGCAGAAGTTGGGTAACAACACCTGCGCGTGCGGTGTCGATGATGCCCTGGCGTTCACGCTCGGTACGTCGACGGTAGTTGGCGTACTCAGCGGTGACTCGCTGCAGATCCTCAGTGCGTTCGGCAAGCTGTGTTTCTACAGCGGACACTTCACCATCGCCATCCAAATCTGGATCAACATCTGATAGAAGATCATTGATCTCTGCTTCGAGCTCTGGAGAAATTTCTTCCTCTGAGGCCTGTCCAAATGGAGATTCCTCCGCTTGGCGGGCAGCTGCTTCTTCAGCTGCCTGCTCAGCACGATCAGCAGAGGTTGCCTCTGGATCGGTATTTTCAGGATCCCCAGGATTGTCGGGCATTCCGTTAGGGGTAGTCATTTACTTCTTGTCCTCACCATTGTCAGCTGCGTCGTCTTCGACAACTTCAGCGTCAACAACATTGTCATCTGCAGCGCCTTCTGCACCTGCGTCAGCCTGGGTTGCACCAGCAGCAGCGTCAGCCTCGTAGATAGCCTTACCCATTTCCTGGGACTCGGTGTTCAGCTTCTCAACTGCAGCCTTGATTGCCTCGAGGTCCTCGCCCTTGAGTGCTTCTTCAACGCCCTTGGCTGCCTCTTCGACCTTTGCCTTGAGGTCTTCGGAGACCTTCTCGGAGTTCTCTTCAACGAACTTGCGGGTCTGGTAAACCAGGGACTCAGCGTTGTTGCGGACTTCCTGCTCCTCGCGGCGCTTCTTGTCCTCATCAGCGTGAGCTTCAGCATCCTTGATCATGCGATCAATTTCATCCTGGGAGAGACCGGAGCCGTCCTGAATGGTGATGGTGTTTTCCTTGCCAGTACCCTTGTCCTTTGCGGTGACGTGGACGATGCCGTTGGCGTCGATGTCGAAAGTGACCTCGATCTGTGGGACGCCACGTGGTGCAGGTGCGATGCCGCCGAGCTCGAAGGATCCGAGCAGCTTGTTGGCGGTTGCGATTTCACGCTCGCCCTGGAAGACCTGGATCTGAACAGAAGGCTGGTTGTCCTCTGCGGTGGTGAAGGTCTCGGAACGCTTGGTAGGGATGGTGGTGTTGCGCTCGATGAGCTTGGTCATCACGCCACCCTTGGTCTCAATGCCGAGGGACAGTGGGGTGACGTCAAGAAGAAGAACATCCTTGACCTCGCCGCGGAGAACACCGGCCTGAAGTGCTGCACCAACTGCAACAACCTCATCTGGGTTAACACCCTTGTTTGGCTCACGTCCACCGGTCAGTTCCTTGACCAGTTCGGTAACAGCAGGCATACGGGTGGAACCACCGACGAGAACAACGTGGTCGATCTCCGAGACGGACACGCCAGCGTCCTTAACAACCTGGTTGAAAGGAGTCTTGGTGCGGGCCAGGAGGTCCTGGGTGATGCGCTGGAACTCGGCACGGGAAAGGGTCTCATCCAAGAACAGTGGGTTCTTGTCTGCATCAACGGTGATGTAAGGAAGGTTGATGTTTGCACTCTGGGAAGAGGACAGCTCGATCTTTGCCTTCTCAGCTGCCTCACGCAGACGCTGCAGGGCCATCTTGTCCTTGGTCAGGTCAATGCCGTTGGAGGACTGGAACTTCTCTACCAGCCAGTCAACGATACGCTGATCCCAGTCGTCGCCACCGAGCTCGTTATCGCCGGAGGTTGCGCGAACCTCAACAACACCGTCGCCGATCTCTAGGAGGGAGACGTCGAAGGTGCCGCCACCGAGGTCGAATACCAGAATGGTCTGCTCCTGCTCGCCCTTCTCAAGGCCGTATGCAAGTGCAGCCGCGGTTGGCTCGTTAACAATACGCAGAACGTTAAGGCCTGCGATCTGACCAGCTTCCTTGGTTGCCTGGCGCTGTGAGTCCTCGAAGTATGCAGGAACGGTAATAACAGCATCAGTGACGTCCTCGCCCAGGTATGCTTCAGCGTCGCGCTTCAGCTTCATCAGGGTACGAGCCGAGATTTCCTGTGAGGTGTAGTTCTTGTCATCGATAGCAACGGACCAGTCGGTGCCGATGTGGCGCTTGACGGAGCGAATGGTGCGGTCAACGTTGGTGACCGCCTGGTTCTTAGCGGACTGGCCGACTAGAACTTCACCGTTCTTTGCGAATGCAACGACGGAAGGGGTGGTGCGTGAGCCTTCTGCGTTTGCGATAACTACTGGCTCGCCGCCTTCAAGTACGGAAACCACAGAGTTGGTGGTTCCAAGGTCAATTCCTACTGCACGTCCCATAATGGTGCCTCCTGTTTTAGGTGATTTTAGTACTGTCCACGGCTTGAGCTTTGACTTGCTTCCCACCGACTTTCGCCGGTAAGAAAAACTCCTCATTGAGCCTGCCTGACTCAAGCTTACATATATAGCAACGGTAAATGCCACAAAGTTGTTCCAACTAGACTCAACTTTCTTAATTTACGCAGGTCAAAGCGCTTCACTTGAGAAAAAATCCGGGTTTACCCCTAATTTTCAACCACCCAATCAGGGAAGATAAGAGCTGTTTTCAACAGGTCCCACTCAACTTTGACACCAAGTCTCACGCAAAATTAACAGCCATAAACTTTAGAAGGACACCCTGTGTCCCACACCTGTGGCATAGTGATTTTTGTGAGCACAGAATCAGGAAACACCCCAAAAAGGGATGATGCAAAAAGCACCATCCCTCCGAAAGATTTGCCTGACACCGTCTTAGACGCGATTGAAGGCAATTTTGAGCCACCGCTAAATACCCAGAAGTCGGCGGTTCCCCCTAATGCCGAAGCAACTGTCGAGGCTGATTCTGAAGGAACTACCGACCGCTCTGTCATTTTGGGCAGGGACGGCCGCTGGCTGTCCGGATGGGCATTGCGCTTCATCGTGCTGGTTATCGCCGGCGTCATTGCACTTCGTATGCTGGGCTTCATCTGGGTTGGCATCCTCCCAGTCGTCCTCGCACTTCTAGTCTGCACCGTGCTATGGCCACCAGTGAAATGGCTGCGCGAGCATAAGATTCCCGCGGCGCTCGCCGTTGTCATCACAATTTTGGGTTTCTTCGCCCTCATCGGCGGAGTTTTTGCAGCCATCGCGCCAAGCGTGTCTTCCCAGACAAAGCAAGTGGTAGACCAAGCAACTGTTGGTATCGAAGATCTAATGGATTGGGTTCAGGGCCCACCTTTTAACTTAGATATCTCACAGTTTGAAGGCGCGCTCAATGACCTAACATCCATGCTGCAATCACAGTCTTCCACCATTGCTTCTGGTGTGTTCTCTGGACTGTCAACGGCATCATCCATCGTTGTCACACTAGCAGTGATGCTGGTGTTGACCTTCTTCTTCCTCAAAGACGGTCCTCGTTTCCTGCCATGGATGCGCGGCTTCACTGGTGAAAACGCAGGTTGGCACCTCACAGAAGTCCTGACCCGTACCTGGAATACCTTGGCCGGATTCATCCGTGCTCAGGCATTGGTGTCCATGGTTGACGCAATATTCATTGGTATCGGATTGCTGCTTCTTGGCGTCCCAATGGCCCTCGCGCTCGCGGTCATCACATTCTTCGCGGGCTTCATCCCCATCGTCGGTGCGGTGTCTGCAGGCGCCCTGGCTGTCATCATCGCGCTAGTTACCAACGGCGTGACCAATGCGCTTTTGGTACTTGTATTGATCCTGGCGGTTCAGCAGATCGAGGGCAATATCTTGTCCCCATTCCTGCAGTCCAAGGCTATGAACCTGCACGCAGCGGTTGTTTTGCTATCCGTCACCGTCGGCTCCACCATGTTCGGCATCATCGGCGCATTCTTGGCTGTTCCAGTAGCCGCGACGTTGGCTGTCTGGGTGCGCTACCACTCTGAAATGGTTGCTTTGCGCGCCGGTGAGATCACCAGTGATGACATTGAGATCGCCACGACGAAAGGTTCCCCAACCAGCCTCAATGGCCAAGAAACCCTTGCTGCCATTCGAAGCAGATTCGCCATCCTTGGCCGCAAGAAGCCGACATCTGCCACTGCAGAAAAAGCAGACTCAGAAAGCTAGCCAATAATGCTCACTCCCGATGCCGCCAGGCATCGGGTTTTTGTTATTTAAACTCCTTCACAGCCTCCGCCAACTGTCGTGCGCCCGCATCGACCGCATCAAACCACGACCCCGAAGCCTCCTCATCCGCGCTGTCACTAACCTGCTTCAGCAGCGTAATCGGAACACCAAAATGCTTTGCGACGCCCACCAGCGCCGCGCCCTCCATATCGCAGAGGGAGGCCCGGGTGGCCAGGTGGTTGCGGGTTTCTGAATCTGCAATAAATGAGTTTCCTGTTGCCAAACTCGCTACTGGGAAGTGCCCACTCGTGGCCAAAGTTGAACCATTTGAGCATGGCTTTCCTGTCATTTCAGCGATTAACTCGCTACTGAAATCATGCTGCAGAACGTATTCGATCTCGTATACGCCAGCCAATCCATCCACCAAAGCTCCCGCCGTACCAATATTGACAATTCGGGCAGGAAGCACCTCCCGAGTAGCCAACTCCTTAGTCAAAATCATCGTTGCTGCGGTCGTTCCGATGCCAGTCACCAGCAAGTCGATTCCATCTGGAAGATACACCGCTTCCTCAGTTGTGGCGGATACAAAAAGAGTCTCAGTCATGGTGACCAAGCATAGAACGACCAAGAGGTTACAGGCTGAGTTGTTTAATAAAAAACAACTCTGAAACAACTTCACCCACGAATTACTTTCTCGATTTCTTCAACAGCAACATCGAGGCGGATGCGTTCTTGTTCAATGCGGAGCTCACCGTCTGTAATGAGTAGGTCAAGTGCGTCAGATTCAAAATCATGAAGGTTGTCAAAGCTCTCTGCCTTGAATTCTCGGTCGGCAACGCCAAGGTAGCGCCAGCGGGAGACGGTTTCAGAGTTCATCAGCACGGATTCGGTGTGAGGAACATGGCTGCGGACGCCGTCGAGAATTTTGAAACCGTCCAGGTCAAGGTCACCCCAGTACAGCAACCGACCATTAGAAAAGTAGGGTCCTCGAACAATGTCTACTGCACGGTAGCCCGCACCCCAAGCAATTGTTACGCCCGGCCAAGTGGGTAAAGCGAGAAATGAATCGAGGTTTTCCACCATCAGAATTACTTGCGGTTCTTGTAATTCACACAGGTTGGAAAGCGGTACTTCAATGTCTGTGAGCCCAGCGGGAGCATCTACGGAATGGAAGCGGAGCCGGACGCGAGCTTCGGCGTCACCAAGTCCAAGATCGGCACGACCAGGTTCACCACGTTTGTCGGCCACTAACGTTTCAATGAGTACGCGGTGGTTTTCGAGCCATTTGGTATGCACGCCTTCAACTGCGACGGCGCGTTTCAGCAGGCCAGAGTTAGGGTGTTTCAAAAACCAATCCACAACTAACACTGCCTTAGAGAGATCATCGTTAGACAGCGAACGCCACAGCGACACATGTTTCGCCACCACCTCCGCTGTAAAACCAGACAGCTGTGAAAACCTCTCGTGAAGTGAAGACCATTCATCCTCTACCTGCGCAAACACAACTAATTCCTCAGTCGTGTTCAACGTCAGCCTAACGGGTACTTCAGTTTTACCTAAGCCCACAGGAGACCAGTTTCGAATGGCATATTCCACATCATCACGCCCCTCCCATTGGCGGATAAATTCCCTCGTGGCATCAATATCGGCGGCGGCTTTAGCTGCCGTCGGTGGGTGCAGGGGCAGGCTGAGGCCTGCAAATTCGCCGAGGAGCAGCTCGCTTAAGTGCGCGTGGAAGTATTTTTTGCTGCGGTGGAGGGCGTCGTCGATAAACAATGGCATGTTATTTCTCGATCCTAGAGAAACTGGAATTGCCCTGAATTGCGCCCTGGGCGTTTGGTTTTTCGGTGTAGCTGACCACGATGGTGGAGCCGACATAATCGCCGAGGGTTTGGATAAGTTTCAGCGGGGTCGCGAGCACCATGTGGAAGCCGAAGCTGTGGAAGACGTTCATGGTTTGGCGGGTGAAGGCGGGGTCGGCGCGGTCGAAGGCTTCGTCCAGAATGACGGTGGCGTAGGTGGGATAATGGGCGCCGGGTTCGGCTAGCTGGTAGCGCAAGGCAGCGGCGAGGCAGAAAAACACCAGCTTCTGGGCTTGTCCGCCTGAAAGTGATGCGGAGTCGACGTAGGTGTTGACGGTTGCGCCGTCGGAATCGCGCTCGAGGCCGATGAAGCGAACGTGGCGGCGGGTGTCTAGAACGGTGTTGCGCCAGCGGGCGTCGGCGGAGTCGTGGGAGGCGAGTTTGGAAATGATTTCAGCGATCAGCGCATAACGGGCGAAGGCTTGTTTCTCGGTACTGGTTCCCAGGTCACCGCTGGTAGCGGCATCAAGTTTCTGCTGGAATTCCCTCACAATCGGACCACTTTGATCACGGATGTCGATGTGCAGGAAGCGACCTTCGTTGAATTCCGACTGCGCCAAGGAGGCGTTGATCGGCTCGATGCGCTCCTCGATTTCCCGGCGCGCATCACGTAGACGCCGCGAGATTTGGCCGAGGTTTCGGGTGGACATCTCGTTCATGAGCCCTAGGAATTTGGCCGTGAATTCTGCCAAACGATCGCTGCGAAGCTCGCCGAGGCGGTTGATGGCCTCACCAACAAACTCAGGTTCGGCTTGTAAGTCAGCGCGGTTCGCAGGCCACGTTTCAATATAGCTGCGCAAAATGCCAACAATTTGGTTTTCACAACGTCGAAGTTCTGCCTCATTGGCATCGATTTGTTTGTCCAGATCCTCGCGCAGCGCAATGGTCTGCTCATCCACGTTGGCGGCGTGAACCCGGCGGGTGTTGGCAAGAAATAGTTTCTCCACTTCCCGCGCGATTTCTTCAGAAACCTCCGCAACCGGCAGGCTTTCGAGCCGTTTCAATTCAGTTTCGGCGCGTTTCAGGTTCATCGACGCCACGGTTTCCTCACTCTGAGCTGCGACAAGCAAGTCAGAAACCCTCGCGAGCGTCTGCTTCGCCGCCTCATGCCGCGCGGAAAGCTCGGTGGCCTCTGGAGTGTTGTTCAGCTCTTCCAGCAATCGGTCCAGCTCAGCAATCGCCGCGTCGGCTGATTCCACATCAATCTGAGCCCACGACACTTTCAAAATTTCTTGCGAAGCTTGATACTGCCGTTCAAGTTCCCGCAGCTCAGCGCGGTTTGCAGCAATGCGATTATCAGCTGCCTGCACAACTGCTTTGCCAGCTTTCACGGTTTCCCGAAGCGTTTCCACCTTGGCATCATTGGTGGAACCCAAACGGTATGTGGAACGATCCCCCAGCTTTCGGCGATCATCTTTTTCCCAACGCGTCGTCGGATCGCCTGTCTGCTGCGCAAATTTTCGCACACCCAAAATGGTCACGCCCTGATCGCGTGGCCCCAGCGCCGACAATTCCTCAGGAGTGCGCACGCACCGAATATTAAAACGCTTGCCTAATTCTTGATTTACCCAATCGCGAAACGGCGACTCCACAACATCAACTTTTCGGATCAGGGAATCCGCCGGAAAACGCGAGGTTTTGTACTCCCCCGTTGTCACCACGCCGTTGAATTTCAGCAGCGCTGCCAAATGTTTGGCATTTACCCAATCCCGAACCCGTGGCAACAACCCATGAGGAACCAACATTTCCGCAGCAAAACCACCCAAAATGCGCTGCACAACGGGTTCCCATTCCGCATTATTCGGATCAATCAGCTCACCGGCAAAGGGCATATCCCGCGGGCTCACGCCCAAATCCTGACACAAATTTTCCCGCACCTGCAGCAAACGGTACTCAATATTACTGCTGCCTTTACTCAAAGAAGACAGCTCTTGATCCGCCGCTTTGAACTCATCAACCGCACGGGTTCGGTCCTCTACATTCCTCTGACCTGCAGATTCAAGCGCTTCCCTCGCCGCCGGATACTCATCCACGGTCAGCCGCGCAGCGTTGTTGAGCTCCAAAAGCTCCTCCGCCGATTCCGGCGCCGCACCGCCCAGCCCCTTAACCAATGCGTCCAGACCAGCGCGCGCAGTGCTAATTGTTCTTCGCTTATCGACGGCCCCCTCCCTCTTCGCACTCAAAATTCCATGCTGCGCTCCCACAATTTGTTTGACGTTGTCGTGCGCGAGGGTTTCCATTTCGCGGGCACGATCTGTCTCAATTTTGGCGGACTCCACCTTCGACTTCGCCTGCGTTTGCTCGACAGTAAATTGTCGAACCAGCGTTTCTTGCTCTTCCTTCTTAATGCGATTCCCGACAGTCGGCAGCGCCTTCTTCAGTGCATTGGCATGATCTTTGGACTGTTGCGCTTTCTCTCGCCGATTCTTCAGCTGCACCAAAGGATCCAGGGTGTGGATCTGCCGTTTAATATCTTCGACCTGCTCATAAGCACCTTCAAGGTCTTGGAATTGTTCCACGGCAGTTTTGGCAATGCTGAACGTATCCGGTTCCACCAGCATGTAATCCCGAAATAGATCATCCAAGCTTTGAAGATCTTTCGCCGACTGCGCGCGGTGCAACAACAGCAAAGCTTCCTCACTGGAGATCCCCAAACGGCTTCTAAACCTGCCGGAGAATACAGAATGCTGCTCGCTAAAGATGGCTTCCTTGAAAGCAGCTCTGATCTGGCGTTTATCGATGCCCTCTTTCAGGAAATCCAGCAGCGCATTGATGTCTTGATCAACGGGAAACACACCATAATATGAAGAAATATCGGAGGTTAAATTGTGTCCCGATTTCAGATAGAAAATAGCCACCAAGGTGTGCTCGACGCCTTCACCGTTGGAATAAGTCAATCCAACCAGCGAATAGGTTGCGCGGGGACGTAGGTACGTGGAGACAATCTGATCCTGCAGCGGATCCTCCTGCGCACGCCAAGCGCCACGGATATAGGTAACCAAACTGCGTCCCTTATTCCGCGGAGTATTAGCCTGTGCGGCAGAGTTAAACCTCAGCTTTCCTTGCGGAAGCAATACCGCCGTGATCGCATCAATCAGCGTGGATTTTCCTGATCCCGAACCACCGGTAACTAAGATTCCTTCCCTGGTCACAGGAATGTCCACCGTTCCGTGGAAGGTTCCCCAGTTGATCAACTGAATCCGAGAAAGACGGAACTGACCTGGGTGGATAGGATCTAAAGCTTGTTCGCTGGTCACTTCTGTTCCTCTTCATTTCCATCATGGGCTGCTTTGTTAAATTTTTCGTACTCAGCGCGCACACCTGCCACAGTGTCGGCATCAAAAATCTGGCGCAGTGCTGGTGAGACCTCAAAACGTTCAGGTGTCTCTGTCTTTTTAGCTAATGAATAATCCACGATGCGCCTAAATGCAGCGTCGAATCGCTTAGCTAGTTTGGCTTCATCTCGCTCTTCATCAACGCGGTAGAGCAACACTTGTTCGCGGATTTCTTCACGATCCACAATGACTCGTTCCCCCGGTGGCGCCATGGTGAGTTCTTGGCGCAGAATCAAAATGATCAACGTATCAAAATGCGACAGCGTCTCCGTGCGCAGCACTTTGGGCATCGCTTCAGTTTTGTTATTTCCAACCAATACTTCTTGTCTACCATTGGCAGGCCGAGTAAATGCAACACCCGCATCCTCATCAAGAACCAACTCGAGGAACAAATTGTTAAGCACAGCATTGAGCGCATCTTGATCTGTGGTGATAGCCCGCCACACTTCAACATGCTGCAAAGCATTCACCATGGGACCTTTGAGTAATTGCACCAGAGCTTTCCTGGACCCAAAAGTCAGCGTTCCAGTGTCGCCTTCCCACAGCTGATCATTCATTTATCCATCTCGCTTTCTGCCAAATCTTCACTGTTTAAACCCCTGATGAACTGCCATCCTGTAATCCGCCGGCGGTGTGTGGCATCATCACTTTCCCACTCCACTATTTGCGCGCGACCTGTGGGAACACCATCACGCATCGCCAGGTATAACAATCCAACAATGCTGGCGAGACCTTGCGTTGCCGGGAAATGTTCTAGTACCTCGGTGATCGTGGCGTGCGATTGCTCGGCAAGAACTAAAGAAACAGCCTCTTCCAATTCCTCAAAATCAATCTCGCTTGCCCGAATTTGTTCCATCAAGACTTCAGTGTCTAGTTCTTGTTCTTCAACTGGCTCAGGCAAATCTTCGACGCGTTCTTCACCTGGGTTCTTCAGTTTCAACCCCGCAATCGAGCGAACATCCATACCAATGCGCACGAGTGGTGTGTCCATGTGATTGAGTGAGGTCACTTCACCAGCCTCGGCGGCCTTAGCAGCGGCACTGCGGGTATCGCGAAGCAACTGAATCATGCGTCGGCTCTCTGCGAACTCCTCGGTAGTGACATAGTGACGCAAACTTCGAGCCAGCCCTGTCATTTCCCCGTTGACCTCGAAGCTGGCATCCTCCATATCCCGGAAAATTCGGTACAGCCCTGTCCTTAATTTTGAATCCAGATCAATAGCCTCATCGCGTCCCAGAACTTCTCTGATCCATCGATCAATCAGACTTGAGCGTTCCCGATCGAGCAAAACATCAAAGAAACTATTGAAGCTGCGCCCCGCATCGGAATCCCCAATCAGATCAACTCCCCTGAAGATCTCTTCCAAAACATCACCACGGGAATCTTCAGGATCAAGCAACTGCCTGCGCAGCTTCCGGTTCAGATCGCTCAGCTCATGCCTTACCCTGGCGAAATCTGCAGGAATAGATGCTGCTAGATCCAAAATATCTGCTACCCGATCACCAATCTGCACGGTGGTGAGGACTTCAAATTCACCAGCGTGGACCGCTTCAATCTGGCGTTCAATCCTGTCGCGTTCACGCTCTAACTCAGCTAAACGTTTCGCTGTGCTGGGGTCCGATTCCAACGCCAAAGTCTGCAACGCCTGCGTCAACGATTCAATTCGAGACGCCGAAATGCTTCGATGCGGGTTATCCCACCGCTGCACCGAATCCAGCACCGCCAACAGCTCTTCACTCGGTTCCACGGTCTCACCAGTCTGCGAACTACCCGGACGACGCACAAACCACCGGGACTTCACCCAATCACTCACATAATCCGACGGGCTTTTCGGCAGCTCAAATCCTTCTTCACGCAGCACCCGAAAATCATCGCTGAGCAGCTGATACAGCTCTGAGGCCGGCTTAGCGATAGCCCCCTGCGGAAAATACTGCGCTACCACGGCGAGCACCACCGGAAAGTTGTCACTGCGCAACAAAGACAGCTCCAGGGATTCCTGCCTAAATCGCTTAAACCCAAGCGCGTGCGATACAACGGTCATGCCAATTGACTATTCCAGAAGGGGTGGACACGTGTCGTACATTCCTGTTCGAATCCGGTCACACTCCCCCATCACCGCACCAACTTCAAACAAAGGTCATGCCTTAAGCAGCAAAAAGCCACGCCCCTCCTTTAACTGGCTATGAACCAGCTATATATAAGGAGAAGCGTGACTTTTCAATGATGAGAATGATGAGAATGATGAGAACGACCAGAACGATGAGAATGTCGAGAACTACAAAAGCGACGAAAGCTCAGCCAAAGTTCGTCACATTTTCAGCCAAACCGCTCTGCAGCAACCGCCTCAAAGTAGCTTCAGAGCAGTTTCAACACAATCCGTTAGAAACGAATCGCCACACGACCATCGATCTTGCCGTTTCGCATGCGGTCAAGCACACCATTGACCTCATCGAGGGAGCACTCACTCACGGTTGGCTTGATTAGTCCGCGTGCAAAGAAATCGAGCGCTTCGGCCAAGTCTTGGCGGGTTCCCACGAGGGATCCACGGATGGTCAGGCCCTTGAATACGATGTTGAACACGGATGCTGGGAACTCTCCCGGTGGCAGACCGTTGAACACAATTGTTCCTGCACGTCGAGCCATATCCAGTGCCTGGCCGAATGCTGCCTCGTGAACTGCAGTCACAAGCACGCCGTGTGCGCCACCGTTGGTGTACTTCTGTACAGCTTCGCCTGAATCTTCATTACGCGCATTCACGGTAAATTCCGCACCGTGCTTACGGGCAAGTTCCAGCTTGTCATCGGCAATATCTACCGCAATGACACGCATGCCCATCGCCGCTGCGTATTGGACTGCGATGTGGCCAAGTCCGCCGACACCGGAGATCACCATGAATTGGCCCGGGCGGGTTTCAGAGACTTTGAGTGCCTTGTAGACAGTCACGCCTGCACACAGAATTGGTGCTGCTTCGAGGTAGTCCACGCCGTCTGGGATGCGAGCGGCGTAACGGGTATCCACCAGCATGTACTGGCCGAAGGATCCATTTTGGGTGTAGCCACCATACTCAGCTTCGTTGCACTGAGTTTCCCTGCCGGTGATGCAGTATTCGCAGGTGCCACACGCTGACCAGAGCCACGCATTGCCGACAATATCGCCGACCTTCACATCGTGTTCACCTGGTCCGAGCTCAACAACTTCACCTACACCTTCGTGTCCTGGTACGAATGGTGGTTCCGGCTTTACTGGCCAATCGCCCTCCAAGGCGTGGAGGTCGGTGTGGCAGATGCCGGAGGTGAGTACCTTCACCAATGCCTGGTGTGGCCCTGGCTTTGGAAGGTCAATATCCTTCACGGTCACGTCATGACCGAATTTTTCAACAACAGCAGCGGTAAATTCTTGGGGTGCAGCAGTGGTCATAAAACTCACTCCTTCTCGCTTGGATTACTTGGCAAATTGCTCTTCTGGCACATGTAATTTCACACCGACATAGATGTGCCTTAAATTACAATCCTTGCAATTGTGTGATTTACAACATTCAATTGCTGCCATCGTCCACCCTAGCGAAATCCCAATAAGGTGAAAATAGAAAGTTGAGTTATTACCCCCGAACATTTCAACAACCGTGAATGAACTGGCAATTGTAAAAAAACAAACCACCCCCGCACGTTGAAATTTCGAAAAATAGATTCACAAAACTCCAGCAAATCACCCCCTAATGGAAATGTTTTTCAATTAACTTTTCAAGATTCACACAATTCCCTTTAAAAGCATCAAAGATGCTTTTCGATGCCCCCAGCCACCCATTCCCCACCACCCCAGCGGGCAATTAAGGCACGCGCGCCGTACCTACTAGATAGACTCGACAAACATGCAGTACACAACAACATTCCAAGGATCGTTTTAGTGTCGATTTTCAAATGGAATGAATATATGCTGCCGGTGCTTAAGGCACTGCCCCAAGATCAGATTATGGTCCGTCGGGATTTGATTGAGCTCGTCGCCTAGTCAATAGGAATCACCGAAGAGGATCGAAAGGAATTCATCAGCTCAGGTCAGCTCACTTATGTCAGCCAAATTAACTGGGCAATCACTTATCTTCACAGAGCACTATGCTTAAACCGTCCGCAACGTGCTCACTACGCGATCAATAATCTGGGCAAAAAACTCCAAGCTCAGCACCCGGATGAAATTTCGCAAAGTGACCTTGCCAAGTTCGCCCAAGATCATGGAATAAAGTATCCAAGCGGTGTTGCTCAAAGAAAGCTGAATAATGAAGAACGGTCCGTCGACAAGCAAGAAGCCGAGCTGACGCCGACCGAGCAAATGGAAACCGGCCTTGTGCGGCTGTGCTCTAGGATTTCAGCCGATTTGTTGGAGCGATTGCACAACAACGCTCCGGTGTTATTTGAGCTGGGGTTGCCCGCAAGTGGTGGACACATAATTAAGCTACTTGTTAGTTTCCTACAGGTGAAACAGGGCGATCATGATCCTGCTCAAACTGAACAGGAGAGATAAACCCGAGCGAGGAATGCCTACGCTGGCGGTTATAAAACTCCTTCTTTACCGTTGACCAAAAGACTTAAGCTATCGAATTATCAAAACACACCCCAGTCCGGCCCATCGACTGAGCGATCCCCAATTCCTGACACGCCCGATACAACTGATCCGATGTGAACTGCGAAAAACCACACCATCAGGCACACCACACCGCAACGTATGCGCCATCCGCAACGCACGCCCAACAAGCCGTGTCGTTTGAGTATCATCCATGCCCATCCCAACACACGCCGTGAACAACCATCACGCACCACACATGGACTCAGCCAGCCCCACTTTCCCCTTTCCCATGAAAGATCCACGCGGAAAACTAAAACCCGCCCCGCTTGCGAAGCACTTCGATAGGTTTATGATTGTTTGAATGAGAGGTTTCTGAGTTTCAGCAAGGCTTTCGCAGACTATTCCAAGGAATTACCATTCAGGAAATTCTGCTCACTCTCAGCGAGTGTGAAAAAGCCACATCCGCTTTCCTTCTGAATGAAACAATAGAGTGACCTTAATATCTTTCTCGAATAGAATATTTGTTCTATAATTAGGTTTCACCTACCTGAAGCGGGAAAACGCCCACCCGCGGTGGTGCGGGTGGGCGTCGAAAAGCGTGTTTTAAGTGCTTTTAATCTTTTGGCCCTTTGGTTCGGAGACAACTTCGCTGGAGATGGTCTCGTTGAGGAGATTTTTGCGGTAGCGGCGGAAGCCGAGGTACGTCAGCGGCAGGCCGATGAGGAGGACGGTGACCTGGATGAGGCCGGTGGGGATGAAATCAAGGCCAACCACGTTGAGCACCTTTGGCAGGTTCAGTGTGACAATCAGGGTGCCCACGAAGCCACCGAGGACGGTTGCATTAACGCGAGAGATCATCCAGGCGCCGATTGGTGCTGCGATTGCGCCGCCGATGAGCAACGCGAGAACTGCAGAGAGGTTAGCTACTAGGTCATCCCACAGTCCCACGACGAAGCCCAATGTTGCGGCTAGGGAGACTAAGAATTCTGCGGTGTTGACGGTGCCGACTACTTTGCGGGGTTCGGTGCGTCCCAAAGACAGCAGCGTAGAGGTGGTCACTGGACCCCATCCGCCGCCACCGGATGCGTCAACGAAACCACCGACAATACCGAGTCCGCCGAGGAATCCCCTGCTGTGCGGGCGATCGGAATAGTCGCGGCGGATGCGTCCCTTGCTGAATCGCCAGACTAGGTTCATGCCGATCAGGGCAAGAATCAGGGAGGTGATCGGTGCTGCTGCTTCGGTGGAAATATTGGACAAGAAGGTAGCGCCAGCAAATGCGCCGATAGCGCCGGGGATACCGAGCCGGACAACTACTTTCCAATCCACGTTGCCAAATTTCCAGTGGCTTAAACCAGAAACTAAGGTGGTTCCAACCTCTGCGGTGTGCACGACGGCGGATGCCTGCGCAGGGCCTAAACCTGCGAGCATGATGAGGATGGTGGTTGAGGTGACGCCGAACCCCATGCCGAGGCCGCCATCAACAAGCTGTGCTGCGACGCCTGCAATGGCGATAAAGATTAATGTCTGCATAGCTGATTTCCTTAGCGGTCTTAGATATGTGCCAGCAGTGCGCTCAATGCAGCGTGGTAACGGGCTGCAACAAGTGGTGCGAGGTCAGTAGTTAGGGGTTCGGAATAGGTGAAGTTTGTGCCGGTGGCAGCTGCGATGTTGGCGGATTGATCAATAGCCCGATCCAGCAGCAAACCTTCCGTAACAAACAGCGGCAGGATGTGGACGGCCTTGTGTTTCGAGGCCACCTCTATTACTCCGGCGCCGCCGGCACCTGGCCCACCGGTAGCGGGCACCACCTCAACCGAAAAGCCAGTGAGGAGAGCAATGGTGTGGGCAAGATCGATGACTGATTCATTGGCGGACACGTGTGAGCTGCCAACGGAATACAAAATCACATGGGCATCTGTGGGGGCGTCCGCACTCAACCGCTGCGCAAGCACGCTGGCTACATCGGAGCCAGTGCCCAAATGCGGACCCACGAGAAGTTCCACACCATACTTTTCTGAAGCATCTTTTACTGCCTCAGGAACGTCAATCTTTGCGTGATACGCATTGCTAAACAG